>WGMT01000101.1 GCA_016124945.1 bacterium | reverse complement strand
TGCGCTGTTCCACCGTCATGCCGCTGACATAGATGGCGTCGATGCCAAAGTTGTAGTAGCCCTGCAAAACGCCCTTTTCGCCCAGGAACCCATGAGAGGGATAGGAAATGCCGCCGATGGTGGAGATGTTGGTGCGCGAGACGCCGCCGTAGATGTTATCGTCTTCTTCCCAGAAGCGGCGGCTGAACTGCATGCCAATCTTGCCGGACGGTTCATAGGGGACGCCACGAATGGCTTCGGCCATTTCCGTTGAGAAGTCTGCCGGAATCGTGGCGAGGATGGTGAGCGGGATGGCGCTGACACAGTAGTCGCCGGTGACTTCGCTGGTTTCACCCGTTCCCCAATTGCGGCAGGCGATGCGCACGCCGTCTTGATCCTGGCGGATCTCGACGACCTCGGTCTGGTAGAGGAATTTGTCTTCGCCGATGGCGTCGGCCAGGGCGTAGGCGGTGCGATCCATACCACCGACGGGTTGCATCATGGTCATCTGCTGGCTGAAGCCGGCGGCGGAGGCCAGGTAATAGCCCTGGGCGCGGTGGATCTCGGCGGCGTAGGGAATGATCTGCGAACGGTCGAAGGGCGGCAGCGCGCCGCCGGGCTGCATCCCTGCACCTGGTGGGGTGGCGTACCCGCGGCGTGAGGATCCGGTATAGGTGAGCGAATCGACATCGATCAGCCCTTCACGTACCAAATAGTCGATTAGTGCGTCTACGTGGTCATCTTCCAGATCTTCGTCGAGCTGACCATTGTTGGCGAACTTGGCCAGTAGTTCGGCGGTATAACCACGCATGTCTACGTTCATCTGGCGGTAGCGTACACGCTGCCCAGAAAGTGGACCGTGATCGCCTTCAACGTAGACGTAGTTGGCGTCTTGATAGTTGATGAAGGGTTCCAGCGGCACGTTGAGTTCACGGCAGTAATGCAGAAACGCTTCATGAAGGTGGGGGATGCGCCAGGGACCGGGGTTGAAGTATTGGCCTTCGTCAAACTCACAGACCTGGCGTTCGCCGCCATACTCTTCAAGGACATCACCACGGCGTACCGTCCAATTGTGGCCGCCGGGTCGGTCGCGCACTTCGATAATCTGTACGTCGTAGCCGAGTTTGAGCAGTTCGTAGGCCATGGTCATGCCGCCCATCCCCGCACCGAGCACGATGACGCGCACGCCGTCCACTTCGCCTTCCAGCGGTGGAAGGTCCTGGCGCGGGGGCTTGGCCAGCGCCCAGGAATCCAGCGCAGCCCAGACCGCCGTCGATCCACCAACTGAAGCCATGGTCTGTAGAAAATTGCGGCGCGTCATGGGTTTTTTAGGTTGCATAGGAAGGGTCCTTTCACGTGAGAAAATCGGTGGTGCGTAGTGCGTAGTGCGTAGTGCGTAGTGCGTAGTGCGTAGTGCGTAGTGCGTAGTGCGTAGTGCGTAGTGCGTAGTGCGTGTACCAACTCAGTGAGCCTGCGCGTCTGTCGTACATAGACCGTCGTCCGTCGTCCGTCGTCCTCGTCCATCAGATCCAATCACACAACACAACGTAGAGCGCCGGCACACCCGTCAGCAGGATCACCAGCGTAAACAGTCCACTCATCCACGCACCGGTGAAGGCCATAAAGGGCACGTAACCGGCGTCGTCGGTGGCATCGTTGGTGCCGTGGGTACGCCGCCAGATCCGAAGCGAGAGAAAGAGGCCGTAGCCTGTCACCGCGGCGGCGAGGACGGTGAACACGATGACCAGGAAGGTGATCATGTCCAATCCCAGCACGTTGAAGGTGAACAGGTCCGCCGAACACGCTGCCTCAACAAATAAGTAGCCGAGCAAAAAGTAGATTGTGTAAACAACCGGCCCATTGAGCAGGCAAAACCAGAGGCGACGGTCGGTCGGGAATGTGAGGGACATGGTTGTCCTTTCGGGATGAACGAAATGTGCAAGGCGTTCCCCAGGGCGGGACTGCTCCTTGCCACGAGTTTGGCCGGAAACCGTGTCAAAGCCTCTACCAATTACGCATTACGCATTACGCATTACAACAAATACGGCGCCCCATACACCGTCGCCACCAACACCGCCCACAGGACAACCGCAGCCTTCCAGTACATGGCGCCGATGTCGATGGCAATGTGATCCCGGCTGCTGTAACGGCCTGTCCAGGCGAAGGCCTGGGTGTAGAGGTTCTGTAACAGCCCCCCCACAACAATGGCTGCGGCGAAGATGGCCAACGCCCAATAGAGCGAGGCATAGGCGTTCTGTGTGTGATCAAAGGGCACCTGCCGCAGATCAAGCACAATACAGGCCACAGCCACAGCACCGCTCAGGAAAGCCAGCAGCAAGCCCCAGCGCCAGCCGCTGCGTTCGTCCTGGCTGATGCGGCGGTTAGTCCACATCATTATGAGCGCGGCCACCACCACGGCCCCGGTGCCGATGGCCGGCAACAGCACATCCGGCAGAGGCAAGTTTCCGTAGGGCCACACCTCGTGCTGAAGGCGAATGAAAAAATAGCTAAAAATAAAGATCGACGTCGCAATCGCAATCAACAGGATCATTAACATCATTGACCAGCGCGTGATTGTAGGACTACCGTTGGGGTAGACGGCAATGTTGTGCTTGCGCTCAAATTCCAGTTCGCGCGCAGTGACCTCGATCTTGTCGGGCCAGTGCCAGCCAAGCAAGCCGATCAACATCACAATCAGGCCCGCAGCCACAAGGATGCGTAGCGTAAAGATCTCCGCCGTAAACATGGTGATCACACCCACCGCCGTCACAACAGGCCAAATCGAAGGGCCGGCCACCCGGAAGATCTCAGTCGGCCGCGCCTCAAGGACAGATGTGGTGACGGCTGCACGCCAGTTGAGCGGCCACTGCGCCAGTTCTTCGAGCATCGACTTAAGCGGTTTCTGCCGTTCAGGCAGAGGATGCTCTTCCCAGAGTGGGTGGCGGCTGCGTACAATGGGCAGTTCGGCAAAACCATAGTTGGGTGCAGGCAGTTTTGTGCCCCATTCCAACGTGTCCGCGCCCCAAGGGTTGGGGCCGGCCTCTTTGCCGTTGCGCAGGCTGTACAGAAAGTTGATGATAAAGAGCAACACGGCAAAAGCAACGAAAAACGATCCAACCGTAGAAATCAGGTTGTAGATGTCCCAGCCCAACCCCGCCTCGTAGGTGTAGACACGCCGCGGCATGCCCAACATGCCCACAATGTGCATGGGGAAGAAGGTAACGTGAAAAGCGATAAAGAAGATCCAAAAGTGCCACTGCCCCAGGCGTTCACTCATCAGCCTGCCTGTAAAAAGCGGAAACCAGTAGTAGAGCGCCGCAAAGATCGGAAAGGTGACGCCACCGATCAACACATAGTGGAAGTGCGCCACCACAAAGTACGAATCGTGTACCTGCCAATCAAAGGGGACAACCCCGACCATCACACCTGTCAACCCGCCGATGACGAAGGTAAAGAGAAAGCCCACCACAAAAAGCAACGGCGTTCTCCACACAGGCTTGCCATACCAGATCGTCGCCAGCCACGAGAATATCTGGATGCCTGCCGGAATGGCAATCAAGATACTCGCCACCGCGAAAAAGGACATCGCCGCCTGGGGCATACCCGAAGTGAACATATGGTGTGCCCACAGCGCAAAGCTCATCACCCCGGTCACAATCAACGCCACCACGATGTAGCTGTAGCCAATCAGCGGCCTGCGCACAAAGACGGGTACGATCGAAGAGACAAAGCCCGCCGCCGGGATAAATTGAATGTAGACTTCAGGGTGCCCAAAAATCCAGAAGAGATGCTGCCACAGCAGGGCGCTGCCCCCTGCATCCGGGTTAAAAAATTGGGTACCTAGTTTACGATCCACTTCAAGCAGCAGGCTGGCAACCAGCAGCGTGGTAAACGCAAACAGAATCATGATTGCCGTCACCAGCAAGGCCCACGCCAGTACCGGCATCCGGTGTAAGGCCATCCCCGGCGCACGCATGCGCAAGACAGCGATGATGATCTCCACACCGGCCGCGATGGCCGCCACTTCGGCCACACCTAGCCCCAACAACCAAAAATCCAACGGCAACCCCGGCGAATAAGCCGGCCCACTCAAGGGGACATAGGCGAACCAACCCGCGTCTGGCACCGCATTAAAAAGGAAACTCGAAAAGAAGAGAATGCCACCCAACAAAAAGGTAAAAAAGCTGAACTGCCCCAGCCGTGGAAAGGGCATCTCACGGTTGCCCAGCATGAACGGCAACAGGAAGATGGCGAACCCTTCCAGCATGGGCACAACGAAAAGAAACATCATTGTGGAGCCGTGCATGGTGAACAGTTCGTTGTAGGTGTCTGGCCCCAGGAAGGTGTTTTCTGCCGAGATCAACTGCATGCGCATCAACAGCGCCATCACACCTGCGATCAGGAAGAACGTAAAGGCAGTTGTCATGATTCGGCCACCCAACGCGTCGTTCTGCAAGGCGCCGAACCACCCCCAGAAACCAGACGGATCCGCCCAACGCTGAGACAGACGCTCGTCTAACGGTTCCGTCCGCTCGATGGCCTTCTGATCGCCGGCAACAAAAATCTCGCGCGACATGGGTTTTTCGGTGGAGGATGTGCGGGTCATGGAATTCCTTTACTGCGTGTTATTTGTTGCGTGGGTTACGGGTGATTGAGATCGTAGTACTACTCTAACGTCTCTAAGAAATCCAAGAGCGCCTGCAACTCCGTCCCCGTCAACGTGGCGGGTGGCATCAGGTTGCCCGGCTTCACGTGCTGAGGATCGGCGATCCAGCCACCCAGATTGCCCCGGTTATTGGGCATCACTGACGAGGCCAAGGTGCGGCGGCTGGCCAGGTGCGTCAGATCAGGCCCCAGGTTGCCGGTGGCGTCTGTGCCGCGGATGGTGTGGCACTCGATACAAGAGGACTGCATGAAAACATCGAATCCGGTACGCGCTGAGCCGTCCTCGGGGATCTGAGCCGGTAGACGTTGTTGCGCCAACCAGGCATCAAATTCCGCTTGCGGCTGCGCAATGACCAAAAAGTTCATCTTGGCATGTTGCACACCGCAAAATTCAGCACAAAGCCCACGATAGACGCCCACTTCGTCGGCCTCCAGCCACATAACATTGGTTTTGCCGGGCACCAGATCCATCTTTCCTTGCAGTTCAGGCACCCAAAAACTGTGAACGACATTGGGCGAAGTCAGTACCACCCGTACCGGTCGCCCCACAGGAATATGGATCTCGTTGGCCGTGGCGAACTGCTGCGCCGGGTACTGCACTTCCCACCACCAGCGGCGACCGATTACGTGCACGGTCAATTCATCGGGCACAGGCGGCATTGCCAGCGCCCGTAGCGTCCAAATCGTGGCAGCAAAGACGACCAACAAAACCAGAAACGGACCGATGATGCCCGCCACCAGCACCACACGCGTCCCACGCCGGTCGGCAACCTCACCATCCGGCCGAGTGGCACGGCGACGGAACAGCGCCAATAGCAAAAAGCCCAAGAAAAACACAAACACAGCGGAGGCCATCCAGAAGAGCAACCACCACAAATCGGTTACAGCTCTGGCGCCCCGTCCTTGAGGATCAAGCATTGAAGGCGCGCCGCTCTGAGCGCAGCCGGCAATCCATACAACACAGAACAAGATGACCCACCGACCCCAGCGTGCGCCAGGAAGCTTCCATCGGCTAGGATTCAAAAAATTCATCCGATTTGCTAACTCCGTGGATTGAATAGAGTGGTTGAGGACACGGGTAGATGCACACGCAAACAAACGAGCGCGGGCAGGCGATAATGCGGAAAATGCAATTCGAGTTGTCGCACAAACCGATAGTGTCATAAAGAAAAAGGAATGTCTCTCTACCAGGGGCAAGACAGAGGTTATAAATCGAGGTACATATTGACAGTCATTCAGATCAACGACATAATTCAGGGCAATCATCCGCTCTCGCCGACTACGCTATCCTTTCCAAGCCCATGTCACGTTTTGATCAGCTCGAAATCGTCGATCCAGCCGGCCACATCCAATTTGTGGATCTCGACCCTGCCGTCGGTCTGCTCAACATCGGCGCGCACCCAGACAACGATGTCACGATCCAGGGGCCGGGCATTCGTCCCTTTCATGCCCTGCTTGATTTTCGCAGCCGCCCCTACCAGATCCTTTTGCTGGATCACAACGGAGCGGGTGAAAGCGCCACGATCCTCGATCAATGGCACTCGGCACGTATAGGCAACTTTGAGCTGCTCCTGGCCACAATGGACGGTACCGAGCCTGCCGTCGCCATGCCGCCTTCCGTTGGGCACCCACCCGCGGTCCCTGCGCCGGTGCGCCCGCCCGCAGCGAATCCTGTCCCTGTGCAGGGAACGCAGAGCATTGCACCGGTCGCCGGCAGTCGCTTTGCCCTTACGCTAAACAACAGCGGTGCGCTGCCTGCCACCTTCCACGTTTCTGTGTTGGACGTTGCCCCACAGTGGATCCTGGTTGAACCTGCCCAGTGCTACCTGCAACCCAATCAGCAAACCCAGGTCACCCTGACCCTTCACCCCGAATTACCGCCCGGTGGCTACACCTTCACATGGCAGATTACGTCCCCCGACTATGGAGATTGGCAACAGAGTGGGCAGACAACCCTCGTCTCTACAGCCGTCTATCAATCCATCGAATGGGCTGAACTTGATCCGCGCACGGTGCGCTCGCAACTCTTTCGCCGCAGCGGGCGCGCCGTTTTGACGTTGACGAATCGGGGGGCGCAAACGACGCGCTACTTTCTGTGGGCCAAGGATCTACGCGGTGACTGTGTCGTCCACTTTGGTTTGTCGGCGGCGGCAAAGCAGATCACCAGCCTCACCGCCCCCAAGCACGACCAGTGCGAAGTCATCTTGCCGCCAGGTGTCGCCGTCCCTATCGAGGTGACGGTTTCCCCCACCGAAGGACGGATCATTGCGCTACGCACCCTGCGCTATCGCTTCGTGATTCAAGGGGGGTTCAACCCTGGCGGCGCGGTGGATCGTGCCATCACCGGCACATTTGAAAGCCGCCCAGCCGTCAACGGTAGTTGGCTGATCTTGCTTACGATGGCGCTTCTGGTAGCGTCAATCTTCTTCTTCCGCAGCCAGATCGACGGCTGGATCGATTCATGGCGCTTTACCCAGGCCGATCCTTCCTTTGTGGCTGCCATGCCCACACCTGAGCGGATCCACGGCTTTACCGCCGAGGAACTGGCGCGCTATCGGCAAGACAACGGCACCGGCGGACAAGAGATCTCGTCTGCACAGGCAACGCCGGAGAGCTATGAAGCGATCTTCAAAGAGATTGGGAAGCGCTACAATGTGGATTGGCGGCTGTTGACAGCGCTGGCCTACCGGGAAAGCAGGCTCAATCCTGCTGCTGTGGGTGGATCGGGGGAGTATGGCTTGATGCAGATCATGCCGCCAACGTGGAATGAATGGGCGCCGCTGGTACAGGCCAACGACCCGTGGGATCCCTACAGCAACGTGCTTGTGGGCGCGGCGTATTATTCGTACATCCACAGCTACTTCACCGACATCGGCTTCAGCGACGAACGCTGGGCCATCGCCGCCTACAACTTCGGCCCGGAACGTGTCTTACGCATCCTCGACAACGGCGCCCGCTGGGGAGACATTCCCCTACCCCAACGCCAGTACACCGCCGACATCCTCATGGGCATGGACGAAGCCCCCGCCCAACTAGCCCGCATCGACGCTAAGAATTGATCCCTGGCAGTGTGAAGTAGAAGGTTGATCCGTGGCCGGGTGTGGATTCGAACCAAATGCGCCCGCCATGACGTTCGACGATGCGCTTACAGATGGCGAGGCCGATGCCGTTGCCCGGGTATTCTTCGCGCGTGTGCAGCCGTTGAAACACCTGAAAGATCCGCTCCGCCTGCGCCGTATCGATGCCGATGCCATTGTCTTGTACGGCGAAACGCCACAGGCTGTCCTGGCGCGCGACGCCGATATGAATGTGCAAAGGCGCAACATTACGAAACTTTAGGGCGTTACTGAGTACATTCTGAAAGAGCTGTTCAATTTGGGCTTCGTCGCCAAAGAGTTCGGGCAAGAGAGCGCTTGTGATCTGCGCGCCGCTCTCCTCGATAAGTTTGGCCAGGCGTTCACACGCCGCCAGGAAGGCAATCTCACTGCTTACCCGGATTGGTGGGCGTCCTCGGGTGCCCACCCGTGAATAGGTCAACAGATCATTGATCAACTGACGCATACGCTCTGCCCCATCCAGCGCATAGTCTAAAAAAAATGTTCCTTCATCAGGCAGATCTTTGCCATAGCGGCGCAGGAAGAGCTCCATATAACCGGTCACCGAGCGCAGCGGTTCCTGTAGATCGTGTGAAACGACGTAAGCGAAGCGCTCTAAATCGGTGTTGGATCGGGCCAGATCTTCGGCTTGCTGCGCTACTTGTACAGAACGTGCCGCCATTTCCGCCTGAAGGCGGGCATTTTCAACGCCTAAAGAAGCCTGGCCGGCAAAGGTCGAAATCAGTTCAATGTCAAACGAGTTAAAATCGCGTTTGGGGTACTGATTCACCACCACCACGGCGCCAACCACACGCTGTTGAAAGTACATCGGTGTCACGGCCACGGAACACAGGCCGAACAGACGCTTGCGCAGGATGCGCTGATGGGGGCTTTCGCGCAGATCGTTCTCGTTTTTCGTCGAAAGCACAGGAGTCCCGGTCTGCAATGCCCGCTGTACCAGCCCATCCATGAGATAGCGCGACGATTCTCGGTCCTGTAGATTCACCAACCACGGCTGATGCGCCATATCCGCCCAAATCTCATGGGCCAAAGTGCGATAGACGTCCACCAACACCACAAAGACCGCATCGGCGCTGATCGCAGTCTTCACCCCGTCACAAAGAATATCCAACACTTCGGCCAGGTGATGTGCCCCCACCAGTCGGCGGCTCAAATCGTATAGGGTCTGGGTATAGGCCAGCGCCGCCTGGCTGTGCTCGTACAACATGCGGTAGACGACCGCTGAATTGGGATCGGTATGCTCAATATCAATCGGCAGCATCAGATCGTCAAAGTCTGAGTTGCCCACGGTTCCACCTGATTCTTGGGTCATGAAGAAAATTTCCTCTACTTGCCGATCCGCTGTAACGATACAGGTTACGTTCTAATTGAGAGGTGCATCTCAGTTTGGGGTGGCAGGTTGCAAATTCAAACGCTCCTTCTATAATGAGTGCGTTATCAAACTGGGGAAACCTCAATTGTCACCATTACCCTGCCCTGTCACTGTCACGCCCTGTCACTGTCACGCCCTGTCACTGCCACAAGGACAATCCGATGAATCTGTGGACGCTTTTCGCCATTGCTCGTGAACGCACGCCCGAAAAGACGGCGCTGGAATACGTCGATCCGGAACAAGGCGGCATACCGATTTCGATAACTTACGATCAACTTTACACGCAAGCGGAGCAATGGACAAGCGCATTGCAGCGTATGGGCATCCAAAAAGGGGACCGAATCGCCTTTTTCCTGGGCAATCGGCCTGAATTTGTGATCGCCTACCTGGCCACGTTGCGCGCAGGCGCCGTGATGGTGCCTGTCAATCTGCGCTACCGGCGGCTGGAGATCCGCCACATCCTCAGTGACTGTACGCCGCGTTTTCTGCTCACCGAAGCGGCACAGCAGCCTGTCCTCGCCGAAATGGACGCGGAGGATCTGCGCGGCGTCTCCCAGGTGCTTTCCGTAGACGATCTCGACGCCTGGTTCCCCAAAACAGAGGAGACGCCAAACCCGCCCATTGTCCACGGCGAGGATCTGGCGCTGATCATGTACACGTCGGGCACTACGGGGCGCAGCAAGGGCGCCATGCTCAGCCACAACAACGTGCTCGCGACGGTGACGGGGTTGCTGGCAGCATGGGCCTGGTGCGCCGAAGACGTGATCCTACTGCCCTTGCCGCTTTTCCACATCCACGGGCTGGTGGTGGGGCTGCACTGCGCACTGGCCACAGGTGCGACGACACGTCTACGCCCCAAATTCGACGCCGAGGAGAGCATCCAGGTGCTGGGATCAGGCGGCGCAACGCTCTTTTTCGGTGTGCCCACCCTCTACGTGCGCCTCATCGACCTCATCGAAAAGATGGAGACGCGGCCCGATTTCAGCGCCATGCGCCTCTTCTGTTCAGGCAGCGCGCCCCTGGCTGCAGAGACACACAGCGCCTTCGAGCAGTTGACCGGCCAACGTATCCTCGAACGCTACGGCATGACCGAAACCGGCATGAATTTGAGCAATCCCTATGCCGGTCCGCGCCTGGCCGGCACCGTGGGGACGCCGCTACCCGGCGTCTTTGCGCGGATTGTGGACGAAACGGGGAACGATCTGACGCCCGGTCGCGAAGGGGAATTGTTGGTGCGCGGCAGCAATGTCTTCGACGGCTACTGGAACGATCCGGTCAAGACGGCCGAAAGCTTCAGCAGCGACAGCCTGGGGATTCGCTGGTTTCACACCGGCGATCTAGCCGTACAGGACGGCGAGACCGGTTATGTCACCTTGTTGGGGAGACGTCATGAGTTGATCATCAGCGGTGGCTTCAACATCTACCCAAGGGAGATCGAAGAACTGTTGCTCACCTACCCCGGCATCCGCGACGTGGCCGTCATCGGCACAGCGCACCCCGAGTGGGGCGAAGTGCCCATGGCCTGCCTCGTCTGCGACGGTGCGCTGGACGAAGCCGTCCTCATCGATTGGTGCAAACACCAGCTCGCCGGCTTCAAAATCCCCCGCCAATTCCGCTACGTAGACGAACTGCCGCGCAACGCAATGGGGAAGGTGCAGAAGCATTTTTTGAGGGATTAGGGATCGGGGACTGGGGACTGGGTAGAAGTTTGTTGACGGGTGATGATGGGATGATGAAACTTTACGAGCATCATCACATCATCCCCTTTCCACCGAGCTTTTGCCCAATCCCCAGTCCCCAGTCCCCAGTCCCCAATCCCTAATCCCTCCTCACCTCTCGCCAACGCTCCGCGGCGCGGACGACAGCCTCTTCCCGCGCATCTTCGGGCGCGTAACGTGCTGTGCTTACCTCTTCGGTGAGCGCAAGGACGGAGCGGCTCAGGCGGCGGGCACGCTCCGGTTCGCCACCCGCCGCAGTGATGTGACCGGCCAGACCGCGGCCATACTCCAATTCGGTTTCCACGTCCTGGTATGGACGACCCAGCCGCCCGCCCCAACGGATCAGCGCGCCCCACGGGTCACGGTGACGACGCTCAGCGAACCAACGCCACCCCACAAACACCAGCCCCAACAATGGAATCAGCCAGACCAGCATCTGCCAGTTCCAGGTGAATTGAGGGGCGGGTTCGGGGGCATTCTCCTGTGGCTGTACCGGCGGCAACGAGAGCGGCGTGCGTCCGCTTTCCAGGTCCACGCGCGAGAGGACGGAACGACCTGCCGTCGGCTCGAAGGCCACCCAACCCAGATCAGGGAAGTAGACTTCGGGCCACGAGTGGGCTTCGGCTTCGGTGATCACCCATTCTTGTGCTTCGGGGTTCCAGCCGCCGGGCACGTAGCCGGTGACAAAACGAGTGGGCAGACCCACCGTGCGCGCCAGGACGGCAAAGGCCGTGGTGTAGTAGTCGCAGTAGCCACGCTGCAAGTCGAAGAGGAAGTAGTCGGCCACATCAACGTCGGCGGGGGGTTCGGAGACGTCGAGATCGTAGGAGAAGCCGCGCAAATATTGTTCGATGGCGCGGGCCTGCGCGTAGGGCGTCTCTTGTCCTTCCACCAGGCGTGCCGCCAGATCGCGGGTACGCTGGGTGATGGTGTCGGGCAGTTGCAGGTGGATCGCCAGATCCTCGGGCAATGGACGCTCCGCGCCGAAGCCGGGCCACGCCAGCAGGCTCTCCTCGTCTACCGAAGGCGCCGCCGAGACGACGTCGTAGCGGTCCACCGGTTCGCCGTCGGCCCACAGCGCCACCAGATCGAACGGGCTGCGCAGGGTGGCCTGATAGTTGATGCTCACTTCCACCGGCTCGCCTGTGGCGTAGAGCAGCGTGGCGGCATCGGCCAGGCGCACCCACTGCCGCACAAGGATACGATCTGTCCAGGCGGCGTTTGTCCAATTGCGTTGGGCGGCGATTTCGGTACGGCCCAGGCCAACAGGATTGGCCCAACCGCCGCCATTGTATTCGGCAAAGGTGGCGCGGCGCATGTAGAAACGCAGCGACGGTTCTTCGTAAAAGTCGGAAAGATTCGAGGTGAAGGTGCAGTTGGTGCCCACCCACATCACCGGAATTTCGGAAAGGTAGGGTCCTGCACCCAGGAGAAAGCTGTTGGGCAGGCCGTCGCCGATGCCGCCGCCCAGTCGGCCACGCATTGGGCGTTCGAGATCGGGGAAGAGGCGCTTGCCCGTATCTTCGATAGGCTGGTAGACGGGCGCGAGCCGGTCGTAGGCCCAGCGCATCGTCGCCTCGACCCGCGGGGACGGGATCAGCCACGCCACCACCAGCACCACCAGGGTGATCCCTAGCACCACGCCGGCGCGGTCGATGATCAGCGCCGTGCTGAAGTCGATACGGCGGCGCTGCCATTCGGCTTCGAGGTTGCGCTGATCAAGCCATAGTTGCAACAGGATCGCCAAGGCGAGGGCAAGGATCAACAAATAGCGGTCGCCGCTGCCGTAGTAGAGGATCAACGTCAACGTCCACAACGCCGGGAGCGCGGTGAGCAGTCCATTGCGGCTGCGTAGGGCCAGCCAGGCTGTCAACCCGGCGAGCAGCCAAAGCGCGGTCACGATCATCGACAGGAAAACAATGTCATCTTGCAACGCACCGCCTGCCTGTACCCCGATCCACCACTGTTGCAAGCGCCAACCCCAGGAGCTCCACTGTGCCAGAATGTCGGCAAGCAGGCCGGGCCAGTTCTGTGTCACCGCGCTCTGTTGCAGGCGCAAAAGCGACGGAATCCACCCCAGCATCACCTGGCTGATCACCACAACGCCGATCCCCAGCCAGCCGAGGAACAAGAGCAGCGCGCCGAAGAGACGCCTACGCCCGGCGAACTGTTGGGCGCGGCGCACAAAAAGCCAGGCCACCGGCAGGCCGACCAGCACCGTCCATTCGGGGACGACGCCGTAACGGGAGACGTTGACCCAGCGCGCCTCGCGCACGGCAAAGACGGCGAGGACGAGCAAGAGCAGTGCCGCCAGGAAGGTGACCCAGCCCAGCGCAGGTCGGAAGCGCTGGATCGCCCAGCCGAGGGCGATCAGCGCCCAATTGCGGCCATCTTGGCGAGCGAGAGAGGCGTTCATCCTACCTCCTCTTCGACTTCGCGGGCGATGACGCCACCGGTGGGCGTGGTGCGCAGTTCGGTGCGGCGGCGGCGATAGGTGAGCGCGGCGCGCATGGGCGTGCCCGCCTGCAAGAAGCGCACGGGAATTTCCTGGCGCACGAGGAGATCCGAAAGTCGATCTTGTTGGGCGGCGAGGATCTGTTGCGCGCCATTTCCCTCGTTCAGCGCAGGCGCCACGGCAGGCGTCACGGCAAGAACACTGCTGTCGACGCCGCTGCGGCGCAGGTGGAGCAGTTGCGCGAGCCAATCAGGTGCATCGTCGCCGATTTGCGACGTGATGACGACGATGGTGTGTCCTTTGCCCAGGAGCGGGCGGTTGCGCTGCAAGAGATCGGCGGCGGACAGCCGACCTGCCTGGATGGGGGCCAGCGCGGCGAGGATGCGCCACAGGTGGCCGCGGCCCGGCTGCGGCGACAGCAGGATCGTCTCGTCTTCGGGCGCGGCGTCATCGTCTTCGGGCAGGCGGCCCACGGTGAGCAGGCCCACGGATCGGCGTTCGTTGCTGCCGAGCAGGTCGGCGGCAAGGCTGGCGGCGAGGATCACACTGGTTTCCAGGGTGCTCTGTTCGCCTGTCCCCGATTGGGCGGCGCTGTTCAGATCGAGGACGATCCAGAGATCGCCGCTGGGTTCTTCTTCCAGTTCGGCCACCATGAGCTGTCCACGGTGGGCGGTTGTGGGCCAGTGGATGCGGCGCAGGCTGTCTCCGGGCTGGTAGACGCGCACCGTGGGCGAGCGCAGGTCCCCTTGCAGAGGGCGGCGACGTCGGTCGCGGCCGGAGGTCTGTCCGCGTGGGAGATCAAGGGGCGGCAAATGCACCACCCGCGGATAAACCAGGAGCGATTCTTGTTGATCGCTGCGGATGTGCAGGCGAAAGAGGCCGAAGGGATCGCCGCTATGTAGCGAGTGCGGCCCCAGCCGAAAGACGCCACGCCGACGGCAGATGGCTTCGCTCTTCCAGCGCACCGCCGCTTCGGCCCCACAACTGGCCACCTGCCCTGGGCTGTAGTCGGGCAGGTACGATTCGTCTTCAAAGGCGGCCCACAGCAGCGGCAGCGAGCTGCGATTTTCCAATGTAAACTCTTCGGAGACGGCATCGCCCACCACGATCATCGAGCCTAAACGGCGACGGATCAGAGAAAGTCCCCGCGCCTGAGCGCGCACCCAGGCCAGCCCGGCGGCGTAGAAGCCCAGCAGCGCCACCATGAGCGCCATCCACAACGGGCTGGGATCAATCAGTTGTAAGATCAACAACCAGGGAAAAAGGTAGAGCGGCCAGGCCACACGCAGCGAAATGCGGCGGTCGGCAGGCAGTTTGCGGTTGAGAAACCTGTCTAGCCACACGCCCGGCCGAGGAAGACGAATTTGACGCGCCATTGAGTCCCTTTCCAGCAGATCAGATGCCCACATCTTCCTGCGATCTTGCCCATTCAGCGTTGGCTATGCCACAATGCCAGGGCAATCGTCGCTATTGTACCACAGCAAGGGAACAGGAGAGGTGACCGTGGCACAGCAGTCAACGGCATCTGAATCAAAGGCGGCGACACTGGCCGATGGCTCAATTTGCGCCGTTGTGGCCGCGCCGCTCGACGAATGGGGACGGCTGCGTGTGCTGGCACCGGCGGGTCTGCTCGATGACCGGCTGGAAACAGCAGGGCGCTACGTCCTGGCGCGCTGTGCGGCGGAAAGCGGCGTCCACCGCGGCGAGGATTGGGGCATCTACCTGCGCCGTCCGCTCTTTATCGGCGGGCGCATGACGTGGACCGAAGAAGAAGAGTGGTCGCTCATCGTGCCGGGCCTCTCAGATGATCCTGGTTCAGATGATCCCGGCTACACCTGGCTGGCATCTCGACCGGCGGGATCGACGATCAACCTGCTCGGCCCGTTGGGCAACGGATTTCAGATCCACGCGCAGAGCCGCAACCTGGCGCTGGTGGCCGATCTTCGACACCCAGAAGGACAACTTTCCTGGCTGATGCCACTAGTGGAACCGATGCTCGCCCGCGGTGGACGGGTGACGCTGGTGATACAGAGCGACAAGCCGCTGTCCACGGCGCTGCTCGACACGCTGCCGCTGGTGTTGGAAGTCCACGCCGCGGTGACCGAAGACGAGTGGCGCAAAGTGTTAGGCGAAACAGTGCGCTGGGCCGATCAACTCTGCGCAGCGCTACCGGCCACACGTTTTGCCGCCCTACACCAGGTGGTGCGCGATCACCGCTTCCACGTCGACGCCGGCTTCTGCCAGGTACTCGTCCACGCCGACCTGCTCTGCGGCGTCGGCGCTTGCCTCGCCTGCGTCGTCCCCCTGCCGCGTGGCGGCTGGACACGGGCGTGTGTGCATGGGCCGGTCTTTGATCTTAATGTGCTGATTGGGTGATTTGTGATTTGTGATTTGTGATTTGTGAAGAATTATCAACTTCATACTTGCACACCTGCAAGCTGCCAATCAGAAGACAACATCGTCTACCCACGCAACACGAATCACGAATCACGCCCCGAAAGAGAGACCCTGTGACAGTTCACCAACAGCGCCGATCTTGGAACCGAGCCGCCGAACGCTATCAGGCGCAGCACCGTATTGGGACGGCTTGCGTCCACTACGGGCCGATTGCGCCGGATGAGCGGACGTTGAACTTGCTCGGCGACGTGACGGGCAAACATATTCTGGAGATTGGCTGCGGCGGCGGGCAGAACTGTATTGTCCTGGCGCAGCAAGGCGCGCATGTCACCGGGGTTGACCTGAGCGATGCCCAGATCGACTTTGCCCGCCGACTTGCGCAAGAAGAAGAGGCGTCCGTTGATTTTAGGCAGGGGGAAGCGGTGGATCTTGGTTTCGTGGCCACAGCCGGCCTCGATTGGCTGCTTGCCGTCTACCTGTTTCCCTACGTAGAGGACGTCCTCGCCGTGTTGCGTGAGTGTGAGCGGACACTGCGACCTGGTGGCAAGCTCATCCTCAGCCAAGACCACCCCATCCGCGCCTGTTTCTGGGATCAAGAGACGAAAGACGAAGAGGTGTTGCCCGCCCGCGACTACTTCGACACGCAACCGATGCGCTGGTCTTTCGCCGACACCGGCGCACCGATGCGCACCTACCACCGTCCACTTTCACAGTGGCTCGACTGGCTACACGAATCAAATTTAACCTTCCGCCGCCTGCTCGAATTCACCATCCCACCCGACTGGGCCGACGATCCCTGGGCTGACGAATACACCAGCGAGATCGCCGTTTACTTGCCGCAGACCATGATACTGATCGCCGAAAAACCCGCTTGAGGAGCCACCCATGTTGCAGCCTGCGCCTGTCCACACCGCAGAAGCGATTGCCCTGCCCACCCCCTTCACCATCCGCGCCATCTACGACGAAAACTACCGCACCAAGACCTTTGTCCTCGACGGCAAACTCGATGCCTACCCCGGCCAGTTCGTCATGGCCTGGTTACCTCGCTTCGACGAGAAGCCATTTTCACTGGTCAACGCCGACCCCATCACGTTGATGGTGACGGCGGTGGGTCCATTCAGCAACCTACTACACGAAAAGAAACCCGGCGATCTACTGTGGATCCGTGGGCCGTTTGGGCAAGGCTTTCACCTGGATGAGACGATGAAACGTCCTGTGTTGGTGGGGGGCGGGTATGGGGTGGCGCCGCTTTACTGGTTGGCGCGCACGCAAATGGGGAAGGCCGAACGCATCACCGTCATCGTGGGGGCGCGCACTGGCGTGGATCTGCTCTACAGCACCCAATTTGCCCAGTTGGCGGCGCTGTCGTCTGGCACACGGCTTGACTGGATTGCCACCACCGAAGACGGCAGCGAGGGCGTCCCTGGGCGGGTGGTGGACGCGCTCTTACCGCTCCTCAGCGCCGACGCCATAGACGGGATCTATGCCTGCGGTCCCCACGGCATGTTGGCGGCGCTGGAAGCGATTGGGCAGCAATATCATGTCCCCGCGCAGTTGAGTTGGGAAGCCTACATGCGCTGCGCCATCGGCATCTGCGGCGCCTGCGAACACGGGGGGAAGTTGCTCTGTTTGGATGGGCCGGTGCTTGGGAATTGACGATTTTCGATTGACGATTTTCGATTGATCGTGGACGACCTTGCGAATGGAACGTGCGACATTGTCAAGTAGTCCACGCACCACGCACCACGCACCACGCACCACGCAAATCGTCAATCGTCAATTCATCTGCGCCACCAATTGCCGCTTGAGGTAGGCGATGAGGGCGTGAAGTCCGCGCAGGCGTTGGGGAGAGATGGCTTCGTGCAACCCCAGCAGCATGTGTACGTCTTCGGGCGCTTGGAGAACGGCATCGGGTGAGGAGCCGTTAAGCCCTTCGGCCACAATGGCAGCATAACCGCGTACGGTGGGCGATTCGCGTGGGACATCGATGTAGAATTGCACCTTGTCGTCTTTTACTTCGGTGAAGACAAAAACAGGTGTCTGGCATTCGTGGACCTGCTCCATCGCATCACGCTTGTTGTGCAGCCATTCGGGGAGATCCGGCATCTCCATGGCGAAGTCGATTAGATACTCGATGCGTTCCTGGGGTACGGCGCTGCGAAAGTCTTCGATGATTTCTTGCAGTGCAGGTGGGCACGCTTCGATTTTTTCTTCGATAGAGAGCTGACTGATGTCCACGATGGTCCTCTTTCCGGGGGGGATTTGCAAACGAACGAACGATCTGTATCGTCCATGGTAGTACAGGCCAAGGGAATTCGTCAACGTTGCGGGGTTGCTGGGTGTATAGGAACAGAACGCGGATTGAGCGGATCGGGCGGATACAGCGGATTTGCCGTAACATTTACCGGCCATCCGTGCAAATCCGCCAGATCCGCTCAATCCGCGTTCTATCTTCGCGTTTGGCTTATTGGATCTCAACTAGCCGCAAATCAAAGTTAAGCGCTTCGCCGGCAAGCGGATGATTGGCATTAAAGGTGATGGTATCTTCGCCGATTTTTTCAACGGTCACCACAAAGACGTGTTCACCCTGCTGCATCTGCACCTGCTGGCCGATCTCAAGCTCAACATCACTGGGGAGTTGTTCGCGCGGCAGTTCGAGGACCATCTCATCGCGATACGGGCCGTAGGCTTGTTCGGCGGGGATACGCACCTGTTTGGTCTCGCCAACTTCCATCCCGGTGATGGCTTCCTCGAAACCAGGGATAACTTGCCCGGCCCCCAGGGTAAATTCCAGCGGATCGCCACCTACAGAAGTGTCAAAGCGCTCGCCGTTGTCAAGTGTCCCCACGTAATGGACGCGGACAGTGTTCCCTGCGGTTGCCTGCTGTGTCATTCTGTTTTCCTTTCTCATCAAAGATATATACGTGAGTCCACTGCAAAAAGCAGAAATCAACCACAAAGAAAGCGGCGAACATAAAGATTTCCACTCTACTTTTCTGTGTTTTCTGTGTTTTCTGTGTTCTCTGTGGTGAAAAAGGCTTTTTCCAGTAGAGTTATACGTGTTCAGCCGAGGAAACCCGGCAGGTTTGCAGAATACTGCCGGGTTTGGCCTCAATCACGGGCAAAAAAGAAGGGCGCCGGACTTTCCGACGCCCTACTCTGCCAGCCAGTTCTTACTTCCGCTTCAGAACGGGGAGCCCGTTCTTGCTCTCGGCAACTTCGTAGCCTTCGGGGACATTGTCCAGCGAACCGTCCTTTACCTCTTTGGCAAAGAAGTAGAGCGTCTGATTGCGTCCGTTGCGGAGCGTTGTCTCCTTAGAATGGAGATAGTAGGTATTGCCCTTCGAGTTGGTATGCGCGTAGGCCATAGTTTCCTTCCTTTCCTCTTCAAACAGACTACGTTGATTCTAAAAGCGTCAGATCGGGACACCCGATGACGGAACGGAAAACCGTTTGCAATCTTGGCAAGTGGTTGGCAACGATTAATCGACTGTGAAGCTTACGCCGATTCGCAAACAGCTTACGTACCTAAATTCTAGAGTAACACGCCTGAACGAAAAATGACAAATAGAGCGGTAGACGTCTAAAAGTAATTTAGCCTACTCGTCTCTAAAATTAAGCAGAACGTACAAATCCCGCAGGCAAAACGTCAACTCCCTGACGTTATGATTTCAAAGCTACGGCTCGGGTTGCGATGTAACTATCGGCATATTCGGCCAACATCGTGCCAGGCCACTTGTCCTCGTAGAAGCCCACGACCACAAAACCGGCATCGAGTTGGCCGCCAATCTGATCCGTAAGGGTGTGTCCAAACTCTACAGCTTCCTCAGCCTCAATGTATGCGTTACGTTCTTCCTGGCTGATGCTCACCAGATCAGAATAGGGCAATTTGTGACGAACCGTCAAGATGCCGGAATCTGCCGCCTGCTGATCAAAAAGATAGTGGATGGGGTTAATAAATCCAGACAGGAGCACCCCACCGGGCTTAAGGACACGGTAGGTTTCACACCAAACCGGTCGTACATCGGGGATAAAGAGATTCGAGACAGGGTGAAAGACCAGATCAAAGGTGTTATTGGGAAAGACGGAGAGATCACGCATATCGCCGTCCACGGTGATTAGGGCCAACTCCTCGTTGTCGGCTACCGCACGGTCTCGGGCAAGTTGTGCCGGCGAATTGTCAAAGACAATGACAGATGCACCTTCATGCTCACCCGCCGCCGCCAAGATCGGCCCTTGCTGGCCTCCGGCGGAGGCAAGACAGAGAATCTCGGCATCTCGAAACGATGGGAACCAGGTGCGCGGCACCGGCTTGGTGGGCGTCAACACAATCGACCATTCTCCCTGTCGCGCCGCAGCAATATCGGCTGCCGAGACGGGGATCGTCCACTGACTGCCACGTTCCACAGCCACATCCCAGGCACGACGGTTGTGCTGCCGAACGTCAAAATCTGTTTTTTCACCCTGCATTATCACCGGTCCCTGTGTAAAGACACGAGTTCGACTCTATCGTCCAAAGATAACGATTCATATTACATCATATTTTCGACGTGAAGATCAACCGAACTTGGGTAAACGGAGGGTGAACGGATGGAATGAGACTGTGGATCCGACCGCTGCGGTCGGCGGGGACTGGGGACGAAGTGTAAATATAGACCCATCAGGTGGCAAATTCCTGATGGGTCTGTTCTGGCGATCACGCTCTCTTTAATCCTGAAAATCTGTGTAATCTGTGAGTCCACTGCAAAAAGCAGGAATCAACCACAAAGAACGCAGAGAACACAAAGATTTCCACTCTATTTCTTTGTGATCTTTGTGTTCTTTGCGGTGAAAAAGGTCTTTTTGCAGTGGAATCACGTGTGGATAGATTTCTGGATCTATTTGGCAGATTAACTCAGGCCGATGGAGAACATTTGCTCGAGGTCGTGGCGTGAATAGGATCGGAACGCAATCATTGTCTCGGTCTGCGTAATGTCTTCGTAGCTGCGGATGGTCTCTGTAACAAGTTCAGCCAGTTCCTCGTTCTTGTGCACGCGGATCACGGCGATCAGATCGTAACGTCCTGCCACAGAATAGACTTCGGAGATGCCGTCGATGCCGGCCAGTTCCTCAGCCACCTCGCGAATGCGGTCTCGTTTGACGGTCATCAAAATGAGTGCGGTTACCATGTTGATTTCCTTTGCGTGATTCGTGATTCGTGATTGATGATGTCATCTTCATATAAGCATACTTGCAAACCGGCAGCGACCCCAAAACGCGGCTACACCCTCCATTCACGCAACACGAATCACATTTCACTCCTCCGGTTGAGTCAGTGCCTGGCTAAATACCGGCGGCGCTTTGTGGTAGCTACTGGTACATTTGCAGTGTGCGCCAGTGGGCATCTCTAGCGTGTCGAGTAGATTGAACTCGATGTCAAGGGCAATAGAAGGGAAGACTTTGCTGTAGAGATGGTGGATATCACGGGCGGTCTCCTCTTGGGACACTAGGTTCTGTTGACATTTACAGTGCGGTCTCCTGGTAAGTTGTCGCTCAATGCCAAATTGGCCAGAGGAGACCTGTGAAATGTCAACACAGCCTAATCCCTGGGCATAATTGGAGATCATGTGATAGTAGAGCACGTGGATACCCAGGTAGCGCGCCAGGATCGGGTTAAGGCAGTCACCGTGTATCGTCACCACGGGCGGGCGATCAGGCTGCAGCTCCGATGCAATCTTACTCGTCGCCATCCAGTGGAGGATGTCGAACTCGGTTTCAAAGGCAATGGATTCGGGTACAACCCTGGCCACTCGCGTGTCGGCAGGTGTGCGCACTCGGCGTATCATGCCCCCTTCGGTGAAAAGTTGAAAGCGATCCGCCAGCGCCGCCGCGCCCTCGGGGCAGAAAGGATCGCCAAGCAGTAAGTGCCCTTTGGACAACATCGACTCGAAGTGTGTGCCAGGCAGGCCACGATGGACCCAGCGTGTGTAAAAACTCCAAGGCAGCACCACATCCCCAGGACGGATGGCGGCGTCACCTGTTCGCCACTCGGCCACGCCGGATGTGCCGCCCACGAGCATTGCCTTGACCCCGGCCTTCCACAAAATCCAATAGGCACGCTCAAAGTTGCGGTGCAGCAATGAGTCTTTACCCATCACTTCTCCATACGACGGGATCCCAAAAAAACACTACGCCCCGATGCAGTTGTAAAATGGGTTACCAGTGGCGAGGGGCCATAGGGAGTGAGCAGTCGCTCACTGAAATGATGCTCCCAACCGCGATCAACGGCATAGCTGATCACCTCGGGCACGCTGTAGCCCCAAATCGGGCTACCGGTAAAAGATACAAAGTCGGCCTGCGGCCCGTTGTATTCTACCGTTGTATCCAGCTCTCCGAACACAAAATCTCCCCTTCAGATGCGGGTTGTCTCATGGCCTGGCGAAAGAGTACGGGGGCAAGGTGTGCCGGCAATACGTGGACAATCATCCGCGCGGGGAGGGGGAAGGAGGCATGGAGCGTCAACGCATAAACATCCACGCTGAAAATGAAGTAGGTTGACCTGCCATGCACGCAGAACAGCAGATCCATTTTATCAGCCTCCCAAAGGGGATGCCAGAAGAAGGTTGCACAGCGATCCATTAGAGCTTCTTGAACAATCTACACAACGGAGAAAAGGGAGAGAGACGCATCATCGTTCAAATCATGATTCACGACGAGACTGAAGCAGTGCATCGGCCAACCGCGTGAAGACAGCAACCAGCAGGCCGATGCCCAGGAAGATGTAGATCATGGTAAAGATTTTGCCGGCAGCAGTTTGGGGGCTGAAATCACCGTAACCGACTGTAGCCAGGGTGATGACGCAGAAGTAGAGGCTGTCGAGCCAGCTCCAACCTTCAATCATGCGGTAAAAGAGGGTGCCAAGCGCCAAGAGCGTGGCTGTCAACGCGGCAAGGGTACGGAATTCAGGATCGCGGGCGGCAAACTGAATGGCATGCACGAACTGGCGTAACGTCAGCAAAAGGGAAAGCAAGCGGACCTATTCCTTTGCATGCATCCACGGAGGATTGAGGGCGGCGATCTCAGCAAACACAGGGCAGCTTTCCACGTGCGCACCGGGCAGGTAGCCGGTACTCATCAGAAACTCACCCACAATTTCGCCGCCGGTGAAGCGAAATGTCTTTTTGAAAAGCATCACCCATTCCTCTTTGGCAAGGGGATGGTGATGATCCAGCCAGACTGCAAAGGAGCCGTATTCATCGCGGATCGCCTGCAAACGCCGTGCATTTTCGATGGCGGCGTCCACTTTGAGGCGGTTGCGGATGATCCCAGCGTCAGAGAGCAAACGCAGGCGATCCTCTTCACCGTAGGCGGCCACAGAGTCGATGTTGAACCCCTCATAGGCGCGCCAGAAATTGTCCCGTTTGCGCAAAATCGTGACCCACGAAAGGCCGGCCTGGTTGATTTCCAGGATCAGCCGCTCGAAGAGGATAGTGTCATCGCGCACGGGGAAGCCATATTCACCATCGTGGTAAGGCCCATGCAGCGGATCACCGGGGGCGACATCGCAGTAGGTGGTCATACAGCGTCGTCCTTCATCTGATAGCCATAACCGCGTATTGTGACAATAAAGCGGGGATCCTCGCTCATTTCCGGCTCAATGCGGGAACGCACACGGCTTACCATCCGATCGATATTGGCGTCGTACACCTCGCCCTCCACCTCGGGCCAAACGTTGACAGCGATCTCGTCTTTACTAACCACCCGCCCACGGTTCTGGAAGAGATACCAGAGCAGATCGAACTGTTTGACGCTCAATGGTGGTTCCAACAGGATACCGTCCACATAGACCTGGCGGGTAGATGGGTCCACGCGCAGAGCGGGTTCGCGCACAGCGATCAGCGCCGGCGCCGTAATTGTGGCGGACGGGTCCTGGAAGCGAAAACGGGTTGACGCAAACTGCACCTCTATGCCGTCTTCAAGCCAGGCGGTAGCACCTTCGCCCAGTCGCCTGCCATCTACCCAAACGCCGTTTTTGCTGCCTAAATCATGAACGCGGTATGCGTTCTGCAGGTAGTGGATCTCAGCATGCTGACGGCTGGCATAATTGTCGTTTAGCACAATATCTTGCGTCGACGACCGCCCAATTAGCATACGATCTCGGTTGAGTTCGTACTCTTTACCGGTATCAGGACCACTAATACAGATCAAACGACCGTACTGGCTCACAGTTTACCTCTTGCTGCTCTGGTGATTCTGGGGGAGAATGGACAACGGGTGCCCGACCTAAGGCATGCCGATGGCGTAGCTACTCAGCCTCAGGTGCACAGTTAGCCGATACAAGTGAATCGCCGTCAATATGTTCTGTTCCGGCGGAATCGTTTGGTTGGCCCTGCCGACTGTGCTAGAATGGACAAACCTTCGTGGGTTTTCCACAGTCCTGTAATCTTTGCAATCATACCAGTAAGCGGATAGGCTGGCAAAGTTTGCAGAAATTAAGGGAACCGCACAAACCAATACAACGTCTCACCCTGTAACGTCTCACCCTGTAACGTCTCACCCTGTAACGTCTCACCCTGTAACGTCTCACCCTGTAACGTCTCACCCTGTAACGTCTCACCCTGTAACGTCTCACCCTGTAACGTCTCACCCTGTA
>WGMT01000076.1 GCA_016124945.1 bacterium | reverse complement strand
TTGGTGCGCGACGGGTCAAGTTTGTCCTGCGGCAGGTTGCCGCAGCTACGGTTGGCTTTGTGTCCACGTTGGTGTTCGTCGCCGCCGTAGCCGCACGCAACCTGCGTGCGGGTCATGCTTGACGGGACCGGTTGCCAATCGAAAGTGGGTCGAGTCAGTGCCAGGCACTGACACCGACCGCGGCGGTTGATGGGTGCACGAACGGGACAAAGTCGCCGAAGATTGTGTCGTACATTTTGTTCTGCTATGATTGACATGCATCAACACTCCGAAGCACTCCATCGACCCTGTGCAGCCTGATGCCCGCATCGCCCTCGTATTTCAGCATTTCACCTTTAGGAGCAGTTTATGAAACATCGACTGGCGCTACTGATCTGTTTGCTGCTTACCACTCTGTTGGCGCTGAAGATTCGAGCAGACGTGACACACGCTCAAGAGCCACCGCCAACAGAGCATCTGCTCTACCTACCAAACGTAATAGACCTTTTCAGTTGTTCTAGTGTAACGGAAATACCACATAGTGAGTGTGAGGCCCTCGTCGCGCTATTCTTGGCCACAAATCCACCCTTAGCTGATTCAAGTCCTTCGTGGATAATTTCGGATGGGTGGTTGAACACATCCACGCCCTGCCAGTGGCACGGTATCTACTGCGTAGATGGATATGTATCGGTGATCGCTCTACTTGGCAACGGACTTGTCGGCCCACTGCCATCTGATATCGGCAACTTCAGTAATCTAAAGACATTGTCTCTCCCCGGGAACCAACTGTTCAGCCTGCCAGCCGAAATCGGCAACCTCAGCAGCCTAGAGGTCTTGGATGTCGCAAACACCCAACTGACCAGCTTGCCGCCAGAATTCGGGAATCTAAGCAGTCTTCACCATTTGGACCTCAAATATAACCAACTGGTCAACCTGCCACCTGAAATCGGTAACCTCAATACTCTAGAAATCTTAGATCTGGCAACAGTCAAACTAACAAGCTTACCATCTGAAATCGGCAATCTTAGCAACCTTACCAGGTTATACCTCACTCAGAACCAACTGACCAACCTACCGCCTGAAATTGGCAACATCAGCAGCCTTCGCGAGTTATACATTGGGAACAACCAACTGGTCAACTTGTTACCTGAAATCGATAACCTCAGCAATCTAGAGATCTTGGATCTCTCGCAGAATCAATTGACTAGCCTGCCACCTGAAATCGGCAACCTCAGCAGCATCAAAAGGTTGGAACTAAGCGACAACCAACTGACCAGTTTGCCAATTGAAATCGGCAACCTTAATAGCCTCTGGTACTTAGCACTCCGTAACAATCAGTTGACCAGCCTGTTACCTGAAATTGGCAATCTTAGCACCCTAGGGGAGTTACACCTGTCGGGTAATCAACTTTCCAGCTTGCCGCCTGAAATTGGTAATCTCAGTCGTCTAGAAGTTCTAGCAGTCACGGCAAACCAACTGACGAGCTTGCCGCCTGAAATCGGTAACTTCAGCCGCCTTTGGTATTTGGAATTCATTGCTAATCAGCTAAGCACTCTCCCTAGTACCATACGCAATCTCAGCAATATTCAGCAACTATATCTATGGGACAACTGCCTAGTGATCACCGACCCGGATGTTGTCGCGTTCCTGCATCAAAAGTCACCGGGCTGGCAGGATCGCCAACGCCCCACATGCGATTGACCCATAACGCGGTGGGCGGATCTGACGGGTTTCTCTACATCCTTCAGATCCGCCCACTCCGTTCAATCCGCGTTCTAGTAGACCCCGCTTACCTCTCACTCCGCCAGTACAAATACAACGGCAGCGCCAAAGACAACCCCACCAACGCCGTGGCTGGAATCACGAGCCACCACTGTTTGATCCCCTTGGCGCGGGCGTCGAAGAACGACCACACCCAGAAGACGGTAATCGACACGAGCAGATCCGATGCAGCGCCACTGGCGGCGGCATTGGGGAAGAAGTTCTGAAACAAGGCGATGACGTCGAAACCTTCCTGCCCAAAGAAAGTGGCGAAGAAGTACCAGGGCACGACGGTGCCGACGACGCAGGCGATCAGGTAGAAGGGTTTGAGTGATTTCACAGGTGGTTTCCTTTTCGGTGGTTGGCATGAGTAACGATAGAATCAAGTTATCACATGCGGAGACCGGGATCGATTACCTGTGAGGTAAAGAGATGATGCGATGGAACGCGGATCGAGCGGATTGGGCGGATCAAAGCGGATTTCCAGAAAATCTCTTTCTGAATCCGTAAAATCCGCTCGATCCGCGTTCTATTTTTTCGTCTTGGGGAGGCGAGATGGCAGTTGCTCGAATCAACGGAAGTGTGTCCAGCCCGGCCGGGGACATTGTGCGCCACTGGCGGCTGTTGCGCAACAAGAGCCAGATGGATCTGGCGCTGGATGTAAATGTGTCGACACGGCATTTGAGCTTCGTGGAGACAGGACGCGCCCAGCCAGGCCGGGATCTGCTGCTGGAGATCGCCGCTGCGCTGGGACTACCGCTGCGCCAACGCAATGCGCTGCTGTTGGCGGCAGGCTACGCGCCCGAATTTGCCGTCACCGCGCTGGACGCGGCGCAGATGGCGCTGGTAAACGAGGCGTTGCAGCGCATTTTGGCGCAGCATGAGCCTTTCCCCGCCGTGGTCTTCGATGCCGAATACGACATTGTGATGACCAACCAGGGCTACGCCCGCGCGGTGACCGTCCTTGCCGGCGCGGAAGCGTTGCAGAAGTACGGCAACATGTACCGTCTCACCTTCGCCGAGGACGGTCTGCGCCCCTACGTCGAAAATTGGCCCGTCTTCGAGCGCATGATGCTGGCGCGGCTACTGGGCGAAGCCGTCTCCACACAGAACCCGGCGCTGAAACGCCTCTATGACGATCTCGCCCCGCCCAATCTACAGGACGAACATGGCCACGCCCACCTGGACAGCAGCCTGCCCGTCGTCCAATTGACGCTGCGCAAGGGTCCCTTCCGCGCCGCCTTCTTTTCCACCATCACCACCTTCGGCGCCCCCCTGGACGTGACCACCCAGGAACTGCACATCGAATCCCTCTTCCCCTCCGATGCCGAGACGCGCGAACTGTTCGAGCAGCGATAGAACGCGGATTTAGCGGATTGGGCGGATCAAAGCGGATTTCCAGAAAAATTCTCGTCTCAATCCGAAAAATCCGCCCAATCCGCGTTCTATTCTTCTTTCTTCCTTTGTGCTCTTTGCGCCTTTGCGGTGAAATTTTGCCTTTTGCACTTTGACTTTTGCCTTCCACACAAAGAACCGTCGTGATCCAGGATCGCGGCGGTTCTTTGCAAGGAGAAAGGAGGAAGCGAGTGGCGGATTAGCTGACTTCGAGCGCAACCACCGACATCTTGGGCAGGGTGACCGTGAGGCCGTCTGCCGTGCGGGTGGCGCCGCTGAAGGGCTTGGGCTGCACCCGGTTGGGCTGCTCGAAGGTGTTGTGGGCGTTCATGCTCTCACCCGCCAGGACACGCCCACTGACGTTCTTGCCCTCGTAACCGCGCACGAAGACGGAGACGGCAATGTCCTTGTGCGGGCTGGCGTTACTCAGGCTGATATGCAGTTTGCCGTCGGCATCCACCGACGCCGTCGCCGAGACCGCCGGAAAGCTGTAGTCGTCGAAGGCGTAGGTTTCGCTCTGCACGTCGATGGGCACCATCGTTGCGTCCTGGTGTACGCTGTACATTTCGAAGACGTGGTAGGTGGGGGTGACGATCATCTTCTCTTTGTCGGTGAGGATCATCGCCTGCAAGACGTTCACCGTCTGCGCGATGTTGGTCATGGTGACGCGGTGGGCGTATTTGTGGAAGATGTCGAAGTGGGTGGCGGCGACGATGGCGTCGCGGATGCTGTTCTGCTGGTAGAGGAAGCGGGGATGGGTGCCCGGCTCCGCCTCGTACCAGGTGCCCCACTCGTCGACGATCATATCGACTTTGCACTTGGGATCGTACTTGTCCATGATCGTGCCGTGCTTGCGCACCAGCTCTTCCATGAAGAGCCCCTTGCCGATGATCTCGGCCCATTCGGCTTCGTCGAAACTGGTGGCGGAGCCGGTGCGCGATCCATCGGCCAGGCGGCGGATCGACGTGTAGTAGTGCAAGGCCAGACCGTCCATGTACGGGCCGCGGCGGAAACCTTCGGTGCCCACCACATCCATCAGAACTTCGGTCCAGCGGTAGTCGTCGCCGCTGGCGCCACAGGCGATGCGGTAGAGTTTGTTGTCGCCGTAGTCGCGGGCGTAGAGACCGAACTGACGATAGAGATCGGCGTAGTATTCGGGGCGCATACGGCCACCACAGCCCCAGTTTTCGTTGCCCACGCCGAAATATTTCATATTCCAGGGGTTTTCACGACCATTGGCCTTGCGCAGGTCGGTCATCGGGCTTTTGCCGTCGAAGTTGATGTACTCCACCCACTGCGACATCTCCTGCACCGTGCCACTGCCCACGTTGCCGCAGACATACGGCTCGGTGTCCAGCAGTTCGCACAGATCGAAGAACTCGTGGGTGCCGAAGTGGTTGTTTTCCACAACGCCGCCCCAGTGGGTGTTGATCATGGTCGGCCGATCTTCGCGCGGGCCGATGCCGTCCATCCAGTGGTATTCGTCGGCGAAGCAGCCGCCCGGCCAGCGCATCACCGGCGGCTTGATCTTGCGCAACGCATTCACCACGTCCATGCGGATGCCCCGCTCGTTGGGGATCGACGAATCCTCGCCAACCCAGTAGCCTTCGTAAATGCAGCGTCCCAAATGCTCTGAAAAATGGCCGTAAATGTTGCGGTCAATCTTTGTCTTGGCGATTTTAACGTCCAGCGTGATTTCGTTCATAGCGTCCTCGGTGGGAGAGGGGGGATTGGTGATTGGTGATTGGTGATTGGGTCAGAGGCGGTCTTTCTGCCCCAATCACCAATCACTAATCACCAATCCCTAATATAGATAACACTTCACCGTCCGGCCCTCTACCTGCACGTCGGGGGGATCGGCCTGGCGGCAGATGTCCATGACGTGTGGGCAGCGACCGGCGAATTTACAGCCGACGCGGGTGTATTCTTTGACTTCCAGCGTCCCCAGATCAATGTGACTGGCCCACGATTCCCGGTTTTTGGGCATGGGGCTGGGGACAGATTCTTTGAGCAGTTGGGTGTACGGGTGCAGCGGTCGATCCAGCACGTCCTCGACGGGGCCGGATTCAACGATGTAGCCACGCAGCATGATGGAGATGCGGTCGCTGATGTAGTAGGCCGTTGCCAGATCATGTGTGATGTAGACGACGCTCACATCCTGCTCGTCGCGCAGTTTGCGGAAGACGTTGACAATCGCCATGCGCAAGGACGCGTCCACCATCGACACCGGTTCATCGGCCAGGATCAGCCGCGGTTTGGGGATCAGCGCCCGCGCCACGGAGACACGCTGGATCTGTCCACCCGACAGTTCGTGGGGGTAGCGTTTGTGGATCTCATCCAACGAGAGACCGACCTGATGCAGCGATTCGTCGACGATTTCGGCGGCGGCGCGACGGTTCTTGGCCCCGCGGAAGTTGCGTGCCGTGTCGAAGAGATAATCTTCCACTCGCCGCAGCGGACTGAAGGTCTCAAACGGGTTTTGGAAGACCGGCTGCACCGTCTTCATAAAGTCCATGAGATCGGTGCGGCTCTTGATCTCGGTCACATCGCGCCCGTTGAAGAGGACGCGCCCCTTGGTGGGGTCGAGATCGTGTAACAGGAGGCGCGACAGCGTCGTCTTGCCGCTGCCACTTTCACCGGCCAGCGTATAGATTTCGGGCTTGTCGCTTTCCAGGGCGAAGCTGATGTCATTCACCGCAATCAGTTTGGTGCCACCCAGCAGACCACCCACATGAAATTCCACTGTGACGTGCTCTACGTCGAGGAGTTTGCGCGAATCGCTCATGACACGCCCTCCTCCACCAGATGACAGGCGACGCGATGACGATCCGTGAGCGTGATCATTTCGGGAACCTCGGTGCGGCAGCGGTCCATAGCGTGTGGACAGCGGGGGTGGAAGCGGCAACCGCTGGGCGGATTGGCCAGGTTGGGCGGCGCGCCGCTCAAAGCATCCTTGCTCGACTTGTCGCCGATGACGGGCAACGAGTGGATCAGGTGCTGGGTGTACGGGTGGCTGGGCTGGTTGAAGATGATCTCGGTGGGCGCTTCTTCCACAATGCGGCCGGCGTACATAATCGCCACCCGGTCTGCCACATTGGCGTGGACAGCCAGATCGTGTGTCACCAGCAGGACAGTATTGCCGCTGGCGGCTTGGATCTCTTTGAGCATTTGTAGCACGCCGCGCTGCACCACCACGTCCAACGCCGTGGTCGGCTCGTCGGCGATGATGAGGCTGGGGTGGAAGACGGTGGCCAGCGCAATCGCCACACGTTGGCGCATGCCACCCGAAAGCTGATGGGGGAAGAGATTGAGCACGTCGGGCGGCAGCCCCAAAGAGTTGATGTGGGCGCGTGTCGCTTCGACGAATTCACGACGGTTGGGGATGCCCTGGTGCGTGCCCACAATGTCCTCGAAGGTGCGCATGATGCGGCGCACGGGGTTGAGGACGCTCATCGATCCCTGCATCACATACGAAATCTCTTTCCAGCGCACGTTGGCGCGCAGGTCGTCGGCTTTGGTGCGGACCATGTCGACGTCGCCCGAGCTGAAGTGATAGTTCACCGAGCCGGTTTCAACTTTCAAAGGGCTTTTAATCGTGCCAGAAATCACCTTGATCAGTGTGGTTTTGCCGCAACTTGATTCGCCGGCCACACCGTAGATTTCATTGCGTTGCAGTTCAAAAGAGACGCCGTCCACGGCGCGCACCGTACGCGAGATGCCGTAGACTTCGGTGCGGTAGTAGGCGCGCAGATCTTGCACATCTAATAACGCCATTGCTTAGCCTCCCATCAATCTGAGGCGTGTGCGCGGATCGATGTATTCGTTCACGCTGGAGAAGAAGAGATAGAGCCCCAAGAAGAGCAGAATCGCCACAAAGACGGGTGCAGCCAGCCACCACCAGATGCCGGCCACCAGCGCCTGATGCTGGTTGGCCCAGAAGATCGTGGTGCCGATGGTGGGCAACGTCACGTCGGAAAGGCCGAGCACGCTGAGGGTGACTTCCATACCGATGGCCCAGATCAGGTTGTTGATGGTGGTGGCGAAGACCACAGGCAACACAAAGGGCAGGTGTTCGTTGAGCGTGATCAGGAACGACGGCGTCCCCGAGTAGACGGCGGTGCGCGTGAACGGGCGTTCCTTGAGGCTGAGCACCTGGGCGCGGATCAGGCGTGCGTCCCACGGCCAGCCGAAAAGGCCCATGATTACGCCCAGCGTCACCAGATTCATCTGGCCGCGGATCAGGAAGCTGAGCAGGATCAGGATGGGCAGCACCGGCATCACCACAAAGCTGTCGTTGATCGACATCAGCGCCCGATCCACCATCCCGCCGCGGTAACCGGCAGTCAGCCCCACCACCACGGCAATGACACGTGACACGGCGGCGGTGATCAGCCCAAGCAGCAGCGAATTGCGTACAGCAAAGGCCATCCACCAGAAGATGTCTTGCCCGCGCGAACTGGTGCCGAAGGGATGTTTCAGCGACGGCGCCATGTCGGCGGGGACCATGAAGGTGCGTCCTGGATCGTAGGGCGACACCGTCGAGAGGATCGCCAGTGTCAGCACCGCCAACAGAAAGACAAAGGCGATGCGAAAGCGACCGTCATATTTGAGCAGATCTCGAGTGGTTGTCAGCATGGATTCATTCTCTATTGATGCCGAACCCGCGGGTCGAAGAGCGGGTAGATGAAGTCGAGGAGCAGCACCGACGTGGCGACGCCGATAATCGAAAAGATGGTGATCCCCATGATCAACGTGTAATCGTTGGCCATGACGGCTTGCAGCGTCAGCGTGCCCATGCCTGGGTAGCCGAAGACCACTTCCATGATCAGCGCGCCGTTGAAGATCAACCCCAGTTGCAGCGCCAACCCTGTAATCTGCGGCAACATGGCATTGCGGATGACATAGTCAAAGACGATTTTACGCTCCGGCAGCCCAGCATTTTCGGCGTAGACGACGTAGTCTTCAGAGATGATGTTAGAGGCGAGGGCGCGCATGCCGATAAACCAGCCACCGATGCCGATGAGCACCAGGCTCATGGCAGGCAACAACGAATGCCAGAAGACGGTCATGATGAAGGGGATGCTGAACTCAACCCGCGTCCCCGGCGGGTAAGCGCCGCTAAACGGGAAGATGGGAATGTAGTAGGCAAAGACCGCCAGCAGCACCAGCGACATAATGTAATACGGAATCGGGCGCACGGCCTGGCTCACCACGTCGATGACGCCCATGACGCGGCTGTTGGTATAATAGCCGGCCAACCCGCCCAGAATGTTGCCCAGCACCCACGAAATCAGCACCGACGTCAGCAACAGGCCCAGCGTCCACGGCATGGAGGTGGCGATCAGGTAGGTCACGGGGGTAGGGAAGCTAGAGAGCGACGGCCCCAGGTCCCCGCGCAGCAGGCGACCCCAGAAGGCCAGGTATTGCTCCCAATCGCTGCCCGAAAGACCATACATCTCGGTCAACGCCTCGCGCAGATGCTCAATCGCCTCCGGGCTGACCTGCGATCCACTCGCCATGATCTGCCCTACCTGCCGCTCCACCGGATCGTTGGGCGAAAAGCGCGGGATGATAAATGTCAGTGTCACCCCCAAAAAGATGACCATAAAATATTGGCCGATACGGGGGAGAAGATAGCTAAGAATAAACTTACGCACTTCGGGTCCTCCAGGGAAAAAGGAATGAATGAAGAATGAAGATTGTGTAGAGAAGCTGGTTGCCCACTAGGAAACAGCACCGTCTACCCCATTCATTATTCTTCATTCATTCCTCTTAGCTCATACAACCCGCATCAAGTTACGAACTCTTCGACCGAATCTTCACAAACATATACTTGCTGTTCGCCCAGTTGGCGACGGGATTGGTGTAGGGATCCTCTGCCGTGGGGAAGCCTTCCCAGTAGGTTTCGTCGCACACAGAGAAGACGTTGTAAGACATGATCGGCGTGATCGGCATTTCGTTGCAGGCCAGCTTGATGAATTCGATGCCCAGTTCGATGCCCTTGGGATCGTCGAAGTCGAGGCGCTGGATGGTCTCGATGATCGGATCGAGATCGGGGTGCTGCCAGCGCATGCGATTGCGACCGACTGCATTCTCGCCGGTGGGCCGGTAAAAGTCCGAGTGCCACGATTCGAGGAAGAAGAAGAGATCCGGGTGACCGCCCCAGGTCTCAATCGTCCAGCCGAAATCGGCGTCGAACTCGCCCAGGAGGGCCAGGCGGGAGCGGGTGGCGTTGTCGCGCACATCGAGGGTCGCCTCGATACCGAATTCACGCCAGTTCTCCACGATCATGCTGGCACCACGGTTCATGATGGGGCGGGTGTCACCTTCGGCCAGAAGCGCAATGGTGAAGAGCGAACCATCAGGCAGTAACCATTTGCCATCGGAACCACGGGAGCAGCCGCCCTTGATCATCAACTTTTCGGCGGCATCCAGATCGTAGTTCCACCAGCCAAGACCGATGGCCTTCTTGATCTCAGCTTCGTCGGTGGGCACCAGATCGCCTAACGATTCGCGGGCGGCGTCAGCGATGCGTGTGGCCGCTGAAGGATCGTAGGGCTTATATTCTTCACCCCCACCCAGATCAAGGGTGAAGTCATTCAGCCAATCCTGCAGCGGTTCAAAGTAGTATTGGGGATACAAACCGGTAGGCGGCACATGGATCGCTGAAATCGTCGCCGCGCCGCGGTAGGACGCCATCGCCACGCGCACGATATCGATGGCCAGGGTCAACGCCCAGCGCACATCTTTGTTGTCGAGGCCGGGCTTCTCGTTGTTGTAGAGCACAGCGGGCAGCGTGGGATCGGGGTGGGCCCACGGGAAAGACTTGAACCAGCCCTTGGAGGTGGGGTTGGTGCGCGCCAGGGTGATCATGCCTTCGGGTGCGATGTCGTGAATCACATCGAGATCGCCGGCTGTCTGCGCCATGACCTTCTTGTCGCTTGGGCCAGGGGCGATGTACATGGCGAACTTCGGAGCCGGCTCGCCGAAGCGGGCCAGGGTGGTGCGCTGCCAATCTTCGCGGCGTTCCCACAAATACCAGTTGCCCTGCGGATCGAAGTCCTTAAGCACATACGGGCCAAGGCTGACAGGCGGGTTGAAGGTGAAGGCAACCACGTCGGCCTGCTGCTCGAAGATGTGCTTGGGCATCATGAAACAGGCGCTCCAACGCACGGTGAAGAGACCGTGGAAGCGGGAGTTCGGTTCGGCCAGGTTGAAGACAACGGTATAGTTGTCGGGCTTCTCCATGCTAGCCACATACTTGGTGAATTGACCGGTGTAGGCCAGCCCAGGGGTGTTCTTCTGCACATCGACGGTGTAGATCAGGTCGTCTGCGGTGAATTCGACGCCATCGCTCCAGTAGATGCCCTCGCGCAGTTTCACTGTCATCTGCGTGAAGTCTTCGTTGTAGATGGGTTTCTCGGCAGCCAGCGAATTGTCCCATACACCGTCGATGCCGGCGTCGGGGTCGATGTACCAGAGGGCGTCGAGGCCCAACTGCTGCAAACCAGTGGAAGCGGACTGCATGCCCGGTCGCCAGCGGTTAAAGTCATCCGCGGGGACGACGCGACCGGTGGGGTTTTCGAGGATCAGTGTCTGGGCGCGGGGAACGCCCGGCGCCACTTCCGCAGCAGTGTCAATGGCGCTGGCTGCTTCTCCCCCGCCAGGCGCCGCTGCCCCCGGCCCACCCGCCGGCGCACAGGACGCCACCAGCACACCACCCGCAGTCATCAAGCCCAACTGCTGTAGGAATGCACGTCTTGAGATTCGATGCTCGCTCATTCGTTCCTCCTAGTGACTAAATTGAGTAAAAACGTCATAGGCCGGTGTAGGGCCGACCAAAACGGAATAGGAAACTGTGGAAGGATAGATTACAGGTAAGAGGAAGCAGACCACAGGGAGTAACTGTGGCCAAACAGTTCAAGTTTTGTTGAGATTGTGAATGACAAAAGGTGAAGACGTACGTGTACTGCGCCCAAACCAAACGTCTACCATTAGAATGCAAAAAACAACCGTCCGCCGTAAAAAGTGGGATGACAGCGGACAACTTGCAAGGTTTCCAGGCATCAAAAACAAAGACGCCGATGCCCTTTTCTATTGTTATGGTATTGATGAAAGCTTGTGGATTAGGAAGACTTACTACAAACTGCCTAGACTGTACACTAAAAGAAATCGAATGTCAACACCCCTATTTACTAAAACAAAAACCAATGTTTTAATAAACAAAGAGAATAGAACAACTTCTCATCCCAAGGTGCGTTTCGCGCTAGGGCAACAACCTTCCGGGAAGGTCAATCTTGCCCCTCCAACGCAAAACGTGCCCCTAATCCCTGGGCAGATTGACACCAAATTCACAAGCAGGTAGAATCTGAAAATCCTCAGCCCGTTGGGCTAATTTCCAGGAATCTCTGCTCTGCATCGCCCCGTTTTTCGGTACACGGAGGAGCCTTGACAACACACCCATCTCCAGATACACCGTCGGCGCCCAGCATGCGCGACGTTGCCAAAGCAGCAGGTGTTTCGCTCTCTACGGTTTCGCTGGTGGTGAACAACAAGCCAGGGATCGGCGACGAGACGCGCGCCCGCGTCCTCGACGTGATGAACGAAATCGGCTACGTCCCCGACCGGCGGCGCAGCAACGGTGTCACCACCAATAAAGTCTTTGGGCTGCTCATGGAATCGCTCACCGTCCCCTCCAGCGATGAAGGCTTCTACCAACAGGTGGTGGCCGGCATCGAAGAGACGGCCTACCGCCTGGATCATCACCTGTTGCTCCATCTCTACCGCCCCAACGTCGATCCGTTGGACAGTATCCGCGCCCTGATGGGCCGCAACGTAGACGGGCTGATCATCGCCAACGACGGCGACATTACCACCGATGTGATCAGCGAGATCGCCAACGCCGGCCGTCCCGTGGTGTTGGTGGAAAACTACATGGAAGGGGCATCAATCCACTCGGTGACGGCGGACAATTTCACCGCGGGCCGTGTGGTGACGGAGCATTTGATTGAGCTGGGGCATCGACGGATTGGGGCGTTGGGGGGGCCGAACAAGTACAGCAGTTTGCGCCATCGCATGCGCGGTCATCTGGTGGCGATGGTGGAAAGTGGCCTACCTGTAGACGACGAGTTACATCCTCGATCCGTTTCAGGCCATCCGCGCAAGGGCTATTTGCAGATGCAGCAGTTGTTGGCACTGCCTGAGCCGCCTACAGCGGTCTTCGCCGTGAGCGACAAGAGCGCATTCGGGGCGATGGAGGCGATCAAAGACGCCGGCCTGCGCATCCCCGACGACATTTCGATTGTGGGCATCGACGATGTCCGCTCGGCGGCGTACAGTTTCCCGCCGCTTACCACCTATCACGTGCCCAAATACCGCATGGGCGAGATGGCGGTGACCATCCTCAACAACCTGATCTCGTCGGAAGAGCCGATCCCACCGGCGCGGCTGGTGTTGCTCGGTCACATGGTGGCGCGCGAGACGACGGCGGCACCCAGAGCATAAGAGAAACCTTGATCCACGAAGGCACACGAAGGCACACGAAGGCAGAGGAGAGAATTGCTCCACAGATTGCAAAGATTAGAAGGATTTGCAGAAGGAGCAGTCGGTTCTCCTCTGAATCCTGAAAATCTGTGTAATCCGTGGAGCATTTTAGCTTTTCTCTGCCTTCGTGTTTCTTCGTATGCCTGCGTGGATCATTTTTTCTTTGTTTTCTCCTTAGAGTTTAGAGCAATGGCTCAGAGCGAGTATCTACGTGAGCAGACGCAAAGGAGAAGGATTTGCGCTTGTTAGCGTGTGACATTCGGTAGATATGTCTTCAAGCCGCCGTCGGCAAGCAATGTGATTTCACCCACGAAGAATGAATCTCCAATCGGCGCTGTGTCAAAATCGACGCCGTCTATTGCCCACACAAACCAGCTAAACGTATCGCCGACAGTTGCCTGTGCACAGTTGGCAGCCAGGTATTCAGGTGTCAACGTGAAGTTGGAAACGTTCGAGACGGGGCCGCGGCAGATCTCCTGCACAGCGTTGACGTCGTAGAGCGCCCACATGTAGTTCTCGGTGAGCGCTGCACGCTGCTGCCAGATAAACTGTTGCGGCAATAGACCTTGTCCATCGGATGGAGACAGTAGGACGATATCGCCAATGTCAAAGCTACCACCGTCCGCGGCGGCACCTGCTGTGTACTGTCCGATCTCCGGCCCGAACCAACGATAGAGATAGGTGTCGTTGGCGACGTTTCCAGCTAGCTCGTCATTGAGATAGTAGACAAAATAGTACTGGTCGGCAGGCAGTGTCGGTGCATCAGTAATGTTGTAGAAACCACCGGGATCGGTCTGGGTCTGAGCCACCGGTTCGTTGGCTGCGGGGTCACATTCCCCCTCATTCGGGCAGGCGACAAGCCAGATATTGATACCGGAGACGCCTTGCCCGTTGGCGCGCACCTGCCCGTTGATCCCATCGGTGGCCTGGGGTGTAGGTGTCGGCGACGGCAGCGGCGTCGGCGTTGGGTCCGGCGCTGATTGGAGCCAGTTGGACGTCCAATTGCGTGTGGCCGTGACGCTAACACCGCACAAGGATGTTTCCCAGTGGATGTTGTTGAGATTGAGGGTCCCCGTAGCCGTTTCCCCGTTGATCTTGCCCGTCACCGTCCATGCTGTGCCACGGTTCTGGAAGCTGTAGGCAAAGCTGCCGTCCGCCGCAATCAGGATGGGGCCGGGCGTACTGAGCACCTGCCGACAGTTGGTTTCTGACACGACGACGACTGCCAGGTTGAAAAGACGTTGCTGATCCGCGGCAACGAGGAAGGAAACGTCGTTGCCCCATTGCCCAGGACGGGCGCCGGTAGGCGGCGGAACCGGTGTATTGGTAGGCACCGGTGTGTTGGTTGGGTTCACAGGTGTACTGGTGGGAACCAGCGTCGGCGTCGCCGTTGGGTTAGGCACCGGCTCTCCCAGCGTCGTTCGCCAGATGCTGCGCCCGTAAGTGGCGGCCCAAAGTTGTTTCACCGGTGCCACATATCTCAGATCCTGGACGGGGATGGGTGGCAGTCCCTGGCTGTTATTGATCCAGCTCTGTCCATCGTCGGTGGAGTAGAAGACGCCGATATCGGTGCCGACATAAATGTGGCCGGGATTGTCTGGATCGAGCACAATCGAGAGCACAGGAATGTCGGGAATCACAGCCTGGCCGGTGCCGTCGATCCGCGCCCAGTTCTGGCCGCCGTCGGTGCTCTTGAAGACATGACCAGGCTGCATCGGCGTGTTCTGGTTAAAACCGTTGTAAACAATGTAGAGGGTGTTGGCGTCGGTGGGGCTGACGGCGATGTCGTTGAGCACGCGCAGCGGGAGTATTTCGCCGCTAAGATCGGTGAAGGTCCACTGGCCGTCTTGCTGCACCCCCTGAGCTATCTGCCCCGAAGAACCGCCAACGTAGACAATGTTGCCGTCGCTGCGGGGCACGCCGATTGACGTCACCGTGGGGCCACCAAACGGCTCACCAATGGAGACCCAATTCTCACCTCGATCTGTGGTCCGGTAGAGTTTACTTGTCCCCAGGTAGAGGATCCCCTCGCGCACAGCGTCCAGTTCAAAGGGAATGTAGAACTGAGAAGCGTCCTGCGCATCGATGCCGTTGAGTCGGGTCTCGCCGCCGGCGCGCAGCGCGTCAATGTTCGCCTCCCGGCTGACACGGAAACTGATCTGCTGATCGCCGTAGTAGATGGTGTTCAGGTCAAACGGATCCCACTCGCCTTTGTTGCCGTCGGCAAAGTCAAAGCCTTGCCAGCTAGTGCCGTCCCAAAATGCTTGCGAGTTGTCCTGCATACCGCCCACGGCCTGCGAAGCATCCACAGGGTTGACGCCGAGGCCGATGAATTGCAGGGTGGACTTGCCATTGTTGCGCGCTTCCCAAATACCATTAGCAAAGCGGTAAACGCCGCCGTCGTTGCCCACCCAGACAATAGAGGGATCGTTAGGATCGAAAGTGATTGACATCTGATCCACGTGTAGGCCGACGTCGATACCGTTGACCGATGAGATATTGTTGACTGTCACGCCGCCGTCGGTGCTGCGGAACATTTGCACGCCGCCGAAGAAGACGTCGTTGGGATTTTGTGGGTTGATGCCGATCACCATGTCGTGGAAACACTGTGGATTACAGAAACCGGCTGCCGCAGGGACTTCTTGCCATGCCTGACCGCCGTTAGTCGTGCGCAGGACAATGCCGTTGCGCCCGTCACGGGTTTGGCCGTCTATGGCGGCATAGAGCGTGTTGGCACCTACACCTGCGCCGATGGCCAGGTCAACACGCCAGTAGGCAACGCGCCCCAGCGCAGTGTCGAAGGAGGCCAACGTCTGCCAGGTGGCACCGGCATCTGTCGATTTGTAGACACCCACACCGGCGCTGGCTGCGTAAAAGACGGGCTGCTGTGGGTTCGAGCCGTCCATAACCAGGTCGCTGAAACCGGTGTTGCATGGATCACACGGTTGGACCAATTGCCATGTCTGCCCGCCGTCGGTGGAACGGTAGAGCCCTGGGTTAGGCAACGGCTCAGGCAGATTAGCCGCCGAATGCATCTGTCGTAAATTTGAGGCGGAGACAACCAAGACGTTGCTGTTGCCTGGATGTACGAAGACGCCGGTGATCATCAACGGGCCGAAGACATCTTTCCCAAGCACCGTCCATGACTGGCCGGCGTCTGTCGATTTGAGGAGCCCACTGCCGTAGTAGGTGTTAAACTGGCCGGTACCTGCGTAGACGGTATTGGTGTTCTGCGGATCGATGGCCAATGATTGAAAGGCATACTCGGGGCGATCGTGGGTGAGCGAAACATAGTTGGCACCGGCATCTGTGCTTTTCCAGACGCCGCCGGTGGAACTGGCCACGTAGAGGACATTCGAATTGTCCGGCGCAATCGCAATCGCGGTGACACGTCCGGCTGCCGTCTTCCGAATCGGTGCCGTACCATCCCAGCCCATATAGACGCCCTGCAACGGCGCCGGCCCTACCAATTGCCAGTTGAGTTGCTGTACGTCGGCAGCGTAGGCCATCTCCTGTGCAACAGAGCGCGCCTGCGCAAGCGCCCGGCTGTTGGCGTCAAAGGGGACAGTGGTCAGCGGATAGGCGCGTTGCCGCCAGAACCACTCAAACGCCTGACGCGGCCCACCATACTGCATGGCCTCAAATGCGGCTACGTCCTCATCGGGGAAGGGGATCAAGCCTTCGTCTAGCGGGGGCAACATAGGAACAGAGATAGCATCCGCCGGCGCAGACAATGCCAATCTTTGTTCAAGTTCGGGCGTCATCACCTGACTTGTCATCACCTCACTTGAAGGGGATGGACGCACTGCGTAGGCCACTATCGCTAGCAGTACGAGAGCGACACCAATCACGATAAGACTGGATCGATGCAAGGTTTGTTTCATTCTTGTCTCCTTGATGTGCATAAGGTTACTTCAGTGGGCTGAATCCGTCGGCGGATTCATTTTGAATATGGTCAACCACATTGGACAAGGTGGTTAGTCCCAGGTAGGCCTGCTCAAACTCAATGGCTGCAGTACGTTCGATGCGTACCCAGTTCTCCAGTCGGGGCAACACACGCAGATATGGCACGGCGTCAAGCCAGACATGTGCGCTGTCCGGCGCTTGTGTGGGATCAAGATAAACATCGCTGTTGGCGACCGCGATCAACGAGGGGACAGTGCGCCCCAGCCGTGCGGCCGGTTCCTGGCCGGTGGGGCTGAGGGCAAATTCAATAAAAGCCCAGGCCGCTGCTTTCTTCTGCGATGCCGCCGCCATGCAGTAGCCGTCACTGTGTAGGATGCTCGCCGTCACCTTGCCACGAGGCAACGGCGCCACATCCCAGTCAAACTCAGCCACAGCCCGCATCGTAGGGACGATGCGCCGGCTGTCGACGTACATGGCAACGTTACCGGCGTAGAATCGCTGCGCATGCGATTTCACCGCTTCAGCCGTTCGGTTGGGGACAACACCGTCGACCTGCGCCAGATTAAGCACAAACTGAATCGCTTCACCGGCGGCCGGCGAATCAAGGGTGAACCGGGTAGGCGCCACAGGGTCGTCGACAAGGTCACCGCCGTTCTGCCAGACAAAGGGCGCCACACGTACCAGATGAGGTTCCAGCCCCAGCCCGTACTGGTCTGGCTCGCCGTCATTGTCGGTATCTGGCAAGGTCAAGGCGATGGCGGTGCGGCGGAAGTCTTCCCATGCCCAGTCAGATGCCGGATACGGGTGACCGGCGGCGTCGAAGATATCGCGGTTGTAGAAGACGACCTGACTCGATATGTTTTGAGGGATGCAGATCACCGTGCCCTGACTGTCGCGAAAAGCGTCCATCGCCACTGCAAAGAAAGCGGCTTCTTCAATATGCTCACTTTCTGCAATCCAAGGTCCAAGCGGTTCCACTGCATCACGGTTGTGGAATTGGGCCAGTCGGCGGTAATTGAGGAGGAAGACATCCGGCGGAGCGCCGGCAGCAAAATCGGTGGTCAGCCTTGTCAGATAATCGCTTGCACTGGGCAGACCAATTAATTCCACACGAACAGGGCTGCCGTCGACACGGGGGTCTGTGGCGTGGAAGCTCTCGACGACAGCCTCAAACGCGCCCTGTTCATAGGGATCACCGTGGACCATAAAGGTGACAACCGTTTCAGCAGGTGTCGGATCCTCTCGTGGAGCAGCACAGGCAGAGAGCAGCAAGCAGACACACAAAGCGACAAAACCGAGCGTGATGGATGGTTGTTTCATAGCGTCTTTTCGTAGTGAGTGCGCACAGGCACAGATCATCTAACTGTTGAGTCTCTACCCCGAAATTGTGATGTATGGGCAAGTTGTCCTTTTCAGAGCGACTAATTCATCGCCTACTTTATCTAATTTACCGCCTAGTTGATCGCCTAATTGATCACCTACTTCACCAGTTGGGCTCGAATTTTGCGATACGGCTTAACCTATCACGCAAGCGTTATTTTTTCGTTAATTTGGCGTATAGCGGCCTGTGTAGGACAAGTTGCAGCATGCCAAAGCGAGGTAAGCCTAAGCGGGGAAGATGTAGCGCAGCGTGGAAAGGCGCCCTAATCAGTTGGCGGGAACGCAGTGACTTGACGCTGGGAGGAAACAGAAAGTGCCGGGCACGGGCCAGTCAATCTCCTGTCAAAGCAAGATCACTTGGCCCGTGCCCGGCACTCTTTTGCGTACGGGTTGTTCATTTGTGACTACAGGTGCGACGCACTGGCCAGGAAACCGTCGGCATTTGCATCCAGTTTTGGCCAGTGCGCCGCACCTATCGCTGTTCAGTTACGTTCATTTTTGTTTACTGCACCACCTGCGCCAAAGGTTCTCCGTTGATCGTAATCTCCACCGAATCGACAGTGTAATACTGAAGCGCCGTCTGGCGGAGTTGCGCCTCGAAACGAGGAACGTCACAGACGCCGCCCAACGAGACTTCACCGCTGAGGTTGATGGTCGCTACTCCATTGACAAGGCTGATGCTGTCCACACTCAAATCCGAACGGTAGAGGGCGTTGTACAGGCCGGATTCGCCATAAAAGCGTTCGTCTAAGTCGAGCAGACTGTTCATCGCCGCCGTCAACACAGCCAACGTCGGCTCGATTTCTACTTCTACCGGCACCACGCTATCGCCACAGCCAATCTGCGTACCCGAACGTCCTTCGTCTTCCAGGGCGATGAGATAGATGTTGGTGCGTGTGAAGAGACCCTGGTTCTCGTCGTCGTCGCTCGGCTCGGTGACGGTGAACTGATTAGAGATGTAGTCGGCGGGTGATCCGCTGGGCGTCACCGCGATGACCCACTCTTCACCGGCGTTGGCCAATTCGGGGATGCGCACACTGCGGTTCAGGTTGCCCTGGGCGTCGCTCTGTGCCTGAGCGATGATGTCATATTCGGTGTTGATTTGCCCCGCGCCCATCTCGATGATGGCATTGGCAGGCAGGCCGCTCGCCGTCACCTGGACGTTGGCCCCAGGCGGGCCGCTGGTGGGCTCAATCTGCACGGGGACGGCAGGCTGCGTGTCGCCGCTGGTGACGTTAAAGTTCGCCGTGGCCTCAACCACACCGTCCTCTTGGGTGACGAAGGCGACTACCACTAGCGTCTGCCCAACTTCGACGCCGTCCGGCACGACGAGGCTGGTTTCCGACTGCCCCTCTGGGCCCGTGACCACACGATTGGTCTCAACGGTCAGTCCTTGCGGGCCGATACCGAAGACGATCTCACTGTCCGCCGGGAAGCCGGTGGCGGCGACATCGACACGTGTCCCCACAGGTCCACTGACGGGCGAAATCGAAATAGTGGTTTCACCCGGCTGCTCAGGCAGGCCGTCCTGTGGGATGTTGATCTGTTGGCCCACGTAAATCAAATTGCGATTGACAATCTGTGGATTGGCTTCAATCAGCGCCGAAAATGAGACGCCGCAGCGCTGTGCAATGCCACGCAGCGTGTCACCGCGCGCAACCGTCACCGTGTCACCGCAGAGAGACTGGGACTGGGCCTGCGCCTGGGTGGGCATCAGCAGCGCCAGAGCAACAATCAACAGGGTCACAGTGATCGTCGAGAAAGCGGAAACAGTCCGCCGGCGGCCACTTTTTGAGCGCGTCTTGGTTTGAAGTGTGCTCATTTGAAGATCTCCCTTTCTGTTTGTATGTACGCGATCTAAGCGTAACAAGCCAGAAACAGGAGACAATAGCTAGCGGTTTACATCGAGGATATGTGTCGCGATAGGGCTTTTTTTGGACACGGAAAGGACGGAACACGGATTTTGCTCCTCCGTGTTCCGTCCTTTCCGTGTCCAAAAAACTTACTGGTTGCCCACCAGCTTCGTGGCCCGGCATGTTGTCACCGTAGCGGCCCCGTCCACCACGTCAACACCCACGGTCGAGAGCGGCGCGCCGGGAAAGATCAACTCCGTCATAGACAGCAGGCCATCCTCGGCGAAAAGAGCGATAGCCATGCCGTCGACGATGATCTGCAAATCAAGTTGGTTGTCATCCAGCAGAAGCGGGGCGCGGTGGACGGCGGCAAAGTCGGGGTGAAAAGCAACGTCGCCGCTCTGCGTGCGATCAAATAGCAGCGACTGCGCTGATCCCAGGTAGCTGATCCGCACAGCGTGCGCGCCGTCACCAAAGGCAAGGGAAATGACCACATGATCGCGTTGAGCATCCGTTAGCGTCAGTCGCACGTCGATCTGCCAGGCATCCGCGCCAGGAAGCGTCAAACTCGCGCTGTCGCCCCCCCCGAGGACAGCCACATCCAGCGCCAGCGTCTCCGTCCCCACAGTGTCGGCCAGACAGACGGCGGGCATCTGACGAAGGAGCGGTCCTTGCGCGGTTGGGTGCAATGTCAAGAGGCGCGGCAGGGTCATGGCGCCACGCCAGCCCTCGGTGGGTAGATCGCGGGCATAGCGCCAGTTGTTCATCCACGCAACGGCAAGACGGCGATCACCGGGCGCATTGCTCCACGACTGGGCGGCGTAGAAATCCGCGCCGTAGTCGGCCCAGAGCACCCGATCCGGTGGGTTTTCGCTGGTGAAGGTGTCACCGTCGAAATCGCCCACAAAGTATTGCTGCCCCGATCCACCGGCAGGCGCGCCGTCACCCATGCCGACAAAGAGCACCCAGCGGCGTTGGTCCGTCCCCTCTACAGGCAGGTCGAAGAGATCAGGCGTCTCCCACACCCCGGTCGTCCCCCCAAAGCCGAAACCGAAACGGCCACTGAGCGACCAATCACGCAGATTGGGTGAGGTGTAGAAGTGAATGGCGCGCCCCACGGCCAGGCACATCACCCAATGACCGTTTCCCCCGTCCTCGTACCAGAAGACCTTGGGATCGCGGAAATCGCGGGTCCCCGGCGGCGTGTCGATGACGGGATTGCCCGCGTATTTTGTCCACGAGCGGCCATTGTCCAGGCTGTAGGCGATGCTCTGGCTCTGGATATGTCCCTCGTGGACGTGATGGGTGAAGATCGCGATCATAGCGTCTTCACCAAAGCCGGCGGTGTTGTGGTGATCAATGACGGCGCTGCCCGAGAAGATCATGCCCAGTTCGTCGGGATAGAGCGCAATCGGCAACGCCTGCCAGGTGACTAAGTCGCGGCTGACGGCGTGTCCCCAGTGCATGGGGCCCCACACAGTGCTCTGTGGGTGGTACTGATAGAAAAGATGGTACTCGCCGCCGTGGTAGACCAGTCCATTCGGATCGTTGATCCACTGGGCGGCGGGTGTGAAATGAAACTTCGGGCGGTACAGATCTAGAGAGAAGTTGTTAGAGTTATCCCTTGATGCCACTGGACGCAATGCTTTCAATGAAGGCGCGTTGTAGCGCCAGGAAGACGATAAGCACCGGGATGGTGATGGTAGAGAGGTAGGCCATTACCTCACCCCAGGCCACGTTAAGTTGGAAGAAATATTGAAGCCCCACCATCACCGGACGGTACTGTTCCGATTGTACCACCATTGTGGGCCAGAGGTATTGGTTCCACATGGGCAGCACCGTGAGAATCGTCACTGTGGCGAAGACAGGCCCCGAAACAGGGACGAGCACGCGCGAGTAGATCTGAAACCAGCTTGCACCGTCGATGCGCGCCGCTTCCACCAGTTCGCCCGGCAACGACTTAAAAAACTGCACAAAGAGGAAGATCGAAAAGGCGTTGGCAATAAACGGGATGATCTGCACGTGGTAGGTGTTGAGCCAGCCGAACTCCAGCCCCGCAGCCCCAATCCAGGGCAGCCGACTCACAATCAGCAGCAGTGGCACGGCGATGGTCTCAAACGGTACGATTAGCGTGGCAATGATCACCGTCAGCACGATTTCCTTGCCCGGCCAGCGTAAGACGCCCAGGGCGAAACCGGCCATCGAGTTGATGAACAACCCCAGCACCACCGTCACCGTGGTCACCAGCACTGAGTTGAAGATGAAACGCCCTGTGGGGGCGCGATCAAAGGCTTCGGGATAGTTGGCAAACGATATATCGCCCACTGGCAAGAACGCCCGCAACGACGCCGAATCCTGCAAGATCTGGAAATCGGGCTTGAGTGAGGAGACGGTCATAAACACAATCGGAAAGAGGAAGATCACGCTTAAGAGCGACATCAACGTGTAGCGAACAGCGATACCCGTCCCCTGCCAGCGACTTTGCACATTGGTTGCTTGCATCAGCTTTTCTCCCGTGTTACGAAACGCTGGAACATGGCCACAATCAGCACCATTGTAAAGAAGACAACCGAAATCGCCGATCCATAGGCGATGTCCTGTTTTTCGAAGCCCTTCTGCACCGCCTGGAAGATTACCGTAGTGGTGGAATCAAGCGGGCCGCCGCGGGTCATTACATCCACCTGGGTAAAGAGGCCAAAGGCGGCAATGGTAATGGTGACAAGGATAAAGATGGCCGTATTGCGCAACCCCGGCCAGGTAACATAACGGAACTTCTGCCACTCGTTGGCCCCCTCCACCGACGCCGCCTCATACAAAGTCGTCGGGATCGTCTGCAAACCAGCCAGCCAGATGATCATGTGGAAGCCCACACCCTGCCAGATCGACATGGCCATGATCGAGGGCAGCGCCGTCCTCGGGTTGCCCAACCAATCCATCGGCTGGAATCCGCCAAAAGTGACCAGGCTGAGCGCGTTATTGAGCAGGCCATTTTGGCCGTCATAAATGAAACGCCACAGGATCGAAACCACCACCAGCGAAACCACCACCGGCATGAAATAGATCGTGCGGAAGATGTTGACGCCTGCCGTGCGCTGGTTGATCAACAGTGCCAGCAGCAGCCCTAGCCCAGCCTGAATCGGCACCACAAAGATGGCAAAGGTGAAGGTGTTGATCAGCGAACGCATAAAGACAGCATCGCCGGCAAGCAGCACAGTGCGGGTGTTGCCACTTGTCCACGCGCGCCACTCTTGCAGCCCATCGTATTGGGGATAGTCGGGGTTGCCGCGGGTAAATTCACGCACACGCGGGAAGGTCAACGCGCCGTCTTCGTCCAATACAGGCGCGCCGGTGGCCTCGTCCACAATCGGATCAAGCTGCATAATGCGCACGGTGAGTAGACGTTCGAAGTTGCGCATTCCCACAAACTCGGTGGGATTGGGCGAAATCAGCCGCTGATTGGTAAACGAGAGGATAAAGGCCATGATGAACGGTACGATCAGGAAGGCCAGCATCAAGATCACAGCGGGCAACGCCATCAGCCAACCGACAAGGCTCTCTTGGCGGCGAGCTGGGGAAACACGCTTAGCGGCACGCGGTTTGTTGGGGTTCGCAGGCCGGCTTCGGTCGACAGTTGAAGTTGCCATGATTGTTCCTTGTGTTTGACTTGGTGATTGGGGAGTGGTGATTGGGGAGTGGTGATTGGTGATTGGGATCGTGTAGAGCTTCCGAAAATCGCCTAGTTGCTCAATCTCAGGCATAAAAGATCAGGCTGAGAAGAGATTTCAGATCCTGCACAAGATCCCAATCACTAATCCCCAGTCCCCAATCCCCCCACTCACCTACTCACCAAAACCATATCCACCATTAGACTCAATGTCGGCGTTGATTTCGTCGACGGCGGCATCCAGGGCGGTGGCCACGTCGGCGCCGTTGGCAATGTCGGCCAGCGCCTTCTCGAAGGAGAGCGCAGCAGACAGGTAGGCCGGCGTCGGCGGGCGAATCAACCCCTGCTCCTGGCTCAGTTCGTAGAAGACTTCCAGCGGGCCACCCGGCGCGTAGTTCTGGGTGAGGGCAGCCGCACTGGCGGTGGCCGGAATCAGGCCAATGCCGTCGGAGAAGGCGGCCAGGTATTCATCCTTCAGGGCGAACTGGATGAAGGCGTTGGCGCCCTCCTTGTGCTCGCTGCCGGCAGACACACCGAACTGCCACGAGGCAGCGCCGATGACGGGACCATTGCCGAAGTCCGGCGCGGGGAGGAAGAGCAGATCATCGCCGAAGGCATCCAGGGCGGCCAGGGCGGCCCAGTTGCCGTTCCACTGCAAGCAGTAGCGACCGTCGATGAAGCCGGTTTCGCGATCGGCGCCGTCCTGTGAGGTGCCGGGGGCGAGGCCACGCTCGAAGAGGCTCTGCCACCATTCGCCAAAGGCGATGGCTTCGTCACCGTTGAGGACGTCTTCCGCCGTCAGGAAGGTGGAGCGGTCAATGATGTCACCGCCGAAGCTCTGCAAGAAGGGCGAGAAAGCGTAGGGGTACCATTCGCCCGTCCACGCCAGGCCGGGATCAAAGGCAAAGTCACACTCGCCGGATGCCTGCAAAGTTTCCAGCGCAGAGTCAAACTCCTCAAAGGTCCACGGCTCGGCCAGCGTAGGCACGCGAATGCCGTTGGCTTCGAGCATGGATTGGCGGGCAAACATGGCGATAGCAGCATCCCACAGCCCCACGGAATAGACTTGACCGTCCCACATGCCGATGGCACCGGGCAGGAAGCCGTCGAGGGTGCCTTCGGGCAGATCGAGCGGGGACATGTAGCCGGCCCACGCCCAGTTGGGCATCACAGGGCCGTCTACGTCGATGATGTCGGGCAGATCACCCGCCAGCGCAGCCGCCACAATCGACGAGTTGTAGTCCGCCTGGGGGAAGTCCTGGATCTCAACGACGTAGTCGGACTGTGATGCGTTGAAGTCGTTGATGATCTGCAAAATAATGTTACGCTCCACATCGTTGCCTGCGCCGTGATACCAGAGGCTCAGCGGCGTGGCACCTTCTGCGCCGCCGGTTGTGGCCTCTTCGGCAGGCGCTACTGTCGCTTCGGCTTCGGCAGCCGGGGCGGCCGGTTCCGCTGGGGCAGGTGCAGGCGCTGCTGCCGGCGCACAGGCGGCAAGGGCAAGCATCAGCACCAACAAGCTCACAACCAACCAGTGACCATTGCGAATACTGCTCATTCTCTTTCTCCTTGATAAATCTTGGTAGACAAGTTGAACGTGGGTGTTTATACCGAAGCCCGCTCAATGAGCGGACAATCGATCAAGTGTTGTTGTGCAACGTCCTGTGTATCGGGCGCTGCAATGGTGTGTAGTAGATGTTCTACAGCCCACTGTCCCATTTCGTAGTGGGGCAGGTGCATGGTCGTTAGTGGGGGATCCAGATACGACACAATCAATTCCTGGTTGTCGAAGCCCACCACCGCCAGATCCTCAGGAATGGACAGGCCAAGTTTGCGTGCTGCGTTGTAGACACCCATCGCCATGCGGTCGTTGAAGCAGAAGAGGGCGGTGGGCGGGTTGTCCTGCTGCAAGAGGGTCACGGCGGCGCCATAACCGCCGGCAGGTGTGCTCTGCCCCGCCACCACCAAGGACGGATCGAATTCGATGCCATAGCCCTGCAAAGCGATCTGATAGCCCTCCAACCGCCCAATCTGCGCGGGGACGGTGGAATTGTCGGCCACGAAGCCGATGCGCCGGTGTCCGCGCGCCAGGATGTGGTCGATGGCCTCACGCCCGCCGCGCACCTCATCCGGCACCACCGAAGGCAGGGAGTGGTCTTCCACAAAACAGTCGAGCAGGACAGTAGGCACGTTGTCGATGGCTTCGGGCGGTGTCACGGCCCGGTGGTACATGGTGGCGTAGATGATGCCGTCCACCTGCCGCTCCAGGAACATTTCAACGCCGGTCTCTTCCATCTGCTGGTTGCCGCCGGTGCTAATGAGCAAGAGCAGATAGCCATGTTGCCAGGCCAGATCCTGTGCGCCCTGAATCATCTGGCCGGCGTAAGGCGTTGTCGCCACCACGTCGGAGATGAAGCCGATGGTGAGCGTCTGTTGCGCCCGCAGCCCGCGCGCCATGGCGTTCGGGCGGTAGTCCAGTTCCCGCACGGCATCCCACACCCGTTCCTGGGTCTCTTCGGGGATGTTGCTGTGCGTCGACTGGTTGATCACAAAAGAGACGGTTGTTGGCGAAACACCGGCCAGCCGGGCCACATCCTTCATTGAAGGTCGGCGCGGTCGTGATTTTCGATTGGTCATAAGCGTTGCGATCCTTGGCGAAGAGCGATGAGCATGGGGGAGGCTCTTGCGCCGATGGGGTATCAGTAACACGATTTAGTAAATCGTATTACTACGATACGATTGGTTTGAGATGTTGTCAAGTCCCAATTTTTAGACGCGTTGATTTTGCGCGCTGACCGCGATGCCCAATCTGTGTTCTATTCTGTTGGCTGGCGCACTATGAATTGAGCCGCCGCTCAAGGACGAGGCTGGCGTGGGCCGTGGCACTGTGTGCGGGGTCGCCGTCGTAGGTGACAATGCGGGTGAAGCCTTGCCGCATCCAGAAGCGTAGCGCCGGCCAGTTCTTGAGGTAGACTTCCAACCAAATGGCGGCGTAGCCAAGTTGACGCAGTTGATCCGCCAATCCGTCCACCACTTCTTGGGCATAGCGCTGCCCCTGAAAGTCGGGGTGGATCACGAACATGGAGATGAAGGCCGTATCCGCCTGCGGCAGGCGCGGCGACCAGTGCCAGAGGTGAAAGTAGCCGATGGGGTTGTCCTCACCGGCGAGGCGCACCGCTTGCAGGCGGAAGTAGCGGTGGTCATCGCCGGTAGACAGGCTTTGCTCGATCACCTGGCGAAGTTCGTCCTCTGCGATGACGTGAAAAGTGGGATCCCACGGCTCGACGTAGCTACACGCGTTGAAGACCGCCGTGAGGCGCGCCACGTCGTCCAGGACGCCGTCTGCGATGGTGAGGCGCGTGGTGGTCCACTGAAAGGGTAGGAGCAGGATGGAAGGTTGGGTCATAGGTGGTTAAGCACGCCTATTTTGTGGTAATTCGTTCGACACAAGAGCAAGTGGCCGGCACAGGAGGGGCCACCCTGCTGAGGAACTCTACACTTTGGACTTCCAGCACACGCCAGCCTTTGTCAAGTATGAAACGAGACTGGACTTCCGCCACCGAAACCTGGCGCGGCACATTCGGCATAGGGAATTCGACGGCAAATTCGTGTAAGTAGTAGCAGCCACCAGGGATGAGGACGGATGCAACTTCTTCAATCAACTCTGCACATTGCTCTGGATTGAACAGATGGTAGAAGCCGGAATCCATCACTGCACCAAACTTCCGTTGGGGATCAGACCCGAAGCGGCTCAAGTCAAAGCTCCTGTGTCAAAATGAAAGATCGGGCCGTGCCAATCGTCGTCGTGGAATTGCTGTTCCTGGAAGTTTCCCTGTGTGTATTCGGCAATCACGCCGCGCCAGAATGCCTGCGCGGGCGTGTTCTTCTCGACGACGCGCACCTCCCATTTTGCTGGAAAGCGGCCAAAGACGTCCTTTGCCATCACACTGCCCACACCTTTGCGTCGGTACTTGCGCATGACGAAGAATTCGCAGATCGAGCGTTCGTTGCCGTCGATCACCACTTCGTTGTCTACGAGGACGAAGCCCGCCAGTTTGTCGTCCACGGTGACGAGGAAGGCGGCGTGGGTCGGCTCGAACCAGAAGTAGTCGAGATCGCCGTAGCCAAACTCACCGTGTTCGTCCAGGTCGGACTCTTCGTACTCAGAGAAATCGTGGAGATACAATTCCATCATGCGGCGCATGATGGAGCGTTCCGAGCGGGAGGGGATGCGTAGTTGGATGTTCACAATTTATGCCTCACTTTGCATGAGGACGAAAGCCACGAACTTGACTTTCGTCTTTCGTTGTCTGTCACCTCTGCCCTACAAAGCGCAACACCTCATCCGCCGCGGTGACATACCCACCCGCGGCGCGAAGACTCCCCTGCAAACGCGCCGCACTCTCCCGGTAAGACGCGTCCCCAAGCACCCGCTCCGCCTGCGCGCGCAGATAGTCGGCGCTGATCAGATCGGCGTCCAACGCAATCCCTGCCCCCAGTTCGCCGACACGATGCGCCACGAAGAATTGGTCACCGATTTGGGGGAAGACGAGCATGGGCACGCCGTGCCACAGGCTTTCGCTGGTGCTGTTCATGCCACCGTGGGTAAGGAAGAGATCGGTTCGTTCGAGCACTTCGAGCTGCGGCACGAAGCGGCGCACCAGCACGTTCTCGGGGATCGCGCCCAGTGCGTCAATATCCAGCGTCTCCCCCACCGAGAGGACAACCCGATAGTCCGCCCCCCCGAAAGCGGCGATACACTGGCGGAAAAAGTCAGGCCGGTTGTTAAAGATTGTGCCCAGCGACACGTAGATCACCGGTCCCCCGTTGAGGTGTGCGAAGGGGAACTCGTCGTCGTGCGGCCGCAGTGCGATGGACGGGCCGACGAAGCGGAAGGTGTCATCAAGCAGATCGCCGCCGGGTTGGAAAAGACGCGAGGTGTAGACCAGCGTCATGTCGCCGGGGTTGGCAAAGAAGTTGGGGAAGAAGGGCAACCCCACGCCGTAGCCACGACGCAGCCGCAAGTGGATCTGTGCATAGCGCCACAGCGCGATCAACGACTTGTCGATGCCCGCCATGCTCATCTGCTTTGTCAGCAACTGCCGGGGGATAACATTTGAATTCTGGCTGTGGACAAGCAAAATCGTACACGAGCAGATGGCAGGCACGCCCAAAATCTTGCCCACCTGCTTGCCCCACGGCGTCATGGAATCGTAGATCACGTAGTCGGGCTGTTCGGCGCGCACGATTTCCAACAATGGCGGTAGCAATCTCTCCCCGTACGCCGCAATGTGTGTCATTGCCATAATCGGGTTGCCGCCGTCGTGCGACGAAAAATCTACATCCACCGGGTAGGGGACAAACGGAATCCCCGCGCCCTCAATCTTACGACGAAACGCCTCAACGTTGAAGTAACACACGTCCTCGCCGCGCGTCAGCAACTCCTTCACCAGCGGCAAACTGGGGTTGACATGGCCGGTGGCCGGGATGTTGAAGAATAGTGCTTTGGACATAGAAATGAGTAAGGAGTAATGAGTAGGTTTGCGGTATCGAATCCAATGGCCGAGCCGTTCGCTGTAACAATGTGTCGGCTTAGCGTCGTCATGGTGCAGATAGATACATCATACCCGAGCTTACTCATTACTCCTTACTCATTCCCTCACTGTAATCACGCTTGGCTGCCCAAAGAGGCCCGTACCCGCGCCAACGCTTGCGTATAGGCGTCGGCGCTGTGACCATTGACAACCTGGTTAATGGACGAATCAAGGGGACTCCAACGTTCCTGGTCGTGAGAAAGCGAGATGACGACGCTAGGATGGCGCAGCGCCGCCGCCACATGGGAGACGCCGGTGTCGTTGCTGATGAGCAGGCGTGATTGCTGGATGAGCACGCCGACGGCGCCCAATGTGGTCTGGCCCGCCAGATCAAGCGCGTCGTGGGTCATGGCGTCGGCGACAGCGCGAGTGAGGTGACGTTCGCTGTCCACGCCGGTGAGGACGACGCGGTAGCCCGCTTCGGCGCAAAAATCGCCCAACCGTGCAAAGTTGGCGGTGTCCCAGTGGCGCACTTTGGCACGCGCGCCGGGATGGATGCAGACGTAGCCGCCGGCTTCCAAGCCCAGATCGAGTTGGGCGGCGGCGTTGTAATCGTCCTCGTTGAGGGGGAACTCCAGGTGTTCGCCCTGACTGGGAATGGCGAGGAAGTTCATCAAGCTAAGGTGGCAGTAGATCTCATGACCGCCGGTGGGGTACTCCATAAAGCAGTCGGGATGGGGACGGTAGTTGCCTTCACGGTAAAAGCCGGCGTAGCTCTTTGCACCGCACATCGTGAGCAGGGGATTGTTGATGTTGCCGTTCCCCTGCATCTGGATGATGAGATCAAAGTTGCGCGCCTGCATGTCGGCGAAGAATTGCATTGTCTTCTCGGCGACGAAGGGCTGCTCAGGCAGACCAGGGAAGCCGGGGAAGGAGATAAACTCGTCGAAGTAGAGATCGAAACGGTCTACGAACGCCTGCGCCCAGGGCAGCCCGATCAGGGCGATGTGGGCCTGCGGGTAGGCGGCACGCAACGCCCTCACCGCAGGGACGGCACAGAGCAGATCCCCCAATTGCAGCGCGCGAAACACGGCGATGGTCTCAAGATTTTCAGGAAGTGGAGATGAAGAAGCCATACTTCTCCGTGCCCAGGCGGTCGGGCAGGCCCCGATTTTGTGGGTGATCACCTCGTCAAAAGCCGCCGACGCTGCGGGGTAGAGCTTGAACATTTCGCGCATGAGGAAAGTCATGGCGATCTCTTCGGGCTCAACAGCCCCACGAATCACTTGAATTGGTTGCGGTGCGTTCATAGTCCAGTAAGAATACAGGTAAGCGCACTGCCTGCTCTATGTACCTACGCCTAGCAGAGAGGCAGGAAAAGGGTTATGGAAAGACTAATCCCCACTCTGCAACACCGGCTGCACCGTTACCCTCGGTTTTAGCAGTTATCGACGATTAAGCGGTGATTGTACTACACGTTCACTTTCTGTCTTTCGTCCTTAGTCCTTAAGGAACGTGACGGCAGCCACCGCGGCAAAGACAAGCAGGATCGCAGCGCCACTCCAACCGCCCAGGGTGAAGCTATCGGGCAAGTACATACCGATGAAGACGCCGCCGCCGATGAAAAGTGCCGCCAACACCCCGTACTGCCACATGCCGTAGAGGGTCATGAAGGGCATGTAATGGGTGCCGACAACCAGCATGAAGGCGGGGTAGAACCAATTGAGGTTGTAGAGTGCAGTGGCGCCGATCAGGGGCAGGCTCAGCGGCACGATGAAGGCCGTCTGCATGGCAAGTTGGTTGAAGGGGTTGGTCCGTTCCAGCGAGGCGCGCTTGCCCAGGAGTTTGAGCGTGAGTTGGGTGAGTGGGAAGATGGCGGCACCGCCTACAGCCAGGGCAATGATGCCATACTGCACGCTGACCCAAGTCCCTAGTGCCGCGGAAACAAGCCAGATCACACCCGAAACAGCCTGCCCCACTGAACCGCCGAGAAACACATTGCGGACTTCGCGTTGTGCTTCACGAATTTCCATGAGATTCCTCCTTAATCGAGTTTGTATGTCTTGTACCTGCGCCACCACTTCGGTGCGATGGCCGCCTGTATCGCCAGCCGCGACTTGCCGATGCCGCCCGGGTCCACCAGTGTAAGCAGCCGACAGCCTGGAGCGGTTAGCAGCCCGATAATGTCGCTCAACTCATCTTGTCTGCCCACAAAGGAGGTCACCCGCAGCGGCAACCCGTGGATCCGCACATCGTTTTACATATTTCGCGTTTTACATATTTCACTTACTACTCGTAGGGTATACCATATTGTAACGCACGCGCCGACGGTTGTCAGGTGCAAAGGATGGAGGCCGAAAGACCAACTGTGTGCAATGCGCCTGCTTTTGTGCGTAATAGCAGTCATCGTCGGGGACGTTTTTAACAGCACGGAGTACGGTCAGATGTCCGTTGTGTAGGATTTCGCAAGCGTTCATGGTGCCTTCCTTGGATGGGTCCGCTTCTGAACTGAATACAGCGTAGCAGCCGACAAGGCCCAAAGCCTTTGACTTTGGTTTAGACTTGAAATCGCCCCAAGATGCCATCACGTACTCTACTGGTACACGCACCACGCACTACGCAATCATGCCATCTCCACCATCCCTGCCAGCAACGTCTGCGCGATGACATTGTCGCGCAGGTGTTCATTAGTGAGGTTAAAGGTGGAGACGATGACCTGTCCTTTGCCATAGGGGAGAAGGGCGAGGAGTGATACGGGTTTGTGGATCCAACCCAGCGCCAGGTTGGCCCAACTGTGCGCCTTCATGGCCCAGGCGGGTAGCCCCACGATGACGGCGTCGGGCATGATGTCGGCATATTCCATCTCCAGCAGCGGATCGCCGGGGAGCACGGACAGTGGGCCTTCTTTGCGCAGCCACGAGAAGGAGGTGGCCCAGTCGCCCTGCCAGCCTGTCCCGGCGCGGGGGATGACGCCACCCATCGGCAGGCGCACTTCGCCTTCACCCTTGCCGGTCTCTACACCCGCCAGCACAATGACATGCGCGCCCTGCTGTACGGCTGTCTGCAAGTCGGCGGTGTAGCGACGGGTGATGATCACGTCGGCGGCGTCTTGTGATCCGGCGACGGTGTAGCCTTGATCGGCGAGAAACTGAGACAATGGATCCTCATCGGTGCAATAGACCAGGCGAGCAGGGATCTCGGGCTTGGCGACAGCGACCTCGGCTTTCCCCTGTGCAAGGATTGCGCCGTCGGCGGATCGCCATTCGGTGTGAATCATGAGCATGCCTGGGTTGGCGGGCAGGGGAATGTCCACTATGCCGCCGGGGACGGCGATTTGGCCGGCAGCGTCACCGGCCTGCCAGTGCAGCGTGCCCGATTCGCCCGCGCCGTCGACGTCGAAGGCGTGGATCTCGACGGGGATGGATGCGCCGGGGCGTCCGCTCCACTGCTGCGGGCGCACAACGACGACACGGTCCTGGTTGAGGGCGACGAATTCGTCGAGGTGCTGCTTGACGTTGCGCTGCATGTCGAGCAGGCCGTTACATTCCCAGTGTACGTCGGTAAATTCGGTGATGACGTAGCCGCCGATGCGTGGGTGGCGGCGCATGGTGGCAATTTCGTAGGCCAGACTCTTGCTCATGTGACGCTGGTGCTGGGCGCTGAAGTTGTCCAGCGTGCCGAAGAGGGCGTCGAGGCCGTAGAAGACGAAGCGGTCGCGCACGCCGTGGGGGTAGACGATGCCTTCACCCCAGTTGTAGCCGGTTTCAAACCACCAGGGATCTTTTCCCTTTTCGGCGATGTGATCGGGGTTGGGGAGGCCCCAGTTACCAAATTCGCTGACGAGCAGGGGCAGGTCCTCACGGCGGTTGTGGCGATAGTCTTCGTACCAGGCCCAGTCGGCGCGGTTGACGAACTCTTGCACCCAGGCGTCCCACTCTTCGGCATGGTCGGGGATGGCGCGGTAGTGGTGATAGTCTTCCATGTCGCCGCCGACGTGACCGTTGCCGCCACAGGCGGAGTTGTCCACGATGAGGCGGTTGGGGTCGAGCCGGCGTGCTTCGTCCACAAAATCAGCCAGCCAGCGGCGGTGTTCAGGATCGCGGCTGAGATCGGTGCCCCAGTTCTCGTTGACCAGCGTCCAGGCGATGATGGACGGATGGTTCCAATCGCGCGCCACCATGCGGCGGAAGGTCTCTTTGATGCGTTTGTCGGCGGCGGGGGTCAGGTGCACCCAGTTGGGGATCTCCGTCCAGATCAGGATGCCCAGGCGGTCGGCCACTTCGTAGTAGCGGGGATCTTCGATCTTGATGTGGGTGCGCAGGCAGTTGAGGCCGAGGTCCTTGGCCTTGCGCACCTGGTCTTCAAGGAACTCAACGCTGGGCGGCGTGTAAATTGTTTCGGGATAGTACGCCTGATCCAGAACACCACGCAGGTAGACGGGTTGGCCGTTGAGGTAGATGCGCCCGTCACGCGCTTCGACGGTGCGGAAACCGCAGGCGACGCTGAGTTGGTCGACACTGGTATTGTCTACGCGCAGGGTGGCGGTGACGGTGTAGAGCGCCGGATCGTCGGGACTCCACAGGCGCAGGTCGCCGGGGTTGTCGAGCACCATTTTGCCGTTCAGCCCGTTGAGGACGACCTGAGTCACGGTCATGCCCTTTGGATCGGCCACGCTGATGGAAAGGGCGATGTTGTTCCCGTCCACCGAGGCGTCGGCGTCGATGACGATTTCGCCGGTGGCAACGTTGGGGGTGACGCGCAACGAGCGCAGGTGCGCGGCGGGGCGCATCTCCATCCAGACGCTCTGCCACAGCCCGCCGATGGGGCCGTACCAGCTCTGTTTGCCGTGGGGCACTTCACGGAAAGGGGCTTCGGGCCAGCGCGCCGTGTCGTCATCGGGATCGGTGACGCGGACGACGATCTCGTTGATCCCCGCGCGGAGGCTCGCTGTGACGTCGAACTCGAAGGGCAGGTAGCCGCCTTCGTGCGCGCCCACTTCCTGTCCATTCAGCCAGACGGTGGCCAAGTAGTCCACTGCGCCGAAGTGAAGGATGGCGGCGCCGCTGGATGTGCCGGCCACGGTGAAGGTGCGGCGGTAGAAAGAGACGCCACTGTAGTCGCGCAGGTCGTCGAACTGCGCCTGGATGGGCATAGGCACCTGGATGTCACGCCAGGCCGTGATGTTGTCCACCGTGGCGTGGGTGGTGGGATCTACTTGAAATTGCCACAGACCGTCGAGGGAGAGTCTGGTGCGCTTGTCCATAGTTTCGCTCCGGTTGAGATGCAAGGAATTGGGTTTGGATGTTGCATAAACTTAGGTGAGGCGGGTTTCTAGAGAATTTTGGATGGAATCCGGTAAATCCGCCAATTCGGGTTCTACTTGTGACGTCTACTTGTGACGTCTACTTGTGACGTCTTCAATGACGGACTACAACAAATGTTGTGACCTTGAGAAAAAGCGTGCCGGAGGGGTTGACAAGCGCCCTGCCCTACGCGTATAGTCTCTATGGCAGCAAAATTCGCCTGCCGCGCATGTCATCAAACACAACAAAGGCAATCGCCGCCACACCGGTTTACAGGAAGAAAGGAGGTATCACGATGGAAATGACAATCATGCTGGTTCACGTTGATACCTTCTGTGTTGATACTTTCGGTATCGCCTGTGAGATCACTGCAAAACCGTGTGGATTGGTGCGCCATCCAGACTGCCATCAAAGGACTTTGCGCCTTGCCTGATGGTAGGCTATTGATGCCTTCTCCGCCCCGCACGGTTAGACCGTGCGGGGCATTTTATTTCCCCGCAGATTTGTTCCATTTTGTATTCGTTCGACTGCGTACAAACGCCACTTTGATTGGAGGTGCTTGATGGAGATGTTACAGAAATGAGTAAGGAGTCATGAGTACGGCAGAGGAGATGTTCCGCGTCTGCTTGCTCGTTCCGTCGGCCACACACTCACGTTGTTTTGAAGGACCATCAGACACTACTTTTAGGAGAATCTCATCATGGATTTCCGTGATTACTACCTGCAAATGGCCAATTTTAGGGCGCTGCACGCCAAGCCGAATCTCTATTACCTGTATCAGCCCGAACCTCGCCCCAAACGTCGATCAATGATCTTACATCGGCTGGGGAAATTCATGGAACAGGCCGGGAAGAATCTACAGGAACGGTACAGCAGTGAACCTCGCATGGCCTAGTCAATGACACACTCCAGGGTGGTGCATCTCCCTCGATGCATCACCCTACTTCTGCCATAAGAGGACACATACTTGATTTCTCGTCTTCATCCCAAAGCTGCTTTTTTGCTGATGACCGCTGGGTCATCCCTGTTCTACGACCTAATTTTCACCGTCAACATGGTCTACCAGGCGACCGTTGTGGGCCTCAACCCGCTGCAACTGGTGTTGGTGGGTACAACCCTGGAGGTTTCAGCCTTTCTCTTTGAGATCCCCACAGGAATCGTGGCAGATCTGTACAGCCGCAAACTATCAATCGCCATCGGTTTTGCCTTGATCGGCTTGGGCTTTCTGCTAGAAGGCAGTGTACCCCAATTCTGGGCAGTCTTGCTGGCCCAGGTGCTGTGGGGGATCGGTTACACCTTCACCAGCGGTGCGCGTGAAGCCTGGCTGGCCGACGAAATCGGCGAAAAGGAAGCCAATCCGCTCTATCTGCGCGCCTCACAGGTGGCGATGATCGCCGGTCTTGTGGGCATTGGCGTTAGCACGGCGATTGGCACCGTCTCGCTGCAACTGCCGATTCAGATCGGCGGCGCGCTCTTCCTGACGCTCAGCCTCTTCGTCTGGATCGCCATGCCCGAAAACGGCTTCAAACCCACCCCCGCCGAGGATCGCAGTTCCTGGCGGCAGATGCGCGACACCGCCGGTGAAGCGGTACGCCTGGTGCGCATCAAACCCGCCTTGATGACCGTCATGGCGCTGTCTCTGGTCTACGGCCTCTACAGCGAAGGCATGGACCGGCTGTGGACGCCCCACCTGCTGGATAACTTCACCTTTCCCAGCATCGGGAATCTTGAACCGGTGGTCTGGTTCGGCATGATCAGCGCCGCCGGGATGCTGCTCTCTATCGGCGCAGTCGAAATCGTCCGCCGTACCGTAGACACGAACAGCCCGCGCGCCGTGCCGGTGGCGTTGGCAATCATCTACGGGATCATGGCGCTGGCGACAGTTGGTTTTGCGTTGGCGTTCAACTTCCCACTGGCGTTGGCGGCACTGCTGATGGTACGCGTTACACGTAGCGGTGCAGGTCCACTCTTTATGGCGTGGATCAACCAGAATGTGGAAAGCCGTGTGCGCGCCACCGTCTTCTCGGCTTATGGACAGCTCAACGCCGTGGGCCAGATGATCGGCGGCCCTGCCGTAGGCGCGATTGGCACCCTCTACGGGCTGCGGCTGGCTTTGACCATCGCCGGCATCATCCTCTCGCCGACGCTCTGGATCTTCCAGCGTTCCCTAAGACGACCGGCACCGACGCAAGTTGTGTCGTTACCATCAGATGTTACTTAACAGCATAATGCGTAATATCCCCCAGAGGAGAACACCTGTTGACTATAGCTACACGAATTACGGCATCTGAATTCCCTACACTGGGTGAGACTCATCCGCTGGCAGCACAGATCGATGCGACCCAGGAGAACATTGCCGCCTACTATCGCCGTTTTGTGGGATTGGATGGGGTTGTTTTGCATCAGGATGAGCATGTCGAATGGTTCACCAGCCGCCTTGGTCCGGCGGGCAGTCATGTGGGCCGATTCAGCGCAGACGAAGACATCGACGTCGCCATTGACCAGGTTATCACAGACATGTCGGCCCAAGTCCGTGGCTGGGATTGGCCGGTCTACCGCACCTGCCGTCCCCATGATCTAGGCGAACGGCTGCTACGTAAAGGAGGCAAGGCAGGACATGTCGCCTGGCTGCTGGCGGATCTTGACACCCTCTCTACCGAAGCGCCGCCGAATGGCTTCAGTGTGCGCGCAGTCGATTCAGCGGAGATGATGGCCGAGTGGTGGCGCGTCTACGCTGCGGGGTTCGAGATGACGCTGGAGGTATGCAAGATCTATCACGATGCCTATGCGCAACATCTACCACGAATAGACAATAACGCCGTCCACCTGATCGGTTATCACAATGACGAGCCGGTGACGTCGTCGACATTGCTAGTTGCAGGTGGCATCGCCGGCATCTATGACGTCTCCACACCGCCGGCCTACCGAGGCCGCGGCTTCGGCTCCGCCATCACTGTGGCTACACTGACCCTGGCCCGCCGTAAAGGAGAGCAACACGTCTGCTGTATGGCATCGGAGATGGGGGTGCCCATCTACGCGCGGCTAGGCTTCAATACTCACGTAGATATCCCTGAATACAGGTGGGAATAGCAGCAGAAAGGAGGCCCTATGTTGTTATCAAGCTCCCATTTATCTAAATTTTACGGCGACCGTCAGGTGCTCAAGGACGTGTCGCTGTCGCTCTACCCCGGTGATCATGTGGGCCTGGTGGGTGCAAACGGGGCGGGCAAATCGACGCTGATCAAGATCCTGGCGGGTGAGATCGCAGCAGACAGCGGTGACGTAAAACGTATGGACGATCTCGAAATCGGCTACTTGCCACAAACATTGGCAAGTGCTGTGGGCAAAAGTGTAGACAATCTAATCGCCGAGTCGCTGGGCAGTTTGCACGCCTTGGAAACCCGTCTGCGCCAGTTGGAACGCCAGATGAACGAAGACAACGCCGACATGGATGCCGTCCTGTCGGCCTACGCAGAGACGACGGAACGATTCGAACGTCGCGGCGGTTACGAAATCGGCCACCAGTTGGAGATCGTCCTCGCCGGGCTGGAGGTGGCCGACATCGACCGCAGCCGCCCCGTGGAAACGCTCTCCGGCGGCGAGAAGACACGCGTCTGCCTGGCCGCGCTGCTGCTGCGTTCGCCCGATCTGCTGCTCCTCGACGAGCCGACCAATCACCTGGATTTCGCTGCGCTGGATTGGCTGGAAGGCTATCTTGCCGGCTACCGCGGCGGACTGCTGGTCGTGTCGCATGATCGACACTTCCTCAACCAGACGGTGAAGACGATCCTCGAAGTGAACGAGTTAAACGGAGAGGTGCGCGCGTACGACGGCAACTACGACTTCTACACCGAAGTCAAGGCGCAGGAGCGGGTGAAGTGGATCGAAGCCTACACAGAACAACAGGACGAGATCGCCGAGCTGCGCCGTATGATCAAGGGCAAGGCGCGCCAGGCGGCGCACAACCGCGCCCCTCGTGACGGGGACAAGTATATCAAGCACTTCAAGCGCGAACGTGTGGAGACTGCCATTGCCCGCAATGTGGCTTCGGCAGAGGAACGCTTGCGCCGCATCGAGGACGATCCCATCTCAGAGCCACCGGATCGTCTGAACATCAACCCCGATTTCGATCCGCGCACGCTCACCAGCGCGTCACCGTTGACGGCGTCGATGCTGTCAAAGTCCTACGGGGATGAAGTTATCCTCAATGACGTGAGTTTCGCCCTGTCGCCGCACAGTCGCGTCCTCATCGTCGGCCCCAACGGCGTAGGGAAGACGACGCTCTTGCGCATCCTCGCCGGGCTGGTAATGCTGGACGAAGGCGAAGTGATCCGAGCGGGCAGTGTGGTCATTGGCTATCTTGATCAGGAGCAGGAGACGCTGGACGACGACGCCACGCTCTTTGATGTCTACCGGCAGGGAATTCCCGGCCACTTCGAGGAACTCAAAACGGCGCTGTTACGCTATCACCTCTTCACCTGGCCGGATCTAATGAAGCCGGTGCGCACGCTGAGCATCGGCCAGAAGCGCAAACTTCAAATCGCTCGGCTCATCGCCACGGGCGCCAACCTGCTATTGCTCGACGAACCCACCAACCACATCAGCTTCGATGTGCTGGAAGAGTTCGAGCAGGCGCTCATCGACTTCCCTGGCCCGGTGCTGGCGGTGTCGCACGACCGTCGCTTCATCCAGCGCTTCGCCGACGAAGTGTGGGAAGTGCGCCACGGTCGCCTCATCCGCTACCCCGGCGGCTGGGACATCTACCGGCAGCGCACAACCGCAGACACGGAGACAGAAATAGATCCACAGATTACAAAGATTTGAAGGATTGAGGCGAGGGAGGATTTACCGCAAAGGCGCAAAGGGCGCGAAGAAGAAAAGAGAAGAAATCCTCTGCAATCCTTCAAATCTGTGAAATCTGTGGATCTGTTTCTCTTCTGCCTTTGCGCCCTTTGCGCCTTTGCGGTGAGCCTTCTTTTCAATCCTTTAAATCTTTGTAATCTGTGGATCTATTTCTGGGAAAACTGCGCTTCGCTAATGATTATCCAACGAAATTCTTACACAGTTTTCCTTTACATTTGAGCTTAAAAATGGTATGATGTTGTCACGTTGAGGGGATGACTGGCTTCGACGGGGCAGGACGTCATGAGATTGCAAGCCGTAGAGCGTCGACTACGTAAAAAAGGCGCAAAACCCTATAAATGCCAACAATACAGGCAAGACCTTCAACTTCGGTTTCGCTAACGCTGCTCCGGCAGCGATGGCGGCCTAAGTAGGTCGCTGACCTTCTGCGGAAGGTCACGGTCCGTTCGGTGTGGCCAACAGGCTGAGCGATAACCGTCATACACTGTGAGCTGCTGCAACCAGACGCCGATAAGGTTGCCTAAGATCTATCGGATCGCCGGGTAGTACCTCTCGTCGCCCAGAGGTCGCTCGGTAAAACTAAGAGTGGCGACTAAGCTTGTAGATATCTCATCACTAGCGTCTCGGACGCGGGTTCGACTCCCGCCATCTCCACCTGAAAGAAGACCTGAGCAAATGCTCAGGTCTTCTTTTTTTGGCGACAGACGACAGATAAGGACGACGGACATCCGTCCTCTGTCGTTATTTCTGCAACGCGTCTGGATCGTCGTGAAGTTGCCAGAAGGGCGAGGTGAGACCTAGATCGGTGAAGATGGTTTTGGCCTCGGCGGCTGTGCGACCTCGATAGTCTGGTGAAAGGCGATTGTGGTACCAATGCTGCGCCAATTGCCAGAGGACAGTCAAGGGAATGACTTCACCACGCGCAGCTTGCCGCGCCGCACACCACTCATCTACATGCGCTTCCGACCGGAAGAAGAGAATCGTGGCTCAGGTGAAGGTCATGTCTTCGTACCATTGCCGAAAGGGGACGAGGACATGGGCTACAATGCCCTCTGTAGCGGCCGGCCCAGAGATTGTGCCATTTTGTACGGTGAGGTGGAGGGGCTCGTCGCTGCCGGCAAAAGACGCTTCAATTACGGCAGCCCCCTGAAGTGCAGCAGGGATGCCGAGTGCGTCCCAGGCACAGTTGGCCCAGTAGGTCTTGCCGCCTGCTTGGACGCGGAAAGGTGTCTCTACAGCAGAGAAGGGATTGGCGATCAGAATGTTCATACTGCCCGGTTGCAGGAAAAAGGCATGCTGGGCGTCAAGAGCAGCATACACCTGAGAAGCGTCCTTAGTGGAGAGGCCGAAACGGGCGGCGGTATCGTTGACAGTAGGGGGTTGTGTCGTCTTTACAATATGCTGGTAGACGAATGTTCGCACATCCCACAGAAGCGCATCACTTTGCAGACTCATGTTGGTTGCGTCCTTTCGGAAATGACGGTGGCGTCATCTGCTACGTTTCCCTCAGCAGATATGCGACGGCGCGCTAGTTCGCAATAGGTTTCCGCCAGTTCATAGCCTACATAGTGACGTTTGTGCTGCGCCGCCGCCACACAGGTTGTGCCTGAGCCGGCGAAGGGATCGAGGACGACGTCATCTACGTAGGAATAGAGTTGGATCACCCGCGCCGCCAGGCCCACAGGGAAGGGGGCCGGGTGTCCCACGCGTTTGGCTGATTCTGCTGGAATCTGCCAAACGGAGAGGGTGGCCTCCAGAAAATCATCGCGCTCGATGTCTGATTGGCCACGTTCGGGGCGGCTGAAGCCTTGCTTGGCAAAGACAAGCAGATACTCGTGCAGATCGCGTAACCGCGGCGCTTTGGCGCTCATCCAACTGCCCCAGGCACAGTTACCACTGGCGCCCGCCGCCTTCTGCCAGATGATTTCGCCCATGGGCAGAAAGTCGATGGCCATGTGGATGTCGTAGAAAAATGCGTGGAGTGGAATGTACGGCTTGCGCCCCAGGTTGGCGATGTTGATCACATAGCGACCACCAGGACGCAACACACGATAGACCTCACGCCCGACATTGCGGATCAAATCGAAATAGGCTTGCAGGCTGAGATCGTCGTCGTAGTCTTTGCCAACGTTGTAGGGGGGTGAGGTGAAGGCGAGGGCGACGCTGTTGTCGGGGATCGCCGTCATCTCTGCGGAAGAGCCGTGGTAGATCTGATCCGTCCACGCGCCGAGGGGCGACACGGGCACCTGCGCCAATTCCTTGGCATCCAGCGCCTGCGCCATTCCTGCCCCATACAGATTTCGCCCATAAAATGCTGACGAATCATGCGCCTCGCGGCGGCTGACGCCAAATTCGGATGTCTTGGTTTTTTTCATGCGCTTTTGGTGAATAGTGATTGGTGATTGGGAGACTGGGCGAGGCAGGAGATTCATGGGATCAACTCGATCCCAGTCACCAATCACTTACGTCGCGTCAATATATCACATCCGCGCACGAACCCGCATCTTCATGCCGTACTTCGGGCGCATGGTGATGGACGGTTGCGGCTCAATGCGCTGCCCGGGGACAAGATCGAGTTCATAGCGTTGCCCAATCATGGCCAGGATGAGGATCGCTTCCATCATGGCAAACTGCTGACCGATACAGAGTCGCGGGCCGCCGCCGAAGGGGAAGTAGGCGTATTTGGGCAACGACTTGTTAAATTCCGGCGTCCAACGGTCGGGATCGAAACGCTCAGGATTGGGATACCAGCGCCCGTCGCGGTGGACGGCATATTGGCTGATTACGACGTCATAGCCCTTGGGCAAGCAGTAACGAAGACCGGTCTCGTTGGCCAATTCCACGTCGGCCGTTGCTTCGCGCACGATGGTCCACGCCGGTGGCATCAAGCGCATGGACTCGCGGACGACGCGGTCGGTGTAGGGCAGTTGGGGTACGTCGGCCAGGGTGGGGACGCGTCCCTGGAGTACGGTGTCGAGTTCGCTGCGCAGTTTGGCGGCAGCCTCGGGGTTCTGCCAGAGCAGCCACCAAGTCCACGAAAGGGTGAGTGCGGTGGTCTCATGGCCGGCCAGGAACATGGTTTTGCATTCGTCGCGCAGTTGGGTGTCGCTCATGCCGTTGCCGTCGTCGTCGCGGGCGGCCAACAACATGCCCAATAGATCGCCCTTGTCTTCGTGGCTGTGCCGTCGCTGCGCGATGACGTTGTCAACAATCTCATCCAGGCGCTGCACAGAGCGGTGGTAACGCTTCAGCGCGGGCGTCGGGACGGTCCAACCGGTGGCCTGTTCCACCATAGCACGGACAGATTGGTTGTCGAAACGCCACATGATGGCATCGAGACAATCGCCGATTTCGTCTACTTCGGCGTTTTCCTCCACGTCGAAAAGTGTTTTGGCAACGATGCGTAGGGTCAGTTGCATCATGTCATGGTAGAGATCGCGTTCCTCGCCGTCGCGCCAGCCGGCCAACGTCTCAGCGGCATAGGCTGTCATGTAGTCGGCGTAGGCAGCGATGCGCTGGCGATGGAAGGCAGGTTGCGCCATGCGTCGATGACGCAGCCAGAAATCGCCGTCACTGCTGAGCAGGCCGTCACCAAACACAGGACGCCCCATGACCTTCAATCCTTTGTCTTTGATGAAGTGTTGACTTTGTGTCACCAGCACCTGTTCAATCAAATGGGGATGATTCACTTGATAGAACAGGCCACCCAGCATTCTGATGGCCACCAGATCGGCGTAGCTATTGGGCGTCTTCTGTAGAAACCCCAGTGGATCAGATGTGAAGGCAAGGAGGTCACCCAGCAGCGGCAATCCTGGCTTCACAGGGATTGGGGTTAGCGGCGGGATTGGGGTTAGCGGCGGTATCGGCGATATCGGCGGTTCAGGAGTAGTCACACGTTCAGGTGAAAGCAAAGTAGCCATTGTCGATATTCTCCAGATGGGCAAAAGTAATAGCACATACCTCAAACTGTATGCCGAGGATCACGCACTGTTAAACTTGGTTTTTGATGCCGCCCCAAAGCAGTGCAACTACTGTCTGCTCATAGGTAGCCAGATCTCCCACTTCGTAGAAGAGCGCTGCCTGCGCCGCCCAATCCACCATACCGATGATCAACATGGCAAGCGCCTCTGCATCAAACGGACGCATCTGGCCTGTCTCTATACGTTGGCGCAGATGAGCGGCCACGGCCTGACGTAGCGCAATGTCATGTTCACCATGGACGACATCATTCAGTGCACCAAGCCCTACATTCAGGTAGAGCATCCGGATCAAATCTCGCTCTGCCGCCAGCAAGTTCAACGCAGCATGGACGGCGTCACCAATTGCCTTTTCAAGATCAGGCTGTTCAAGCTGAGAAATTGATTCCGCCAGCAAACGAGCATTTAGTTCGTCTGCCAATGCGATAGCCATGGCATCTTTGGTTTTAAAGTAAAGATAAATCGTGCCTACAGCCACCCCTGCACGTTCTGCAATGTCTTGCATGCGCGTCTTTTCGTAGCCTTTTTCCGCAAAGACACCACGGGCAGCCTGCAAAAGATTGGTGCGCATATTCGGGTCGGCTGTTCTTGGCATTATCCACTCCGTTAATGAATAAAATTCACAAAACCAATAATAATGAACAATATTCATTTTGTCAACAGTCAATTTCAAAAGAAAAAGGACAAAAAAAGAGACCGGCATTTCTGCCGGTCTCTCTTATTGGTGCCGAAGCAATGGCCTCAGCAACAGTTGCTACCTAGACCTTCTGGACGTTGGCAGCAGCTGGGCCCTTGGGTCCCTGCTCAATGGTGAACTCGACACGCTGGCCTTCGGAAAGGCTGCGGAAGCCCTCGGACATGATAGCCGAGTGATGGACGAATACATCGGGGCCACCTTCGCGGGCGATGAAACCAAAGCCCTTGGTGTCGTTGAACCACTTCACAGTGCCTGTAACGCGTTCCTTGCTCATTGTTGGAAACCTCCTGTGGTTTCGCTTGGTGCTACTGAAAAAAATTGTTCGTCAAAATATCGTCGTTCCCAACAAATGAGACAAAAACCACGCCCAGGCTTGTGCAAGTCTGGGCGTGTTTGTACACATCTTCATCAGGACTTACAACATCTTGCAAACAACAGTATACAGGAGAACTAAAGCAAAGTCAACCTGAAGAGCAGCTAAATTTCGATACATTTCTTGCGTAGTTTAGACGGATTCGGACGCGTTTCGGACGCGCTGTTGATATATTATCGATACTGATGCCATTAAACAGAAGGAACACGACGATGAACAGCGGATTTTCCAATTTTTTCTCACTTTTGATCACCCAATTGCCCATGTTGGTTGTCTATGCCATGGGACTGTTAACAGCATACAGTTACCGACTTCAATATCCACAAGCGGCGAACCGAGTGACCTGGGCAATCGTCATCTTGCTGGTTGATGCAACCGTCCTCAATTTTGTGAGCCAATCGATTTTCAACAGCCTGGCCATGCGGGGCGTTGGCGAAGGTGAACTGACGCTGGCAATCAATGGTTTAGGGCTGATGCGCAATTTAATTCATGCCTGGGCCTTCATGTTGATATTGGGTGCCGTCTTCCCCACAGGTGTAGAAATCCGATGGCCGCGCCGACTCATCGGTGTGGTGCTGGGCCTGCTAATTGGCGGCGTCGTCGGCGTCGGTTTGGGCATCCCTTTGGGCATGGCCGCGGGCGCAACAACGCATGATGGCGCACTGGCCTACTTCGTTGTTTTCTTCGTCGTTCCTATTTCAGCGGTAATTGGTGCAGTTCTCGGCTTTCTGGTCACAGGTGCGCCAAGAGCTACCCAATAGAGGCATCTTATGAAGCGTGGCGTTTTTGTCAATCTCAAAATTCTTTTCTTTCTTCTCTTTTTGGTCGCGCTGCCCTTTCTGGTTATGTTTGCAGCGGCACAAATGAGCGATCTTCTGAGTTACGAAATGAGTGGGGGCTCCATGCTGGCAGGCTTCTGAGGCACGCTTTACGCCGTTGTCATGGTGATTGGCTGGACGTCGATTTGGATTGTGCCGCGAACTGTTGGTGGGGTGCTGCTCTATGTGGTGGGCGTGATGATCTTCTTTGTGGGCAGTCTACTTGTCGCTGGATTAAGTGGGGCTTTCTAAAGAAAAATCCGGTGAACCTTTTTTACCAATGACAATGGAAGCGGACGGTATCAACTGACCACATCGAAAGGCCTGGATGGGGATGCCCAACTCTCGCCGGATGGGCGGCAGATTGCCTTTGCTTCCTATCGCAATGGCGGCAGAGACATCTACGTGATGGAGATCGACGGCTCGAATCTGCGCCGTCTCACCCGTCATGACGCCGACGACATGAACCCGGCTTGGTCGCCGGATGGCCGCTGGATCGTCTTCGTCTCGAATCGTGGCAGCGACCGCACTGTGCGCAGCGTCTACAATCTCTATGTCATGGCTACCGACGGCAGCAACCAATGTCAACTGATGCAGGGTGACCAGCCTGCGCAGGAGCCGGTCTGGTCAACCGACGGTCAGTCTGGTGCGCCCCAATGGGCAGGAGTCGCGTACCCTGTCTCTACCGATTTTGGTGGAATCTGTGTACACGGTGGATTGGGCGGTGGGTGGGGAGTAGTGCGTCGTCCGTCGTCTGCCGTCCGTCGTCAATCCAAATCACTAGCGCGCAACACAGCGTCATCGCCAAAGCGCTTGCGCAAAGACTGGATCGTCTGGTTGATCTTATCGTCTTTGTCGCTGGGGGTGTCGAAGATGGTCATCTGGCGTGCAGGAGGGCCGAGGCCGCTGACGCCGACGCCGATGAGGCGCACGGTGCGTTCTGGCGGGCGATGGGTTGCCAGCAGATGTTCGGCAAGACGAGCGATCTCGTCGGCGTCATCGGTTGGGTGATCGAGAGTGGATTGGCGCGTAAGGGTGGTGAAGTCCGACCATCGTAGTTTGAGCTTCACGGTGGTGCCAGCCAGCCTTTCACGACGCAGACGGCGCGCCACCTGCCCCGCCTGCTCGTGGACGGTACGCCGCAGTTGCTCGTCGTCGCGCACGTCGACGGCGAAGGTGGTCTCCTGGCTGATAGACTTGGTTTCGTGGCTGGTTTCGACGTTACGGTTGTCAATGCCGCGGGCGCGCTGGTGTAGATCCGCGCCGTTCTTGCCGAAGTGATATTGGAGCGTGGCCGCAGGTGTGGCGGCAATGTCGCCGATGGTGTGAATCTCCAACTCGGCCAGCTTTTCCGCCGTCTTCGGGCCGACGCCCCACAGGGCGCGGGTGGGCAATGTTGCCAGGAAGGAGGCTTCTTCACCGGGTGGCACCACCTGGATAGCGTTAGGATAGTCGCCACCTTTGGCGGCAGCCTTGCCCACGTCGGTGGCGATTTTGGCGACGAGTTTGTTGGTGGCCACGCCAAACGAGGATGGCAACTTCAACTGCCGGCGGATTGTCTGTTGAATCTGGATGGCTAGATCGGTCGCCGATTCAGGACGGGCACTCACATCAAGGAAAGCCTCGTCGATGGAGATCTGTTCCACCAATTCGGTGAATTGGTGGACAATCGCCATGACCTTCCGCGACATTTCACTGTAGATGCCGTGGCTCGACGCTACGATGGTCAGTTCTGGGCACAGACGCACGGCCTGCGCCATAGGCATGGCCGAGTGGATCCCCACACGCCGCGCCGCATAGGAACAGGACGCCACCACCCCACGCGACTCCGGGCGCCCACCCACAGCAAAGGCGATGCCCTGTAAAGCCGGATTTCGTTGTTCCTCGACGGCGCAGAAGAAGGCGTCGAGATCCATGTGGATGATTTTGCGCATGGGAGGGAGTTGCAGGTTGCGACGTTGTCACTTTAAATGTCGGCGGTAGTCCGTGGTCGGTCGTCTTCTGCCGAAATCACTCGACAGCTTGACTTCCCTATTGTAACATCCTTTTTCCATCGACGGACGCAATCCGCACTCAGCAAAGGAGATAACCGTGAGCAAAGGAACAGACCCTGCACGTGGTTATTGGGGTTTGATGGTGGAAACGTGGGATCTGCTGCGCGGGGACACGTCGCGCTGGGGGGATCGCTTCTTTTATCTCGACGTGATCAAGCGCTACGGACAACCAGCGCTGGACGTCGGCTGCTCCACAGGGCGGCTGGTCCTCGATTATATGGCGCAGGGCATTGCCGTCGACGGCGTTGATCTATCGGCTGCGATGCTGGCCGTATGTCGGCGTAAGGCCGAGGAGAGGGGGCTGTCGCCCGTTCTCTACGCGCAGGCGATTCAGGATCTTGCGCTGCCCCGACGCTATCGCACGATTGTACTTTCTTCAAGTTCGTTTCAGCTTGTCACCGACCCGGCAGTGGCGCGGCAGGCGGCGCAGCGCATCTTTGATACGCTGGAACCGGGCGGCGCAGTGATCCTTTCGCTGATGCTCGTCTGGCAGCCAAGCGAACCGTTGGAGACCGATTGGGAGATCAGCCAAGAGCAGATCCGCCCCGAAGACGGCGCCACCATCCGCCGCTGGTCTCGTGCAAAGACGCACCCCGCAGAGCAGACCCAGGACGCCGAAGATCGCTACGAAGTCCTGGTTAACGGTGAAGTGATCTACGCGGAGACGCACACACAGACGCCCGAAATACGTTGGTACACACAGGAACAGGCCATCGATCTTTTCAGCTCGGTGGGGTTTGTCAATGTGCAGGCGTTGAGCGGATTCTCGTTCGAACCGGCCAAACCAGAAGACACACTCTTCTGCATCCTGGCAGAGCGACCGGCATAAATCCACCATCCTTTGTATCGTTCCACTGTACAACCAACGAACTGGAGAGAGTCAGCATGAGCGGCAACTTACTGTGGCATCAGTTGGGCAAAGTAGTCCAGCGCGAAGTGGACGCTTTCCCCGGCGTGGCGGGGATCGCGCTGCGCGATTTCAGCGGCGGGCTTGAATTCGCCGTCAACGGTGACGAACTCTTCCCCACCGCATCGACCATCAAGATCCACGTCCTGGCGCAGTTGTTGCGGCGGGCCGAAGCAGGGGAAATCGACCTGACCGAACGGATACCGTTGCCCAAAGAGCCGACCTACGGCAGCGGCGTACTCGCCTACCTCGAAGGTCCGCTTGATCTGAGCCTGCTCGACATGACGATCCTGATGATCATCGCATCGGACAATACGGCGACGAACATCTGCATCGACCGCGCCGGCATCGATGAAACCAATGCACTGCTCCGTTCGCTAGGACTGGTAGAGACGAAGCTACGCCGCAAGATGATGGATCACATCGCCGCAGTGCGGGAACAGGAAAATGTTTCGACACCGGCGGAATTGGTACAAATGTGGTCTTTGCTACACGCGGACAGGCCAAGCCCGTGGGTAGCACAAAAGTGCCTGGAGATCCTTAAGAAACCGAAATTAGGATTTCTTGACCGTGCGCTGCCGGCGACGGTGGAATTTGCTAGCAAACCGGGATGGGTGGATGCCGCCCGCTGTGACACAGCGCTTGTCTTCTTACCGCGCCGCCCCTACGCCCTGGCCGTGATGACCAAATACACCCTCTGCGCAGACATGGAGCACGAAGACTTCATTGGTCGCATTGCCAAAACCGTCCACAATACGATGACCATGCTCGACCAAAGTAATCGATACGGACGGACTGTGTACTCGTAGCGTATGCCTTCCGTTTAATTACTTAGTCCTAAAGACAACGTAAGGTTTCTCTTATATTGTGGAGATTGCAATCAGTTGAGGAAAAGTACTTCAACTCATTTCAAGCTCCGCAACCGTCTCAGATCATCACTTTAGATCAACGCAGACAGGAGAAATCTATGCGTCAGCAACGGACTCGGATTCGTCACTTTACGTGGGGAATCATCACACTGTTCATCGGCATTATTGGAATTTGGGCGGCGACACAGCCTATTTCCGCCGGGCTTGGACAGTCGACAATCCCCGATCACAATCGTGTCACCGAAGGGTTGGTGGCACTTTACACTTTCGACGAAGGCAACGGCGCCGTCGTCGGCGACGTTTCGGGCGTGGGCGATCCGCTCGATCTCTACATCTTTGATGGCCGCGCCATTGAATGGGGCAACGGCTACCTCTCTGTCGAAGACCCAACCCTGATCACGTCAGCCTTTCCGGGCACCAAGATTGTCGATGCCGCCAAAAGCAGCAACGAGATCACCATCGAAGCCTGGATCACCCCCAAACGCCGCAGCCAGGACGGCCCGGCGCGTATTGTGACACTTTCGGCGGACCCGTTTAACCGCAACTTTACGCTGGGGCAGACGTCCCAACGCGATCGAGGACGTTTCGACGTGCGACTGCGCACAACGGTAACCAGCGAAAACGGCGAACCCTCGCTCTCCACCTCAACCGGGTCCGTCTCCACTGAGTTGACGCACGTTGTCTACACCCGTAACGCCGCCGGCGTGGTGACAATCTACATCAACGGCGCAGCGGCAAAGATCGATTCTCGCGCCGGCAGCCTGAGCAACTGGGATGGAAGTTTCCGCCTGGCCTTGGCCAACGAGGTGAGCGGACGCCGCCCCTGGGTAGGCGACTATCACCTTGTTGCCATTTACGGCAAAGCGCTGAATCTGGGCGAAGTGGCGCAAAACTATCAGGTCGGTCCTGAATCTGATAGCAATCCACCGGTTGATCCCACCCCCACACCACTGCCTGGGCAACGGGTAAACGAAGGCATTCAGGCGCTGTATACCTTTGAAGAGGGCAGCGGCGTCACCGTGCGCGATGTGTCGGCAGTGGGCGATGCGCTGGATCTCTACGTCTTCGACGCCACGCGCGTCACCTGGGGCGCGGGGACGTTGACCGTCAACGAGCGGACGATCCTCTCTTCGGCCTTCCCGGCCAAGAAGATCATCGACGCCGCCAAAGAGAGCGATGAGATCACCATCGAAGCGTGGATCAGCCCGTCCGACCTCAACCTCGATGGGCCGGCGCGTATTGTCACACTCTCACAGGACCCCCAAAGGCGAAACTTTACCCTTGGTCAACGTGAGGGCGCCCGCTACGACGTCCGCTTGCGCACCAGCGAGACCTCGCGCAACGGCATGCCGTCGGTGAGCACGGCCCCCGGCGCGCTGACCACCCAACTCACTCATGTTGTCTACACACGCAGCGCCAACGGCATCGCCACCATCTTCCTAAACGGCCAACCGTCGGTAGTGAAGACAATTGATGGCACGTTCGATGATTGGTCTTCCTGGCATCGCCTGGCGCTGGCCAACGAGTTCACGCGCAACCGCGCCTGGCTGGGCACCTTCCATCTGGTTGCAATTTACGGGCGAGCACTCAACGGCGCAGAAGTGAGCCAGAACTACGCCGCAGGCACACGCGACGGCGAATCCATCGAGCCGGTTGAACCGCCGACTGTGCCCGGCTCGCCTGCCATCAACGGCGAAGTGACCGTCAACCTGGGGCCGACCTCAGGCGAAGGTGCGATCCATTCCACCAGCCAGTCTGTCGCGCTGGCTCTCAATGCCGGCAGCAGCGCAGGCAACATCACACAGATGCGCTGGGGGCTTGCAGCGGATGCGCTGGGCAACTGGGTTGGCTATACGCCGCAACTGGCCGCCACGCTGGAAGACAGCGACAGCGAACAACGTCTCTTCGTGCAATTCCGCGACAGCGCCAACAATGTCTCCACCGTCTACTCTGACACAGTGATGCTGGATCGGAGCAAGGGCGCGGACTTTGGTGTGTCGATCAACGAGGGCGCAGGCTGGACCAACACCACCGAGGTGATGCTGACCCTGCCCGCCGAGGCGCGCACCGCCGAGATGCAGGTGAGCAACGACGGCGGCTTCATCGGCATTCCCTGGGAAGCGTACACGCTCTACAAACCTTGGACGGTCATCTCATACGGCACAGAGTTGATCCAACCGGTTGTCTATGTGCGCTACCGCAACGTAGACGGCACAACCTCGCCCGTCTACCAGGACAACATCATCCTCGACCTGCAAGCGCCCACATCACAGGTGATGCAAACCGCGCTGGGCACAAGTGGCCTTGCCGAAGATGACACCGTGGTGCCTGTCCTCGTTTCGTGGGGCGCCAACGACAACCTCTCGGGCGTCCGCTGGCACGATGTGCAGGTGAAGGCCGGCACAGGCGAGTGGAGCGACTGGCTACTCCAGACCGAGAATGGTGAAGCCGTCTTTGCGGCGGTGCCGGGTGAAAGCTATAGCTTCCGTGTACGCAGCGAAGACAACGCCGGCAACTGGAGCGACTTCTCCAGCGGCACCGGTGTGCAGACCATCGAAGTGCCCAACGACGAGACCGCAGACTTCTCGATCTTCTTGCCCGCGGTCAGCGCAGACTGAGTGATTCACCAGCAATTTTAATCCACCAAGAAACACAGAGACCCGGCCCAGCGTGGCCGGGTCTCTCTTCGTCCGCGACTGTGTTATACTGCTGCGGAGTAGGGACTGGGGACTGGGGACTGGGGATCGGGTCGAGCCACTGGTTCTTCAAATCGAATGATTACTTGTCGAGCGTGATCATTCGACTGAAACGTCAACTCTCAACACCCAATCCCGGATCCCCAATCCCCAGCCCCCAACCACGAAAGGAAATGCCATGTCTCTGCACGGACGGAAGATCCTCTTGATCGGCGGTAGCGGGTTTGTCAGCGGCACGTTGGCGGAAGTTGCCGTTGCCCAAGGCGCAGAGGTGTGGGCGGTGACACGTGGACAGCGCCCGCTGGTGGACGGTGTCACCCCGATTGTGGTGGACCGCAGCGACCGCGCCGCCTTTGCCGAAGCCGTCGCCGCCGCCGCCACTTCGTGGGATCTAGCGGTGGACTGCATCGGCTACACCCCCGAAGACGCCGAACAGGATCTGGTCACCTTGAGCGGACGCGCCAGCCACCTTGTCTTCATCTCCACGGATTTTGTCTACGATCCCAAGCAGCGCGTCTTTCCGCAGCCTGAAGAGACTCAACACTATCTGGCCGACGGCTACGGTGGGCGCAAACGGCAGGCCGAACGCGTTCTAGAGGACGCGGCGGATCGCCTGCCCTGGACGATCCTGCGCCCATGCCACATTTACGGCCCAGGATCGCGGCTGGGTTGCCTGCCCGAACATGGGCGCGATCCAGAGTTGATCGAGCGCATCCGCCGCGGCGAACCGTTGCGCCTCGTGGGTGGCGGTCATTTCTTGCAACAACCTATCCTGGCCGCCGATCTGGCGCGCACGATCCTCAGTTGCATGGACAACCCCACCGCGCAAGGACGCATCTTCAACGCCGCCGGCCCCGACATGGTGGAATCGCGCCGCTTCTACGAGATTATCGGTGAAATCCTGGGCGAGGCGGTGCAGATTGACGAGATTCCCGTGACCGAATACGCAGCGGCCAACCCGGATCGGGCGTCGTTCCTCTGTCACCGCATTTACGACTTGAGCAGCCTGGCACAAAGTGGGTTGGCTGTCCCCGCGACGGCGTTAACCGAGGGGCTAAGCGCGCACGTAAAGAGTCTCTTGTGATAGAATGTCCACTGCGAGTTCGTTTTAGGAGGCATTTATGACAACAGTCGTGATTGATGATCAAGTTGCAGAAGTGTTGTCGCGGTTTGGAGATGTTCAAGAAGCAGCCAATCGTGCTGTGAAGCGCTACACACTTGAACAGATTGCGGATCAAGTAGAGAACTTACACCGGCGCAATGAACACTATGAAAAGTTGTACGGCCTTGACTATCCATCATTTAGTCGGCGCATCGCAGAGGATGCGTCATTTGTGCTCGAACAAGAAGCCCAAGGACGCCTGACGTGGGAAACTGATCTGCTCGACTGGGAGTTTTGCCACAAAGGAGTTGAAGATTGGAACCAGAAGCTACACACAATTTTGATGACCTAATTGCGTTAGCTTATGCCAACTTTGACAACATCCATAGCATAGTAGACGCCACACCAAATCGTTCAATCCTGCGCTTGACAGCCACGTTCGCAGGTTATCGTATCGTGGTGACAGAATTGATAGGAGAAGCAACGCGCAAGTACAGCTACTACTTGCTAGCCGGCGATTTCGTTTTTGTCGGTTTTGATAACAGTGCTGATCCTCGTGCGATTCGCCTTAAGTATGGCACGATTGGACAGGAGCATGTTGGCAATTTGGTGCCACATGCACACTATGAAAATAAAAGTAGACTTGTCCTTACAGAAGAAATGACATTTCCAAAATTCGTCACATGGGTCAAACAACATGCAACGTCGTAGTGCAACGATTGAACGCAAGACCAAAGAAACCCAGATCGAGCTGTCCTTGACGGTGGACGGAACGGGGCGGATCGATGTGGACACGGGGATCGGCTTTGTAGATCACATGCTTACTCTTTTTGCCGGCCACGGCCTCTTTGATCTGACGGTGAAGGCTACCGGCGATCTCCACATCGACGAACACCACACCGCCGAAGACGTCTTCATCTGCCTGGGGAAGGCGCTGGATCAGGCTTTGGGCGACCGGCGCAGCATTGTACGCACGGCGCACAGCTACGTCCCCATGGACGAGGCGCTGGGGCTCGTGGCAGTGGACCTGGGCGGGCGGCCCTACTCGGTCTTCGACGCCGAATTTGTCACGCCGCGGTTGGGTCAATTGGGCACAGATATGCTCTTTCACCTCTTTGAAAGCCTTGCCATCCACGGGCGCATGAACCTGCACGCCAAGATCCTCTACGGTCGCAACGATCACCACAAATCCGAAGCGCTCTTCAAAGCCCTGGCTCGCGCCCTCGACGCCGCCACCCAGATTGATCCACGGCGCGCTGGTGTACCCAGCACCAAGGGAACGCTGATTGCGTAAGTGACTCTGGTGATTGGTGATTAGTCTTATCAAGTGGTCCATGAATGCAGATGTCACAGCCTTGTCAATAATAGGAAAACCTGGTTCACATTCTTGTTTCGAACCCCAATCACCAGTCACTAATCACCAGTCACCAACTCTGCAATCACTCAATCACCTAATCTCTCAATCTCTTCCCAACCACCTGTAGGACATTCCATGAGCACACCACAACCAGAAACCACTGTTCTCGACATCCCCACGCTGGACGAGATCCGCGAGGCGCGCGCAAAAATTGGCGCGTATGTGCGCCGCACGCCGGTCTGGTTGTGGAAGAGCGATGAGATGATTGAACAGATGGGCATTGAAAGCAACGTCTACGTGAAGATGGAGCTTTTCCAGGAAACGGGGACGTTTAAAGCGCGTGGCGCTGTCTACAACATGCTCTTGCTCAAAGACGATGAACGCAGCCGCGGCGTCACCGCCGTGAGCGCGGGGAATCATGCCATCGCCGTCGCCTTTGCTGCGCGGCTTGTGGGCAGCACCGCCAAGGTGGTCATGCCCAAAAGCGCGCCCCCCTTCCGTGTCGAGAAGGTGCGCAGTTACGGCGGCGAAGTCGTCCTTGTGGACAATGTACACGAGGCCTTCACCGAAGTGGAACGCATCGCCATGAAGGAAGGACGTATTTTCATCCATCCCTTTGAAGGGCGGCGTACCGTAGTGGGGCAGGCGACGTTAGGATTGGAACTATGCGAACAGCTCCCCAACCTTGAAGCCGTGGTGATCCCTATCGGCGGCGGCGGATTGGCGGCGGGTATGGCCTCGGCCATCAAACAGATGATGCCCGACTGCAAGATCTACGGCGTGGAGCCGGAAGGCGCCAACACCATGTGGCGCAGCTTTCGGGCAGATGCACCGGTGGCCATCGACAAAGTCACCACCATCGCCGACAGTTTGGGGTCACCGCGCGCCGAGCCGTACAGCTTCGCCCTCTGCCGTCATCTGCTCGAAGACGTCGTCCTCGTAGACGATGACGCGCTCAAGCAGAACATGCGCTTCCTCTTCCACAACCTGAAGCTGGCCTGCGAACCGGCCTGCGCAGCCGCCACCGCAGCGTTACTTGGCCCGCTCAACGAACGGCTGCGCGGCAAAACTGTGGCAGTGATCGCGTGTGGATCGAATATTGATTTAGAGACATATTGCAAAATAACAAGTAATTCGTAATTCGTAATTGGCCGAGACATATCGCCAATATTGGCGAGTCGAACTCGGCAAGTTACGAATTACGCATCACGAATTACGCATCACGCATTCACCCCAAAGGTATCTACACAATGATCTACTTCGGTTGCGACTACTACCCCGAACAATGGAGCCAATGGCTGGACGAAGGCGAGGAACGCTGGGAAAGCGACGCCCGCCTGATGGTGGAAGCCGGGCTGAACACGGTGCGTCTGGCGGAGTTTGCCTGGGGCCAACTAGAGCCGGCCAAGGATCACTTCGACTTCGGCTGGCTGGATCGGGCGGTAGCAGTGTTAGGACGGCATGGCCTACAGGTGGTGATGTGTACCCCAACGCCGGCGCCGCCGCCCTGGCTGACCGCAGCACACCCTGAGATTCTACAAGTGGACGCCCGCGGCTATCGCAAAGGGCCGGGGACACGCCGCGAGGCATGCGCCAACCAACCTGTCTACCGTGAACGCAGCCGCATCGTCGTCGAGAAGATCGCCGAACGCTATGCCAACAACCCACACGTCATCGGCTGGCAGACGGACAACGAGTTCGGCTGCGGTGATACGGCGCGCTGTTACTGCGACGAATGCACCAACGGCTTCCGCCACTGGCTGCAGGCCCGTCATGGCGATCTGGAGATGCTTAACCAGAACTGGGGCACAGCGTTCTGGGGCGAACTTTACACCGAGTGGACGCAGATCCCGCTGCCTACACCGTCGGCAGCGGAACGCAACCCCAGCCACCTCCTCGACTTCAATCGCTTCAGCAGCGACACGTGGACGGCCTACCACAACGATCAGATTGAGACGCTCCGCCGCCTCTGCCCCAACCACTTCGTCACCCACAACCTGATGTTCTTCTTTGCGGACATCAATCATTATGATCTCAGCCGCAAGCTCGATTTCGTGAGCTGGGACAACTACGATTTCCACGGCGCCACGCCAGGGCTGGTGGCAGCGGCCCACGATCACACCTGGGGTGTGCTGGAACGTAACTTTTGGGTGATGGAACAGCAGGCCGGCCCCATCAACTGGAGTGTCTACAATCCGCTGCCCGGCCCCAATTTTGTGCGGCTGAAGACCTACCAGGGTATTGGTCATGGCGCGGATGGCATTGTCTACTTCCGTTGGCGGCAGGCACTGGGCGGCAGCGAACAGTATCACAGCGGCCTCCTCGACTATGCCGGACGAAAAACAATGGGGTATGCCGAAGCAAAGCAGATTGGCGAAGAGTTACAGCTCCTCGCGCCGAAGTTGGAAGGGACACGCCCCGTGGCCGATGTGGCCATCCTGCTCGACTACGACAGCCGGTGGGCGTTGCAACTTCAGCCCCACAATCGCCTCCTGCGCATGGACCCGCCCAACGACTTCATGCTCAAAAACCCAGCCCTGCGCATGGATCGCGAGGACGAACCCGACGAAAAGTACATGACAGGCCGCGCCTGGATCGCCTGGCCCTTCCTCGCGCCCTACCTGGCGTTGTGGGAAGCCAACATCCCCGCCGCCATCGTCTCGCCCGACAGCGATTTGAGCCAATACAAAGTCGTCTGTGCCCCCTTCCTCAAGGTGATACGCCCCGAAGTGGCAGACAATATGCGCCGGTTCGTGGAAGGCGGTGGCACGCTCATCGCCGGTCCTCGTGCCGGGTTCAAAGATGAACACAACCGCCTCTTTAACGAGCCACAGCCAGGACGGATCAGCGATCTCTTCGGGTCCACCGTGCGCTACTTCGATTCGCTTGCACCGGAACGCGAAAACGAACTACGCTGGACTCGCGCCATCACCCGCATGGGGCCACAGTCACCGATTGGGCTGTGGGCCGAGATCCTCGAACCAGAAGAAGGCACACAGATCATTGCCACCTACACCGAAGATTGGTATGCCGGCAGCGCAGCCATCACCTACAAGGAACACGAAGGCGGTGGCAAAGCCGTTTATGTGGGCTGCATGGGTGGCCCTATGCTCTACCACACACTTTTCGACTGGCTGTTGCCCGAGCACAAGATCTTCCCGCTCATGCCGTCGTTGCCCGGCGTGGAGATCTGCGCCCGTGTGGCCGAAGACGGACGACGTGTCCTCTTCCTGCTCAACCATACCAGCAAAACCCAGCACCTTTCCCTGCTCACCCCCGTCGAAGACGTCCTCAGCGGCGACCGCTTCGACCGCAGCATTGTGTTGCAGCCGGGGGAAGTGCGGGTGATTGAAGAAAAGACAAAGAATAGGGAGTAGGGAGTAGGGAATAGGGAGTAGGGATTTCAGATCGTGTACACGATCTGAAATCCCTATTCCCTATTCCCTACTCCCTACTCCCTACTCCCTACTCCCTACTCCCTACTCCCTACTCCCTACTCCCTACTCCCTACTCCCTAACTACCATGCCCGAACTCGCGCCTCGCCACAAAATTGGATTGCCTGTCTCTTCGCCGGTGTTGATCGCGGGTGGCGCGATTGGCTATGGCGAAGCAGTACACCGCGGACTAGACCTGTCTCGGTTCGGGGCGGCGGTGGTGGGGCCGATTTCACGCCGTCCTCTGCTGGGGAGCCCGCCGCCACGGCTGGCCGAGACCAACGGCGGCATGGTGTTGGAGACTGGGTTACAGAATCGCGGCGTGAAGAGCGTGTTGCAGAAGTTCGCCCGTCAGTGGACACGCCTGGGCTGCCCCGTCGTCGCCCAGATTGTGGACAATCACCGCGCCGATGCCGCGGTGACGGCGCAACGTCTCTACGCTGTCGACGGACTGATGGGGCTGGAGATCCTCGTCGATCCCCAGACTACGGCAGACGAACTCAGCGCGCTGCTCCAGGCGATCCGCTGGGAAAACGATCTGCCGCTATGGGTCAAGCTGCCCCTGGAACGCGCCGCCGAACTGGCACCGCTGGCAGTGGACGCTGACGCCGACGCCCTGGTGATCGGCCAATCGATCCGCGGGGCGCTGATCAACGCCGCCGGTATGCCGGTGTGCGGCCCGATCTATGGTCCACTCGCCTTTGCGCCGATGCTGGTTGCCCTGCTCGACGTTGTCCACTTGCAGGTGGGTGTACCCGTCATTGCCTGTGGCGGCATTCACAGCGTGGCGCAGGCGCGGCAGGCCCTCAACGCAGGTGCAAGCGCAATCCAACTCGATAGCCTCATCTGGATCGAACCCGGCATCGCCCTGCAGATAGCAGAAGCGATGAATAAAGAACAATGAGTGGTAAGCGTCATCTCGCCAATGGAAGCGGGGCATCTCAACCCAATCATTATTCATCATTCATCGCCTCCTCTTTCACCCCCTTTCGCCTCTTCTTCATCCCTGCCTTCACCCTTACCCACGGCGAACATGGACCAATCTGGGGTTCACTCGTATTCGCGCTGGCGTTGACCTTCGGCGGTGAATGGTTGGCGCGCCAACGAACCTCAGACATGCCCAATCCACAGCGGGATCTGTTGGTGGTGGCGGCGTCGCTCTTCCTCATCGGCCTCTTCCCCGAAGAGACACCGATTCAATTGATCTTGTGGACGGGCATTGGCCTGGCCTGGGGCAATTTACAGCGCCACCAGCCACAAACGGCGTCCACAACCAGGCGTTGGATCGGCTACGTCCTCGGCGCTGCGCTAGGACTCACCGGTCTCGTGGGGCCGGGGAGTTGGCTGATGGCGGGGGTGGTGATTCTGGGTTTCGCAATTCCTCGTAAGCATGTATACTAGGCACATCCTGGCCCTGCCATCAACCGATCCCTTTCAACGAGAGTTAGCCTGCACAGATGGCTTCGACGAATCCACTGAGTGCTGAACGCTTGTACGAAATGATCCACACGGCGCTGAGTTTGTGGCACAAGAGCAGCGCGGACGGCGATCCGCTGGCCGAACTTGTGCTCTACCAGCAGGCCCGTGCGCGCCAGGACAGTGTGCGCAATGCCACCAATCAGCTACTTGGTGACCTCATCGCCGAGCTTTCCGAACACGCCGAAGAAGACGCCAAGATCCTCCGTCTGCGCTACGCCGAGAATCTGTCTGCGCAGAACGTAGCGCAACGGCTAAGCATGTCCGACGGGAATGTCTTTAAGCGACAGCGCGAGGCCATCGAACGCCTGGCCCAAATTGTGCTGGATCACGAAACTTCTCTGCGCGCCGACTCTCGGCAACGATTCCAAAGCATTCTGCCTGCCGCCACCTACTCCGTCCTCTTTGGCGTGGTGCAGGCCATTGCGGCATTGACAGGCATTCTCACGCAGATGGAAGCGCCCTGGTTGATCTCGTTGGAAGGCATCGGCGGCATCGGCAAGACGTCGCTGGCCCACGCGTTGACAACATCGTTGATCAGCGAAGGCGTCATCGGCTGGCGGCGCTACAGTGGCGTGGCCTGGGTGACAGCGCGGCGACAGCAGATTAACCCAGGCGGGGCGCTGCACGATTTCCACCAGCCAGCGCTGCCCGCTGAGGAATTGGTGATCGAACTGGCAGATCAACTCCTCCACCCCGAAGAACGCCGTGATCTGCCGGCGAGTGTACTGGAAGCCAAAGTACACCGTCAACTCAAACAGTCGCCCCACCTTGTGGTCATCGACAATCTGGAGACCGACGCCGACATCCACGCGCTGCGCGATCTGCTCCATGGGCTGTCAAATCCGTCACGATTCCTGATTACCTCGCGGCGAAGCCTCTACGATCAGATCGGCTTCTTCCCATTTCGGCTGCCCGAACTCAGCCGCGAAGACAGCCTCAGCCTGCTGCGCCATGAAGCCCGGCTACGCAACCTGCCAGCCTTGTCTGCTGCGCCTGATGCCCAACTAGACGCCGTCTACCAGACGGTGGGGGGCAATCCGCTGGCGCTGCGCCTGGTGGCAGGTCTCACCTACGTCCACAGCCTGGATCACGTGCTGGCCGATCTCACTGCCGCACGAGGACAGGCGATTGAACATCTCTACACCCACATCTACCGCAGCGCATGGGAACGCCTTAACGAAGAAGAACGTCACCTGCTGCTGGTGATGCCGCTGGTCAACGAAAACGGCGCGGAGGTCGATCTCATTGCCGAGATTGCGGAACAGCCTGCGCCCGAACTTCGTCCCATTTTGGAGCGGCTGGTTGCCCTCAATCTTGTGGAAAGCCGTGGCGATCTGCACCGGCGCTGTTACGCCATCCATAGCCTGACCCGTTCATTCCTACACGAACAAGTTCTACGCTGGAGCCCCCGACCACGCCATGAACCGCCAAAGAAACATTGAAGCGCCCGACTACGAACACATTTTCGAACGTTACATTGGGCGAGGGCTACGCCAATCGCTCCGCCGTGTACAGGACATTCCTGTTGTGCCCGAAACGGAACGGCAGCAGGCGTGGCATGTCCTTAGCTACGGGCTGGCCGTCGACGGCGCCTGGACAGACGCGCGCGATCTCCTGCTCAGCCTATCGCCCAAAATGGAGCAGGCCGGCTTTCGCGACGACTGGATGGGCTATCTTGCCGTAGGGTTGGAGCAGGCCGCCGCTCACGGCGAACGGGACAGTGAAGGGCAGATCGCCATCCAGTTGGGGCTGCTCAGCCAGCTCGCCAGCCGTTACGATGATGCGCAACGCTGGTTCAACATTGCCGTCGACTGCTTCAACCAGTTGTCGGATCGCCACCACCTGGGGATCGCCTACAACTTCCTCGCCAACATCGCCGTGCAACGCCGCAACGTCCCCCTGGCGAAGACCTGGGTGGTGCAAGCCTACGGCGTCTTTGAAAAAGATGACCATGAACTCGCCTACACGGCCTACGTGGAAGGCGACATCGCCCTCTTTGAGCGCGACTACGCAGCTGCCGAGCGTCATTTTCGGCGGGGATTGGATTTACGCCGCCGGCAGGGCGATTCACGACGGATTGCCATGGCGCTGCGCAACCTGGCCCTGGCGCTCCAATACCTGCGCCGCTACGACGAGGCGATCCAATGCAGCGAGGAAGCGATCCAGCGCTTTGAAGCACTGGGCGACGTGCGCAATCGCGCCACCGTGCGGGTGAACCTGAGCATCCTCTACTACGAACAGGCCGATTACGAGCGCGCCCTTGTCCTTTTGGCCGAAGCAGAACCCGACTACCGCCGCTGCGCCGACGAGCAGTCGCTGGCTCAACTCTACACGAACCGGACCATCTACCAGCGCAAAGCAGGCCGGATCGCTGAATCCGTCGCCAGTGGACGCGAAGCCGTCGCCCGCTGGGAAAAGCTGGGCGATCTGGGCAATGTGGTCAATTCGCTTGATGGATTGGGGCTTTCGTTGATTGAAGCGTGGAATTATGCAGAGGCGGTGCAGGTGCTGGAAAAGGCGCAGACGCTGTTGCCCCAGATTTGCAATCACCCCCGCTACGACTACTACTGCACCGAAATCGAACAAGATCTCGTCGAAGCGCGGCGAAGGGTGCAACACTAAACCTGGCGGGTTACAGAAAACCCGCCAGGTTTGCGCCATCCTCAGCCGCCCCCTGTGGAGCCGCCGGTATGATCGGCGGCGATTGCCGCCGGTGTGAGGGTGACAGCCCCTCCGTCGCCGACGGAGATCCCACCGCCAACCAGCATCAACGCCAGCAGCAAGCCGGCCAGGATCAAACGAACAGTACGCAGCGAAGTACGCGAAACATAGCCATTGCCCATCTCAATGTCCTCCAGTGGAGAGGCTCATCGAGTTCGGGGTCCCCACTGCCGCCGAAGCAGCAGCACACGCGTGTTCCCCAACGAGCGCAGGTTGTCAATTTGCTTGATGCAGCATCTGGGTCTATCTTAGCGGGCGGCGTGAGGGGTGGTCACCCCTCAGAACGTCCACGTCACCCATCAGGAATAACCCACCACCCATCATGAGCATGCCCCAATCTTTGAATGTCCTGGCAGAGTTGAGACGGGAGGCCGGCCTTTCGCAGAGTGATATGGCGCGGCTGTGCGGCCTGCGTGGACGGCAAAGCCACCAGACGGCGGGGGCATGGGAACGCGGCGAATATGCCCCCGATGCCCGGCGGCGTTCCAATTTCATTCACTATCTTTGGGATGGGCTAGGATTGCGCCGAGACCCGAAACGCTTCGAAGACGTGTGGATCGTCCTTTGTGAAGTATGGGGATGGGACGCCATCAACGACGACGAGTGGCGCACTTTCACCCACACGCCCCGTCCGTCCTGGCAGGTGGACAAAGCAGAGGCGCGCCGTGTCCCTTTTCAAGCGCCGCCATTGACAGGTACATTCCTGGGGCGAGAAGCTGAACTGTCCCAGCTTGGTGCGCCCTCAATCAATCCAGATCAAGCCGGCGTCGTCGCCATCACTGGCATGGGCGGCATCGGCAAATCGACATTGGCAGCGCGTTTCGCACACGACCATCGCCAGACATTCCCCGACGGCGTGCTGTGGGGCAACCCCGCCGTGAGCGACACCGCCGCCATCCTCGACAGTTGGGCGCAGGCGTTCGGCTACGACTTCAGCCGCCTGCACGATCTGGAAAGCAAAGCCGCTGCCGTGCGCGACCTGCTGTCCGAACGAAGTCTGCTGCTCGTGATCGACAATGTCCTTAGCGCCGAGAGTGTCCTCCCCCTGTTGCCCGCCACATCCTCGTGCCGTGTCATTCTGACTACGCGCAACCAAGAAGTAGCACATGCCCTTCATGCTCAGATCGTCGCATTGTCACCGCTGGCTATGGCCCACAGCCACGAACTGCTGCGCCACATTGTCGGCCCCACCCGCGTCGACGAAGAAGACGAAGCCGCCGCCGTCATCTGTACCCTCCTCGATCATCTGCCCCTGGCCGTGGAAATCGCCGGGCAACGGCTGCGTGCCCGCCCCGAACGTCGCCTGGCCGATTTCGCCGACCGTCTGCGCAGCGTACAGGCTACGCTCAGCGAATTGCGCATCAGCGACCGCGCCGTGCGCACCTCGTTCGAAGCCAGTTGGCAGGCCCTCGACGACACTTTACGCCAATCCTTTGCCCAACTTGCCCTCTTTGCGGCACGCCCCTTCACGGCGAGCGATGTGACCGCCGTCTGCGCGCTGGATCGTTACGATGCCGAAGAGACGGTCTTTAGCCTGGTGGCGCTCTCGCTGCTCGGTTCGGTTGGCGAAGGACGCTACCGGCTCCATCCCCTGCTCGCCGACTTCGCCCGCGAAAAGCTTACCGCCACGCCCACCACCGACACGGCGCGGCTGCGATTTGCCCGTCACTTCGCGCAGATCGCCGCAGACGCCGCCACCCTCACCGTCCACGCGCCGGAGTGGGAGCACATCGCCGCCGGCATCGAGTCGGCCCATGAGTTGGGTGAGCGTGACCTCGTCTTTGCCTACGCCGACGCCCTCCTCGAACCATGGCGGCGGCAAGGACATTTCACCCAGGCACGCCAAGGTCTGTCGTTGGCTGTGGACGCCGCCCGCGCGGGGCACGATCCACGGGGCACGGCGCGCTATCTGCACGAGTGGGCCTTCTTCTGCCTCGAACAGGACGACTACCCGTCCGCTGCGCCGCTGCTAACTGAAGCCGTGGCGATCTTTTCTGCTTTGGGGGAAGCGAAGGATCTGGCCGATACGCAGCTATTGCAGGCTCGCAGCGCCGTCGAACTGGACGAGTATCCAAGGGCCGAGACGATCTTACGCACGTGTTGGGCTGTCTACTCGGGGACCGACGACGGGCGCGGCCTGGCGCGGACGTTGCACTGGCAGGGGCGGTTGTACTACCTACAGGGGAATTACAGCGAGGCAAAACAGCTACAAGAGCAGGCGCGCGCACTCTCAGAGGCATTGGGTGAGCACAAGTACACCATAGAAACGCTACGTCACCTGGCCGATACAGCCATCGAAGCAAAAGATTACAAAGAAGCCAGCTTCTTATGCCAGGAAGCGCTAGCCCAGGCGCAATCCATCGGCGACCAAAGCGAACAGGCAGCAATTGCCTACTTGTTGGCAGTGATTGCCGATATCGAAGGACGATTTGATCTGGCACTTGGCTACGCGGAGCAGGCACTTGCCCAGTTTGAACGGATCGGAGATCGCGGCTATCAGGCGTTACTACTCTATCAACTCAGCCAGATCCAGCTAAAGCGCGCAGCGTATTCAGACGCGGAAAGACTCTGTTTGCAAAGTCAAAGATTGGCAGAAGCATTGGGCAAGGGTTCGTTACAGATCATCATCCAGCACAATCTGGGGCGCATCTATGCCGCCAGTGGGCGGGAAGACGCGGCACGAAAGACATGGCAAGCGGCGTTGAAGCGTGCTGAATCTACTGCTCACTCACTGACTGGTATGCTACGGCAAAGACTTGCCGATTTAAGTTAAACAGGGTTAGGTAACATGGGCAACACCGGCAGATGCGCCGCCATCGCCCCAGCCGCCCAAGAAAAGAATGGCGAACCAGTCTTCTTTCGCTATAGGCAAAGGCGAAGAAGGCAGTAGAATCTCCGAAAGATCCGGATCGGCCATGCAGTTGGCGGCATAGGCCAGCACATAGCGATACCACTCTTCGTTGTCGTCCCCCACAGCGGCGAATTTCGGCCCGTAATCCGATGTCTCCTGTTGATACAATGCCTCTGCAATCCGTGCAGTCCACGAAAGCGCTTCGGTTGTAGATCCATCTACATTGGGTTCATGGGTACAATCGTCCGGCACGGTATGCCCGAACTGTGCCCACGCCTCCGGATCATCGGCGTCAGATGTCCATGCATGTGAGGCGAGGTCCTCAAAAGGAAAGAGACCCAGCAAGAGATCAGTGAACTCCCCTAGCAGCAACCGCACTGTCCCCACGGTTGCGCAGTCGGCAACAGGCTTACCCTGTTCATCAAGGAGATACTCACTTTCCCAATCAGGGCTGATGGCTGCTTCAAGATGAGAACACCAACGCCGGCTCAGCATCTCGTGCGAATCTGTCCAGCCAAGTCGCTCGCACACCCTCAGTCCAATAAACGGCCGGAGCGCGGGGATAGGATAGTGTCCATCATCGATGCGCAACGGGTTGCCAACGTGCGCCTGCATGAGATTTTGTAGCGCATAAGCGGCCGCCGGCCCTCCCAGCAGTACACTGATGATATCGGCAAAGGCCTCTTCGGCCCAGTTGCGCACGCGCCCATCAGTGCCACGGGAGATCTGTGCAACTCTCTTGAAAAAGAGTAGCGCTGGATCGTCAGAATTGCCCGGATGCTGCCCGCGCCAGAAGAGATGATGGCCTAACTCGTGTGGAATCGAAAGGAACTCCATTGGCAGTGCAAGTGCAGCCGAGGGGACACCAATCAGCGGACGATCTGCGTAGGGCGTCATCCGAGTTGACGCAGAGGTGCGGATGTAGGTAATGGGCGGTCTCGAATTCGGCAGGTATTTTTCCTGCGCCAGTACACACCAGGCCTGATATGCCCATTGATTGCCATTTTGCAGTGCAGCAGCGACCAGACTGGGTTGATCTGGCCCATATTGTCCCCAGATCTGGTGCAGCAAAAGCAGATCGTCAGCCGCCTGCTTAATCGCTTTGTTCAGCGCAAATGCTGGAAGAAGTTCCCGGGGAGGCAGGTTTTCCCCAAGGTAGTCGAGTACGCGCTGAATACGAATGTCGGTCAAATCGTTCAGGTTCGAACGCGTACTGTCTATATCAAGCGAAAACCATTTGCAGAGGTAGAGCGAGTCGAGTAGGAAAGCGAAGTGTGCTGCGCAGAAGAGTAATTGGTGACGTGCGACTTCTTGAATCTGTTGTTGCCCTTGCGACTGAGCGGATAAGACATCGCCCGCAGTACTTTTTACTTGAAAATTTATCAACGCTTCAATCCGAGCACGCACAGGGATTGCGGCAGGCGTCTCCGGTTCACACAATCCGAATAACTCAAAGCCGATTTGATGAACCGCATCCCACTGTTTCATCCAATTTGATAGTTCATCACAAGGTAAGGCATTAGGGTTCTGTTCACACATGGTTTCCTCCTGGCATGGTGGTTGGGTGGCTTACTTTTCAATGTTGCAGGGCAGGTGTGTGGAGGCATTCAGTGTAGTTGGCTCTGGGGAATGACGCAACCAACACAACAGACCTGCCAGGTTTTCTGAAACCTGGCAGGTCTTTGCAGGGGAGAGCGAATGCGGAAGTGCAGACTACTGTGCAACCAGGAACAATGTCCCCCACGTCTGAGGACGGTTATAGACACGCCCTGGTGAGGACGACAATTGCGTCTCAAAGCGCACAGATGAGGAATCATTGTCGTTGACACTAAGATCAAAGCCAAAGACCATGCCGGGGTAAACTTCGCCAGGATCGATGCCAAGCAGGGCCCACGGCAAAAAGAACTCCATCTGCCAGATGGAAAGGGCGCCGGTTTCATAGAGGCGATAGTTGCCCTCGACAACCATCGATTGCCGGCTGGGGAAGTAGCGGTAGGCTTCCAGCAAACCACGCACTTCGGGCGCCGCCTTGATGGCAAACTGGTAGTCATCGCTGCTCATTTCGTTGCTTGTCAGGTCGCTGCCCAACTGCGTATCAAAGAGCAATTCCACTGCATCCGATCGAAAGAGATCAGCGCCGGTGGCATCGGCGCTGTGCGCATCGTCTTGGGCTTCAACCAAAAAGTAGAGACCTTCCCAAGACCAGGCAACCTGATAGGACGCACTTAGATCCGTGGGACCATACCAGTTGCTGCGCCCATAAAGCAAGTGCGACACAGGATAAGTAGAACTCCAGCGCCATTCTTCTGAACCAGGACCATCCTGCACATCAATGTAATCAGCATAGATGGCATCGACGCCGCCATTGGCTGATGGGGGCATGGGCCCGTCCATGCCGACTGAGCCGATAGGTTCAAGCCAGTAGTAGAGTTGACCGTTATAGATCCGGCCTTCCGCCGTCCAACCAGGTGTCATGGCTTCACCTTCAATATACCAATAGATTCGGTTTTCGAAGCATCGTGGCCCATCGGCAATATATACAATTTCCCCTACAGGAATGCGCTCAACGACGGTCTTGCTGGGCAGCGGTTGGAAGACCAAATTGGGGGCGCCTGGATAACCCGGATCGTCCTGAATCCTGACATCCATGCCGCTGGTCAACCGTGTGGGGTAGACATCTCCACCGCAGACATAGTCGCTGATCATTCCCTCGCCACCTACTGCTGCGGCAGTTTCGGCCACCGTTGGAATATAGACACGATCCCCGGTGCGCAGGCGGGTAGGATCGGCGAAGAACTCAGGATTGAACGCGCCCAACGTGGCCAGCGAGTAACCGCTACGCTGTCCAATCATGAAGAGCGTCTGCCCGGAGACAACCCGGTGTGTGCTCCCCCTGGAGATGACGGTTTCGCCGTTGCGTCCTGGCACAAGCACGCTCAAGCCCACGGGCGTGCGCCAAACGCCATTGTAAAACTCAAACCAGATTGGGTTGTATTCCTGCAACTCCCCCACAGACATGTTGTAGCGTGCCGCAATCGTGGCCCAGGTTTCGCCTGGCTCCACACGGTAGAGGAAGCCCTGATTCCCACGCGTCGCCGGCACGGAACGCGTCGGTGTGGCGGTGGGTGGCGGCGTATTTGTAGCGGTGGGCGTATTGCTTGGCGTTGGTGTGATGGTGGGCGTCAACGTCGGTGTCGGCGTGTCGGTAGGTGGACCGGGCGTGTAAGTGGGCGTTGGTGTATCTGTGATTGTAGGTGTGGCCGTCGGTTCCCGTTGCGGGATTTGCAACTCGTCACCGACGCGCAGGTTCACGCCGCGGCGGTCCCATAGATCCTGGTTGGCGACGCGCAACTCACCAAAGGTGACATCGCAAAGATTGGCAATGCGATTCCACGAGTCCCCTGGGCGCACGGTATAGGGATTGGGGCAGGTTTCCTGCGCCTGGATCAGCGACGTGCCTGCGCTAAACGCGATGGTAAGCCCCAAAATCAGGATGCCAAACCAGTAGATGACTTGTCGAGTGTTCATATTCTCCTCCATGTGGTGTTTCGATGACAACGTGGACAGTTGCAGCATAACTGCCTATGCCTCAACCTGTGCTGTCCAAATTCTATCCCTGAGCTAACAAACTGGTCATAATGTACCGGAGGAACCGTTTCTAGAACGTTTCCAGGTATGGGTGAAACCAGGAACAGCTTCTGGTAGGAGGATTCTGTCCTCATCACCAGCCACGAATTTCCAATCGCTTCAAACTTACTTCTTGACAGCACAAAAAACGTTTGTGCTATAATCTTTGTTATCATCACCCAGCTGGAGACGCGCCTCAACCCTGAAGATCGCAAGGCGTGGAAGTGGTCCTTGACACGGATGCTTTACGAGCGAGACTATACCCGCGAGCGGATCATCGATTTATTTCGCTTCATCGACTGGGTGATGATGCTACCCGCCGGTCTGGAGCGAAGTTTACGCATCGACATTGAAGAATTTGAGGAGGCACGGCGGATGAAATATGTATCAACGATTGAACGCTGGGCAGAACAACGGGGCATTGAACAAGGGATTGAACAAGGGATTGAACGTGGTAAAGCACGCGCGCTGCGCCAGGCGATCCTTGATGTACTGGCAGAGAGATTTGATCACGCGCCGGACTATCTAGTGAGGCGACTAAACCAGATCGAAGACAGCACAATCCTGCAAAAGCGACTCCGTCAGGCCGTGACCATCGCTTCGCTCGATCTCTTCGCCGAGAGCATTGCCGACGTTACGCCAGCCGACGACGAAGACTAGAACAACCCCATCTGGTGTAGCGGACGCCGCCCAGCCAGCAACACGTATGGCGCGGCTTTGCCTGGGCTAGGCACGCCAATCTGCGCCAGTTGCGCCAACTCCGTAAACGTCCCCTCGTGGCGGGCGGACAGGATGCGATCCGCCGATTTAGGGCCAATCCCCGGCACGCGCAGCAGTGTCTCCCGATCCGCCAGGTTTAGTTCCACCGGCGCATGGCGCAGGTTGAGATCCGCCCACGCCTGCTTGGGATCCACATCTAGCCGTAGATTTTGATCGTCCTGGAAGCCGATGTCTTCGGTGCTCCAGTTGTAGTCGCGCAGCAGGAAGCTGGCCTGGTAAAGGCGATACGCTCGCTGCGGGGGAACAGCGAGCCTATCTTCGAAGGGTGTCTGCGAAACAGGGTTGAAGGCCATGTAATAGGCCCGGCTGATGCGCGCCTGACGGTAAAGTTTCTCGCTCAACGAAAGCAGTTCCAGGTCGGTGTCACCCACGGCGCCGACGACAAATTGGGTCACAGACGAAGCCCGTACCCGCTCGTTGCGGCGGATCTGCTCCACCCACAACAACCGCTGAACCAACTCATCCCAAAAGTCTTTCTTGGGGGCCAGCATAGCCAACCGTTGCGCCGTCGCCCCTTCCAGGTTGATCGATACTCGATCGGCCAGTTGCATGGCGCGGCGGATCTGTTCATACTCCGCGCCGGGCATGATCTTCAAATGAATGTAGCCGCGGTAGCTGTACTTGCGTCGTAAAATCTCCGCCGTGTCGATGATCTTGTCCTGTGCGGTGGGGCCGCCGTTGATGATGCCCGAAGACAAAAACAACCCGTCCACCAATTTGGCGCGCTGGATACGGTCAAAGCCCTGCGCCATCTCATCCGGCTGAAAGGTAATACGTTCCATGCGGCTGCGCCCGGCGCGAAAAGCGCAGTAAAAACAGTTGCGTTCACACGCCGTGGTCATCATCGTCTTGAGAATTGGCTTTGTCCCCTGCGGCGTCACGACGTTGGAGATGGAACGCTGCAATGCTTCGATCTTGCGCTGAGCGCGGCGCTGCGCCACGTCTACGGTTGACGGCGTGTAGCAACTGGGCGCAGGGATCTCCTCATGCGGCGCATCACCGGCAGACTCAAATTCGGTGACACTCCCCATCTGGATGATTTTTTCAACAGGATCGGGCGAGATGACAACATTCATGGTCTCATTGTACAGAACATATGTTCATCGTGTCAAATCAGTATTTTTCGTCCGCTCTTCTTGACAATTACTCAGTTCCCAACATAATTGACACAGGAAAACGTAAGATTTCTTCCTAATTTATGAACTGCCGGCGGCATCCCTCTCCACTGTGCAGGTTCAGTACCAATCCCTCCTGCAGGCTCGTTTTCCCCATTCCACCCATCTGTAGGAGACAATCCGCAAGGAGGCATCTGTATGCAGAATTTGTCTGCCCAGGCAAAAGGGGTGTTGATCTTTCTGGGCATCAGCTTCGTCTTCGTTGTCTTGATGGGCCTACAAGATCAGTCAAGGACACCGATTGTCGCACCATGGACCCCACGCCAGCCGGTGGAAGCACCTATCGAAGCAGCGACTGCGTCCGATGAAGCTGCGGTTGATGACGAAGCAGCAGCGACTGAAGAGGCCACTACCGCAGAAGAGACAAGCACAGTGAACGTCACCGACGAAACAGTGGCGGAAGCTGAAGCCGCACCCACAAACGGCGTAGCATCCACCTTCTTCGCCGTCCTTTCTACCAACCCTCCAGTTCCTGAAGACAATCCACAGACGCCCGAAAAGGAGGAGTTGGGCAAGCTACTCTACTTCGATCCGCGCCTATCGCAAAGTTCGATCATTTCGTGCGCCACCTGTCACAATCTAGGGTTGGGCGGCACCGACCGCATTCCCACCTCCCTGGGCCACGATTTTCAGACTGGCGGCCGCAACGCCCCCACCGTCCTCAACGCCGCCTTCTTCAACCAGCAGTTCTGGGACGGCCGCGCCGCCTCGCTTGAAGAACAGGCACAAGGACCGATCCAGGCCGGTGTGGAAATGGCTATGCCCCCCGAACTGGCCGTAGAACGCATCAAAGACATCTCCGGCTACCGGCCCTACTTCGAAGCGGCCTTCCCTGGCGAAGAAGATCCCATTACCTTCGACAACATCGCCAAGGCCATCGCCTCGTTTGAACGCACCCTCATCACGCCTAACGACGCCCTGGATCGCTACCTGCAAGGGGAGACCGAGGCGCTCTCTCCTCTGGCCATTGAAGGCATGAACACCTTCATCGAAGTGGGCTGTGTCGCCTGTCACAACGGGTCGATGTTGTCCACCGGCACGCTCATGGCCTTCCGCCACGGCGAAGATCCTGGGCGTATGACCGTTACCGGTAACCCCGAAGACGAATTCCTCTTCCGCGTGCCCACGCTGCGCAACCTGCCACTCACGGCTCCATATTTCCATGACGGCAGCGCCGCCACCATCGAAGACGCCATCCGCACCATGGCCGACGTGCAGTTGAACCGCACACTCACCGAGCAGGAAGTCACCGCGATCTCGGCCTTCCTCAATTCACTCATCGGCGACCAACCGCAGGTGACGATCCCGATCCTGCCTACTGCAGACGTGCTGCTACCGCCAAACGTCGAAGACGTAGCCCAACTGGTGTCTGTGGTGCGTGGTCCTTTCGCCACCCTATCCAACACGCCGCCCATCCCCGCAGACAACCCGCAGACAGCCGAAAAGGTGGAACTGGGCACGATGCTGTACTTCGACCCAAGGCTTTCGCAAAGCTCCATCATTTCGTGCGCTACCTGCCACAATCTGGGCCTGGGCGGCACCGACCGCATCCCCACGTCGCTCGGCCACGACTTCCAAACGGGTGGACGCAATGCGCCGACCGTCCTCAACGCTGCCTTCTTCAATCAGCAGTTCTGGGACGGGCGCGCCGCTTCGCTTGAAGAACAAGCGCAAGGACCGATCGAGGCCGGCGTAGAAATGGCCATGCCCGCCGATCTGGCTGTGGAACGCATGAAGAGCATCACCGGCTACCTGCCCTACTTCCAGGCCGCCTTCCCCGGGGAAGAAGACCCCATCACCTTCGACAACATCGTTAAGGCGATTGCCGCCTTCGAACGCACGCTGATCACCCCCAACGATGCCCTGGATCGCTACCTGCGCGGCGACGAAACCGCACTTTCGCCGGAGGCTATCAAAGGTATGCAGACCTTCCAGGAAGTGGGCTGTATCGGCTGTCATGTAGGGCCGATGCTCTCCATCGGTGTGCTCATGCCCTTCCATCACGGCGAAGACCCGGGGCGCATGAACGTTACCGGCAACCCCGAAGACGAGTTCCTCTTCCGTGTGCCCACACTGCGCAACCTGCCGCTTACGGGTCCCTACTTCCACGACGGCAGCGCCGCCACCATTGAAGAGGCCATCCGCACCATGGGCAACGTACAGCTCAACCGCGAACTCAACGACGAAGAGGTCGCCGCCATCTCGGCCTTCCTCAACTCGCTGGTGGGCCAGCAGCCGGAAGTGACAATTCCGTTCCTGCCGCCGAATTAGGAGGTTGGAGACTGGAGACTAGGGATTGGGGACCGGGATCGTTTTGAGCATCAGATTTTCCACAAGATCCCAATCACCAATCACAACAAAAAAGGACGGTGCCTGGTGGCACCGTCCTTTTTTGTTTCTTGGCAGGGTTGCCTCTCCTCTGTAACTGCGCTAGAGTAAGAAGTGTGAACTTAATGACGTTCCGTGATCATGAACCAATCCCCAAAAGGACATTCTATGCGGGCAGTGGTACAACGGGTGAGCAAGGCCGACGTCACCGTCAACGGTGAGATGGTTGGGCAGATTGGACGGGGTTTTCTCGTCCTTTTGGGAATTGCCCACGCCGACGAGCGCAAAGAAGCTGACTGGATGGCGCGCAAGATCGCGGGGCTGCGTCTGTTTGAAGACAACGAAGGCAAGATGAACCTGTCGCTGGCCGATGTAGACGGCGCCGTACTGGCCGTCAGCCAGTTCACGCTCTACGGCGACGCCCGCAAAGGACGCCGCCCCAGTTTTATCGAAGCCGCCCGCCCCGAACACGCCCAACCCCTTTACGACTACTTCTGCCAACAACTGGCAGCCGAAGGCGTCGTGGTGGTGGAAAGAGGTGTCTTTCAGGCAGAGATGAAGGTATCTCTGATCAACGACGGCCCAGTAACGCTGTGGTTGGAAACTGAGTAATTCGTGTTGCGTGATTCGTGAGGAGTTAGACACCCCTTTGGGGTGGAAATGAAAGCACGTTAACAAGAGAAGACATGAAGGGGACTGTACAGTGGTTAAGCGACAAAACAAAACCATGAACAGGAGGCCCTTCATGTCCACAACAACCA
>WGMT01000061.1 GCA_016124945.1 bacterium | reverse complement strand
AACGGAGGGGGTGTAGCTCAGTTGGCCGACCTTTGTGTCGATCAACGTCGTGCCGTCCGCTTCGTAGAGCGCCAACGAGACACTCTGCAGCGGATCAACGGTGGCCGCGGTGAAGGTGTAGACCAACCCCGCCGTGAGGACAATCTCATGCCAGTCGGCGTCGTCGGCGCGGTGGAAGTTGTGGCCGGCGCTGCTGCCTGCGGCCACGTCGAAGAGTTTGGCCGTGGCGACGGTGTCATCGTCCTCGAATGTGTCGGGCGTGACGGTGCAGGCTTCCGGCGTCGGCGTCACGGTGACGATGGCGCTTTGGGCGGCGGCGACGGGTGCACCGTCACCGGGTTGGGGCGCCACGGTTGGTGTGGCTGTGGGCGTCGGTGTGGGATCGGGCGTATTGCCGTTGTCCACACAGACTTCCAGGCTCCAGCCAAAGAGATCGCCGGTACTGCCGTTTTCGCCGCCGCTTGCCCGGTCGTCGGTGATGTAGAGCGTCCACGCGCCGTTGCTCTGCTTGCCCACGAAACCTGCAAAGCTGTTGCGGCTGGGGCGGTAGGCGTCGCCGGTGGTGGGGAACTGCGGCGGGTTAAGCCCTGCGACGGCGTCGTCGGCGATAGAGAAGAGGCAGTTGCTGCCGCCACACCAACTGTAATCACCGTAGTCTTCAAAGGCGAAGAGATCCACCACTGTGCCGTCAGGCGCGCCCAGACCGAACGAGAGATCGCCCAGCCTGTTGTGCGCAAGGGTGAGGTCGTTGAGGCTGACGTGGGTCACCGTGCCGGTGGCGGGGACATTCACGACGGTGCTGAAGGTCGCTAGATCGCTGATGGCTTTGGGAATGTCGCTGCTAGGATAGACGCTACAACTCCAGTTGTTGGGCGTCGGCGTGGGTGCAGGCGGCGCCGTGATCTGCACATCGATTTCGTAGGGCAGGTTCTCGACGCTGTTGAACAACGGCGGCGCAATGCGGAACAGATAGTTGCCGGCGCTGCTCATGATGCCGTCGATGTCGCCGGTCACGTCGAAGAAACCGCCGGTGGGGCCTTTGGCTTGCAGACGCATGCCCGGCGTCAACGAATTCAGCTTGATCTGCAAACGGTCACCCACGTTGACCGGGAAGCTGTAGTGATCCCAGTCGTCGGTTTCGCAGAGCATGCTGCGCAGGGTGATGGTGCGTGTGACCACCGTGTACGGGCTGAACTGATCGTTGTTCGGCTCGTAGGGATCAAGGCCGGAGCAGGTTGTGTTGACGTTCAACAGCAACTGATACTGCTCCGTCGTCGGCTGTACAGACGGAGACCAGACCACCACCGACCACGTGCCGGATTGGTTGAGGGTGACGCTGCCGCCGTAGCCCAGCCACGAGCCGGGGAAGATGCCGTTGAAGTAGTTGCCCGCCGGATCGTAGATCGAGACGTAGTAGTCGGTGGGGCGCACGGGCAGGTCGATGGTCACGTTTTGGCCTGCCACGCCGGTGAAGCTGTAGTAGTCCTGGTCGCCGATGTAGCAGATCGCGGCGGTGATGGGCGTGTTGAAGCTGATGGGCGTGGCGCTGTTGCGCGTCTGATTGCCCAACACGCCGGGTTGGTCGTAGCTGTCGAAGGCGGCGCAGGCGTCGACGGGCGGCGCAATCGGCGGTGGCGGTGGTGCTACCGCTACCTCTACCGTCAACGTGTAGGGAATGCGGCTGCTGTTGGCGCTCCAGCGCTGCACGGCGATGATGTACTCCACGCTCGATCCGCTGTTGTTGATGTGGGTGATGAACTCGTCGGTGGTGCCGGGGTTGTAGCTCCAGCCTACAGGCACCCCATCCGCCGAGAGGACGAGGCTGTAGTCGGCGGGCAGATCGGTGAGCGTCACCGAAATCTGACGGCCGTCTTCCACGCTGATCTTGTAGTAGTCTTCCCGATCTTGCTGAGTGAGGCTGGGCGAACAGAGCGCCGAGGACAACGTCCCCGCTGTGATGGCTGTCGCCGTGGCAAAGGTGTCGTTGGGTTCGAACGTGTCCACCGCGGCGCAGGGTTGCGCGAAGGGGACGCCGTAGACCAGCGCCAGGTTCGATTCGGGCGGCGTAATCGTGGTCGGGTAGAAGATGCCGGGGTCGAGGTTGCTGACACCGTTGTACGCGCCGCTGAGGCGGGCCAGCGATTCGGCGTCGTTGCCGTCGCGGTCGGCGCGCCAGAGACGGTTGCCCGCCACGAAGTAGAGTTCGTCACTGAGCGGCTGCACCACAAAACCGCGTGCACCGCTGACAGCCGCGATCTCGGTGACGCTGCCGCTGCCGTCGGCAGGGGCGCGCAGCAGACGGTTGCGCGTCGGATCGCGCCAGTAGAGTGTCTGCGCAAAGGAGTCCACCGTCAGCTCGCGGATCTGGCGTCCTGGCGGCGCGGCGTAGACCACCTGCTCGTTGCTGCCGTCGATCGACGCTCCGTCGACGTTGGCACGGCGGATGTGGTCGAGGATCTGGTTGTTGTGGAAGCCGGTCTCCACCCAGTAGAGGTAGCCGCCCACCGAATCGATGGTAAGGCCGTGATCGTTGTCTACGCCGGTGACGTGTGTCTGCACGTCGCTGACGGCACCCGACGTTGCGTCGACGTGGGCACTGCGAATGTCTGTCACCACGCCGAAGCTGGCCTGCGTCCAGTAGATGCGCCCGCTGCGCTCGTCTACGGCCAGCGATTCGGTGGGGCGGATCACGCCGGCGCTGGTGTTGGCGACAACCACCACCGGATCACTGCCGTCGGGATCGACGCGCACGATGCGGTTGCTGTTGTCGAGGATGTAGAGTTTGCCGCGCACACTGTCGGCGGCGATGGTGCGTCCACCGCTGAAGCCGCTGGGCTGGAGGATCGGCTCTACCGTGCCAGTGACGATATCGGTGCGGATCAGGTCGCTGACGCGGCTGTAGTAGACGTAGGGCGATCCACTCGGCGCGGCGGTGGCGCTGCCCAAGAGCACCTCGAAGAGATACGGAACGGCTGAACCCGTGAGCGCGTTGTCTTCCACGCGCAGCAGATAGTCACCAGCGGCGGGGATGGTGAAGAGGCCCTGCCCACCCGCGTTGACGCTGCCCAGGTCCGCGCCGCCCGCCGCAGGGATAACCCGCAGCATGGCCCCGGTGCTGTTGGCCGGGTAGTTGACCGTCAACTGCTGGCCGGTCAGTGCGCTGAGACGGTAGAGATCCACGTCACCGGCGCTGCACAGGCTGGCGCGCACGCGGCTGCCGTGGGTCAACGCCGTGGCGCGCAGGTTGGTGTTGTTCGGTTCGTTGGCGTCGCTGGAGACACAGTTTTCGTCGGTCACCAACAGTTGATATTGGTCAGTCGTCGGCGTCAGATTGGGGAAGGAGACGGCGACGGTGTAACGTCCGCCGGCGTTGAGGACAACCGAATCGCCATACGCCGGCGTCGTGGTGGACGAGATCACGGCGGTTTGCGTCCCCGATGGATCGTAGATCGTCAAGTTGTAGTCGTTGGGGCGCACGGGCAGGTCGATCTTCACCGACTGGCCGTTGAGGCCGTCGAAGGCGAACATGTCCACGTCGTTGGCGTAGCAGAGGGCGGCGGCGGCAGGCGTGCCGAAGGAGAGCGCCGTGGCCGTCGCCAATGTGCCGTTGCCCACACCGGGCGCGTCATAGACGTCCACCGCGCCGCAGACCGCGTCAGAGGGGTTTGCAGGTGGCGGTACGTCGCCCAGATCCAGCGTCAACTTGTAGCGGTTGTTGTTCACCGGTCCTATCCCCAGCACGAGGACGGTGTACTCCACCGTCACACCGCTGGTGTTGCGCACATTGACCACCTCGTCGGCCAGGCCGTCGTTGTCGCTGAAGGCCTGATTGACGCCAGGCGGGCTTTGCACAATCAGACGATAGTTGGCCGGCTGTTCGCTCAACGTGACGGTCAATGTCTTACGGTCGGCCACGCTGACTTTGTAGTAATCGACATCGCCGAAGGCGCCGCAGATGGCGCCGAAGGCCACGGTCTGAGTGACAACCGAGAGCGCCGTGGACGTGCCCGCGTCGTTGTTCGGCTCGTTGCCGTCGGCCACGGTGCAGGGGTTGAGGATCGCCGTCCCCTTGGCCAGGACCATGTTGGACGTGGGCGGGGTGATGCCGGCCACGAGGTTGGCGTTGGGGTTGAGGTTGCTGGGGCCGTTGTATTGGCCGCTGAGCGTGGCGATCTGCACGGGGTTGCTGCCGTCGAGGTTGGCGCGCAAGAGGGCGTCGCCATCGGTGTAATAGAGTTCGTTGCGTTCGGGCTGCAAGGCGATCGCGCCGGGGCTGTTCAAGCCGCTGATCAGCACGCTTTCGCTGTTGGTGAGCAGCGATTTCCGTTCAATCTGCTTCTGCGCCGGATCGACCCAGTACAACTGACGTGACAGCGGATCGAGGGTGAGGTTGCGCACCTGATCGTTGGACACCGGCGCGCGGAAGGTGATCTCTCCACTGCCGTCGAGGTTGCTGCGGAAGATGAAGTCGTTGGCCGCCACCCAGTAGAGGTGTCCTTGCGCGGGATCGACGACCAGGCCTTTTTGCTGGAAGACGTCCTTGATCTGGATGGGCGATCCAGTGCCGCCGCCCGACGCTAGGTCGAGATTGGCGCGCATGATGTACGAATTTTCACTGTCCGGCAGCGCGCCGTGACCCTGCGTCCAGAAGATGTAGCCGTTCACCTCGTCGATGGCGATGCCGTTGTTGCCAATGCTGATGTTTTCGGGGTTGGCGTCGCTTATGATCACCGTGCTGGTGATGCCGCTGCTGTTAGCGCTGAAGACCGTCTTCGGCGTGCCCTCATCGACCATGTAGAGCAGCGTGCCTGCGGTATTGGCAACCAGCGGGTTGCCCGCACCGCGCAGCGTGTTGGGCGCGTCCGCGGCAATGGAGAGCGCTTCGACGGTGTTGTCGTCATTCAGCGCCACACGTACCAGATGGCCCAGGTTGGCGAAATAGAGGTAATCGTTCCCCACGCCCTGTGGCGCGTCCAACTGCCAGAAGAAGGTGTAGCCGGCATCGTTTGTGACCAGCGCGCTGTTGCTGGTGACCAGCGTATAGTCCCCGCCCGCGCTGAGGACGAAGTCGTCCTGGCTGCCGGGGAGGAGGCGACCTACTTCAATGCCGTCGGCGTCGAGCAGACGCAGTTCGCCGCCCGCCGGATTGTCCCAGTAGTTGACGGTCAAGCGCTGACCTGCTGTGGCGCTGAGTGTGTAGAAGTCAAAGTCGCTGCTGTTGCACAGCGTGGCGTTGACCAGGCTGTTGTTCAACGTGGACGCCTGCGCCGCGGTGTTGTTGGGTTCGTTGCTGTCGTTGAGGCCACAGGTGCCGTCGGAGACGAGCAGTTGGTAGCTCTGTGTGGTGCGCACCAGAGGGCCGTTGTTGTCGTTGACCATCACCGCCCATTCACCGTCGGCGTCCAACACAATCGTCTGGTTGAAGCCGCTGGGGTTGTAGGCATTGAAGAACGAACCATCGGGCCGGTAGAGGTGCAAGTCATAAGCGGCAGGGCGCACAGGCAGATCAAAGGTGTAGGCTTTGCCCGCCGTAGCGTTGAATTTGTAGAAGTCGACATCGTTCTCAAAGCAGAGCGCGCCGGTGATGGGCACGCCCACGGTCAACGGTGTGGCGTTGCCCTGCGTGTAGTTGCCTGCCAGCCCGACGGCGTCGTTGGGGTCTGCGGCCAGACACTGGCTGTTGAGCGGCAGCGCCGGTGCATCGCTCAAAGTGACACTCAACGAGTAGGCGTTGGGGTTGTTCACCGGCGTGTTGCTGAAGACGGCGATAACGTAGACGCCGTCCCCATCGTAATTGCCCACGGTGATGGTGTCGCTGATCAGGCCGCTGTTGAGGCTGGTGGCCAGGGTGACGCCGCTGCGCTGTACATAGAGATCGTAGTTGGCAGGCAGGTTGCCCAGGGTGACGTTCAACGTCTTGCCCGCAGGCACGGTGACGGTGTAGAAGTCGCGATCCGTGGGCAGCGACGCCTGTGTCGTACACAGCGCGCCCGTGGTGACGCCTACACTGATCCCCTTGGCCGTGGCCGCGCTGTTGTTCGGCTCATTGGCGTCGTTGATCACGCAGGGCGGCGATGCAAAGGCTGATCCTGTCATGAACACGATGTTGCCGACGGGCCGTTCCAGCGTCGTCTTCACACCGGGGAAGTTGGTTGGGTCCACGGGCAGACGCAGGCCGTCGTAGGTGCGTGAGCCAAGATTGGCTGGATACTCCTGGTTGTTGCCGTCGAGGTCGAAGCGCACGAGATCGTCATAGCTGACAAGGTAAACGGCGTTTTCAGACGGCTGCACAATCAGGCCGCGGGCGTCTGTGCCCAGGCCACTGCTCAAAGAGATCGGGCGTGCGGCGTCGGCATCGGCCCAGAAGAGCGTACCCTGATCCACCGTCGGGTCGAGCCAGTAGAGCTTTTGGGCATAGGCATCCAGCGCCAGGTAGCGGATCTGCGATCCCGTGGGCGCAGAATAGACCAATTCCTGGTTGCTGCCGTCGAGGTCGCTGCGGTAGATGTACTCCTGGCGCTGCCACACATCGCCGCCCACCCACAAGAGCTTGCGCCGAATGGGATCAACCACCAGCCCGCGCTGACCCACGATCCCGGTGACGACGGTGCGCACGTCGCTGCCGTCGCCCGACGCTGCGTCGGCGTGGGCACTCTTGATGTCGGTAAGCACGTTGTTGGTGATCTCCGACCAGTAGACGCGGCCCGTGCTTTCGTCTACGGCCAGGTGCAGCCGATCCTGGCGCGCCCGCACGTTGGGGTTGACGTCGGCGATCTCCACACGTCCACTGCCGTCGCTGTTCATCACCACCAACTTCTCCAGCGCGTCCACGAGGAAGAACTTATCGCCTGTCACGTCCGCCGCCAGGACGGTGCCGCCCCTGCCATCGAGGAAGATTGGCTCCATCTCGAAGTTGCCAAAGAGTGGCACGCGCAGCAGGTAATTGTCGGTGCCGTAGTAGACGTAGGGCGCGCCTGTCAACGCGCTGAACGACGGCGCGGCGCTGACGCGGCTGTGCGTGGTGACGTTGTTGGCTGGGTTGCGTTCCAGGGTGGTAGACGCCACACTCACCGTCGTCGTTAATCGTGTTGCCACGCTGACGGCGACGGTGGCGCTGATCGAGAGCGATTGCTGCGTGAGGCCGTCCACGTGACCCAGGCTACAGGTGACGGATGCGCCGCCATTCATACAAGATCCATTCGATCCTGTGTAGGTTGCGCCGCCGGGCAGGGTGACGGTGAGCACCGTATTGGCGGCGGACAGGGCGGCATCGTTGCGCAGGTTGATGTCATAGCGCACGTTGCCGCCGTTGATCACCACAGTGGACGGCGACGTGATGCTCACGGCCAGATCGGTGCTCTGTTCCAGCGATTGCGTTGTCTCCACCACACTCATGGCGGTGATGGAACTGCTGCTGCGGCGGCTGATGCCAACCAATCCCGCGGCATTGTCTACAAAGGTTGTGAAGCGACTGAAGACGCCGTCTTTTTCGCCGCGCACAATCTGCGTATCCAGCGCCACGAAGACGCCCACCGCGGCTTCGTCAACGTAGATCTGAGGCAGGGGCATGGTGCGCAGGCCGCTGAGGTTGCCGCCGGTCAACGTGATGGGGGCCACACTGAAGGAAGGCGATCCCGGCGTGCGGGCGTAGACGCCTGCATTGACACCGTCGGCGTCAATGGCCGCCCAGTAGAGGACGCCGTCGCGCACAGTGAGCGATTCCACGTCGAAGCCGTTGCTACCCGATGAGAGACAGGCGGTTGCTCCCCCGCTCAGGTTGCTGTAGAAGTTGGCGTAGGTGCAGCCGTCCCCCGCGCCGACGAAGAAGGACGGATTGGCGCCGTTCAAATCGGCGGTGACGATGAGCGTGTGTCTGTATTGGCGCACAAAAAAGCTGATGCCTGCATTGAAGTCGGCCAGGCTTTGGCGTTGACGACGTTCGCTGAAGTAAAGACGGTTGTTGGCTGCGTCCACGGCGATGTCGCCGATCTGCATCAAGGCGGTTGCACCGCCCACGAAGCGCGGGTCATCGGGCATGGAGTAGATTAGCTGGTTGAGTGTGCCGTCGAGGTTGGCCCACCAGAGCTGATGTCCCTGTGTCCAGTAGATCTTGTTGCCTGCCGGGTCGATGGCGATCTGCAAGGCTTCGGCGGCGTAGGCGTTGAGGCTGCTGATCACCTGTTCCACACCGCTGCCATCAAGGTTGGCGCGCCAGATGGCGGCGGACTGATCGCTGCCATCCACCTTGTCGGCCCAGTAGAGCTTGCCGTTGGTTTCGTCTACAGCAATGTCGAGGATGAATCGTCCTTCGCGTTCAAGCAAACGCACGCGGTCGCTGGGATTGCTCAGGTTGACGCGTTCGATGGCGTTGGGCAGCGTGCCGAAGGGACTGAGCGTGTTCTGGCTGGTGCCCATGTAGGCCACAGGCTGCGGCGGAATTGCGGCGGCACAGTGACCGAACTCGTCACAGGCCGAAACGGAGACGAGGCTGCTTTGGAAGCCGGGGCGCGTACACTGCGACACAATCTCGCTTAGATCCTCGGCGTTGGTGTTGGTGACGCTGTTGCTGCTGACAAAGTAGAGCAGCGCCGGGTAGAGCGTGTAACGCAACTGTTCAGCAGTGGCCGGGCAGACGAACTGGAAGTTCTCGCTGCTCAGGTTGTCGTCGCGCACGATGGCGCTGTACTGGGTGGTGGCGGCACTGCCCGTGCCTTTGTAGACCACACTCACGTTGAAGGTGGGCAGTTTGGTGTCGATGGCGGCGCGCAGTTGTGGCCAGTCGCCACGGGCTTCGCCGCGGTTGCCCAGGCTGTCTACGGCACGCATGTCGATCTGGTAGTAGCCTTCCAGCCCCGCAGGCACGGTGAAAGCCCAGGTGTTGCCTGTCAACGTGGCCGGTTGCCAGCGGCGGAAGAGCGCCGCCACCGCGCCGGCGGACAATTCGCCGGCGTAGATGACGAAGTCGTCCAGCGCGCCGGTGAAGAAGGGCGTCGTGGCCGCCTCGGCATGACCGATGAGGATGCGATCCTGTGCGGTGAAAGTCGACGCCGTGGTGGGGCTGCTCACGGCCAGGTCACCGTTGAGATAGAGCCGGTTGCCGCTCGCGCCCAGCGTATGCACCACCTGATGCCAGTTGCCGTCGGCGTAGTTGACGCCGCCGGAGCAGCGCGTCTCTGTGCCTGCGCCGGTTTGTACCGCGGAACAGACGTTGCCGTTGTTGAGGAATAGATCGCGGTCGTGGCCGGTCTGCGCCGGATATTGCCCGGCGATGGCGCTGAAGAGACCGCAGTCGGCGCAGGTGGTCTTGAACCAGAAGGCGCTGCTCACTCCGCTTTCGGGCAGATTGAGCGTCTCGAAAGTGCGCAGCAGATCGTTGCCATCGAAGCTGACGGCAGCGCCGTCCTCGCCGGGGACGTTGGCGGCTGGGCAAGTGGCGTCGAGGCAGAAGATGCGCGTCGGATCGGCGGCGTTGTTGCGGAAGAGCACCGTAGACGGAAGATCGTTGAAGGGCAGGTGCAGCAGCGTCTCTTCGCTCTCGAAAGCCGTGGCGGCATCGATGAAGGCGTATTCCACACCGGCAACGGAAGCAAAGGCGTCCTGTACAGTGCCGGTGAAGACCGCGCCGTCTGTGATCTGCTCGTCGTTGCGGTGTGACTGTAACTCGACGGTGGGCGGCGTCATGTCGATGACGAAGGGGATCACCTGCGTCGTCGGGTTGCCGTCGGGCAGGGCGTTGTCCCGCGCGGTGACGGTGAGGGTGTAGACACCGCTGGGGCTGGGATCGCTGTTGATGATGCTGTCGTCGAAGGCGTAGGTGAGGTTCCACGCACCGTCCCCGGCGATGGCGCCTGGCGTGATCACCTGGTTGGCGCTGACGCCGATCTGCACCGTCACCGATTGGATGCCCGCTCCACCGTCGGTGGCGTTGCCGCTGAGGGGGAGCGTCCACTGATTCTGGGCGTTGCGCTGTACGCGGCGCAGTTCACCGGAACTCAGGTTCACGCTCAGGCTGGGCGACGTGCCGTCCAGCGTCAGGTTGAAGGCGGTGGAATTGGTGTTGTCCACGGCGTCGAAGGCGCGCACGGCGATGGGCACGGTGCTGCCGCTGTTGGGAATCTCCACGCCGAAGGCCCAAAGGTTTGTCCCTGTGGCGGCGCTGAATCCGCCGTTGTTGACAGACACTTCCACCTTTGAGACGTACGAGGTGGGGTCGTCGGCGGTGCCGCCGATGATGACGGTGCGGCCCGGCTGGACGAACGATCCTTGCGTCAGTGTAGGAATGTTGGGCTGATCCTTGTCGATAGTCACCGGCACCGGCTGGTCGAGGATGATGTCATCGGCGGGGCCGACGGCGGTTTGGCCGGTGGGGACAAGGTCCGCGGCCAGGGCGGTGTTGATGTTGAAGACGCCGTTCACGTCGGCGGCCTGCCCTGTGAGGACGATTTCGCTGCGTGTCGTGGGCAGCAGGTTGAAGTCGCGTGTTTGCGTGGCGCCGCCCAGTTGGCTGGGAAGTGTGGAGGTGAAAGTCCCCATGGCCAGCATAAGTTGCGCCAATACCGTGCCGTTGATCACCGTGGTGGTGACAGTGGCGTTCTGGTTGACGGCAAGGACGCTGTCGGCGTCGTCGATGACGGTGTAGAGGCGGGCCGGCGGATCGTTAAAGATACGCGGGTTAAAGGGATAGCGGCTGGGATCAAAGTGGTTGAGGCGCCGTTCCACGCTGTCGCTCATGCCGTCGCCGTCGGTGTCGCGTGCCAGCGGGTTGCTGGTGACAAAGACAGGGATGCCACCCAGTGTGATCATGTAGCCGTTGACCTCGTCAAAGTCAGAAATGCCGTCGCCGTCGGTGTCGGCCTTGCGCGGATCGGTGCCGTAGCGCATTTCGAGGGCGTCGTTGAGGCCGTCGTTGTCGGCGTCGGCCACGCTGGGATTGAAACCATAGCCGCGTTGGATGCCGTACTCATACTCAATGCCGTCGGGTACGCCGTCGTTGTCGGTGTCCCACTTGGTTGGATTAGGGTCGATGGTCGTGCCCAGGCCGTCGCCGTCGGAATCGATCTGATCGCCCAACGCCGTCCATGTCACGAATTCGTCCAACGTGGCAGGCAGAATGTCGAGGATGAACGATTTGCCCAGGTCGGTGCTGCTACTCGATTTGGCCGACTTGTGCACACAGATGCCGAACCAGCAGTCGTAGCGGGGTAGGGCCATGCCGGTGTTGAGATAGAGCGAAAACTGCTGATTCACCCCGGCTGTGTCGAACGTATAGAGGCCCGACGTGAGCGTGTCGTAGCGGTCGCCCTGGAAGAGCAATTTGGACTTCGCGGTGGGCACCAGCCAGCCGACCACCGGTGACGGCACAGTGGCGTCAACCCTGCCGTAGTTGGTGACACGCGACCATTGGGTCTGGTTGAGATCGGCGGCTATTTTGCGTTCGGTGTTGTCGAGGGCGTACTTCACCGTGGTCGAGCTAAGATCTTGGCGGGTGAAGAAACTGGGCCAGTGGTAGATGATCCCCGGTTCCGGCTCGGCGTGGCGCACGTAGGTGTAAAGATCCACCTGGAAGCGGGCGCTGTTGCCTGCCACCAGCCCACGCTCCGGCTGAGTGAGACGAAGTTGAACGTCTTCGATGTTGGTGATGGCGGGATCGGCGGCGGTGTCGATCATCACCGCGCCGGTGTAGATCCACTCGGTAAGCAGTTTTGTCATCGACTCGGAGATGCCCAGGCTACAGGCCAACTTGACGCCCGCTTTGCAGATGATCAGGGCGATCAGGTCAAGAATGGCAAAGACGGCCTGGACAATGGCGCCGACGACGGAAAGCGACAACAACAGGTTGATCACAACCAACAGCGTACCGGCAACCGCCCCCGCCACCAGATTGTTGAATTCGATGCTGTCGGTAGAGAGGCCGCCCTTGCCCCAGGCCGCAAAGAACATGATCCACGTAACGGCAATGCCGATGACAGCCCCGGCGGCGCCGGCTTTGCCGGTGCTTGAGCTAAGCGAATGACCGAAGCTCAGGGTCAACGCGACCGGATCTGCAATATTGGGCAAAGATCGGAAGGTGGCGAGAACCGTTTGGAAGGTGAAAACGGCGTTGAGCGTGTCGTTCACTGCCTTCAGTGATGCTAAAATGATCTGCCCACCCGTTTCGGCGCCTTTGATGTTGCTCAAGATAATCCCAACCGTCACCCCGATCAGCATGATCGGGGCCAGAACCTGACGGTAACGAGCGATATCCTTGGTCGCGTATGTTACTTCAGTCGCATACTTGACGGAGCCTGCGCCTTCGGAGAGTGTCCCATAGATCTCACTTTGCAATTTCCTTAGCTCTTGTGCGACAAACTCGTCGGTTCCTGTAATGGCACCTCCCCTAGCTGCATACACCGAGTCAGACAGCTCGCGCCAGAGACTAGCAGAGAAACCTGTGCTTTTGACAATGTTGTCCAGCGCCAGGTAGGGTACCAACCTTCCGACCGAGGAAAGCGCCTGGACATAAGTGTTGCGCATGCTTTCGTCGCTGACGTCGATGCCTTTGAAGCCACCAATCGCTCCGCCGCCTGTGAACGCACTGGTCAGCCCCGTTGAACCATTCTGTGAAAGGACGTTGTCTTTGCCCTGCACGGCGTTCATGCTGATCAGCACAACTGCAGACTGCTCGCCCACTGTCACCGTTGGCGCTGTCGACGCGCCGATGTTGGTCTCGGGATAGCGTGTTTCCAGTTCTTTGAGATGTTCTTCCGGCGTCTGGCGTGTCCAGCGATTTCCAGTGCTGTCGAACTGGTAGGGGGCTAGATTGTAGCCGCCGGTGATGGTTTCGCTAATGTCTCTGAAGCTGAGCGTGAGATTGTGACCGTTCCAATTGACGCTGCTACTGCCGGCGGCGCGCACGTCGATGTTGTTGGAACGGAAGCGTGCTTCCCGCACAAAGAGGAACGACGGTGTGGTGGCCTCAGTGTTGCGGAAATGGGCGTCGAGGATGGCAGGCGCGTACTGACCGCCACCGATCATGACGGCGGCGTCTTCGTGGGCGAAGGTGTACGTTTCCACGCGCAGACGGTTTGCGGGGATGCCCCAGCGTTGTCCATCGGTGGTGCCGCTGTTGCTCTGGCTGTCCCAGCGTTGTTTGATGGCCGGAATGGTGATGTCGCGCTCACCGTCGCCGACGCAGAAGCCGTCGTTGCCCACAAAATCGCAGTCGCGGTTGACCATGAAACTCGTATCGAGGCCGATCATCATCTGCGTCAGGCCGTCGTCCTCGTTGACATCCGTGTCGGTGGCGGGGTCTTCGTAGACGATGGCCATCTCCACGCCGCGGTCTTCGCGCACGTTGAGGCCGGTAAGGTGGAAATCGGTGTAGTAGGCGTAGAGGACGGTCTGCTGGTTCTGACCGGTGCCGTTGCCGGCTTTGAGGATCTCTTCGGCGGCTTCGGGGGAATTGTAGGTCTCGTTGAGCACCTGCACCAGCCAGGTCAGGCGTACCTGCTGCGGCTTCCAGGTGGCGGCGTTTTGATAGATCAGTTGTGTGCTGAAGGCGACCTTGTTGCCGGTGACTTCGTCTTCGACCAGGGTGAGCGGCGCGTAGATTAGATAGCCGCCGTTGCCCGCCGGGCGTACGTCGATGCCGTATTTGGTCAACAGGTCGGTGTCAATCGATCCATTGGCGGTGCGCGGCAGGCCGTTCTGATCGGGCAGTGTGACTTCGAGCATGGGCACGATCTTAATGTCGCCGTTGTCGTCGGGCGACATGGTGCAGTTGACGCCGCCGGTGCTGCGACAGTAGTCGAAGAAGGTTTTGTTGTCCCAATCCTGCATGTTGCCCTTTTCGTCCTGAGGCCAGTTGAGCACGTTGAAGGCGTACCAGAGCTGATCTGGATTCGTGGGGCGCAGTTGCAGGCTGACGTAGGTGTAGAAGTTGGGCTGCAATCCGTCGACGGTGAGCGTCAGTGGGTTGGTCTGGCTGAATGCGACGAGGTTGCCGGCGTCGTCTTTGCCGGCGACGAGGCGTGAGATGTCCACGTTGTCGGGGACGCCGTCGCCGTCGTCGTCGAAGTCGTAGAGATCGGGGGTGCCGTCGCCGTCTGTGTCACGCGCAGCCAGATTCCACTCCAGGCCGTCGATGACGCCGTCATTGTTGCTGTCGGCCCAAAGGGGATTCCCGTACCACATTTTGCCGTTGTAAGAGAAGCCCATCACCTCATCATAGTCGGAGATGCCGTCGAAGTCGGTGTCGACTGAATAGGGATTGGAGCCGATGAGTCCTTCCTGCACATCGGTGAGACCGTCGCCATCAGAGTCGAGCGTCGGTGAGATCTGGGCGACGGGCGCAGCCACGACACTGCTCACGTCGGCGGCCGGATTGCCGGCCCGATTGCCGGCCAGATCGCGATTGAGGACAGCCTCCGGCGGCGTGTATGGACCGGCGGCGCGCAGTGTATCGCGGATCTCCCTGGCCAGATCATTGTTCGAGCGCGTCTCTTCGACCGCGGCCTGCGCCACATTGGCGCGATCCGCCGCCTGCACAGTGACATCGGCTTGCAGCAGCGGCGTGATCAACATCGCTGCGATCATGAAGGCATTGGTGAAGACGTAGACGCGTCGCGTCGGACGCACCCAAAAGGCCATGCCGATTACCATCAGCAACATCGTGCTGAACCCCAGCGTCATGTCGATGGGTTCGGGCAACTGCATGCGGCCAAAGCTCACCACCAGCCGCTGCCAGCCGTCGCCGAAGGTGAATTGCTCCTGGAAGCCGGTGTAGTTGGTGAAACGCACGTCCATTTCGGCTTCGGTACGGAAGTCTTCGTTGGCGGTGGGCGGAATAGAGAGCGTGACAAGCTGGCGCACAGGCAGGCCGCGGCCGTCCACCCACAATTCACCCTCACCGGTCGTATTCGCCAGTTGATCGGGTATCTGAACCTGCGCGCCCGGCGGTAGCTGACCGCTGCGCATCATCTGGTCGCGGGCCAGCAGCGTTAATTTTTCGGCGTAGGCGCGGCTGTCCAACTCGAAGGTGTAGACCTTGAGTTCCCCACAGTCGAGGACGGCGCACACAATGTCCCCGTTGCCGGGGACGCGTTCCGGGGCTGGGGTGACGTTTTTGGCTGTGTCCAGAAAGGCCAAAAAGTCGCCGCCGGGGGCAAAGGCGATGTTGCTGTCGTCGCTTGTGCGCCAATCCTCGTCGCCGGCGCGGGTCTGCACTTTGCCGTCCTCGATGCGGATCTGGTAGGCCAGATCGCGGTTCGTCACGTTGACGCTGCCGCCCCACAGCGCCATCTCCAGCCGATCTTCGCCGGGGGCGTTCTTGCCTTCGGCGTAGAGGTTGTCGGTGTGGCTGAATCGACCGATGTTGCCCGTTGTGGCTAGGGGAATTGTCTTCATGGCAATGTCCGCCGTGAAGGCATAACTGCCGGCACGCTGCACATTGGTCCACGTGCGGTGGACCTGCGCGGCGGCGGTGGGTGTCAACGCGGGCAGGTGTTGGGCCACCAGAGCGCCTACGAGGATCAACAGGCTCAACCAGAGCATGGCCTTGGTCACGAACTGGGCGGTCACTTTGCGGGTGCGGAACTTGAGGGTCATGGGAATATTCCTGGGATTACAATTGGGACTTGGCGTCGACGGCGTTGCTGGTTGGCTCATTTGTAGGCGTATCTGTCGATTGATAAGCGTCATAGAGGCGACGGAAAAGATCATCAACCGAAACGAAGTGTTGTTCCACGGTATCGGGGACAATCGGGATCAACGTGATCCGCCATTCTCTGCCTTGCGCAGTGCGCCAGAAGCGCAGCAAATAGGAGTCTTGGCGCATGTTGAAATTCCTTTCCCCATAAACAGAATTGCAAGGAAATTGCTGGCAAAATCTGTTGATACACGATCTTTGCCTGTGGCATAATCAAAGTAACTTGAGATCGTTATTTTTCCGTTAAAGAATTCCGTTAAAGCCTCCATGACTTTACAGGTGCGACGCACTGGCCGAAATCGGATGCGAATACCGAGCCTTCTCCTGGCCAGTGCGTCGCACCTGTAGTTGTATTGTCTTATGCAATCTATGACCACACTTCATCTTCAGTTACTCGGTACTTTTCATTTGTGCACAGAGCATGAACAACCGCTCGATCTCCTTGCCCGTAAGGCTGAGGCGTTGGTGGCTTACCTGGCTGTGGAGCACCAACAGGCCCACAGCCGTGACAATTTGGTGGGGTTGCTATGGCCCAACGCCCCCACCGACAAGGCTCGGCTTAGTCTGCGCGTGGCGCTTTCGCGGTTGAAGAGCGTGGTGGAAGGCGTAGACGCCCGGTCCCCTTTCCACGCCGATCGACATGATGTGCAGTTTGTGAAGGATGGCTGTTGGTTCGATGTGACTGCATTCACCCAGGCGTTGCGCAGCGTCGAAGGTCACGGTCACCGCGCCGACGAACTCTGCGCGCAGTGTGCGCCTGCGGTTGCGCACGCTGTTTCGCTTTACCGCGGTACCTTCCTCGATGGGATCTACCTGGACGATTGCCAGGTTTTCGATGAGTGGCTGTTTGTGCAGCGTGAACGGTTTCGCATTCAGGTGCTAGGCGCGCTGGGAAAGCTGGTGGCCTATCATATGCGTCAGGGGCAGCCGGAACAGTCGCTAATCTATGCCCGCCGCCAGTTGGAGATCGATCCTCTGCACGAAGAGGCACATCTTGCCAGTATGCGCGCCTACCTGGCGCAAGGACGGCGTATCGACGCTCTGCGCCAATATGAACTCTGCCGCGCCGCGCTGCTTGCGGAATTAGGCGTGGAACCCACCCAGGAGACGCGCCAACTCTTCGAGCAGATCCACTCTAGCGCTAAACCGACCAACGCCGCACCGTCGGCCGTGCCTGCCGGGGTGACGACGCAACGTCCACCCTCGCGCCTGCCCAGCTACTTCACCCCCTTCATCGGCCGCCAGGACGAACTCGATCTTTTCGACGCGGCGCTGCGCTCCGTCCACTCGCGGCTGATCTCACTGGTAGGTGCAGGCGGCATGGGCAAAACACGGCTGGCCGTGGAAGTGGCGGCACAGTGGCGCGACCACTTTGCCGACGGCGTCTACTTTGTGCCTCTGGCGTCGGTGCAGAACCCTGAAGCCGTGGTGGACACCCTGGCCGCTGCCTTTGGTGTCACCTTTCGCGTGGGCGAGCGGACGCCACAGATGCAACTTCTCGATTGGTTACATCCGCGTGTGGCGCTGCTCGTGCTCGACAATATGGAGCATCTGCCGGCATCTGTTCCCTTCTTGTTGGAAATCCTACACGCTGCGCCGGGGGTGCAACTCCTGGTCACCAGCCGCGAACCGTTGGGCACCCAAGCCGAGGACCTGATTCGTCTGGCCGGCCTCTCTGTCCCCGACGACGATGACGTCGACACCGTCAGCCGTAGCCCGGCGGCGCGTCTCTTTGTGGAACGCGCCTACCGGGTCAACAAACGCTTTCACCTCAGCCAGGAGAACGCCGCAGACGTGGCGCGTATCTGTCGCCTGGTAGAGGGGCGTCCCTTGGCATTGGAACTGGCAGCCACACACACGGCGTATCGTTCATGTGCGGCGATTGCCGACGCCATCCGCGCCGATCTGGACTTTCTGGCCGTCGAATTGGTGGATCTGCCGGCGCGGCATCGCAGTCTGCGCGCCGTTTTTGAGGAGAGTTGGCGGATGTTGACGCCTGGGGAGCAGAGTTGTTTCGCCCGGCTTTCACTTTTTCGCAACCCCTTTGGCGTGGACGCGGCGATTGCCGTGGCGGGGGCATCGCTGCCTGTGCTCACGCGGCTGTTGACTGCGCACCTGATCCAACGCCACGACGACGAGCATTTTCAGATCCACGAACTGTTGCGTCAGTTTGCCACCCAGAAATTGGCTCATTCCCTGCCCAATCCATCATCTTTGCAGCGGCGACACGCCGAATATTTCCTCACCTGGCTGAAACGACAAGATCAGATCCTCAACGGCATTCAACCGCGGCAGTATGTCGAGGCCATTCAGTCTGTCCTCGACGATGTGGATGCAGGTTGGGGCTGGGCCTCTGCCACAGGCGCGGTGGATCTGCTGGCGCGAGCCTTGCCGGTATTGGCGGCGTTCTACGCGCTGCGTGGCATGCACAACACCGCCGAGCGGCTTTGCCACGCCACCCTGGCGCAAATCTCAGAGGAAGACAAAGCGCTGCGCGCCCAACTGTTGGTGCGTCTCGGTTTTGTGCTGGAAAGACAGGGGAAGGTTGAGGCGTCGATCAGGGCGTTGGAGGAAGGCGTTGCCCTTGCCGAACAGATCAATGATCTCGGTGGCTGGGCTTTCGGAAAACTGTCACGCGCACGGCTCGATTCCACCATCGGCAGCGTTTCGGCGGCGGCGAACATGTTGAAAGCGGTGCTGGCCAGGTTGCCTGACGACGAATTGCTCGTCCTGCGCACAGATATCCTAATCCTGCTCGGTACGCTGCAGTCAGAGTTGGGGGATTACAACTTCGTCTCGTCTTACCAGGAGGCGCGCCGCATCATCACTCACACCGGCAATCGCGTCCAAGAACAACGACTGCTGCTCTATCATGGCCTCGATATTCTTGAGGAGAACGAGGTTGCAGGTCGTCAGGCATTTGAGCAGGCGCTGGCGCTCTGCCCCGATACAGGAGATCGCACCCTGGAGACGCGTATCCTCAATGCGTTGGGCTTTTCGTTGGCGCGTGTCGGGCGCTACCAGGATGCCATCCACCACCAACTCAATGGCCTCGCGATCTGCACCGCCGACCAGGAAGCGATTCAGCAGAGCCACGCGCTGCACAATCTTTGTGTCAACTACTACGGCCTGGGCGACTACGCACAAGCCTATCTCTACGGCATCGAAGCGCTCAAGATCGCCGAAGCCAACGACCTGGTCGAAGCGATCGGCTATGCCCAGCTGCACCTGGGCCATGTGTTGGCGGAGATGCGCCGCTTTGACGAAGCTACTCATGCCCTGACTGCTGCCAAAGATGCCTTTGGTAAACTGGATCGACTGAACCACGTGGTTGAAGCCGACGCCGGATTGGGTTACGTCGCCTGTCTGCGCGGTGACCTGTCAACGGCCCTGGTTCATGCCGAAAGTGTCTACGCTTATCTACTACCCGCACTCATCCCCGGCATGGACGAACCGACCCGCGTTTATTTGCACTGCCACCAGGTCTTTGCCGCCGTGAACGATCCTCGCGGCCAGGATCTCCTGGCCGCCGCCTTCCATTTCATCCAAACTCGCGCTGCCCTCCTCGACCCGGCGGATCGCGCGTCCTTGCTCAACGCCGTCCCCGCCAACCGGGCGATCCTGGCGGCGTGGGGAGGTGGGGCATAGTGCGTATACTCGTCAAGGACGTGCAGCCGTAGATGGAACGCTTCCAAGGCCGTATCTTTCCATTCACGAAACTACGTTCTGCACTTGTCTACGCACCATACCCGCCTGTGGCATAATTCGGTTGTATCGTCTACCTTTGCCTACATTAACGGAGAGATTGCATGACCACTGCTTGGCGTCTTGAACTCGAAGCCTTATCTTGTCGCGTCGAATGGCGCGATCATCAACTGTGGTGGCAGTTCGTCCATCCCTCCGCGCCAGGAGGACAGACTCACCTTACCCCCATCAGCGCGGTCAGCGTCGATCACCGTCCAGTGGCGTGGACAACACTGGTCGATGCTCAAACCACTGTGCAGCCAACCCCACAGCTCGCCGTCACCGTCGAAGACAGCAGCGGACGACTGCGCCTGACCCGTCATTTTGAGCTGTTTGGCGGCCACGCCTTTGCCCGCACCTGGGGCATCATCGAGCGCATCGGCGGCGGTGAAGACCCGCTCATCGACAACGCCGCCATCCTGAACCTGTCCATTGACGCCGGACGTGGGGCTACCCTCTTCCATGTGGAACAGTTTAGCTGGCCCTACAACAAAGACTTCTTCCGCCACCGCCAGATTCCCCTGTTCGGCAACCTTGCCCCCTACGAACTACGTATGGGGTCATTCCCTGCTCACTACCTGGCGCCAACCAGTTGCGCCTGGTTTTCACTGCGTGAGGGCTGGCACGACGAATCCGACGAGTCGCCGGGGGTCGGCGCGGGCGTGGTGGTGGGTATCGAGTTCAACGGCAAAAGCCGCTTACACGCCTGGTCGAACGCCCAAGATGCCATCGTCGAGAACTGTATCGACGATCTGCGCCATCCCCTCAAGCATGGAGAGCCGTTTGAGGTGCCCGCCTTTTTCATCGGCTGCTACCACGGCGATTGGGACGAAGCCGGTTTTGTCACGCAGCGTTTTGCCGAGGACAACGTCCACCCACCCATGCCCGATGATCGATACCCCTGGGTGCAGTACAACTCATGGGGCTATGGCCAGGAGATCGACGAAGCGCAGCAGATGGCCATCCTCGAGCGATGCGCCGAACTGGGCATCGAGGTTGCCATCCTCGATCTGGGCTGGGCGCGCACCATCGGTGACTGGCGACCCAACCCGGCCAAGTTCCCGCGTGGGTTGCGTCCGCTCTCGGATCGGGCCCACGAATTGGGCATGAAGTTCGGCGTCCACGTGGCGATTGCGCAGATGGCCGCCGACGCGCCTGCCGCCCACGAACACCCCGAATGGCTCGTCTTCACCGGTGATGACTACTTCGGCGCTGGCGCTATCTGCCTCGGTCATGACCCCTGTCGCGAATGGCTGATCGATTCGCTCAACCGCTTGATCGAAGAAAACGGCATCGACTACATCATCCAAGACGGCGAAGACGTGGTGAAGCGCTGCACCCGCGACGACCACACCCACGCCCCCGGCAACAGCAACTACGCCTGCTCCACCCAAGGGCTGGATCAGGTGATTCTGGCCGTGCGCAAGGCCAATCCCCATCTGGTTTGGGAAAACTGCGAAGACGGCGGCTGCATGCTGACCTATCGCATGGCTCGCCTCTGTCACACCTCGATTACGGTGGACAACATCGCCGCCTACGCCACACGCCAGGGCGTCTACGGCGCGTCCTATGCGTTTTCGCCGCGCTATAGTGTGCGCTACATGCAAGACGATCCCACGCCGTACACGTTGCGCAGCTCAATCTTCGGCGGCCCGCTGATCCTGATGCACCGCGTCGGCAACTGGAACGCCCAGCAGGTAGCCGACACCAAAGCCGCGATTGGGCAGTACAAAGAACTGCGTACCCTCGTGCGCGAGTCAAAGATCATCCACCTGGTGCCACCCACGCGCAACGTCGATCACTTTGGCCGCGATTGGGATGCCATCCAGGCCGTTAGCCTCGATCAATCTCGCGCCGTCGTGATGGTCTACCGCGCCCTCGGCGGCGAGGACGAACGCACGATCCGCCTGCGCGGCCTGCGTGCGGGTACGTCCTATGCCGTGCGTCATGTGGACAGCGGACAGGTGAGTGTGCGCAGCGCCGAATCGTTACACAACGAAGGCGTCACCCTGGCGCTCACCGAATTGGGGTCGGAGATGATTAAGCTTGAGATGGTTTCTGGGTGAGATACGTAGTGCGTAGTGCGTGTACCGATAGATAACGTGATGCCGTTGGCAAACCCGCCGTAACGAGGAAATGGTCTTGACGCCGAAGAACTGCGGTTGGTAACCGCAGCTACGACAGACGAGGCGATCGCCTGAGTCGTAGGTCACGCTACCAGCGTGACGGGCGTGCTCGACGAGTTCGCCAACAGAATCACAATGTGATGCCGAGGCTGGACAACCCAGCCACGGCATCACATTGTCGTCCGTCGTCCGTCTTCTGTCGTCCTACCGGCTGAACGCCCGCAGATGGTTCTGTGACCCGCGCAGCAGGCTGGCGTAGACCCGTGCAATGTCGTCGTGTTCCAACTCGGCGATGTGGACTTCGAGGTCGGCGATGTCGGTCTCTTCGATGAGGACACCCACTTGCAGCGCAGCACTGACCGACTGGCTGCCCATGTCGATGAGTTCGTTGTAGAGCGCTTGCAGATCGGCGTTCTCGAAGACGCCCACACCATTGCCCACCGTGGGATCGTCAATACCGTAGCGGCTGAGCAGTGTGCGCACAGCGTCCATGTGTTTGCTTTCACTGGAAGAAATGTTGCTAAAGGTGCGCACGCCCCAAAGCTCGTACATTTGAACGTAGACGTCGTGGGCCAACTTCTCTTCTTCCACCATAAAGACCAGGCCGGCGATCTCGTCTGCGCTCAGCGCCGCCGTAGACGGGGCTGTCACGGGCTGCGGTGTGGGCCGTCCTGGGCCGCGACCGGTTTGAGTTACACCCATCCCCCAATAATTCACCGGGATTGACGCCCGGCTGTATCGCAAGGTATAGTTACACCAGTACAGGATGGAACGCATGATGCCCAAAAATCGTGTAGGCAATAGGAGAACGATCCATGGCAATGACATCGACAATGGCCGCATTGATTCAGGAAATCGAGACGCTACCGGCTGCGATGCAAGATGAATTGGCCGAACGGATCCGAGCCGAGTTGGAAGCCGAACGACGTTGGGATGATCTGTTTGCCGATCCACGATCTGAAGATCTGCTTTCCAGATTGGCGGCTGAGGCGCTGGACAAGTTCAACCAAGGGGAAACCCTGCCACTGGAGCCAGAAGACATCCGTTGAACTCGCGTACCACCAAAGCCTTTTGGCGTCTCATGACTCAGTTACCAACACCCTCATCTGGTTTTGGATTGGCTCACATGCCGACTATGACAAGCTGCTAAGGCGACTCTAGACGGATGGTCGTGAGCCTATACACCCACCGGCTCTCCGGTGGGTGTTTTGTTGGATAATTTTCCCTCCGCAACAATCAATCTATCCTCAAGGAGCCAAACCCATGACCCAACAACCCGACGCCATCAAATTCCGCTGTATAGGACCACCCCGCGGCGGACGTGTGGTTGCCGTGGCCGGCCATCCCACCGAACGCAATACGTTTTATTTCGGCGCCTGCGCCGGCGGCGTGTGGAAGACCGTCGACGGTGGCACCTACTGGGAGAACATCTCCGACGGATTCTTCACCAGCAGCGCCGTGGGCGCGATGGCGGTTGCACCGTCCGACCCTAATGTGATCTACGTGGGCACCGGCGAAGCCTCGATCCGCGGTGACGTGAGCTGGGGCGACGGCGTCTACAAGTCCACCGACGGCGGCAAGACGTGGCGCAACGTCGGCCTCGCCGACACCCACCACATCGGCAAAATCCAGGTCCATCCACAGAACCCGGATATCGTCTACGTCGCCGCGCTAGGACACGCCTTCGGCCCCAACGAGGAACGGGGCGTCTTCCGCACGCTAGACGGCGGCAAAAGCTGGCAGCGTCTCCTCTTTGTGAGCAACCGCGCCGGCGCCATTGACATTGCCCTGGACGCCACCAACCCGCGCATCCTCTACGCGTCGATCTGGCAGGTGCACCGCCACTTCTGGGAACTCGTCAGCGGCGGCGAGGACAGCGGCCTGTGGAAGTCTACCGACGGCGGCGAGACGTGGGTGGAGATCAGCCGCAACAAAGGACTGCCGCAGACAGGCATTCTGGGCAAGATCGGCGTCACGGCGTCTCCGGCCAAAGCAGGGCGGGTGTGGGCCATCGTCGAGGCCGAGGGCGACCTGTCCGGCGTCTACCGCTCAGACAACGGCGGTGACACCTGGGATCTGCTCACCACCAACCGCGACCTGATGGCGCGGCCCTGGTATTACATGCATATCTTCGCCGATCCTCAGGACAGCGAGACGGTCTACGTCACCAATTTGAAGATGTGGAAATCCACCGACGGCGGCAAGAACTACGCCGAAATCACCACGCTGCACGGTGACAACCACGATCTGTGGATCGACCCCGCCGATCCGCAGCGCATGATCGAAGGCCACGACGGAGGCGCCAACGTCTCGTTCAACGGCGGCGACACCTGGAGCACCGTCTACAACCAGATGACGGGCCAGTTCTATCACATCGACGTGGACAGCCGCCTGCCCTACCACGTCTACGGCACCCAACAGGACAACAGCAGCATCGGCGTGCCCAGCGCGTCGGAGAAGGGCGCCATTACCTGGGGCGACTGCTACCCCGCGGGGACAGGCGAAAGCGGCTACATTTCCGTCCACCCCGAAGACCCCAACATCGTCTACGTCGGCGCGGTGGGTTCGTCACCGGGCGGCGGCGGCGCGCTGCAACGCTACGATCATCGCACCAAGCAGATCCGCCTCGTCACCGTCTGGCCCGAAACCTACTCCGGCTGGGGACCGAAAGATCTGAAATACCGCTTCCCGTGGACCTTCCCCATCCTCTTTTCGCCGCACGACCCCAACGTGATCTACTCCACCGGCAACGTCGTCTTCAAGACCACCGACGAGGGCAGCAGTTGGGAGCAGATCAGCCCCGATCTCACCCGCAACGACGAGAGCAAACTCGGCCCGTCGGGTGGTCCGCTCAATTTGGACACCAGCGGCGCGGAGCACTACTGCACGATCTCGTGCCTCATCGAGTCGCCACACGAGCAGGGCGTGCTCTGGGCCGGCAGCGATGACGGCCTCATCCACATCACCAAGGATGGCGGCGCGTCGTGGCAGAATGTCACCCCGCCCGATCTGCCCGAGTGGAGCTTCGTCACCGTCATCGAGCCGTCGCTACACGCCGCGGGGACGGTCTACGTCTCCGCCACCCGCTACAAACTGGACGACTACCGCCCCTTCCTCTTCAAGACGACGGACTACGGCCAAAGCTGGCAGCGCATCGACGCCGCCTTCCCCCAGGATCAGATCACGCGCATGTTGCGCGAAGACCCCACACAGCCCGGTCTTCTCTACGTAGGCACCGAGCGCGGCATCTTCGTCTCTCTGGACGACGGCGCACACTGGCAGCCCATGCCGGGCAATCTGCCTGTGGTGCCGGTCTACGATTTTAAGGTGAAGGACGACGAGCTGGCGATTGCCACACATGGCCGCGCCTTCTGGATCGTGGACGATCTGACACCGCTGCGTGAGTCCGCCGCGGCAGGACAGGGCACCCTCCGCTTCGACACGCTGGCGCTCTTCCCGCCCAAGCGCACGCTGCGCCGCTGGGTGCACTGGAATGTGGCCGGCGCACGAGGAGCGAACCGCAACTATTCCATGTCGTTTGGTCTGTTGATCAGCTTCCGCGAGGAGAAGGGCGAGGGCAACGAACTGGTGCGCAAGCTGCTGGACGCCGGCGAGAACCCGCCGCAGGGTGTGATTGTCCATTACACACTGCCGGCAGACGTCCACGCTAAACTCGGTGGCGACGTGCGTTTGACCTTCCTCGACGGCGAGGGCAAGGAGATCAAGTCCTTCCGCCCCAAACCGCAGCCCAACGGCAAAGACAAACCCGCCGACGATGAACTCTTCCTGAGCACCAAGCCCGGCCTCAACCGCTTTGTGTGGGACATGCGCTACCCCGAACCGGAGAAGTTGCCCGAAGATCCCGTTACCGGTAAGGCGACCATGGGTGCGCTGGCCAAACCGGGCGTCTACGAAGTGCGGCTGACTGTGGGCGATGAGTCTATGAACCAGACGTTTGAGATCTATGTCGATCCTGGCGCGGGGGCAAGCGAAGCCGACTTGCAAGCACAGTTCGATCTGTGGCAGACGCTGGTGACCAAGATCGACGAGACGCACAAAGCGGTGAAACGTCTGCGCCGGGTGAAGACACAGGTGGAGATGTGGAAGGAACAACTGACGCACGTGGGCGGCGATGAGCAGAAGCGCAACGCCGTGTTGGAACGGGCCAAACAGTTGATCGATCAACTGCGCGCCGTGGAAGGCGAACTCGTCACCCTCGACGCCAAGACATCTTTCGACCGGCTGCGTTTCCCCTCTCGGCTTAACGCCAAACTGGTGGGGCTGATCAGCATCGTCGCTTCGGCAGACGCCGCGCCGCCCAAGCAGGCCCACGATGTCTTCGCACATCTATCTGCCCAGGTCGACGCCCAACTCGACACACTGGACTCGATCCTCGGCGAAAGCGTGGCCGACTTCAACGCCGCGGTGGCGGATTTGAAGGTGGGAGCAGTGGTGATTGGGTAAATTTACGATTTGCGATTGTAACTATACAGCGATCAAGGCTAGCGCCGGTTGAGTAGCCCGGAGCTTGCGGAGGGCGTTATGGCGCAACGCCTGTATCAAACGAAACCCAGCGGGTAGACCCGTTCCTTGATTTCGATACGGCTCGCAGACTCGCCTACTCAATCGGCGTCACTAGACCCACTTGTATAGTTACTTTCGATTGACGATTGTCGTGTAGCGTGAGCGAACGACAATCGTCAATCGTCAATCGTAAATCAAATTTATTGGTTTGCGCGCCTTCAAATAAATGCACTATACTTTGCGTGGTTGTTGGCATTTCTCCGTACCAAATGACATCGTAGCTTGCTTTTCAACCGTATCAACTTCCTCACAGGAAACAGACTGCCGGATCGGATCGATCCTCCGTCGAACGCTCAGCCGGCGCGTTTCCCAGTATCACGCAGTAGGAGAATGGAAATGAAGATGATCTCGTTCCGCCTTCCGCCTTCCGGCCTTCATCGGCCTGATCGCCCTCTGTGTCGCGCTGTTCGTGCAACCCCCACCTGTGCATGCTGGTTTTGACGCCCCCACCGCGCCCGACGCCCCCACTGCGCCCGACGCCCCCACCGCGCCGGACGCCGACGCGCCGTACGATTTTAGCATCGATCTAAACGGCGACGGTGTGCCCGATCAACTGGCTGCCGCCCTGGATGAGCTGAACGCGCTGGCTGCGCAGCAAGCCGACAGTCCTGTGTTGGCGGCCCAATACACCGACGCCATGACGCGCTTTGCCAGGCGTCTGCCCTACACGCCGGAGACACGGGCGCGGCAGCAGGCGCTGTGGGCTGTCCACGAGCGGCTGATGGCCGCCGAGGAGACCGACGCAGCCGTGGCCATCATGGCCGAAATGGACGTCCTCCGCGCCGAGATTGCCCTCGATCCCAACTTTGCCATCGCCGACCGGGTATTGCGTCAACGCTTTTTGGACGGGCTTGCCGAAAAGGATGTAATGGTAGACAAGTCTGAGCCGACCGAAGCAGCGGTTGTGTTTCAGGATCAAAATGAGTTTGTGTTTGCTCCGCTTATCTCCAATTGGATGGCGGAGCCCGTTAACCCTACGCTCCCCTGTGACCCGTATGAATCTCTACCCGGCGGCGCGAATTTTGATGTGTTGACTAGAGGTGATCTGCTATTCATGTCTACTCGCGCTAGAATCCCCAACTTCGCCTATGCCATAAAGTTCTCTCATGTGGGGATATATCATGGTGTCAGCGCTACTGGAGTACGCGAGATATACGAATCCAATCCAGCAAGTGATGATGGGACAATACCTGAAGGCGCCCAACTGCTAGATATCAACAGATGGTCTGGCGAAGACTGGTGTATTTCACTTATGCGGGAAAACAATACAACAGTTTCAGAAGACGATGTGTTGGATGGACTTGAGTGGGCTCAACAACAGCGCTATGGCATGGGTGGGGAAACCGTCTACAATTTTAACCTTCTCTTGAAGGCTGCCGACTACTGTACGGCGGATATGGATGACTGCAAGGTTTACTGTTCTCAACTGGTGTGGAAAATCTTCGAGCGCTTCAATGTAGACGTTGACAGCAACGATGCGGCTTACCGCAATTGGCTTGTGGGGCAATATGCTGCGGTCAATCCGATCATTGTGATCGCCTTTGCGAATTCCGCTGTTGCACCTGACGAAGTTGCCCGAAGTACTGTCTTTGTACGACTTTCAGAGGGTCGAAATCGCCCCAACGAACGACCGTAGCGCAAATTGTTTTTGAAGGGACAGTATGAGTAGCCTGTAATCTATGGGATTGATGCGAAGTAGGCATCCTCAGATGCCGTCTTTAAGTTTGAAAGCGCTACTGAGGATGCTTCTTCTGCATCAATGGCTCAGTCTTAACTGACTGATATCAGAGAGGAATTTGATGTGCAGCAATGGAAACGTAGCCTACCACTTTTAGTATCGTATTTATTATCAATTAGCCTGGCAGCAGGATGTACGTATCTTCCTTTGCCAGGTACGGTAGTGGGTGATGTCACCGAAATGGGTGAGATGGTGGAACGTCCACTCTATGTCTTGAGTAAGTCGGTTAGTAGCCCAGAGGGAAGGATCTACAATGAGCTAGTTGCGGTTGATGCCGCAAATTGGGAAGTGATACGGCGTACCGTGCTCCCTGACGGCTATCCGTGGAACATCGACCAAGATCCTCAAGGACGCATCTGGGTTGGCTACGGCACAACACCCGGCAAGGGGGAAAGCCGTGTGGCAGTGGTCTCGGCTGAGGGTGAGTTGGAGCAGGTGATACGTCCTTGTGGCGATCCGTCTTATGGCATTCACTTTAGTAATACCCATGCTTTCGTGCCATGCCGGATGAACGGATTTTTCGGGCAGGTGTCGGTCGTAGATTTGCAGGACCTGGCCGTGACTCAAACCATCGAACTACAGTATGAAGAGAAGTTTGGCATTGTAGCGAGTGGGGCGGGGGATGAGAAAGTGTTAGTCTTTGGCTCTGGTAGTACGCAGAACAGGTT
>WGMT01000074.1 GCA_016124945.1 bacterium | reverse complement strand
GGAGATGGTAATGCCCGGCGACAACGTAACCATGAACGTTGAACTGATTTCGCCGGTGGCGTTGGAGAATGGTAGCCGTTTCGCCATTCGCGAAGGTGGCCGTACTGTGGCTGCCGGCGTTATCATCAAGATCATTCAGTAAATGGCATAGGCCCTTATCCGTTGACGCTTACCCGGCCCATGGATGAGGAACATGAAGCGTAGGGTGGACCCCTGTCTGCCCTACGCTTCGCGACTCTAGAAGGAACAATCGATGGCAAAGCAAAAGATTCGTATCAAACTCAAAGCCTACGATCATCGTGTGTTGGATGCGTCGGCCCGCCAGATTGTAGACGCCGCCGAACAGACCGGCGCTCAGGTTGTTGGTCCTGTGCCACTGCCCACTCGTATCGAGAAGTTCACGGTTATGCGTTCGACCTTCATCGATAAAGACAGCCGTGAACAGTTCGAGATCCGCACGCACAAACGGTTGATCGACGTAGTTGATCCAGGCAATAAGACGATTGAGAATCTCACCCGTCTGAATTTGCCGGCCGGTGTCGATATTGAAATCAAGCTGTAGTCGTTTCACTGCGCAATAGGATCTCCTTTGGCGCCTTAAAAACACTATTGCTGGATGATGTGGCATGACCAGTATTATTCTGGCTCTACCGTCAGTCCGGGAGGAACATGTGAAAGGTATTCTTGGTAAAAAAGTAGGGATGACCCAGCTCTTTGATCCGAGCGGGGCCGTCGTACCGGTGACAGTGATTGAAGCCGGTCCCTGCTACGTCACCCAAGTCAAAACAAGTGATACGGATGGCTATAACGCTGTTCAGATTGGTTTTGAGGAAGTGGCGGAGCGTAAAATTACAAAAGGTGAAATGGGCCATCTGCGCAAAGCAGGCGCGCCGGCTCTGCGTCACCTGCAGGAAGTGCGCCTTGATGACATGCCGCAGTACACGTTGGGCGATGTCCTCAAGGCCGATTTGTTCGGTGAAGGTGAAGTGGTCGATGTCACCGGCACGTCGAAGGGACGTGGTTTTGCCGGTGCGGTCAAGCGACATAATTTCCGTGGCGGCCCCAAGACTCACGGCCAGTCGGATCGTCATCGTGCACCTGGTTCGCGTGGCGCCGGCACAACGCCGGGGCGTACTTACCCAGGTGCCAAAGGCCCCGGTCAGATGGGCAACCATCAGGTGACAGTTCAAAATCTGAAGATTGCTTTGGTGGATCCTGAGCGGAACCTGATTGCCATTAAAGGCGCCGTCCCTGGTCCGCGCAATGGCCTTGTGTTTATCCATTCGGCCACGAAAGCGTAGACGGATAGGAGGCGATGAAAATGCAACTACCTGTAATCAATATGAGTGGAGAGAGTGTGGGTGAGGTTGAGTTGAGCGACGCCATTTTTGCGGTGTCTATCAATAAAGGCCTTATGCACCAGGCGCTTATCCGTCAACTTGCTAATGCTCGTGCCGGTACGCACAAGACCAAGACCCGTGGTGAAGTCCGCGGTGGTGGTCGTAAGCCGTGGCGCCAAAAGGGCACTGGCCGTGCTCGTCAAGGTTCAATCCGCGCCTCGCAGTGGGTGGGTGGCGGTACTGTTTTTGGCCCGACGCCCCGCAGCTACGCCAAAAAGATGCCGCGCAAGATGCGTCATGCTGCATTGCGTAGTGCCTTGAGTGTTAAGGCTGCGTCTGACCAGATCATGGTCGTTGACGCTTGGCAAATGGAAGCCCCTAAGACTAAGGAAATGGTCAAGGCGCTGACAGCCCTGGGCGTGGCACAAAAGAGCACGCTGCTCGTGGTGGCCCAACGTGACATGCCGGTGGAGCGCAGCGCCCGGAACCTGCCGAAGGTTAAGATGCTGCTTGCATCGAACCTGAATATCCAGGATCTGCTTGGCTACGACACTGTGGTCCTTTCCAAAGATTCGGTGGACCAGATCCATGCCTGGCTCGGCCATCCGGAAGCGGAAAAGGAGACTGAGTAATGCACGTTTACGAAGTGATTCGACGTCCTGTTATCACAGAGAAGTCGTACGACGCCGCCGACTTTGAAAACAAGTTCACCTTCGAAGTCGACATGCGCGCCAACAAACTCCAAATTAAGGACGCTGTTGAGACAGCCTTTAACGTCACAGTCGAGGACGTACGGGTGTTGGTGGTGCCGGCGAAAACGGGCCGAGTGGGCCGCCGTAAGGTCGTCCGCAAATCACCGTGGAAGAAGGCAATCGTCACCCTGGTCCCCGGAGACAGCATTCAATACTTCGAGGGCGTTTAGCCTGGGCGCGGTGACCGGAGCAAATTCGGTCTACCGCCATTGTAGAAGGAGAAGATGGAACAATGGCCATTAAAATCTACCGCCCAACATCGCCTGGCCGTCGAGGTATGACCGTCTCTGCATTCGACGACATTACCAAGAAGGCGCCTGAGCGTTCGTTGACGGCACCGTTGAAGAAGAGTGGTGGTCGTAACAACCGTGGCTCAATTACGGTACGCCACCGTGGTGGTGGTCATAAGCGCCGCTACCGTATTATTGATTTCAAGCGCAACAAGTTTGGTGTGCCTGCAAGTGTTAGTGCCATTGAATACGATCCGAATCGTAGTGCTCGTATTGCTTTGCTTAGCTACGCCGACGGTGAGAAGCGCTACATTATTGCCCCGTTGGGCATCCAGGTCGGCGATTCGCTGATGTCTGGCCCTGAAGCTGAAGTGCGCCCTGGCAATGCCATGCCGATTCGCTCTATCCCGCTTGGTACGCAGATTCATAATGTGGAACTCTACCCTGGCCGTGGTGGGCAGTTGGTGCGTAGTGCTGGTGTGTCCGCCCAGTTGATCGCCAAAGAAGGTCCTCGGGCGCAGGTTCGCCTACCTAGTGGCGAAGTCCGCTACATCGAGATGACGTGTATGGCGACCATCGGCTCTGTCTCAAACCCTGACCATGCCAACGTCAACCTGGGCAAGGCTGGCCGCAAGCGCTGGTTGGGTATTCGCCCAAGCGTCCGTGGTATTGCCATGGATCCCGATGGACATCCGCATGGTGGTGGTGAAGGTCGTTCGCCCATTGGTATGCCCGGCCCGAAGACCCCATGGGGCAAGCCGGCGTTGGGCAAACGAACACGCGCCAACAAGCGCACCGACAAAAACATCGTGCGTCGCAGCAGCAGTAGCAAACGGAGGTAAGAGATGTCGCGTTCACTGAAGAAGGGGCCTTATGTCGCCCCAAAGTTGCTCAAGAAAATCGAAGATATGAATCGCAGCGGCGAACGCAAGGTGATCAAAACTTGGTCGCGCGCCTCGACAATCTTCCCCCAGTTTGTGGGTCATACCCTGGCTGTCCATGACGGACGGCGTCACGTGCCCATCTACGTCACAGAGAACATGGTGGGGCACAAGTTGGGCGAATTTGCGCCTACACGCTTCTTCCGTGGTCACGTGAAGTCAGAAAAAGGCACGCGTGTCCGCCGCTAGGTAGCAATATTGAGACTGCCCATCTCTGCCGGTTCAAGTGAGCGGGTGGAAATAGGTTGAGACATAGGGAGCGAAGAAATGGAAGTTCGTGCTGTTACCAAGTACACAGGGATCAGCGCTCAAAAGACCCGGCTGGTGGTCGATGAAGTGCGTGGCAAGCAGGCCCAAGAAGCCCTGGCTCTTTTGCAGTTCATGCCGCAAAAAGCAGCTCAGATCGTGGCGAAGACGCTGAAGAGCGCCATTGCCAATGCAACTGAAAACTTTGGCCTGGAATCTGATGATCTCTATATTAGTAAGATCTATGCTGATGAAGCACCTACACGCAAGTGGCGGCGATTCGGTGCTCGCGGACGATTTAAGCCGTGGCTCCGCCGTTCGTCTCATATCACCATTGTGCTTGATGAGCGTGTGAACTAAGAATCCTTCTCAACGTCATCAACTCGCTGAGATGGGCCGTTGAGATTGATATCGCCAAAAAGGAGGCACCGTTTGGGACGCAAAGTACATCCGCTCGGGTTCCGTCTTGGAATCGTGAAAGAGCACAGAAGCCGTTGGTTCGCCACGGGCAAAGACTACGTCGATCGTCTAGCTGAGGATCGCGAGATTCGTCGCCTGATCAGCGTACGCCTGCCCAAGGCCGGTATCAGCCATGTTGAAATTGAACGTCAGCCTAATCAAGTCTATGTGATCATCAACACTGCCAAGCCTGGTATTATCATTGGCCGTAAAGGCACTACGGTTAATGAACTGCGTATCGAATTGCAGGATCTTACCGGCAAGAAGGCAAAGATTGATGTCAAGGAGTTGACCAAGCCTGAGATCAATGCACAGTTGGTGGCAGAGAGTGTCGCTGAGCAGTTGGAGCGACGCATTAGCTGGAAGCGCGCCATGAAACAAGCTGCCCAGCGGGCCATGCGCTCCGGTGCAGAAGGCATTATGATCACTGTGTCTGGTCGTTTAGGTGGAAGTGAAATGGGCCGTGTCGATAGCATTCGCGAAGGACAGGTGCCCCGCCACACCCTGCGCGCAGACATCGAATATGGCACAGCCGAAGCAAATACCACCTATGGTGTCATCGGTGTAAAGTGCTGGGTTTACCACGGCGAAGTGTTGCCTGGCGAAGAATATCACAGCCGCTACGCTGAAACGGTAGCGACCGAGTAAGCAATCACGCCTGCCTCATGTGCCGGCGTTGGATGGAGAGTGACTTATGTTGATGCCAAAACGCGTCAAGTTTCGTAAGATGCACCGCGGGCGTATGCGTGGCAAAGCTTATCGTGGCAGCACAATTGCCTTTGGCACCTACGCTCTGCAAGCGATGGAGCCACAATGGTTAACCAGCCGCCAGATTGAAGCTGCTCGCCGTGCGATTGTCCGTTACCTGCGGCGCGGTGGTAAGGTTTGGATTCGTATTTTCCCTGATAAACCCGTTACCATGCGTGCAGCTGAAACCCGTATGGGTTCCGGTAAGGGGAGTGTGGATCACTGGGTAGCGGTGATCAAACCTGGCCGTGTGCTGTTTGAGATGGCCGGTGTGCGTGAGGACCAGGCCCGGGAAGCATTTCGCCTGGCGGCCCACAAACTGCCCATGAAGACCCAGTTTATTACACGCCATGAAGGCTGAGTAGAGGAGAGCAAGCATGACCGCAAGTGAACTGCGCAATCTCTCTGTTAGCGAACTGGCAACCAAACTGGATGATTTTCACCAGGAACTGTTCAATCTGCGCTTCCAGAAAGCCACCGGTCAGTTAACCAACACGGCTCGCAAACAGCAAGTACGCCGTGACATTGCCCGGATCAAAACGATCCTGCGTGAGCGCCAGTTGGCCGCCCAGGCTGAGGAGTAGAGGTATGCGAGAACGACGAAGAGCGCTGGTAGGTACCGTCACCAGCAACAAGATGCAGAAGACCATCGTTGTGCAAGTAGAACGGGTGGCCCGCCATCCACTCTACGGCAAAGTCGTTAAGAGCCACAAGAAGTACAAGGTTCACGACGAAAATAACGATGCCAATATCGGCGACACCGTACAGATCCGTGAGTGTCGCCCGATGAGCAAAGACAAGCAGTTCTATCTGGAAAAGATTCTGACAAGGGCGGAAATCGTCTAGCGCGACGGCCACTCAATGACCGGCCTGGTCCGAGTCACTTCCTAAGATTTGCCGACTCAGCACGACTGACCCGCCCCGTTACGGGGAGAGAACAAGATGATTCAGCAAGAAAGCCGGCTTAAAGTAGCCGATAATACGGGTGCCAAAGAACTTCTGGCAATCCGTGTCAAGGGTGGCGGTTCTCGCCGCTATGGTGCCATCGGCGATATTATTGTCGCCACAGTCAAATCCGCCAGCCCCACCGGAACGGTCAAGAAAGGCGATGTAGTGCGTGCCGTCATCGTGCGTACTCGTCGTCCGGTTCGCCGCAATGATGGTAGCTACATCCGCTTCGACGAAAATGCGGCCGTGATCATCGACGACAACCTCAATCCACGAGGAACCCGTATCTTTGGCCCAGTGGCACGTGAATTGCGTGATGGCGGCTTCATGAAGATCGTATCCTTGGCGCCGGAAGTCCTTTAGTAGCAATGCTGTCTTGTAGATAGTGTCTACATTGCACAGCGAGGAGATAGATTTATGACGACAAAGATCAACAAGGGCGATACTGTCGAAGTCATCGCCGGTAACGACAAAGGGCATCGTGGCGAAGTTCAGCGTATGATTCGCAAACGCCATAAAGATGGGACCTACGATCCCAATCGGATTTATGTGGTGGTTGCCGGTGCCAACATGGTTACAAAGCACCAGCGTCGCAGCCCCAGTGTTCGTACGCAGACAGGGCGAATTGAACGCGAGGCACCGATCCATATTAGCAATGTTCTGTTGGTAGGGACCGATGGCAAGGCGACACGTGCCGGTTATCGCATCGAAGGCGAAGACAAGGTTCGTATCGATCGCCGCAGTGGTGAACCGCTGCCCAAACCTGACAACAGCTAATCCTGTTTCCCACTTTTATGCGCCTGACCTTATATCGGACACGTCGATATTTGCGGGCAAGGAGTTAAACAATGAGTGAAAATGGCACCCAAGCCAATGGGGCACGCACTCCCCGCTTGAAAGAGCGGTACTGGCAGGAAATTGTTCCTGCGTTGATGAAAGAATTTTCATATGTGAATGTGATGCAGGTCCCGCGTGTAGCAAAGATCAGTGTCAACATTGGTCTTGGTGAAGCACTGCAAAACAGCAAGGCAATTGATGCTGCAACTCGAGATCTGTCTATCATTACTGGGCAAAAAGCTGTAGTGACCCGAGCGAAAAAGTCGATTGCGACATTCAAATTACGTGAAGGTATGCCCATCGGCGCCAAAGTGACTTTGCGTGGTGCACGTATGTGGGAGTTCCTAGATCGCTTGATCAACATTGCACTTCCAGGTCAGCGCGATTTTCGTGGTATTTCACCTGATGCTTTTGACGGTCGCGGCAATTATACTTTAGGCTTACGCGAGCAGTTGGTCTTTCCGGAGATTAACTACGACGAAGTCGATAAAGTCCGTGGCATGGAAATCACCATTGTTACATCAGCGAACAGCGACGAAGAAGCACGTCGGCTGCTCGGTTTGATGGATATGCCCTTCCAACGTCGCTAGGATAGGTTCGTCCTGTTTGGTTGTTGCATTTGCCCTGATAAAGAGAGGAATGATCTGTGGCTAAGAAAAGCATGATCGCCCGTGAAAAGAATCGCAAATTCGAAGTGCGGGTACACAATCGTTGCAATCGCTGTGGACGTGCGCGTGGCTACATGCGCCGCTTTGGTCTTTGCCGCATTTGCTTCCGCGAAGAAGCTAACAATGGCAATATTCCTGGTGTTGTGAAGTCGAGCTGGTAATGTTGGGTCGCTTAGGCCTGTTGGAATAAGATTCGTTTGTGCCTACGATAGGATCGTAGGTACATACTAACTACAGTTCCTGTTAAATAGGGGACTGAAAGAGTAAGGAGAAAATTGATGGTTACAGATCCGATTTCGGATTTGCTCACGCGTGTGCGTAATGCATCTATGGTACGGCATCGCCGCGTGGCAGTGCCCCATTCCAAACTGAAAGAAGCTATTGCCAAAATACTGGCTGAAGAGGGCTTCATCAGTGGCTATACGGTCACCAATGAGTCGCCTCAGCCTAATTTGGTAATGGGCCTCAAATATACAGGCAAAGGTGATCCTGTGATCACAGGCCTAGAGCGGGTGAGCAAGCCCGGGCGCCGTATGTATATTGGCTACCGAGAAATCCCGTGGGTACGTAGTGGACTGGGTATCAATATTGTGTCCACGCCCAACGGTGTAATGACCGGTCGTCAGGCTCGCCGTGAAAAAGTCGGCGGCGAGATTCTCTGCAACGTTTGGTAGCTTAGGAGGAAGTCATGTCCCGTATTGGACGTCAGCCGATTCCCGTCCCCAAGAATGTGACGGTAGAAATTGGCAAAGGGAATTATGTAAAGGTGAAGGGCCCTAAGGGAGAGTTAACCCGTCAGTTCAACCATGACATGGGTCTTTCGCAGGAAAATGGCGAAGTCTTAGTAACTCGCCCAACGGATCTGCGCCATCATAAGGCGCTGCATGGACTGACTCGCTCTCTGCTCGCCAATATGATTACCGGTGTCACAACCGGCTTTAGCAGAGTTATCGAGGTCCATGGCGTCGGTTATCGTGCACAATTACAGGGTAAGAATTTGCAACTCCAGGTAGGTAAGAGCCATCCTGTAGAATATGCACCGCCGACGGCAACGATCAACTTCGAAGTGTCGAAGGATGGTCGCACGATCACTATCAATGGCGTCGATAAGGAAGAGGTTGGCCAACTGGCCGCTGTAATCCGTAAGGAGCGCCCGCCGGAACCCTACAAGGGCAAAGGCCTACGCTATCAGGGTGAATACGTCCGCCAAAAGGCTGGGAAAACCGGCAAGGGCGGCAAGAAGTAATCTCTGCTCGCTGAGAGCAACAGAGGAGAGTCGATATTATGGCAAAAGTGACACGAGCCCAATCGCGCCAGCGCCGCCACGCCCGAGTGCGACGACGCTTAGCCGGAACACCGGCACGTCCGCGACTGAATGTCTTTCGCAGTCTGACCAATATCTATGCGCAGGTTATCGATGATGCAGCCGGCGCAACCCTGGTTTCAGCATCTTCTTTGGAACCAGGGTTGCATGAGATCATGAGCGGCAAAAACAAAACAGAGCAAGCCAAGGCTGTGGGTATGGTGTTGGCTGAACGGGCTAAAGAAAAGGGAATCGACAAGGTCGTCTTCGACCGCGGCGGTTACCGCTATCATGGACGAATCAAAGCACTAGCCGACGCCAGCCGCGAAGGCGGGTTGGATTTCTAGGAGGAACAAATGGCACGTCGAGAACGGCGGCGAGAGCAACGAGAAGAACGAGAAGAATTGGACGAGCGCGTTGTCCATATTGCGCGTACCGCCAAAGTGGTCAAGGGTGGGCGTCGCTTTGCATTCCGCGCTGTTGTAGTGGCGGGTGATAACAACGGTCGTGTAGGCGTTGGCGTGGGTAAGGCTCGCGAAGTTCCTGATGCAATCCGTAAGGCAAGTGATCGCGCCCGCAAGCACATGATCCAAGTGAACTTGCTTGGTACGACAATTCCCCATACTGTCCAGGCCCGTTTTGGGGCCGGTGAAGTCTTCCTTAAGCCTGCCAGCCCTGGTACCGGTGTTATCGCTGGTGGTGGTGTGCGCGCTGTGGTTGAAGCTGCGGGCGTTAAGGACATTCTGTCTAAGTCTCTTGGCAGCGACAATATCCTCAACGTTGTGCAAGCGACTTTCGAGGCGCTCAAGCATCTTCAGAATTTCGAAGAAGAGGCTGCTCGCCGTGGTGTTGCAGCATCACATCTTGCGCCGTTCTGGTACAAGGGAGAAGAAGTTCATGGCTAAGACGCTGCAGGTGACATTGGTCAAGAGCCCGATTGGTTACGAAAAGAGCCAGAAGGCCACCGTCAAGGCGTTGGGGCTGACCAAAATGCATCAGACTGTTGAAAAGGAAGACAATCCTGCTATCCGCGGGATGATCGCTAAGGTTTCTCACCTGTTGAAAGTGACCGAAGCGTAAGCGTATCGATCTGATTTGAAGAACTTGATTGCCAGGAGCAACTACAATGAAAGCACATGACCTGCGCCCCGATCTGGGTGCAACCAAAAAGCGCAAGCGAGTAGGTCGTGGTACTGGATCGGGCAAAGGTAGGACGTCCGGACGGGGTACCAAGGGCCAGAATTCACGTACCGGTGGCGGTGTGCCAATTACATTTGAAGGCGGTCAGCTTCCCCTTGTGAAGCGACTTCCTAAGATGCGCGGCTTCACCAACCGTTTCAAGGTTGAGTATGTCCCTGTGAACCTGGATTTTATGGACGCTCGCTTTGATGCCAATGCCAATGTCAATCCGGCAACTCTAGCCGACGTTGGTCTTTTGGGCAATGCGGCTGATCCTATTGTTGTCCTGGCGCGTGGCGAAGTATCTAAGCCGCTCCATGTGAAAGCACATCGTGTCAGTGGTAGCGCCAAGGAAAAGATCGAAGCGGCAGGCGGCAGTGTTGAGATCCTGCCATACGAGGTAAATAAAAACCTGCCTCGTTCCTAATGCGTTGATTGTGATCGCAAATGGGCCGGGTAGGGATCTGGGGATCACTGCCCGCAATGGGCGAACCGGTTCGGTCGCCTCTGCTGCGGAGGATTTGCATGATTGAAGCTGTACGCAATGCCTTTCGATTACCCGATCTTCGCCAGAAACTCCTGATTAGCTTCGGAATTCTGGTAGTTTATCGGTTGGCTGCTCATATTCCATTGCCCGGGGTAAACCGGGACGTGCTGGATCAGATTTTTCGGTCCACGGATCAAAACATACTTTTGAGTCTGCTCAACTTTTTCAGTGGCGGCGCACTGGCTCAGTTCAGTGTGATGGCGATGGGTGTTTACCCATACATTACGGCTTCCATTATCATGCAGTTGTTGACGCCAATCGTGCCTCACTTGGAAGAGTTGAGCAAAGAGGGCGACCAAGGTCGTCAAAAGATTAACCAGTACACTCATTATCTTACGGTACCGCTGGCACTGTTACAGGCTTTTGGCCAAGCAACTCTCTTGAGCCGTCCGTTCGGTGGACTGCCGCCTGTGCTTGAACAGTGGGGATTCAGCGGTAGCGCTTTGTTGCCGACACTCACCATTCTGATCAGCTTGACGGCCGGTACGATGTTTGCTATGTGGTTAGGACAAATGCTCACTGAGCAAGGTATCGGCAATGGTGTGTCTCTGATTATCTTTGCGGGCATTGTGGCCTCCGTGCCCAGCCAGATCCGTCTGTTGTGGCAACAAGGTGCAACACAGTTGCTTATCTTCTCAGTCATTACGGTGTTGACCGTAGCGTTAATTGTCTGGGTACAAGAAGGTCAGCGGCGTATCCCTGTTCAGTACGGTAAGCGTGTACGTACCATGCGCGGTAATCGTCTTATGATGGTTGGCGGGCAGAGTACCTATGTGCCCATGCGTGTGAACACTGCCGGTATGATCCCGCTGATTTTTGCGCAGAGTCTGTTGATTTTGCCGAACACAATTGCCTCGTATTTCATTCTACGTGAAGACTGGATTGGTCGTGTCGGTAACTTCTTCTTTACCGCCTTTAGTCCGCAAAATTGGATTTACTGGCTGATGTACTTCTTGTTGACAGTAGCCTTTACCTACTTCTACACCGATATCATGTTCCGCCAGCAAAATCTGCCGGAAACATTGCAGAAGCAGGGTGGGTTTATCCCAGGTATCCGTCCTGGTATGCGCACTGAGACATATTTGAACAGTGTACTGCAGCGTATTACACTGGTTGGTGCCCTTTTCTTAGGCCTAGTTGCTGTGTTGCCGTACCTGGCTGGCCTGATTTTCGGTGGTGGCACCTTAAACGATTTCAACACCCTAGTGATTAGTAGCACTGGTCTGTTGATTGTGGTAGGTGTGGTGTTGGATACCATGAAGCAGATCGAGGCGCAGTTGATGATGCGCAATTACGAAGGCTTTATCCGGTAACTGCTGAGGATCTTGGCCTTTGGCTGATCTGAATCGAAAGAGAAGACGCTGCCCACACAGGGCAGATTCTCGGGCATTGCTCGGCGTCGATCTAGACGTAGCTGGCCAGTAGGCCTGTGTACGGGATCGACGCCGGGTTTTCTGCCCAGGGATTGCACCCCACCCTGCTGAACTGGGTAGAAAATTCATTAAATCACTAAACACAGTTGAAAGGCGAGTCCCAATGTGTGATCGCATCTTTCTTGTGCTCTTGGGTGTGCCAGGTGCAGGTAAGGGAACCCAAGCAAAGCTGTTAGAAAAACAGTTTCAATTGCCGCAGATTTCAACAGGTGATATTTTCCGCTATAACTTAAAAAATGAGACCGACCTCGGTAAACTAGCAAAAAGTTTCATGGATAAAGGCGAATTGGTACCTGATTCTGTCACCATTGAGATGGTTAAGGATCGTTTATCACAGTCTGACTGTGCCAATGGTGCCATCATGGATGGTTTCCCCCGCAATCTGGTGCAAGCGAGTGCCTTTGATGAAATCATTGATCGGCATGGCGGAATTGATCTCGTCCCGTTGATTGCTCTTGAAGACGACGAGGCCATGCGCCGTATTACTGGCCGACGCGTTTGTAGGAGCTGTGGTGCTGTTTACCATGTTGATTTCAGCCCGCCCAAACAAGAAGGTGTGTGCGATATTGACGGTGGTGAGCTGTACCAGCGCGACGACGATAAGCCAGAAACGGTGCGTAATAGGTTATATGTGTACTATAAGCAAACGTCACCGCTCATCGGCTACTACTATGCAAAGGGGCTGCTGGCTGAATTGGATGGTAGCCAAGAAATTGGACAAGTGAACGTCACCTTGCTATCCCTGTTGGCGGAAAAGGGCGTCATCATCGAGTAACGAAATTTGTTTGGCGTACGCCGTATATTGACGCCCTGTGAGTGACAAGTGAGTGCTTATCTGATGAGCAAGTTAAAAGAACATCTGTTGCGACGGCAGTCTCGACCTGAGCAAAAGCCACGACCGCAGCCGATCTTGAAAAGCCCTCGCGAGATTCAAATCATGCGTGAGGCAGGTCGGATTGTAGCCCGTGTACACGTCGCCTTGAAAGAAGCAATTGCCCCTGGTGTAAGTACCTTTGAACTCGACCAAGTGGCTGCCGATGTATTGGCAAAGCATGGCGCTACGTCAAGCTTTCTCGGCTACCGAGGCTATCCGGCTCATATCTGTACCAGCATCAACGAAGAATTGGTGCACGGCATCCCCAACAAGGGCCGCATTCTTCAAGAAGGCGATATCGTGAGCATAGATGTTGGCGCTCTCTATCGTGGCTTTATCGGTGACAGTGGTTGGACATACGCAGTTGGTACCATTAGCAGCGATGCCCAACGCCTTATGGCTGTTACCGAAGCCAGTCTTTTTGCCGGTATTGAACAAGCGATTGCCGGTAATCGAGTGCGTGATATTAGCGCAGCTGTGCAGCATTACGTGGAAAGCCGGGATATGCATATTGTGCGTGAATATACTGGTCACGGTGTAGGACGCTCAATGCATGAAGCGCCACAGGTCCTCAATTACGTGGCTGGTGATATTGATGGCGATTTGGTCTTGCAGCCCGGCCTTGTTATTGCGTTGGAGCCTATGGTGCAACTTGGCACCTGGGAGACTCGCACATTGAAGGATAAGTGGACGGTGATCAGCCGTGATCATAGTCTAAACGCTCACTTTGAGCACACAATTGCAGTTACAAACAAGGGTCCTGAAATATTGACTCTCTTGTAACGGTGTGATAAAATAGTAGAGTTGCGCCAATGGTTTATTTGAAGGAGAGATCACATGAAGGTCCGACCGTCAGTTAAGCGAATTTGTGAAAAGTGCAAGATTGTGCGGCGGCGCGGCATTGTGTACGTGATCTGTTCAAATCCTAAGCACAAGCAGCGGCAAGGTTAAAATCGTCGTTTTTTGACGTAAGGAGAGAACTATGGCACGTATTGCTGGCGTCGACATTCCGCGTGAAAAGCGGGTGGAAATATCACTCACCTACATCTATGGTATTGGTAGGACAACCAGCCAGACAATTTGCGAGGCGACAGGGATTGATCCCACCCGCCGTGTGAAAGATCTGGACGTAAATGAAATTGCGTTGTTGCGTGATTTTATTGAACGTAACTATCGTGTAGAAGGTGACTTGCGCCGCGAAGTAAGCATGAATATTAAGCGGCTGATTGAAATTGGTAGCTACCGAGGGTTGCGGCATCGACGTAATTTGCCGGCGCGCGGTCAGCGCACTCGGACCAATGCCCGTACTCGGCGTGGCGTTCGCCGCACGGTGGCCGGGAAAAAGCGAGCACGCAAGTAAAATAGGTCGTCAGTCAGTGGCATGGGTGCACTGTCTTTGTCTAGTGGCAGTGTATCTGTGTCGTTGTCTGCGATCCAGGATCCAATGGGGATAGAGGAGTTACAATGGCTCGAGCACAACAACAACGTCGACGTGGTGGTAGTAGCCGTCGCGTAACTCGACGTGAACGTCGCAGTGTCCCGAAGGGGCAAGTTCACATCCACGCTACCTTCAATAATACGATTATCACCATCACTGATCCACAAGGGAATGTTGTTTGTTGGGCGAGTGCTGGTTCGGTAGGCTTCAAAGGAAGCCGAAAGAGCACACCTTTCGCTGCGCAATTGGCAGCTCAAAATGCTGCTCGCGTGGCATCTGCCGACTTCAATATGCGTGAAGTCGACGTTTTTGTGAAGGGGCCTGGTCCGGGTCGTGAGAGCGCAGTGCGTTCTTTGTTGCCCTCTGGTCTTCAGATTTTGTCTATTTCGGACATTACGCCGGTTCCACACAATGGCACCCGTCCGCCGAAAAAGCGTCGTGTGTAAGGTTTCTTCCTGCCTTTTTTGGTAGGAGGGTAGAACTTCAGTGTATCTCTTCATTTTGTAATTGTGCACTTGAGTCTGATGATTTGAGTTGATTTATCGGGATAAGCCGCTTCTGCTTATGTATCGGAAAGCGGCTTCTGTGTTCGGATGGCATGATTGTTTTTGGACACGGTTTTCTTGATGATGGAAAAATTCGTTTGAATGCAAACAACTGATCTCGACCAGCCCGATGTATAAGAATCGGCTGGCGTGCAGGAATGTCAGTCTGGAGGAAAGATGGCAAGATATACAGATGCAGTTTGTAAGCTGTGCCGACGTGAGGGCCAAAAACTGTTCTTGAAGGGGGACCGCTGTGTGGGCCCCAAGTGTGCCGTTGAGCGCCGTAATTTTCCGCCTGGTGACCATGGTCGCAAGGCTGCCATGCGTCGCAAAGTTTCTGATTACGGCATGCAGTTACGTGAAAAGCAAAAGGCGCGCCGTATGTACGGTGTGCTTGAGCGCCAGTTCCGCCGCTATTTTGAAGAAGCAACACGCCGCAAGGGGCTAACCGGCGAGACATTGCTCTCATTGTTAGAGAGCCGCCTGGATAATGTTGTGTATCGCCTTGGTTTTGCTGATAGTCGTGCACAGGCGCGTCAGTTGGTTCGTCATGGGCATTTTAGTGTGAACGGGCACAAAACAGATATTCCTTCGTTCCTAGTCAACTCGGGCGACGTGGTACAGGTGCAGAACGCTAGCCGGTCCAACACCTACTTCAAGGATCGACTTCAGTTGCTTGAAGGGGCCAATCCTCCTGCCTGGCTGCGTTTGGACGTGGCCAACTTAAGCGGTAATGTGATGGGCACGCCTAACCGGGAAGAAATTGCTGTCCCGTTGCGTGAACAACTCATTGTTGAGTATTACAGCCGCTAATCGGCCATTGATGGTGAATGTGCCGTTGTAGTTTGCTGCGGCAACTGCACATGTGAATGCGTTTCACAATCAACTGATGGCCGTGCACCACAACACTGGTGCACAAACAAATAGCTGAGCAGCAGTGTTTTCTTTAAGCTGAACAGCGGGAGGGTTAGCCGTTGCTTAATAATCTAGTTCTACCAAAGATCGAAATTGAGGCCAATTCTCAAAACTATGGTCACTTTGTGATCAGCCCGTTGGAGAGTGGCTATGGTATTACCTTGGGTAACTCGTTGCGGCGTGTCTTGCTGTCGAGTTTACCTGGTGCTGCTGTCTCATCAATTCGTATCAGTGGCGTGCATCATGAATTTTCGACGATTCCGTATGTTCGCGAAGATGCCACCCGCCTCATTCTTAATGTCAAGCAGATTCGCTTACACAGCCAGAGTGAAGATCCGGTACGCATCTATGTCGAAGTAGCTCATGAAGGCCCGATTACTGCTGGTGATCTTGTGTGTCCACCAGAGGTTAGCGTTGTCAACCCGGATCTTTATCTGTTGACAGCAGATAGTAATGATGTGGATTTGGATATCGAATTGGTAGTTGAGCGTGGCCGTGGATACAGCCCTGCGGAAGAGCGCACCCGGCTGCCATTGGGTGAGATTCCTGTCGATGCTATTTTTAGCCCTGTTAAGAAGGCTGCTTATCGAGTTGAGCGTACTCGTATCGGTCAACAGACCGACTATGATAAACTGAATCTCGAAGTCTGGACCGATGGCACTATTTCACCTGAAGCGGCCCTTCGTCAAGCGGCGGATATTTTGGTCCAACATCTAACGTTGTTGGCGGGGGCTCAGACGACTATTGTTGAGCAACCGGAAGATGAGGAAGAGGGAATTCCTGGCCGCATCGCCGAGGCACCGATTGAAGAACTTGAACTAACCGTTCGTGCCTACAACTGTCTGAAACGCGCCGGTATTACCAAGATCGGTGAAATTCTCAAGCGCATGGAAAAGGGCGAAGAGGAAATGTTGGCCATCCGCAACTTTGGTAAAAAGTCGTTGGATGAACTGGTTGAGCGGTTAGAAGAAAAGGGTTATATGAACGTCCCCGGTGTGGATTTGAGCGCGTTTACCAATAGCCGCTCTGAAGATGCGGGTGAAGATGAAGACGAAGAAGAGGTCTTCGCTGAAGAAGCATAACCAGGCGCTACGCCCGTTTGTAGAATGCTCGCCTCTGGCTGGGGTTGTTCTTGCGCAATGGTCAACATCAGATACAGTCAGCCGGTGAGTTTCGCCGATAGAGGAGTCTGAACGATGCGACATAATATTGCTGGTTACAAACTTGGGCGTACTTCCGATCAACGGAAGGCCCTATTCCGAAATTTGATCCGCGACCTGTATATCCACGAGCGGATCATTACCACCGAAGCCAAAGCCCGTGCCGTTCGTGCCGATGCTGAGAAGCTAATTACCAAGGCTAAACGCAGTCTTGTTGATGGTGGCAATCGTGTCCATGCACAGCGACAAGTTGTGGCTTATTTGAATGACAAAACGGTGGCGAAGAAAGTCTTCGATGAACTTGCGCCTCGCTATCAAGAACGTCCTGGTGGTTATGTGCGTATCTTGAAGATGGGCAAGCGTCAGGGTGACGGTGCGGAGATGGCGGTACTGGAATTGGTTAACGACTAAAGCCAGGAAGCTTCAATGAATGTTGTTCATCCAGAGCGGACCGTCTGTGCACTGGTTGCCTATGAAGGCACAACGTTCAACGGTTTTCAGGTTCAGGATGGCGTTGAGACTGTTCAAGGTGTCTTAGAATTGGCATTAGAGCAGGTTACAGGCTGCTTTTGCCGAATTGCTGGTTCTGGTCGTACCGATACAGGTGTCCACGCTCGAGGGCAGGTTATCTCTGTAACGGTGCCATGGCGTCATTCGCTTGAGGCTCTGGCGAAGGCATGGAATCACTTTCTTCCGTCTACTGTGCTTGTTCGATCTATTGCAGAAGCGCCGGATAGATTTCATCCACGTTTCAGTGCAACAAGCCGAACGTACTCTTACACAGTCTACTGTCCGTTCGCAGATACCAGGTTTCGATGGGCGCACTTTCCGACGTTGGATCGATATGCTTTCATTGAGCCATATTCTCTTGATCTTGAGTTGATGAACATGGCGTCTGTTGTTCTCAAAGGTGAGCATGACTTTGCTACATTTGGTCAGCCACCACAGGGAGAGGTGACTGTTCGTTGTATCAGTGAAATCGGGTGGCAACTTCGACCAGAGACGCTTGAACAAACAGTGGGCGCTTTGCAAGCCGTGGTGTTCACCGTAACTGCAAATGCCTTTTTGCGGCGTATGGTGCGGAATTTGGTTGGTACGTTGCTTGCTGTAGGCCGTGCTGAATGGACGGTTGAGGACGTAGGTGCCGCATTGGTAGCACGCGATCGTAGCCGGTCTGCACCACCAGCCCCACCACATGGACTTGTACTAGAGCGGGTAAATTATCAAGCCTACCCGCAACTTTTTACCGACTGTTTTTCAGTCGCTTAGATCAAAAGTTTGGATGTTTGCAGATCTTAAGGTTGTCAAGTATTAGGTTCTGCACATGAGAGCCAAAAAGGGAGTGAGTAGCGTGAAGACATTCAGTCCAAGCGCAGAAGAAGCTAAAGCAAGCCGTGAGTGGTGGGTGGTTGATGCCACTGGAAAGACGCTTGGTCGTTTGGCTTCGGAAATTGCGCAGATTTTACGAGGAAAGCACAAGCCGACCTTCACCCCGCATGTTGATACTGGTGATTTTGTCATTGTTATCAACTGCGAAAAGTTTGTTGTGACCGGCAACCGGATGGATGAGAAGCGCTATTACAGGCATTCCACCTACCCCGGCGGCTTGAAAACACGCACAATGCGTGAACAGTTAGGTCGTTTCCCTGACCGCATTATTCAGGAAGCAGTTAAGGGGATGATGCCCAAGACCAAACTGGGACGGGCTCAAATGAAAAAGTTGAAGATTTACCCTGGCAGTGAGCATCCGCATGAAGCTCAGCAGCCGAAAGCGTTGGAGCTCTAGGAGAGTAAACAATGACTATGAGTGAATACACCGAAGCTGTTGGCCGTCGCAAAAGTGCTAGTGCACGGGTTCGTATCTATCCTGGTAATGGTGATATCATCGTTAATGACCTGCCGCTCGCCCAGTATTTTGGTCGCGAACAGGATCAGGTGATGTTACGTCAGCCATTGGTTCTCACTGGTACACAAGGTAGCTTTAATATTAGTGTACACGTGAAGGGTGGCGGTGAAAGTGGACAGGCTCAGGCTGCTCGTCATGGTGTAGCCCGTGCTTTGTGCAGTGTCGATGCGAATCTGCGCGGGACATTGAAGTCTGCCGGCTTTTTGACCCGGGATTCCCGTGTTAAAGAACGCAAGAAACCAGGTCTGAAGCGCGCCCGCAAGGCTCCTCAGTATACCAAGCGCTAATCTGGCTAGACGACAAATGAGCGTTTTTGGAGCGGTGACCATTTGGTCACCGCTTCTCTCGTTTTAACGATATAGGGTGTCCTATTCGTGGAGATTGACAACATCATGGTCGTGCGGACTGCGATTCTTCTTGTTTCACAAGACAACGTTGTTGTAGAGCCTGTTACTGCGCCTCTTGTGCAACGCTTACGTCAGTCCTTGACGGGGGTAATTGTGTTGCACCAACAAGTAGCGGGTAGCCAGCGTCATTGGGTTGAAGAAGTGCTTCGCCGCTGGTGTGACGAGGAAGAGATCGAGCTAATTCTAACCGTAGGTGGTACTTTCCCGGCTGCCGGGTTAAGTGAAGCAGAGATTCTCCCTGAAGCCACCATATCGGTTGTCGACCGCTTACTACCCTCATTACCCGAATTGATGAGGATGCAAGCGTATGCTGTCAACGCCGATGCAATTTTGGACCGGGGGGTAGCAGGTATTCGTGGACGCACACTGATTGTCAACTTGCCAGGTGTGACTGAACTCACCAATCTATTCTTGGATATTGGGGCTGGCCCGATTGCATCTATCGTGAATTATCTGTATCCTCATGTGGCTGCAGATCAACCAGAGACTGAGCGTAGTGGGGTAAAACGTTCGCCCCATAAACTTGACGAGGCCGAGTTTGCTGCGTTCTTACGCAAACGACAAAGCCGGAAAGATGGATAAACCAGCACGTAGGTTTGTTCCTGCACCGCTTTGACAAATTTGCTTTAGATAGGTACTATATTTTTTGTAGTTGAATTTACATCTACATCCTTGATGCAATTGTATGCTAAACTATCGTCGCATGTGATCTGTCCCTTCGTGTCAATGTGTAGCGACCCGTTTGATGGGCTTCTCATGTGCAACTCTGTATTTCTCTGTAATGCCAACGATATTCAGTCTGGAGGACACGATGAGTAAGCCAATTCCTGTGACCGATGCTACTTTTGAAGAGACTGTAGTCAACGCCGAAAAGCCTGTGTTGGTTGACTTTTGGGCCGAATGGTGTGGCCCGTGTAAGATGATTGCACCGGTTCTTGAAGAGCTGGCTGTAGAGATGAGCGATAAACTCGTCATTGGCAAACTCGACGTTGACGAGAATCAGTCGACGGCTATGGCCTTTGGGGTTATGAGCATTCCCACTTTGATGCTCTTTAAGGGTGGACAGCCAGTTGCCACGATTGTAGGTTATCAGCCCAAGGAGCAGCTACGCAGTAAGTTGAATGCGCACCTGGGGTAAACTTGGTTTTTGAAAGTTAGACGAAGGGTCAGGCTTAACGAGCTTGGCCCTTTTTGTTTTTCTGAGAATTCCATCTGGTGATAAAATAAGTTGTCTACTGCCCCACGCTTGACGGTTGAATTCATTGTTTTATTCGGTCCCCCTCATCGAACAACATCCTGCTCCCTGCTCAACTGGGCTCAAATTCAACTATCCTTTAAATCAGAACAGATTGGAGTATTCTATGCCGATTAAGAAGATTGTTCTCTCTGAAGCGGATATGCCTACCCACTGGTACAACATCAATGCTGACTTGCCGGCAGCCGGTGTACAACTTCCGCCGCCACTTCACCCAGCCACTGGGCAACCACTGGGGCCTGCCGATCTGGCGCCGCTTTTCCCAATGGCTTTGATTGAGCAGGAAGTCAGTAGTGAACGATACATTGAAATTCCCGAAGAAGTGCAGGATATTTACCGTATTTGGCGCCCCACACCTCTCTTTCGCGCTTATCAGTGGGAAAAGGCGTTGGACACTCCGGCGAAAATCTACTACAAGTATGAGGGGACTAGCCCTGCGGGTAGTCATAAACCCAATACGGCCGTGCCGCAGGCCTATTACAATATGAAGGAAGGCGTCAAGCGCCTTAGCACGGAGACGGGGGCAGGTCAGTGGGGGAGCGCGTTGGCATTTGCCTGCCAAATGTTTGGTATCGAGTGCAAGGTATATATGGTGCGCGTCAGCTATGACCAGAAGCCCTATCGCAAGCTGATGATGCAAACCTGGGGCGCGTCAGTTGTGGCCAGCCCCAGCACCGAGACGAATGCCGGTCGCCAGATCTTGGCTAAAGACCCGAACAGCACTGGTAGCTTAGGCATTGCGATTTCGGAAGCAGTGGAAGATGCCGTCATGCGCGAGGACACTCACTACGCTTTGGGCAGTGTGCTCAACCATGTGCTCCTACACCAAACCGTCATCGGTCAGGAGGTAATCAAGCAGTTGGAGTTGGCCGGCGCCGATTGGCCCGACGTTCTGGTTGGGTGTACTGGCGGGGGGAGTAACTTTGGCGGTTTTACCTTCCCCTTCTTACGTGAAAATATCGTCAATGGCAAGCAGACGCGCGTTCTGGCTGTGGAACCGGCTGCCGCACCAAGCCTCACCCGTGGCGTCTACACCTACGATTTCGGTGACACTGCGCAGATGACGCCGTTGCTCAAAATGCATACACTTGGCCATGATTTTGTCCCTGCGCCGATTCATGCCGGTGGGCTGCGGTATCATGGGATGAGTGCCCAGATTAGTGCGTTGAAAGAAGCAAAGCTGATTGAGGCTGTCAATGTGCAACAGCGCGCTATCTTCGATGCCGCCATCAGTTTTACACAGTGTGAGGGGATTCTACCTGCACCGGAACCAAGCCATGCTATTTGGGGCGCAATGCAAGAGGCATTGAAGTGCAAGGAAAGTGGTGAAGCGAAGACGATTGTCTTTAATCTCTGCGGCCATGGACACTTTGACCTGGCCTCCTATGAGTCGTACATGTCGGGCAAGCTCGTGGATTATGATTACCCAGAGGCAGCCATTCAGGAGAGCCTGTCCCATCTCCCGTCGTTTGGCTAGGCTGTTCTGTTTCGAATATGACTTGAAAGCCGCGGTGAGACATACCATTTTTAAATCAGGTTCTAAGCTGGGCGTAAGACTACCAGGACAGATCGCAGTAGAAAGAGCACGCCGATCACAATCGCATCCAACAGGGCCACGAGAAAGAGCGCGTTGACTAGCGTCGCTACGGGGCCCGTCAGCCATGATGCCACCTGTAGGAAGAACTGCCCCGAACTGTCGATGAGGATATAGAGTACGCCAAACAGGACAATATAACGCAGCAGTGATCGCAAGGGCTCGCGATCACTGCTGCTGGGCAGCATGGCATTTGCCACCGCAAACAATAGATACGACCACAAGAAGCCGTCCTCCTGGCGTGTGATAACGGAGAACAACGCGTGGAGTCCACTCCACCAATCTCCCTCTTGCCACAGTGTGGGCAGCAAGTTGCTCTGAAAGACCTGTTCACCTATCATCGCAACAAGTAACGAGCCGACGATGAGGGGGGCTAAGCCTACCAAGCTGTCGGCAACAGCACCACCCCGAGAGACGCTAACGCTACCCATGCCGATGTGGCGTCCTCGTTTGCGGGGCCAAACCCGAAACTTGCCTGTCTTGAGCCCCAACATTTTGGCCACTAGCCAATGGGACGCTTCGTGAATGATAATGCCGGGTAGGTAGAGCAAAAAGAGCACAACCATTGCCAATTCGGCGGATTGGGTGATCCGGTAGACGACTTCTTGGGTTAACAGGCTTACCTGGCGGCTCATCCACGCCAGGAGCAGGAGTAAAGTCGCAAAGAGTGTAAAGGTTGTGAGTGTAGCATCCATTTCATGCAGTACTTTAGTTGATGTGGCTTCATAGTTTGTTCCCAAAGCGTACAGCAAACACAGATTCTCAGCAAACCATTTGTGACGTGCCTGACCAACTTTAACTTGTGCCGTTCAAAGGCGTAGGGGCGCAACATAATGCGCTCCTACAAGGCGATTCGCGTAACTTCTACTAGGTTCTGTTGACAATTACAGTGCAGTCTCCTTGCGAGTTGTCGCTTAACGCCCAAGCGGTGGGAGGAAACCTGTGAAATGTCAACACAGCCTAATAAAAACTCTGCCAGTGCATCAGCAGAGTTTTGGAATGTTGTTTATTGCATACTGCATACTGCTGGGCTAATCAATATTAGGCCACCGCTGTTAGCCTATGGCTTACATATGGCGCTGGAGGAACTGACCGACGGCTATTTGGAACGAAACCCGGCTACAGACGTAGAAATGGATGTTGTCGATGCCGATCAACGTTATCCATTGAAGGTTGAGGAACACGTCTTTCGTATCATGCAGCAGGCACTTGAGAATGCGCTGACCCACGCAGGGGGGCGTCGATTCGTCTCCGTGGCCGTCTCGCTCCAGGACACATCACGCTGCAAGTCTGTGATGCCGGCAAAGGCTTTAACATTGGTCAAATGGACTTTCGTCGGCTGCTCATGGACCGGCGCTTTGGTCTCATCGGTATGCAGGAACGCGCCACGCTCATTGGCGCTGATCTGCAAATCGACTCAACCCCCACAGTGCAGGGACCTGCGTAACCCTGGCCTGGCATGCTGACGACCACGTAGACAATGCACCCGGAGGCGAATTTCCGATCAACGACCAAAAAAGCAGACAAAAAAGAGATGCCACGGAATGAACATTGATCTTCCGTGGCGTCTCTCTTTTATCTGCTAAAAAACTCTGATGTCCCTGCCCAGCGCTGACAATCTGTATGGGTTTACGCACTAAACACTACAAAGCACCGTACACTTCACCTGTAATGCGTACCATGTCGGCGTAGCTCCCCGCGCTCAAGGACGCTCCACCAATCAGCGCTCCGTCGATGTCGGCCTGTTGCATGATTTCGGCGATGTTGCCAGGCTTGGTGCTCCCACCGTATAAGACGCGCACTTGCTCCGCGACAGCACTGCCATAGAGCTCAGCCACCGTCTGGCGCACCACGTTGCCGCAGATATCCCCAGCCTGCTCCGAAGTGGCTGCTCGGCCTGTGCCAATTGCCCAAATCGGCTCGTAGGCAATGACCAACGACACTACTTGCTCGGCGCTGATGCCGTCCAACGCGCCACGAACCTGCCCGCTGACGAAGCTCTGCGTTTCGCCTGCTTCGTTCTGTTCAAGGCTCTCACCCACGCAGACAATCGGCGTCAGCCCGTGCTTTAGCGTGGCCTTGATCTTCTTGTTGACGTCGGCGTCGCTCTCGTGGAAGTATTGTCGCCGCTCACTGTGCCCAATGATCACATACTCGGCCAGCCCAAGTAGCATCGGCGCACTGACCTCACCGGTGAAGGCGCCGCTGTCTTCGTGGTAGACGTTCTGCGCGCCTACGGCGACACCCGTCCCTGCCAGCCCCTGAGCCACGGCGGGCAGTGACACAAAAGGCGGGCAGACAACACAGTCGACGCCGTTGCTGCTGACGAGTTGTTTGATTTCGGTGGCCAATGCTTCAGCTTCGGTCGGCCCCATGTTCAGCTTCCAATTGCCGGCCATCATCGGTTTACGCATGGCATACTCCTGTCCAAAAATGAAGATGGGAGCAGGCACAAACAGCGTTGCGCCGGCTCCCAACAAAGATCAGTTTGATGGTTTGGGGTTTTGAGCCTCGTGTTCGCCTGGCTCGTCGTCCTCTTCTGGAGAACGGTTGAAGCGCTCCACCTCGGCGTTGTACTCGTCTTCGGTCAGCCACTTGCCGCCGTGTACTTCATGGCGGCTTAGATTGCGTGAGGCGTTAAACCAGAGTTCGACTTCCACCTGACTGAAGCAGCGGTTGGCGCCACTGCTCTGAATTACCTTGCGGGTGTAGTAGGTGGCGTCGGCTTCTTCCGCCTGGCTCAGTGTGTTGAGGAGGTCGACATCTGTACTGAGCGGCTCGTTGCAGCGACGGCTCAGCACATAGATCGTCAACATGCGGCGATTGCTTACACTGCCACCGCCAGTGAAGAGTTGGGCGAGTTTCTTGAAAAAGCTCATGATGGTCTTTTCTTCTACTTGTCTTGCAACACGGCCACGCCGGGCAGTTCCTTGCCTTCGAGGAATTCGAGGCTGGCGCCGCCGCCGGTGCTGACATGCGACATACGATCTTCCAGGCCGGCTTGCCGTACCGCTGCTGCACTGTCGCCACCGCCGATGATGGTGGTGGCGGTTTTTAGATTGGCCAGAATATCGGCGATGGACACAGTCCCCTTGGCGAAGGCCGGGAACTCGAAGACGCCCATCGGCCCGTTCCAGACCACAGTGCGAGCGCCCGACAGCCGGTTGGCGAAGTGGGCAATGGTGGCAACGCCGATGTCAAGCGCCATCCAGCCATCCGGCACTTCTTCGATGCTTACGATCTGGTTGGCGGCGTCGGCTGCGAATTGATCCGCCACGCGCAGGTCCACAGGTAGGTAGATGATGCCTGCGCCCTTTGTGAGGAGATCCTCAGCAGTGGCCAGCGCCTCCTGTTCGACCAGGCTCTTGCCCATGTCATATCCTTGCGCGGCGAGGAAGGTATTGGCCATGCCACCGCCGATCAAAATCGCGTCGACCTTTTCGAGCAGATTCTCGATGACGGTGATTTTGTCGCTGATCTTGGCCCCACCCATAATGGCCACAAAGGGCCGCTTGGGATCTTCCAGTGCCGCGCCCAGGAATTCCAACTCTTTTTCCATGAGGAAACCGCCCACGGCGGGCAAGTGATCGGCCACACCGGCGGTGCTGGCATGGGCGCGGTGCGCGCTGCCGAAAGCATCGTTCACGAAGACATCGCCCAGCTTTGCCAGCGCTGCCGACAGATCTGCGTCGTTCTTCGTTTCGCCCTTCTCAAAGCGCGTGTTTTCTAAGACCAACACACCACCTGCCGGTAGCGCCTGCGCTGCGGCTTCGGCTGCTGATCCCACCACTTCCTCGACAAATTGAACATCGGTGTTTAACAGACTACCCAGATGTTCCGCCACCAGCTTCATGCTGTATTTGGGATCCGGGCCACCCTTGGGTCTCCCCAAATGGCTCATGAGCACCACCGATGCACCGTTTTCGCGCAGATAGTTGATCGTGGGCAGCGCCGCCTGAATGCGGGCGTCGTCTGTGATGTTGCCCTGATCGTCTTGCGGTACATTGAAATCAACGCGCACCAGGGCGCGTTTCCCTTGCCAATCAACGTCTCGAACAGACTTTTTTTGCATGGTTTTGCGTCCTTAAAGTAGGACTCAGCAATCAAAATGCGGAGTGGAGATCAGGTCAAGTCAGTGCCTGGCACTGAGGCAAGCCCTATCCCACTCCGCATTCTAAAATGCTTAGAGTCCGCGATCGACGATGTACTTGGCCAGATCGGTGACGCGGGTGCTGTAGCCCCATTCGTTGTCGTACCAGGTGACAACCTTGACCAAATCGCCGTACACCTTGGTGAATTCGGCGTCGACGATGCTGCTGCGGGTGTCGCCCTTGAAATCCATGCTCACCAGGGGTTCGCGGCTCACACCGAGGACACCCTTCATACGCCCAGCGGCGGCTTCGTCCAGCGCGGCCAGTAGTTGTTCGGTGGTACCGGGGTTCTTCACCTTGGCCACGAAGTCGACAACGCTGACGGTGGGTGTCGGCACGCGCATCGCCATGCCGTCGAATTTGCCCTTTAACTCAGGGATGACCAACGCCACGGCCTTGGCTGCACCGGTGGTGGTGGGGATGATGCTCAGGGCGGCGGCGCGGGCGCGGCGTAGGTCTTCGTGCACCAGGTCGAGGATGCGCTGATCATTGGTGTAGGCGTGCACCGTGGTCATGACACCCTGTTCGATCTCGAAGAGATCGTTGACGACCTTGGCCGCTGGCGCAAGACAGTTGGTGGTGCAGCTCGCATTGCTAATGATGTTGTGGTTGGCCGGATCGTACTTCTCTTCGTTGACGCCCATGCAGATGGTAATGTCTTCGCCCTTGGCCGGCGCGCTGATGATTACCTTCTTGGCACCTGCGCTCAGGTGTAGCGACGCCTTCTCACGTGAGGTGAAAATACCCGTGCTCTCCACCACAATGTCCACGCCCATGTCGCCCCAAGGCAGTTTGCTGGGGTCACGTTCACTAAGGACTTTGATACGGTCGCCATTGATCACAATGTCGCCGTCTGCAACTTCCACGGTGCCGTCGAAAATGCCGTAGTTGCTGTCATACTTAAAGAGGTGGGCATTGGTGGCGACGTCGGCCAGATCGTTGAAGGCGACTAGATCGAAGTCACCGGGGTAGCGTTCAAAGAGCGCTTTGGTAACCTGACGGCCAATGCGTCCGAAGCCATTGATCGCGATGCGTGTTGCCATTGAATTACCTCCAATGTGAATGAAATCATTTATCCGATTGCTAAGTGAGTGTGTGCCACGTGTGAGGATCAGAACGAGGGAAACGAGGTGTTGGCGATTGCAGTCTATTTTGGGATGATGCAAGTCTGGCGGCCCAACTTCTCAACGCTGATTGCCGACACGCCAATTCGCCGTCAGGGCAGGCAACGCCGTCTACCCAACGAATTGTGAGCACTCTTGCATTTTACCATATCTTTTCGCTATCGCTTATTTTTACGACCACTGATTTTGATCCGCTTCGAGGAGTGCAAGCGATTGCACCACAGGTCTTCTACTCTGCTTCTGGCTTGAGCCGCTGGTAGATTGACATGACCTGCGCTGCCACCTTGTAGGGATCGTGCCGCCAAGGGCGCTGAGTATCAATCAAATCGGCCTTGTCCAGCATGTAATCGATGGGCTCGTCTGGGCTGGGCAATGTCACCCACTGTACATTGGCAGAGAGGGACTGCGCTGGATCGTAGGCATCGTTGGCAAGGACGTGGGTGAAGGCGTCCCCGGCGTGGAGGCGCAGGTTGCGCATGTGTTCCGACACTGTGAATTGATCTGTTTCTCCGGCCTGTGTTGCCACATTGCAGACGTAGACGCGCACCGCATTCGAAGCGCAGATGGCCGCACGCACATAGGGCACGAGTAGATTGGGTAGCAGACTGGTGAAGAAACTTCCCGGCGCAGCGATGATGAGATCCGCCTTTAGGATCGCCTGGATCGTCTCGGGGTAGGCGCGGCAATCCTCCGGTTCCAAGTGGACACGCATGATGCGTCCACCCGCGTTGGGGATGTGGCTTTCACCGCGCACGTAGGCCCAGCGCTCTTCGCCTGCGCCGTTGACCTTTTCTCCTTCGCGGGGAGGGTAGGCAATTTCGGCACATAGCGTCACATTATCCAGCGTGCTGGGGAGGATACGTCCGCGCACGGCGAGTACACGGCTGCTGGCGGCAATCCCCTGCTCAAAGCTACCGGCAATGGCTGCCATGGTGGTGATGAAGAGATTCCCGAAGTTGTGGTTGTCGAGGCCGTCTTTGTCGCCGAAACGATATTGGAGTAACTGCGTCATCAGCCCTTCGGCTTCGCTGAGTGCAGCAATGTTGTTGCGAAAATCGCCGGGGGGTAACACACCCATCTGTTCGCGTAGCCGTCCACTGCTGCCGCCGTCATCGGCTACGGTGACGACGGCGGTGATGTTCTCTGTGTACTGACGTAGCCCGCGTAGCAGCGTTGGCATCCCTGTGCCGCCGCCAATGACCACGATCCTAGGGCCTGTGCGCAACTTGCGCTGTTGGCGTCGCGCAACCAGTGCATCGACGATTTCCAGATCGTCGATGACATTCTCGCGTTCTAGCAGAAAGCTGATCATCTCGCGATTCAGCCGCCAAACGCCGAAGAAGGCGAAGATCAACCCGGCTAGCAAAAAAAACAGGCCGGCTGTCCAGTCCAAAGAGAGCAGAGAACGCAACAGCACGGGTAAATTGCTCAGCATCACCAGATCCGTGACGATCAACGACATCCCCAAGCCTGAAAACAGTACGCCGAGAACCGGCACCAGCATCCAGCGCTTAAACGAAAAACCCGCGTCAACAATCGCCGCAATCCGCGTACGTACACTGGGCGCTGCGCCTGTTTGCGCTCGCCGCCGATGCAGGGGATCGGAACCATTGATGCGATCTGTGTTCATGTCTTGATTATAGCTGCCCCCCTGCGGAAATGCATCCCCAATCTGTAATGGCACAGATATAACAGTGGCACAGGTATAACAGTGGCACAGATATAACAATTGTATGGATGTACCGATTATCATGAATTGGTTGAAGGGTTTTACATCGTTTGGGGGGCTGAAGTACAATCCATAGTAGCCCTGCAATTCGCCTGCGTAGATCCGCCGCGCCGGCACCACACTTGGTCGAGCCGCCGCTGCTCGACGCTTTGGAGAGATCAACGTGTCCGTGTCGAATTCACCGCTGATTGAGCCGCTGATTGAGCCCGACTTGTCTGCAACCTATAGCGCTGCACTACTCTATCTCTTTTCCACTGCCCGTTACGATGGACGTGGACAGAAGTACCTCAACCCCGATCGCGGCCAGGAGCGTATGCGTGAGATCCTGGCGCGGCTGGGCAATCCGCAGATGCGCTTTAAGGCTGTCCATATTGCCGGCACCAAAGGCAAAGGCAGCACCAGTGCTTACACTGAATCCATCTTGCGTCATCTTGGCTATCGTACAGGTCTCTTTACCAGCCCCCATCTACACACTTTCCGCGAACGCGTGCGCATTGACGGTCAACTCATGGCCAAGGACGCACTCCCCGCGCTCATCGAGCGGCTACGTCCTCATTTTGAGGCTATCCCCGACCTATCTGTCTTCGACAAGATCACGGCGCTGGCCATCCAACATTTCGCCGACGCCGGTGTGGAGTGGGCCGTCGTCGAAGTCGGCCTGGGTGGGCGACTCGACAGCACCAATGTCCTCACGCCACAGGTTTGCGGCATCACGCGCATTAGCAAAGATCACATGCAGGTATTGGGCGATACACTGGCCCTCATTGCCTATGAAAAGGCAGGGATCATCAAGCCGGGCGTGCCCGTCTTTGCTTCGCCGCAGCGTAAAGATCCCCACCGCGTGCTCGAAGAGACCGCTGCCGCTCGCCACTCGCCGTTACATTGGGTGGCGCCGCTGCGCAATCAATTGGTACCACTGTTCGGGCGGCATCAACAGGTCAACGCAGCGGTGGCGTGGCACATGATCGAAGATCTGGCCCGACGCGGTGAACTGCCTAATTACAACATCGCCAACGCCACTGCCGGGCTGGCCGCGACATGGTGGCCGGGGCGTTTTGAACTGTTGCCCGACGTGGGGACGCTACCCCTCTTGGTTGACTGCGCCCACAATGTCGACAGCATCAATATTTTGCTCACAGCCCTGCGCCAGAAGTACGCACAGCGCCCTATCACCTTTATCTTCGGCGCAAATCGCGACAAGCGCATGCGACCGATGATCGAACGACTGTTGAGTGTCAGCCGGCGGCTGGTGCTTGTGCAAAGTCGCCATGCCAAAGCGCTCTCGACAGCAGAAATTCGTCAGGAATTACGTCCCTGGCTTCAAAAAAATGACCAGATTGCGCCGACCATCCTCGACGCTACGTCTGTGAGCGAAGCCGTGACACTGGCAATGGAGATCACCCCCAGCGATGGCCTACTGGTGGGGACAGGCTCGGTCTTTGTGACCGCCGAACTGCGCGAAGCATGGAATGAACGATACCCGCACGCTTTCCCAGCCACAGACTGGGTCTACGAAGCTGCCGACGAACCAGATCTCAACGTCCCCATGCAGGCCGCCGCGCGGAGACAGTCGCCATGATCGTTCGCCGTCGCCCCTCTGCCCTCACTGCCGAGGAACTGGCCGGAATCCTCAGTGGCGGGCAAACGGATCAGGTGGTCTTTCTGCCGGGCAAGAGCGCAGAAGCGAATATTGCCGAGGCGCTGGCCGCGCTGGCCAACGCGCATGGTGGCGTTGCCGTCCTGGGCGTCACCGCGCGAGGATCACTCCAGCATGGCATCGATGTGACCGTGTTGCGCGATATGGCGATCCAGGCATCGCTGCTCACCGACCCACCCATGATTGTGCCTACGCCGCAAATTGTAGCATCGGACAAAGGCGCAGCCGTCATTGTGCAGGTGCCCCCCGGTCTTCCCCATATCTACAGCCTGCAAGGACGTTATCTCACCCGCACAGCAGGTCAGACGCGACCGTTAACCACCCCCGAACTGCGCCGCTTGCTCTTTGAACGCACCGACAGCGGCTTCGAGTCCACAGCGGTGACAGGCGCAACACTAGGGGATTTCGACCAGCCGCTCATCGAACGCTATCTCACCCATCTGCAAGTTTCCCCACAAGACGACGTGCTGCAACTGCTCACGGCACGTGGGTGCGTTACCTACCACCCTACCAATCCCGACGGCGATCTGGTGCCTACCCACGCCGGTATACTGCTTTTTGGCCGTGAACCACAACGCTTCCTGCGCAGCGCCGAGATCATCTGCGTCCGCTACAGTGGCGATGACATGAGCGACGAATTTGTGCGCCAGGACATTACCGGCCCACTGGTAGAGCAGATCCGCCAGGCCGAAGCCTTTCTTGTGGGGAACATGCGGCGGGGGATGCGCATCACCGGCATGGTGCGCGAAGATGTCTCCGAGTATCCCATTGCCGTCGTCCGCGAGGCCATTGTCAACGCCGTGGCCCACCGCGATTACAGCATCCGCGGCGAAGGCATCCGCCTGCTCATGTTCAACAACCGGCTCACCGTCTACAGCCCTGGCCGACTTCCTGGTCATGTGACCCTGGACAATCTGCGCGACGAACGCTACTCTCGAAATGAGGCCGTGGTCGCTATCCTCAGCGACTGGGGCTACATCGAGCGCTTGGGCTACGGCATCGACCGGATGCTGGCCGCCATGCAGGAGATCGGCCTACCTGAACCCGTCTTCGAAGAGACCGCCGCCGGCTTCCAGGTGACGCTCTACGCCGCCAACGAGCTAATGGTCAGCGGCAAGCCCGAACCACGGCTCTCTGCCGTCCATGCCTTCCTCAGTGAGCGGCAAGTGCAGGCGTTGGACTATGTACGGGCCAATGGGCGGATCACCAACAGCGACTACCAAAGTTTGGTGCCCGATGTTAGTTCAGAGACCATCCGCCGAGATCTCGCCGATCTGGTGGAACGCGATTACCTCATTAAAGTTGGATCCAAACGGGCAACCTATTACATACTCAAGTAAGCTTTCGTGGTATTATTCACAATGCAGGGCCGATCAAATTCATCAAATGCAAATCGCTCAAAACTGAATTGAAGATTCTCCGACGGGCAGCGCTATGCTGCTCGTCGTTGTTTTGGACCTGTTGTTTTGAACCTGTTGTTTTGAACCTATCCTGCCGATAAATGAATGTGATCTGATGGCCTTTGGCAGCGGTTCGGTAGATTTTGAGAGTTTGCCTCTGTTATAAATGCGGTGGGAGTTTTGAACAACATCCGCCATCAGGAGGATAAGATGAGAAGTGTTTCTATCGTCGGCATTGGGCAAACACCTGTCGACGAACATTGGGATCTTTCAGTAAGACATATTGCCTATCACGCCGTCTCTGCCGCCATGCAAGATGCCGGCATTGAGCGCGCCGACGCACTTTATGTCGGCAACATGCTAAGCGGGCGTCTGCTCGATCAAGAGCATTTGGCGACATTGATCGCTGATTTTAGCGGCCTACGGGGGATCGAAGCGGCCAAGATTGAGGCCGCTTGTGCCAGCGGCGGTGCAGCCCTGCGCATCGGCTATATGGCCGTTGCCAGCGGCATGCACGATGTTGTCATTGTGGCCGGTGTGGAAAAGATGACCGACACACCCAGCGGCGGCACAACAGCCGGCCTGGCCACTGCCGCCGACGCTGAATATGAATCGGCTCACGGTATCACCTTTGTGGGCTTAAATGCGCTGCTCATGCAGCGCTATATGTACGAGTATGACGTCCCTGTGGACGCGTTTGCCGGATTCAGCATCAACGCACATCGCAACGGGGCCAACAACCCCAACGCCATGTTTCAGCGTCCCATTGATCTAAAGACATACGTCAATGCGCCCATGATTGCCACACCCATCAACATGATGGACAGCAGCCCGGTCTGTGACGGGGCGGCCGCTGTGGTGCTGGTGGCAACGGAACGGGCATCGGAGTTCACCACCGGTCATCACCGCGGCGCCGTGCAAATCCTGGCGAGCAGCAGCGCCAACGACACCCTGGCTATCCACGACCGCAAGGATCCGCTCTTCCTTGAAGCGGGCTACGTGAGCAGCCAGAAAGCGTATGTGCAAAGCGGTGTTACCCCGTCCGACGTTGATCTGTTCGAAGTGCATGACGCCTTCACCATTATGAGCGCGTTGACACTGGAAGCGACCGGCTTTGCCCGCCGCGGCGAAGGATGGCGCATGGCCCAGGACGATGAGATCGGCATTGGCGGCCGGCTGCCCATCAGCACCATGGGCGGGCTGAAGAGTCGCGGTCATCCCGTCGGCGCAACCGGTGTTTATCAAATTGTCGAACTCGTACAGCAACTCACAGGAACATCCGGCGGCAACCAAGTGAAGGGTGCTCACATCGGCATGGCGCAAAACATCGGCGGCAGTGGTGCCACCATCGTCACCCACATCTTGGGCGTCTAATGGCGTAGCTACACTAGGGCGACAGGAATAGTGCTTACTATCAAAACCTATCAAAAGGCATTTTGAGCATACTTTGATAGCCAATGACAGACGGATTCCACTATTCTTATTCCTGCATCCAATGAGTGGTTGCACCGGAATTATCTGACAATTGTTCAACAAATGTGAATGGAGACATCGTTCATGAATATTGCATCAGCCTGGCGCACAAAGAAACAACGATATGCTTTGCAGGGTGAAGTTTGCCCCGACTGCCATCAGGCAATCTTCCCGCCCCGCGACGTCTGCCCGCACTGTACACAGCCGGCAGGTCCTGTGCATACCATGAGCGGCCGCGGGGAAATTTTCAGCTTTACCCGTATGTTCAATGTACCGGAAGGTTTCGATAGCCAGCGCCCATACACCGTAGCCCTTGTTAAACTTGAAGAAGGCCCGATGGTCACGGCACAACTAACCGATGTAGACGAAGGTCAGGTGGACATCGGCATGAAAGTAGAGATGGTCACGCGCAAATTGCGCGAAGAAGGTACAGATGGCCAGATTGTCTATGGGTATAAGTTTCGCCCACTAATGACCGCCTAACGCCTACGTTCGACTATCAGAAAATAGCGGCTGCTGTCCCTAAGGATGGCAGCCGTTTTGCGTTGTATTGGTGATTTTCATTAGGTATAAGCATTCGCATAGTTACGGAATTATAACAAACCCTGGTCTAGTTGGTGGTAGACATTTCGATTTTGCTATGGGATAATAACGAATCAGGAGGTTACTCTCAATGGCAAAAGACAATCATCCCAGTTATGTATCATGTGTTGCCGACATTCTCAGTTCATCGGCAGTGCCTCTGTCGGTTGATAGCCTGGTTTCCCGCGTACAAGCGCAGCGACCAGTTGGCAGAGGTGTGAAGAGTGCAATTTATCAGGCAATCAACAAGCTTTATCAGGCGATTCCTGTCGCGCCCGGGCGCTATGGATGGCTGTCTTATCTACTGCGTGACCAATGGTTCCGCCATCCGCTAAACAGCGTGGAGATCCGCAAGGGCTTCCTGTTGTTGGATGAACTAGAACATGCAGTCTTCTTCCCTCAATTCTTTCAAGATCAGGAATCCGATGCACGGACGGTTCAGATCGAGTTGATGGGGGGACCGGTCATCGTGGCAGCCGCCAATATCGAGCAGGGAACTTGGGCTTTGCGCCTAGGCGCTCCCTTTGTGGAATGGGTGGACGCCGTCGGTGGCGCCACGCATGATGATCTCTTGATCTGCGCGCAAGATGCTATGGCAGGCAAATACTTTGCCCGCTTACAGCCTCGTGAAGCGCGCCAGGAAGAAGTGATCACCGAACGTAACCGGCAACTGGTGCGCGCTGCAGAGCAGATCGTTTCTGCCGACCGTAAATCTCGTGCTGCTGTGCCTGTGGCCGAATTGGCTGCTGCCCTTGCCGGTCGTGGTCTGTTCAACCATCCGGTTCCGCCGGATGACATGCACTACGTGCTGCATGAGTTTAGCCGTCTGCGTCTCTACGACGATCTTGGCTATGCTTTCGAAGAGAATATTCCATCGGTGAAGCGGAATTTCAATCGCCGTCACGCTGAAGGACGGCCTTCCAACGGCAATGTCGATGTCTCCGAACTACCTACCTGGCTTGAGCCGGAGGCAGATTGGACTTCGTGGCACGACAACTACGCCCGGGACTTCGTAGACGACGACCTGGACGAGTTTGACAATATGACGATGATGGATCAATTCGGCAACGACCCAAATGGCATCTTTTGGGGTATCGAAGATGACGACGTCGGCGATGAAGATACAGCTTCTGAGTTGTGCGAAGGCTACCAATCGTATCTGTCTGAGTTTTACAATCTTGAGTCTAATGAAAAGCCACTGAGCCATATGGAGTTCCACCTCCTTGAAGCGGAGTTGGAAATGTTGGTCGGCTTGGAGCAAGAGTTTGGCTATCTTATGCCTGAACAGGAACGGCGTAAGGTTGATCTAGCCGAAAGGCTATTCATCGATCTGAGCTACTTCTCAGACGACAATGACTGGGATCAATCAGGCGGTTTTGACGATCCGCCGTTTTGGGAAAATTAGGTGACTGGTGATCAGTGATTGGTGACTAGCGCAGAAGTGGACCTGCTCCATTCACCAATCTTAACGGTGTGAAGTAGGTAGCGCATAACCCTGCATGTAAACAGACCACCAACAGCGTTTGGTGGTCTTTTCATGTCGGCAATTGCGTACAAGCGTAATGCAGCGAACAGCCCAAATCGGCGGCTGTGTGATATAGTGAATTTCATGTCAAATAAGCCTGTCAATTGCCGCTACTTTTACGGTGACTATCACCGTGGCAACAACAAAGAAGAGTGCCGTCTGCTGGCCGCAAGCCCCAGCAACGAACGCCCTTGGCGACGGGGACATTGCAATAGCTGCCCTGTGCCGGAACTTACGCGTGAGACCAATTGCCGCGATCTTCTGCTTGAAGCTCAAGTGCAGAAGCGTTTCCTTAACGAGCGTGTGGTTGTCACCTTCTCAGTATGTGGCAAACATCTAATGGATCTTGATGATCCACTGCACTGTCCCGAATGTGCAAAAGAGTGGGAGAGTATTCGGAACAGCCTTTGAGAAGTTTGAAGTAAGAAGTTCTTGAAGTGAGAAGTTTGAAAAGCTCCTCTTCCACTTTGCAAACTTCTCACTTCAAACTTCCTATGCTATAGTTCCAACACAACTTCATCGGGGGGAGCTTGGAAGCGCCAGGCTGAGAGGACAACCAACTGTTGTCGACCCCAAAACCTGATCTGGGTAATGCCAGCGTAGGGATTGAACGCTATCGCGCTCTCCTTGCTGGGGAGCGTTTTTTGTTGGGCGAACTAACGATCCACCAAGGCACACGAAGCAACACGATGAAACGCCGGCACAGATCTGGTTTGTTGATTTCGTGCAGCGTTGTGTGCCTTGGTGGGCTCTTTCTACGATGGGAATTCCATCAATATTCGGAGGATCTATGTTCTGTCATCGCATTATCCCGATCATCACCTTGCTGTTCCTGCTAACTGCCTGTGTACCGACGGCTACGCCCCCCGCCGCGGAGACACTGCCGCCTGCCGAGGAGACGACCACCGAGACGCGTACATTGGTCGTCGGCAGCCACGATTCGTTCAACTTAAGTGAAGAACTGGTCACTGCCTTCGAGGAAGAACACAACGCCGATGTGCAGTTCCTGCAACTAGGCGATACCGGCGAGGCGCTCAACAAACTGATCCTAAGCCGGGACGCGCCGCTGGCCGATGTCTTCTTCGGCGTTGACAACACCTTCCTCAGCCGGGCATTGAACGCCGACATCTTCGTGCCCTACCAGTCGCCGTTGCTCGATGTCATCCCCGACGAATTTAAACTCGACCCGAATCACACCCTTCTGCCGGTGGACTACGGCTTCGTCAACCTCAACGCCGACCGCGGTTGGTTTGAAGAGAATGGCATTCCGCTGCCGCAGACACTGGACGATCTCACCGATCCGCAGTACAGTGGGCTGCTGACCGTGCAAAACCCGGCCACATCGTCGCCAGGGCTGGCCTTCCTCATGGCCACCATCAGCTACTTCGGCGAGGACGGCTACCTCGACTTCTGGCAGGCGCTGCGCGACAACGATGTGCTGATCACCAGCGGTTGGAGCGAAGCCTACTACGATCACTTCACCGTCGGCTCCGGTGGCGCAGGAGACCGTCCACTGGTGGTGAGCTACTCCACCAGCCCGCCCGCCGATGTCATCTTTGCCGGCGACGGACGCACCGAACCAGCCAGCGTCAATATTAACCCAGCGGGCGGCGTCTTCCGCCAGATAGAATTTGTGGGTATCGTGCAGGGTACGGAGCAGATAGATCTGGCCCAGGCCTGGGTTGATGCGATGCTCAGCCAACCCTTCCAAGAGGACATTCCGTTGCAGATGTTTGTCTACCCCGCCAACCCCAATGCCGAACTACCCGCCGAGTTCGTCGCATTCGCCGAAGCACCCACCGACGTTGCCAACATCGATCCAGATGCGATTGAGGCAAATCGAGAGGCCTGGATCGAGGCGTGGACGGATGTGGTATTGAGGTGATTAGTGATTAGGGATTGGTGACTGGGGCAGAAGTAGCGCCTTCACTGCCGTCTCTGCCCCAGTCACCAATCACCAATCCCTAGGATTCCAATGACCAAACGCGCAACCTACGTCCTCTACGCCCTCCCATTGCTCTTCCTCGCCGCCTTCTTCTTCTATCCGTTGGCGGCGATTTTGCGCGAAAGCTTTGCGCCCGAAGGCCAGTGGACCTTTGACGGGATTGGCGCAACGTTGGCGCGTCCTTTTTTCTGGCGGGTGTTGTGGTTCACAACGTGGCAGGCGGCGCTGTCGATGGGGTTAACGCTGCTACTGGGGCTGCCGTTGGCCTATCTCTTCGCCCGCTACGAGTTCCGTGGGAAGACGATTCTACGTGCGTTGACGACGATCCCTTTTGTCATGCCCACGGTGGTGGTGGCCGCAGCCTTCACCACCCTGCTGGGCGGCAACGGGGTGGTCAATCAGGGGCTACAAACCGTTCTGGGTCTGGACTCGCCGCCACTGGAGATCATGCAGACGATCTGGGTGATCCTGTTGGCGCATGTCTTTTACAATGTGAGTGTGGTGGTACGCACGGTGGGCGGCTTCTGGGCCAACCTCAATCCACGCCTTGAAGAGGCGGCGGGCGTGCTGGGGGCGTCTCCGTGGCGGCGTTTTAGGCTGGTGACACTGCCACTGCTGCTGCCCAGTGTGGCGGCGGCAGGGCTGCTGGTTTTTCTCTTCTGCTTCACCAGTTTTGGTGTGATTCTGATCCTGGGCGGGGCGCGCTTTTCGACGCTGGAAGTGGAGATCTACCGGCAGGCGGTGAATCTGTTCAACTTGCCGGTGGCGGCGTTTCTGTCTCTGGTGCAGGTGGTGATCACTTTCGCTGTGATGGTTGTTTACACACGTATCCAGGCGCGGGCCGGCCTGCCGCTGGATCTGCGACCGCAGAGCGCAACCCAGCGGCAGGCGTCGGGCTGGGGAGAGCGCTTCATCGTGGCGGGCGGGCTGGTGACCATGATCGGCCTCCTGTTGGCGCCGCTGGTGTCGCTGGTCTGGCGTAGTTTCACCCTGGGCGACGCCGCCTTCACGCTGGATTTCTACCAGGCGTTGGCCGTCAACCCTCGTGGTAGCGCTTTCTTCGTGCCGCCGATTGTGGCGGTGCGCAATTCGCTGCTGATTGCGCTGTCGACGGTGGTGTTGAGCCTTTTCTTGGGATTGATCAGCGCCTACCTGCTGGCGCGTCGGCGTAGCCGGTGGACGGCGGTGCTTGATCCTATCTTTTTGTTGCCGCTGGGCACCTCCGCGGTGACGTTGGGTTTCGGCTACATCATCGCCATGGGATCGCTGCGCACGTCGCTGCTGCTGATCCCCATTGCGCACACGCTCATTGCGGCGCCGTTTGTGGTGCGTACGCTGTTGCCGATCCTGCGCAGCCTCGATCCGCGGCTACGGGAAGCTGCCGCCGTCATGGGGGCGTCGCCGTTGCAGGTGTGGTGGGAGGTGGACGCGCCCATCTTGTGGCGGGCGGTGCTGGTAGGCGCAGTTTTCGCCTTCACCATCAGCCTGGGCGAATTTGGCGCAACCCTGCTCATCAGCCGCCCGGATCTGCCCACCATGCCTGTGGTCATCTACCGCGCCCTCAGCCAGCCCGGTCTGCTCAACTACGGTCAAGCCCTGGCGATGAGCACGATTTTGATGGTGGTTTCGGCCATTGGATTGATCTTTATAGAACGTTTTCGCCTGGAAGAAAGTGAGTTTTAGTGAGATGAGATTAGGAGATTAAACGATTAGGGGATTTTAGATCCTGCACAGGATCTAAAATCCCCTAATCGTTTAATCTCCTAATCTCCAATCTCTCATCACCATGACACTCCTCACGTTGACCAACATCCACAAACAATACGCCGCCGCTGCCGTTCTCTCCGCCGTCGATCTGGCAGTGGAGGACGGCGAGATCGTCTGTTTGCTGGGGCCGAGTGGCTGCGGCAAGACGACGCTGCTGCGCATTGTGGCCGGGCTGGAACAGGCGGATCAGGGCGATCTACGCATCGACGGCGAAGACTTGACGCTCATCCCTGTGCATCGGCGGCGCTTTGGGCTGATGTTCCAGGAATTTGCCCTCTTCCCCCACATGACGGTGGCGGACAATATCGCCTTTGGCCTGCGCATGGCCGGTGCGGACCGCGCCACCATCACCCGCCGCGTGGACGAGATGTTGGCGCTGGTGGATCTGGACGGTTACGGGGATCGATCTGTCTTTGCGTTGAGTGGCGGCGAACGGCAGCGGGTGGCGCTGGCGCGCAGCCTGGCCCCCAACCCACGGCTCTTAATGCTCGACGAACCGCTGGGCAGCCTGGATCGTACGCTGCGCGAGGAACTAATGACCGAACTGCGCCGCATCCTCAAACGGGTGGGCGTCACCGCGCTTTATGTGACCCACGACCAACAAGAGTCGTTTGCCGTGGCGGATCGCGTGGTGGTGATGAACGCGGGGCGAATCGAGCAGATTGGCGCGCCGCAGCAGGTCTATGCCCGCCCGGCGACGTCCTTTGTGGCGCGTTTCTTGGGGCTGACGAACTTAATCGAAGGGGAAATCCACGCTGGGGAACTGTCCACAGTACAGACGAAGTTGGGCATGTTCCATCTGGCACAACCGTCCTCGCGGGGGACGCACACACTGCTCATCCGCCCCGAAATCGAACTGGCCAACCTGGGCCAGGACGCGTCCGGCGGCAGCATTCGCGGCACGCTTACCGCCGTCTCCTTCCGCGGCAGCGACTACCACGTTGACGTCGCCGTCGAGGACAGCGGCAGCAACGTCCACGTGCTCGATTTCATCCTCCCCACCCGTCACCGCGGACAGCTACGTTTGCCGGACGTTGGTGAGCGGATTCAGCTAGGGATCGATGCCGAGCAGTTGGTTCTGCTGTAGAAATAATGCGTAATCCGTAATGCGTAATTTGTAGAGATCGCTGCCTCTACAAATTACGCATTACGGATTACGCATTACGGATTACGCATTACGGATTACGCATCACGGATTACGCATCACGTTCACATCAACAACAACACCGCCGACACTGCCAACAAGACCAAAATCACTTGATCAAAGGTAGCTTTGTTGATGCGCACAGAAAGCCAACGGCCCAGCAGAACGCCCACGGGAATTAGCGGCAACAGCCAGGCGATTTCGATCAGTTGTTGCGGATGCAGGATGCCCGCGAAGACATAGTACGGCACTTTCAGCCAGTTGATGATGGCAAAGTAGATGGCGCTGGTGGCGATGAAGGTGCGCGGCGGGATGTTCTGAAGGAGCAGATAGATGGAAATGGGCGGCCCGCCTGTGTGCGCCAGTGTGGATGTAAAGCCTGCTACCGCACCGGCAACGCCGCCATGCCAGTTGCGCGGCTCGTAGGTCAACGCGGCCTGGATGCGTTTCTCTAACAGCTTGTACACCACGAAAAAGATCACAAAAATCGCCAATCCCGTTTTGAGTGCTTCGCTGGAGATGCTGGTGATCAACGCTGTGCCCAACGTGATCCCAATCAACGAGGCGGGGACGAGGTAGATCAGCAGTTTCTTGTCCCACTTTCTCCAGTGTGCCGCCACGGCAAAGACGTCGGTGATCATCAGCATGGGCAGCAACAGGCCAATCGCCAGTTCCGGCGGCATCACCAGCGCCATAAGCGGCGTGGCTGCACCGCCTGCTGCGCCACCCAACCCACCTTTGGAAACGCCAATCAACAGAATTACAAACGCCGTCATCAAATAAAAAGACAGGGTATCCGGCAGCATAGGTCCACACATTCTCGTGATGGAAAGAAAGCAATCTGTTCAGTCTAGCACCCGTGTGGGGAAAGGCAAGTTTTGGGGGGGATTGGGGATTGGGGACTGGGAAGAGATGTTGTCTCCGTTGTTCGTGCCTTGGGGGCAGCCATAGTCTGTGCAGGATTTTGGTATAATTGTTGAAGTGCTTTCTGTCTCCGTTGTGAGCTACGAGGGCTCTGAAATGCCGCATGTAACATCGAAGCCTGCGGAAGGAACCATTGAGTACGAAGGCATTCGCTACACGTGGAGCGAGCAAGGCTGGTTTGTACTTGGCCGTTACAGCAAGGCACCTTCTGAAGTTGAGGAACATCTGAATTCCATAGCCCGTCAGCTTGACAGATGCGATCCATATCGCTGGCAGAACATCGTACGTTTTGTGTTGCGAGCCATTTCTTCTGAACTTCTTGACCCCCCAAGGATATGACCTCATGCATCTCGATGCACAACGCACGATTGACGTCGTCACCGGGGCGCTGCTGCGCGAACTTGGCGACGAAGTGGATCTGATCTTCCGCTACGGCTCCCTGCTTTCGGGGACGGCCCACCACTATTCGGATCTTGATATCTCCTACGTGCCCACCCACGATGCCACACGCAAATCGATCACCGTGCTGCTGGACGATGTACTCGTCGATCTCTACGCCATTCAATGGTCGTGGCTGACGCAGATGGCGGAGTATGCCACGGTCAATGCCACGATTTTGCTGAAGGGTGAGGTCATCTACCAGCGCAACGAGGAGGTAGGACAGCGCTTCCGCGCACTGGGAGACCGTCTACGTGAATTGCAACAACCGGCAGCGCGGCCTGAAATGGTGCGCAAAGCACTTGATATTTTCAAGCAGACGGGCTACCCGGCATTGTTGCTACGTGAACAGGTTGTCGCTGGGAATACGCTGGCCACTATTTTTCACGCCCAGCGTATTGTGCACACGGTTTTCCACGCCCTGATGGTGTGCAATCAGACGCTGGTGGACACGCGCAAGCCTGCCAATGTGCTGACGCTGCCCCGCCTGCCCCATGACTTCACCGCACTGCTGGAACGGGTCATCGCCGCGGTGGAGCCGGGCGAACTGGCCGCCGCCTGCGAGGATCTGCTTCTGTCGACGCGGCGCTTTCTGCTGGCCGAACAGGCGGAGATCGACCGCAACAAGCGCAGCTTTGCCGAGGTCTTTGGTCCGGGGTATCCTGAATTGAAGGGGGATCTGCTGCATGTCCTCCTGGCCTGTGAGCGCAAGGACCTGTTCAGCCTCAAAGACAAGCTCCTGTCGCTTTACCACGAACTGTCGATCCACACCGCCTGGGCTGCGGATGGCATCGACTATAATGATTTCAACAGCCTGGCCGACTACGAGCAGAATTTCGTTGCCTTAGGATTCCCGGCGCTGCTGCCTCACCTGGTCAACCGAGATTTCGACGAGCTGCATCGGCAGACGCTGCTCTTCGATGCGCGTATGCAGTCCTTCCTCACCGAGAAGGGCATCGAGCTCTACAGCTTTGCCGACCTAGACGCTCTAGAAAATCATTTACAGCAGAAACAGAATTGATCCACGGAGGCACACAAAGAAACACGAAGGCAGAAGCAGAAAATGATCCGCAGATTACACGGATTAAAAGGATTTCCAGAAGGATTTTTGTCTGAATCCTCTGCAATCCTTCAAATCTGCGAAATCTGTGGATAAACTTCTGTCTTCGTGTTTCTTTGTGTGGCTTCGTGGATCAAAACTCTGGAGGGAAATCATGTGTAGAAATATTCGGACGTTGTTCAATTTTGAGCCACCCGCCGGCGAGGACGAGATCCGCGCGGCGGCGTTGCAGTATGTGCGCAAGATCAGCGGCTTCAGCAAGCCGTCGCAGGCCAACGAGGAGGCTTTCAACCGTGCAGTTGACGAGATCGCGAGCGTGTCACGGTCCTTATTGGCTGCGTTGGAGACCAACGCACCCCCCAAGGATCGCGAGGCAGAAGCGGCCAAGGCGCAGGCGAGATCAGCGTTGCGCTTTTCCCAAAGATGAACACAAACGAACTGCAAGAACGACTTGCCGCAGAGGGATGCGACCCGTTGTGCTATGCCATTGGTGAGCGTGGACGTGCCTCCGATGCCTATTGCCTCACCCAAAATGGCAGCGAGTGGTGGGTCTACTATACGCAGCGCGGCGTGGATCAAACGCCGATGTTCACCTCTTCAAGCGAAGAGGAAGCCTGCACCTACTTCTTCAATTTCATCATCATCTCGTCATTCCATCATATTTCTGCCAGGAGCCGCCGTCTATGACTGCTACCTCGTCTGCCCCAATCCGCATCGCCATGTGGTCTGGCCCACGTAATATTTCTACGGCGATGATGCGCTCGTGGGAAAACCGGCCCGACACTGTTGTGGTCGACGAACCGCTCTACGCACACTACCTACAAGCCACGGGGAGCGACCACCCCGCCCGTGAGGAAGTGATCGCCGCCCACAACCCCGACTGGCGCGCTGTCGTCTCCCATCTCGTCGGCGATCCCCTGCCATCGGGCAAATCCATCTACTTTCAAAAACACATGACCCACCACATCCTCGACAGCATGGAACTGGAATGGGTCAACCAACTCACCAACTGCTTTCTGCTGCGTTCGCCACAGGAAGTGATCAACTCGTACATTAAAGTACGGCCCAACCCTACCCTCGCCGACATCGGCGTGGCGCAACAGCGTCGCATTTTCGATCACGTGTGCATCGTCACCGGTGACATTCCGCCGGTGATCGATTCGAGCGATGTGCTCAAGGATCCAGCGCGCATGCTTGGCCTGCTGTGTGAACACATCGGCGTCCCTTTTGACGAGCGTATGTTGAGTTGGACTGCCGGTCCGCGGGAGACGGACGGCGTCTGGGCCCCGTACTGGTACGACGCCGTGTGGGCGTCCACCGGTTTCGCGCCCTACCAGCCCAAGGACGCGCCTGTCCCCGCTCATCTGGCTGATTTGCTGGATGAGGCGAACGAACTGTATGGGGAGTTGTATGCGCATCGGTTGGGGACGGCGTAATCCGTAATGCGTAATTCGTAACCCAGAAGGAGCGTGTCTTCGTCGATTCGTCGTCTATCCCATCATCCTATCATCCCGTGATCACCGGAGGGGGTATATGCTTCAGCAATTCAATGAACGTAACCGCGATTTGATTGTGAACATCAACGGCAATCTCGTTCACCGCGACCAGGCGGGGATCAGTCCTTTTGATTCGGCGGTGCAGAATGGGGATGCGGTGTGGGAGGGGCTGCGCCTGTACAACGGGCGCATTTTCAAGCTGATGGAACACCTGGATCGGCTGCGTCATAGCGCGGTGGCGCTGGCCTATGCCCACATCCCCAGCCACGAGGAGATCGTCCACGAGATCCGGCGTACGCTGGCCGCCAACGAGATGACCGACAACGTCCACATCCGGTTGACGCTGACGCGGGGGGTCAAGTACACCAGCGGCATGGACCCGCGCGTCAACACGCCGGGGTCCACCCTGATCATCCTGGCCGAGCACAAGGCGCCGGTCTACGACAAGCACGGCATCCGTCTGATCACATCGGGTATCCGCCGCATTCCGCCGGAGTGTCTGGATCAGAAGATCCACTCGTGCAACATGCTCAATTCGATCCTGGCCAAGATCCAGGCCAACGCGGCGGGTGTGGACGATGCCCTGATGCTCGACATCCGCGGCTACGTGGCCGAGACCAACGCCACCCACCTTTTCATTGTGGACAACGGCGTGGTCACCACCTCGTACACCGGCTCCTGCCCCGAAGGGATCACGCGTGCTACGGTCCTCGATCTGTGTCAGACCCACGGCATCCCGCATGTGGTGCGCGACATCTCGTTGATCGAAGTCTACCGCGCCGCCGAGGTCTTTTGCACGGGCACGATGGGCGAACTGGCCCCCGTCCTTGAATTGGATGGTCGCCGCATCGGAGACGGCGACATGGGTCCGATGACGCAGCGGCTGAGTGAATTGTATGCGGGGTTGACGGCGACGCAGGGGGTGAGTGTGATTGGTGATTAGTGATTGGGGGGATCGTGTAGAGGGTACTTGGTCTGCTGTCGCGTGGCTCTTCGTTGACGTGATTAGGCGATTAAGCGATTGGGGATCGTCTACAGAATCTGAAATTTCCTAATCGCTCAATCCCGCTCCACGCAACATTGTACAAGTGCAGAACCAATACCCTCTACACGATCCCCAAAATCACCATTCACCAATCCCCTCTATCGCGGGCAGATACTGCCTCAAAAATGCCAAGAATCTGCGGGTCACCGGTGTGAAGTAGACGTCTTCGTTCCATACCAACTTGAGCGTGCGCTGCATGGGGCTGGCTTCGATGCGCAAAGCGTGGAGCAGGCCGATCTCCAGTTCGGTCTGGACGGCGTATTTGGGTAGGATGGTGATGCCCATTCCCTTGGCCACGGCGCGCTTGATCGATTCCACGTTGTCGAATTCCGCGGCCACTTCGGCGTGGATACCTGCGCGAGCAAGTCGGTCGTCGAGCCAGATGCGGGTCTGGCTATTTCGTTGACGCATCACAAACGTTTTGCCGTTGAGGTCCCCGCAGCGGACCATCTCCTGTTCTCTCCACTCATGTTTCGGCCCCACAATTACGAACTGTTCATGTTCCTCCAGTTCAAGCACACCCAGCCGCGGCCAATCCACGCCGTCAATTTCTCCTTCGATTAGGCCGATATCGATCTTGCGATGGCGCAACGCGTCCACGATTTCGGGCGTGATGCTGGTCTGCACTGAGACGGTGAGGTTCGGATACTGTGTCCGAAATTCCTGCACCCACTCGGGCAGCAGGTAGACGCTGATCCCCGGCGTGGCGGCGACGGAGACGTTGCCGCCGGGCAGTTGCGCGACGTCGGTGACGGCGTTTTCGGCGTCGGCCACCATGCGCAGGATGTTGCGGGTGTAGCCGTGCAGGGTTTCGCCCGCAGTCGTCAAGGTCACCCCGCGCCGTCCGCGCTCAAACAACCTGGCCCCGATCGCGGCTTCCAGGTCTTGAATGTGCTGGCTCACCGCCGGTTGGGTCATGAGCAGACGGTCCGCGGCGGCGCTAAAACTGCCGGTTTCCACGACAATGGCAAAGATTTCGAGCTTGTAGAGGCTTAACATATCCACCTGAAAGGTTTTTGCTATAAGTTCACACTTATACCAATCATAAGCAAGTCGGGGGCGCAGGGCAAACGGAAATGGGTGTAGAGTGTGCATACATTGATTTGGGAAGGGATTAGAGATTAGGCGATTGGGAGATTGAGGGATTGGTCTCGTCAAAGCTTCTGAAATCTCCGAATCGCCCAATCGCCTCTTCCACAGAAGATCACATTTTAGGAGGGATTATGAGCTTTCTCAACCGTATGTTCGGCGGCGCGGCCAATCATCAACTGGTGACGCCCGCAAATTACAAAGCCCGTTACATGGACGGCGGCGCGGCGCACACACTGGTGGACGTGCGCACTGCCGAGGAATTCCGCGAGGGCTATATCCCCGGTGCCATCAACATCGATCTGCAACAGCTTCAAAACAAGCTGAACAAGATCCCCAAAGACAAGCCTGTGATCGTCTACTGCCGCAGTGGCAACCGCAGTTCGTTCGCCACCAACATCCTCAACCAGGCCGGTTACACCGAAGTCTACGATCTGGGCGGCATCATCGACTGGTCACGTCAAGGACTGCCCATCAAACGCTAACAACAGTTCCAGAAATTTTGATCCACGGAGGCACACGAAGGAACACGAAGAGGAGAAAGACAAACCTCTTCTTCTCTCTTTTTTCTTTTTCGTGTTTCTTTGTGTGACTTCGTGGATCAAATCTCTTCTTATCTATTGAATACGAAATCGAGGTGAAATCATGTTGCTCCGCTACTTTTATGACGAAAAATTGGCTCAGGCCAGCTATATGGTCGGTTGTGTGGCCACGGGCGAAGCCCTGGTTGTGGACCCAGCCCGCAATGTGACCCAGTACCTGCGCGCAGCCGAGAAGGAAGGGCTGCGTATCACCCACGTCACCGAGACACACATTCACGCCGACTTTGTCAGCGGTAGCCGTGAACTGGCCGCGTCCACTGGGGCGACCATTTACCTGAGCGATATGGGCGACGACAACTGGAAGTACGCCTATGCCGACGACGCCAACGTGATCCTGGTGACCGACGGCGATAGCTGGAAGGTGGGCAACATCAAGGTCGACGTGCTACACACCCCCGGCCACACGCCCGAGCACATTGCCTTTCTGATCACCGACACCGCCGGCGCCGACAAGCCGATGGGCGTCTTCACCGGCGATTTCCTCTTCGTTGGTGACGTAGGCCGCCCCGATCTGCTGGAAGAAGCCGCCGGTTACAAAGGCACCAAGGTGGCCGGTGCACGCCAGCAGTTCAAGACGGTGGCACGTTTCAAGGCCCTGCCCGATTATTTGCAGATCTGGCCTGGTCACGGCGCGGGGAGCGCGTGCGGCAAGGCGCTGGGCGCGATTCCGTCCACCACGCTGGGCTACGAAAAGCTCTTTAACCTGGCCTTCCAACTCAACGAAGAGGACGCCTTCGTCGACTGGCTGCTCGACGGCCAGCCGGAGCCGCCCAAGTACTTCGCCCAGATGAAGAAAGTCAACAAGCTCGGCCCTGTCCTCACCAGTGCGCTGCCCACGCCGGTCAATTTCGACCGCGCCACGCTCGACAACGTCATCGAGGACGGTGGACAGGTCTTCGATCTGCGCAACCGTGGCCAGTTCTCGTCCACGCATGTGCCCAGCACCATCAACGTGCCCGCCGACAACAGCACCTTCGTCACCTACATGGGCTGGTTGGTCGACTACGAACGTCCTGTCTACGTGTTGCTGCCCAGTGTGGATAGCGAGCGCGAAATCCTGCACGATCTGCGCTCCATCGGCATCGACTACGTGCCCGGCTACTTCAGCCCCGAAGTGCTCACACACCGCACACAGGCGTTGCCCGTCATCACGGCCAAGGAACTGGCCAAGCGCTATCCGCACGATGACATCGTCGTCGTAGACGTGCGCGGCAAGTCCGAGTACGCCGACAAGCACATCGAAGGCGCCAAGCATATCCAACTCGGCTATGTAGCGGATCGCCTGACCGAACTGCCAAAGGACGCCACCCTGATCACCTACTGCGCCAGCGGCTACCGCTCGCAGATTGCAGCCAGCCTGCTCCAGGCCGCCGGTTTCGAGGATGTGATGGCGCTCAACGAGGGCGAAGAATGCTGGACCCGCTACCTGCCCACCGAACGTGGCCTTGTCCTCGACGCGGTGACTGTGTAGCAGAATAGAACGCGGATTGGGCAGATTCCAGCGGATAAGGCTCGAAAAATCCGCTTCGATCCGCTCAATCCGCGTTCTGTTGAATCGTTTTGCCATCTTTTTCACGCTAAAGGCGGTTTGAAGTGGTAATGCAAGTCTTGATTGATCTCTTGTTGGGGTTTGGCATCGGCGTGTCGCTGGGGTTGTTGGGCGGCGGGGGATCGATTCTCACGGTGCCGGCGCTGGTTTACATTGTGGGGCAGTCGCCCCAAGCCGCGGTGACGGCGTCGCTCATGATCGTGGGGGCCAACAGCATGATGGGGGCCTTCATGCACCGCACACAGGGGACACTGAACTGGAAGATCGCACTCGTCTTCGGTGGCAGCGGCATGTTGGCGGCCTACCTGGCAGCGGGCTGGTCGAAGTTCCTGCCGCCGACGACGCTGATGCTGCTCTTTGCCACGCTGATGTTCGTGGTGGGCCTCTTCATGATTTTGCGACCACAGCCCAGCCGCGATGACAACGAAGGCCGCGGCTGGCTGGTGACCATCCTCAGCGGCTTGGGCGTAGGCACGATGACCGGTTTCCTCGGCGTCGGCGGCGGCTTCTTAATTGTCCCTGCGCTGGTGATGCTGGTAGGCTTGCCCATCCGCCAAGCTGTGGGCACGTCGCTGGTCGTGATCTCCATGAACAGCGTCGCCGGTTTCCTCGGTCACTTGGGTGGACCGGCCATTGACATGCAGGTGGTGCTGATCTTTGTCGCCGCCGGTTTCGTCGGTGCACTGGCGGGTGCACGCCTGGCCAAACACACCCGCCCCGAGTTGCTGCGCAAAGGCTTCGCCGTCTTTGTGATTGTGCTGGCCGTCTTTCTCTTTGTCGACAACGCCCACAAGGTTGGATGGATTTGAGAATACCCCCCTCTAACTCCCCCCGCAACGGGGGGAGTTAGAGGGGGGCATTCTCCACCTCGTCCAGCATTCGCCGCGCCAAGGACAGCGACAACACCAGTGGATTAGACGCCAGCGCCTGCTCCAGCGCACGCCGATCCTCGTGCCAGATGGCGTCGGCGGCCAGCCACTGGTACTCCGCCAGCATCTTGAGCAGGCCCACCATCTCCGAAGGCAGCCGATCCTGTACCAGCGGGGTCGCCCCATGCAATTCCAACCGCGCAGGGACCTCCACTACGCGCTCTGCCCCAAAATCAGGCAGCGCGCCACGGTTGGGCACGTTGAGGATGTGGATGCTGCCGTCCTGGCGCACCAGCCCGCGGATCACGTCCACCGCCCAGTCGCCGAAGAGGGAGTCGCCGCGCACGTGGATCAACTGCGGCGTGTCTGCGGCCACTTGTTCCGCGAAGTGGGCGTAGTAGCTGCCCATCGTCGCCATGATCGACTGGGCGCGCGTCTGCGGCGCAGCCTGGGCCTCGGCCACCGTCTCTTCGCGGAAATAGTAGTACTGCATGTAGCTGTTGGGCAGGCGTCCATACGCCGCCGCCAACAGGAATTGACGTTTCGTGCGCGGGGTCACGTCCTCTCGGGCCAGCACCTCGTCCAGGTGACGCTCCATCACAGCGACACCGTCTTCGCCGTCGATCTCGAAGCGCGTACTCCAGGTGGCGTGGTTCAGGCCGATCCACTCCAACGTCACCTGGGCCTGCGGGCGGTTGAGCGCTTTGAGGATCGTCTTCGTGTCGTCGCTGCACTGATCGCAAATGCTGATACAGGGGACGTCGGTGAAGTGGTTCACGGCTTCGGCCACGATCTGCGTCGGGTTGCTGTAGTTGATCAGTACGGCGTTGGGCGCAAGCTGCGCCATCTCCGCAGTGATGGCTTTGATCACCGGCACATTGCGCATGGCGAAGAAAAAGCCGCCCGGCCCAATTGTCTCTTGCCCGATGACGTTGTATTTGAGCGGGATCGACTCGTCCAGGTGGCGCGCCTTGAGGCCACCCTGGCGAAAGGTAGTGAGGACGTAATCTGCGCCGGCGATGGCGTCCTTGCGCTCGGTGGTGCCGGTAATTTCGATCCGTGCGCCCGCCGCCTTGGCCATCTTGCGCCCTAGCAGCGCAACCATGTCGACATTGTCGGCGGCTACGTCCATCAGGGCCAATTCTGCGCCGTTGAAGACGTCCGCCTGTTGGATGAAGGCGTGGATCAGTCCTGGCGCGTAGGCGCTGCCGCCGCCGATGATGGCAATTTTGGGAGCCACGATTCAACCTCCGAAAGTGTTGGAAGCGCGCCGATCCCGCCGGGACCGGTAGTGGAAAGGCCGCCGCAGACCGCGCCGTAGCGCATACACTCGTCCAGCGATAGCCCGTTGACAAACGCATACAAAAAGCCGGCGTCGAACGAATCGCCCGCGCCGGTGGTGTCTACAGGTGTCACCGGCAGCACGCTGGTGTGGAACGCATCGCACCCGCCGTTGACAAACGCCGTCGCCCCGTTCGCTCCCTGCTTCACGACGAGCGTGGCGTCCTGGCGCATGGTGGACGCGACCTTCGCCGCCGCCGGCAATAGGTCGTCTTCGGCGGCGATGTGACGCATTTCCATCTCACTGGGCAGGAAAAAATCTACCTCTCGGATCATGCCCGCCAATTGCGGATTGCGCAAGGCTGTCTCGTCCCAACCGGGGTCCATGGACACGGTGACACCGGCGGCGTGGGCGATGTGGGCGGCGCGGGGATTGTCCAGCGCGGCCAGGAAGCTGCACACGTGGAGATGCTTGGCCGGGTGATCGCGCAGCAGCCGCGCCAGATCCGGTGGCGTCCGCGGGCGGGCAAAGTGGGTGACAAACGCCCTGTCCTGTGGAAAAGACAGCCCCACCGTCGCCTGTGGCAGCGGATGATCATGCTCTCGGATCAACGACCGATCCAGCCCCAACTTGTCCAATGTCTGGCGCATGATCCCGCTGAAGGCATCGGTCCCCAGGTCCGCGGCCAGCCCCACACGTGCGCCCAACCGGTGCAATCCCGCCGCCACAATCGCGCTGCCGCCCACGGTTACCGTCAAATCGCCGGCAAAGATCTCCGTCCCCAGTGCAGGCAGCCCGGGCAGATCGGTGAAGATGAGGTCGCAGAAGATTGGGCCGTAGACAATCACATCGTACTGCATCTAGATTCCTCTCAAAGCAGCATCTGAAATAGAACGCGGATTGGGCAGATTCTCGCAGATAAGACTTGAAAAATCTGCCTTAATCTGCTCAATCCGCCAAATCCGCGTTCTATTCTTATCCTTTGACCGCACCCGCCGTCAGCCCCTCCGCAATCCGATCCTGGAAGATGAGGACGAGCACCACCAGCGGAATGGTTACGATCATGGCCGCGGCCATGATTTCGGCGATGGGTTCTTGCATGGCTTCGACGCCGCTGAACTGGGCAATCGCCACGGTGACGGTCTGCGCCGCCGGGTTGGTGATGGTGAAGTTGAGGGCGAAAAGGTATTCGTTCCACGAACTGACGAAGGCCAGCAATCCGGTGGTGACCAGCGCCGGCGCCATCAGCGGCAGCAGGACCAGCCGAAAACGCTGGAAGGGCGTGGCCCCGTCCACAATAGCGGCCTGTTCGATCTCTTCGGGCAGGCCGCGGAAGAAGCTGGTGAGCACCCATACCGTAAAGGGCAACGTGAAGACCGGGTAGGTGAGGATCAGCGCAAAGGGCGTGCCGAAGACGCCGAAATCGCGCACCACCGTGTACAGCCCCGACAAGATCGAAATCGCCGGGAACATCGTCATCGACAGGACCATGTAGAGCAGCGCCGTGCGCCCGCGAAAACGCAGCCGTCCTAGCGCGTAGGCCGCGAATGAGCCAACCGCCAGCGACAACACCGCCGTCGTCCCTGCGGTGAAGGCCGAATTGCGTAATGCCAGCAGGAAGGTGTCATCTTGCAGCACGAACTCGTAGTTCTTCAGCGTGGGGTTCTGCGGCAGGTAGGTGGCGCGGCTGAACATCTCGTCCTCGGTCTTGAGCGACGTGTTGAACGCCCAATAAAACGGGAAGAGCGCGTAAACGGCGATGAAGGCCACCGCCGCGTAGAAAACCACGCGCTGCACAATGCTGGACACGTTTCTGTTCGAATTAACTCGTTGTGCCATCAGTTTATCTCCACTTCAAGAAAAACCAGAGAGATTTTATCCACGAAGAAACACGAAGGACAGAAAGCAGATAGTGACACGGATTTCAGGATATTCAGGACGGTAGAGAGAAGCCTTTCTGGCTTTATCTGAAAAGCCTGAAAATCCGTGAAATCCGCGTCCCTCTCCTTCTCTTGTCTTTTTCTGCCTTCGTGTTTCTTCGTGTATCTTCGTGGATCATCATTTCTCTGCCTTCTCCTAGTCTGTCTCCACATTGAGCATGCGCACGTAGATCACGGCGAAAATCGAAATCAGCAAAAAGAGGATGATGCTAATGGCCGACGCGTAGCCGTCTTGCTGGTTGTTGACCAGCGTTTCGTAGTTGTACGTGGCCATGGAAAGCTGCTGCCGCCCAAAGAGGACGTTGAACAAATCGAAGACGCGCAGCGCGTCCAGTGTGCGGAAAACCAGCGCCACCGCAATCGTCGGCTGTAGCAGCGGCAGCGTAATCGAAAAGAATTGGCGCACACGTGACGCTCCGTCCACACTGGCGGCCTCGTAAAGATCCTTCGAAATCGACTGGAGACCGGCCAGCAACAGCAGTGCGACGAACGGCGTTGTCTTCCACACGTCCACGGCCACGGCGGCGGGGATCTGCAACGAGATGTCCGACAGCCACGCCTGTGGCGCCTGGATCAGCGACATGTCCATCAACACGCGGTTCACGATCCCGGCGCTGGTGTCCTTGAGAATCAGCTCCCACAGCCGCGCCGAAATTACCGTGGGGATCGCCCACGGGATCAGCATCACCGCCCGCATCAGGCCGCGGCCGGCGAAATTGGAGTTGACCGTCATCGCCATGAAGAGCGCGATGACCAACTCCAGCGTCACCGAAGAGACGGCAAAGAGCAGTGTTGTCCAAATGCTGCGTAGGAAGTCGCCGTCCTGACCGCTAATGGCCAGAGATCGTGGCGTTTCACCGGCGGGCAGCCGGATGTTCCACACGGTGCGATAGCCATCTTGCAACAGTTCCCGCTCAATCGAATCCCAGCGGATGTCACCGGCGCGGCTGCGTTGACAGTTGCCCGTCTCTTCGTCGATGCGGCAGGCCACCACATCGAAGCGGATGCCCAGTAGATCCTGGTAGTTTTGCAGCCCTACAAAAGACGGTACTTCGCGGCCCGCAAAGCGCTTGTCGGTGAGGCTGCGAATGAAGGTCTGCTCCAACGGGCGCGCCGCCACCAGCAAAAAGACGGCCAACGTGGGGATCAAGAGCGTCCATGCCAGGCGAGTTTCTCGGGAGCCAAGCTGCTCTTTGCCCTCGAAGAGTGTGTCCACGCGCGGGTTGAGCCAGCGAAATCCCAGCCCAAAGATGAGCACACCCGCCAGCCCACCGGCGAGCAAGAGGACTTCTGATTGCTCGGGCGGCGCGTTTCTTGCCGAAAGCAGGGCGATCCCGGTGCGGGCCGCTGCGGCCACCGCCACGATCCCTGCGCCCACGGCCAGCCATGCCAGCATCACATTGGCCCAGCGCGCCGCGATTACGTCCTGTGTGCGCAGGCGCAGCCCCAGCCCAATCGCGCCCACGCCCAGCAGCAGCACCATCACCGGCAGCACAATGCCGAACTGGGTGAGGAAGGCCATGATCAGCGATGGCGACGCTTCACCCTCGGCCACAGGCGCCAACGCCAGGTTGATGGCCGGGTTCTGCGTCACCGCCACGGCCAGCCAACTCAGCGCCGCCACGCCAAGCAGCACAAAAAGCGCTGAAAAGAGCAGGGCAGGTTGTTGTCCTGCCCTGCGGGTATGCAATGTGGTTGTGCTCATGTAAGACTCCGTGTTGCGTGATTCGTGATTCGTGGGTTAAGTGCGTTGTCGCTTCTGCTTGGAACGGACTGGGTTCAAGTTTAGTGCGTAGTGCGTAGACGGATTACGCACTACGCACTATCTTTTCCCAACCAACATCCCAATCACACGGAATCGTCATCTATCCACGAATCACGGATCACGAATCACGCTAATTCCCCAACAGATCCATCAGATCCAACTCCAACAGTTCCAGCGCGGTCGCCGCGTCCTGTTGGCCGGTGAGGATCGAGTGGACGGCGGTGAAGTAGAGTGTGGACACTTCGTTGTACTGCTCCGCCGTAGCTGTGGACGGGCGCGCTGTGGTCACTTCCACGATATCGGGGCTGGCGAAGGGCATCGCCGCCTGAATGTCGGGATCGGCATAGAGTTCCAGCGAGGCCGGCGGCGACGAGGTGTCGATGGCGTAATGCTTCTGGTTCTCAACGCTGGTCATGTAGGCGGCGAATGCGGCTGCCGCTTCGGGATTTTCGGAGTAGCGGGAGACGCCGATGTGCCAGCCGCCAAGCGTCGCTGCGCCGATACCCGCCTCACCAGCGGGGACAGGGGCCACGTCGAAGTTGCCACCGATGGCTTCGCTCTCCAGGCTGCTGCTGTAGGCATACGGCCAGTTGCGCATAAAGGCAGCGTTGCCGGCGTGCCAGACGCCACGGGCGTCCTCTTCCTGATAGCTCACCACACCGGGCGGGCTGATGGTGTTTACCCAACCGGCGGCGCGCTCGAAAGCGTCGATGGTGGCTTCGTTGTTGACTTCGATCTCACCTTCGGGGCTGACGATGGAGCCGCCGCCGTTGGAGACCTGCCATTCCAGCGCATTGGTGGTGAGGCCTTCGTAGGCGTTGCCCTGCCACACGAAGCCCCAGAATTCGGCGTTGCCGTCGGCGCGTTCGCCTTCCTGGATGGTTTGGGCCATGCTTTCCAGTTCATCCCAGGTGGCGGGCGGAGCGTCGAAGCCGTACTTCTCTAGCAGGTCGGTGCGGTAGTAGAGCATACCGAAGCCGATGCGCAAAGGCAGGGCCACCAGCCGTCCGTCTACGGTGTCGTTCAGAATCAGGGCGGGCAGGTAAGAATCGATCTGCTCCTGCGACGTGTATTCCGACATGTCCAGCAGGTGATCGGCCAGCAGACCGGGCCAGATCACGTCGACGCGGATGACGTCGAAGTCGGGGCTTTCCGCCTCGAACGCTGTCAGGTAGACGGCCAGCAGGTTCTGCACATTGGCATCGCCGGGGATGCGATCCACGGTGATGTTGGGGCAGAGCGCCTGAAAGCGTTCGATGGTGGCCGCTTCGGCGTCGGGGTGGGTGCCGGCCGGGTCACCGATGAAGGTGATGGTCACCTCTTCTTCGGTGCCGCAGTTGATCTCAGTGGCGGGCATAGCTTCTTCGGCAGGAGCTTCTGTCGCCTCAGCCGCTGGTTCCTCTGCTGGGGCTTCGGTGGGTTCAGGGGCTGCTTCTTCGGCGGGCGCTTCCGTCGGTTCCGCCGCTGCAGGCGCTTCTGTTGCGGCAGGTGCGGCGGGTTCGCTGGGGGTTGCTGCCGGTGCGCCACAGGCGGCCATCAGCGCCAACGCCAGAATCAGCATCGGGAGTAGAAATCTACGCATGGGTCTTGGTCCTTTCTTGTGGTGGGTAAATGTGAAACAAGGGGTGCAAGCAGTGCCTGGCACGTGTCACGCACTGCGACTTGGTTGTGAGATCAGAACCCCTCCCCGACCCTCCGCAAGCAGGGAGGGAGCCGTTGACGTGTAGAGGAGATGATTGTGTATTGGACACTCCCACAACGCGACTAACTTTGTCCGTGTCGTCAACAGTCCTCCCCACGCTCCTGCGGAGTTAGAGGGGGGTATTCTCCACCCAAATCGGCGATGTCCACGCCCACTGCTCATTGCGCTGACGCACGCGGACGTAATACCAATCGCGCTGCCTGCCGTTCCCGCGGTGGACAAACCCAAAGCGGCGGCTGTACTCAGCCTCGGGGATGGCCCGGTGAAAACAGATCGCTGGAGACACGAAACCACCCAGGTTCGCGGTCTGCGCGCCTTCGATCAACTCGGCAAGGGGAAATTCCATACGCTGCCCGTTGACTTCGGCAACCAGTACAGTGCCAGCGTCCCCCTCGATTTCCAGCGCCATTCCCTCGGTGGCCGCCGTATGCAAAGACGGATTCCGCCGCGTCAAGGTCGCAAAATGGACGGCGTTGGCCGCTGTCTGCTGCCAGGAAGTGTAGGCAAATGCCGCGTCCTCGGCGGGGGCGTCGGTAGGGCCACGGCCACGGAAGCGTGGTTCCGCCTGACGCAAACGGCCCCCGGTCACCTGCAAAGATACGTCCCAGGCTGTCTCCTGATTGCGTTCACCCCAGCCCACTTCCACGAAGACCTTGAACAGTCCACCTTCGACACGTTGCGGAAAGAGAGATTCGCGGTGAATAATCTGGTTGTTGTGGAGCACCTCAACGTAGTCCACAGACGATCCGCCGCGCACGGACACGTCGATCCACCGTTCCATCGCCGGCCCCAGGACACTGCCCAGCGGCTGCTCGTTGACGGCAAACATCACGTCGATGCGATCCCCCGTCAGCGCGTAGGTGCGGCGACGGGCGATGGCGTCCCAAATGTCATCGCGGCTAAGCGAAGACGCCCACACCGCCAGCCGGCCGTAGCCGTAGCTGCCGGGGAAGGAATTGTGGTGATCGGTGGAACCGACCACGCCGAAGAGGTGTCCTTGCGCCCAGCCATGTTGCGCCGTGCTGCGGCTGTGGCGCGGCCCCATCGAGTGCAAGTACGGGTACGGCCCTTCGCTGCTCTCCGCCAACCCGTGGAACGAGAAGATTTCGGCCACCGGCGACAGTTCTTCACGGAAATCGCCCCACGCAATGCCACGTGAGCCGGACTTGTAGCCGATGTGGTGCGGAATCACAAAGGCGTCGGTCTGCAAATCGCGCACAGATTGACGCAACGCAGGCAGATCCGGCGCTTCGATAATGGGAAAAGGCTGCCCATCCCGCCGCCCCTGTTTGTAGTAGACACAGTGATCGCCGTAGCGCATGGAATGCCACTCAAAGCTGGGAAAGGTGACGAATGCGCCGTCTTCGTTGGCATCTTCAATGGTCTGCACATAACCCGGCCACCCAGCCTCTGCCTTGACGAACCCTTCGCGGTGATAGTCCACCAGATAATCGAGGTAGGGATCGTCCTGCGGCAGGTCGGGCCAGACGGCATGGACGGTAACGCTGGCGAAATCCAATTGCAGGCGTGCATTGTGTAGCGCGTCCGCGAGCGAGCCGTGTCCATAGCTCAAGTTACAGTGATTGTGTAGATCGCCGTAGAAGAGGGTGAGATCGTCATATCCACGCGGTGCGAATGCAGTCACTTGGCTGGAACACCTTTGCAAGCGGGTGTGGGGTAGAACGTGGAACGGGCCGATTGAGCGGATCGAAGCTGATTCTTTTAATTTTCTAAGAATCTGTTTGAATCCGCCCGATCCGCTCAATCCGCGTTCTATCTCTGAAAAACCCTGTAGAATCGGGAAGTTTGTTAAAATGGAAAAGATCGCTCTTGAAAATAGATACGCTTTTATAATATCATTTACAAAAGATTTGTCAATCGTCGATCGCGGACGACGTCACAGGTGCGACGCACTGGCCACGAGGACGGTTCGTTTGTGCCAATGCTTTGGCCAGTGTGTCGCACCTGCAGCTAGGATCACGGACAACTTCTATGTCTTTGCAGCGTTCCATTCTTCGGACCGTCCTCAATACGCCAATGTCTCTGGCCGACTTGCAGCAGGCAACGCAGGTAAGCCTGCCAACGCTGCGCCGCGCCGTGCAGGATCTTTCTGACGCGCAGTGGATCCGCGTGGTAGGCCAGGCCGAGGCCAACGGTGGCCGACCGGCCATGCTTTTCGGCGCGGACAGCCGCCGCTTTGTGATTGTGGGTGTCCACTTGCAGTTGCCGGGGATGCGGTTGATTACAGCGGACTTAACCGGCGATGTATTGGATGAGGAGAAGCGTTTCGATCGTGTCACGCCCACGCCCGAGGAGTCGATCCTGGCGGTGGTGGATTATGTGGAACGAATGCGGCTCTCTTTTCCGGAGCGTGTGGTTTTGGGCATCGGCATCGCGTCGCCCGGTTTCACCGAACGGGTGTCGGGGGATATTATTTCGATTGGCCGTGTGCCGACGTGGGAGAATTTTGCCATTTGTCGCCGCCTTCAGGCGATACTCAATCTACCTGTGCAGATTGCCAACGACGTCGATTGCATGGCCTTTGCCGAATTCCAACACACCAGCGAGCCGTTGGAGAAAAACCTGGCCTACGTGGGATACGATGAAGGGGTGAAGGTGAGCCTTTTCCTGCGTGGAGACCTGTACAAGGGATCGCTGGGCAACGCCGGTCTCATCGGCAGCCATTTGATCCACGCCGACGACCGTCTCAATGCAGACGACATGCACCATCTGCTCACAGTCGCCGGCGTCAACCAACGCTTCGAGGAGCGTGTTAATGCGCTGGACGAGGCGGGGCGGGCCCACTACGAGCCGATTCTGTCCACGTCCAATCCCCGTGAACGCTTCCGCCTGATCTTGCACAGCGCGGACGACAACAACCCGCTCTGTCTCTCCATTGTGCAGGATCTGATCGTGGCGCTGTCGGCAGCGGTGGCGAATGTGGTCCTGATTGTACAGCCTGAGGTGATTGTGATCGGCGGTTTCCTCAGCGCGTTGACAACCCCGCGCTTCGCCGAACTCGAGCGCGCCATTCGTGGTCAACTGCCCCGCCTGATCAGCAACAACGCACTGATCCGTCAAAGCCGCTTCACCTCGCAGAATGCCGCGGCATTGGGGGCAAGCCATCACTTCTTACAAATTTACTTGACTGGCAGCGGCGCGCTGTTGGGTTGATTCTCCCGGCACCAAAAAAGCTGCTTTTGGCGGCGGAGTCACAATGATCTATTGTCGGATCAATTGCTCCGCCGCGCGCAGACAGACAGCCCACAGGGTCAGTGTAGGGTTGACGCCGGGACACGACGGGAAGGTCGCGCCGCTGAAGACGTACAACCCCGGTGTGTCGTGGACCTGCAAACCGGCATCCACTACAGATTGAGTCGCGTCTTCGCCCATGCGGCAGCCGCCTAGATCATGGCTGCTGCCCACGCCGGTAAAGCGCGGACCACGCCACGTCTTTGTTGCCCCCATCCGTTGCAGAATCTCCTCAGAAATCCCTTCCATCCAATTGGCCTGACGTTGTTCGTTGGCGCGCATGTCGCAGGTGATGCGCAGCACGGGCAGGCCCAATCCACTGCGATCACGGTGACGAGGATCGAGATCGAGATAGTTGGTGGTGTAGGGTAGCGAATCGGGTTGGATGCGCACCACGCCTACATGCTGCCAGTTGCGCACGTGATCCTTGTAGCGCTTGCCCCACGTCGGCACGTCCTCGGGGAGTGTTTCGCGGCTGATTTGAATGGGCAGGAACTGGTTCTCGGAACTCAACGTCCCCCCGCCGATGAAGCCGTACTGCATCGAATCGAAGGAATCGGCCACGAAGTCGTCGAGGATGATCGACTGCGCCGCCGGTCCTGTGTGGCGGTTGAAGACGGTGTCGGGGAAGAAGCCGTCTACGTGAGCGAACATCTTGCTCATGAAATGTTTGCCCACCTGCCCGCTGTTGTTGCCTAACCCGTTGGGGTGTTTGGCGTCGCCTGAAAGCAGGAGCAGGCGCACGTTCTCGAAGGTGTAGCTGCACAGGATCACCGTGCGCGCCCGCTGCACGTGACTCTGCCCGTTAGGGTCTACATACTCGACGCCATCGGCGTGACCGTCGGCGTCGGTGAGGATGCGCACCACCCGACAGCCGGTGCGCAGATCGAGGTTGCCCGTGGCCAGGGCGCGCGGCACTTCGGTCATGCCGGGGTGCCACTTTGCGCCGTCTAGGCTGCCGAAGCCGTTGTTCCAATTCGTGTAGCGGGTGCCGGGCCGTCCGTCGTAGTCGATGCTGTTCAGCCCCACCGGCACAGGATAGGGATGCAGCCCGATTTCGCGCACGGCATCGCTGAAAATTTTGCCCATGCGGAAAGGACGCAACGGCGGCATGGGGTAGTTGATGCGGGGCAGAAAGGGGTTGCCGTCATCCTGCCCCGCAATGCCCACCAGCCTTTCTAGATGGGCAAAATAGGGTTCCAGATCGGCGTAAGCGATGGGCCAATCGGCCAGCGTAGAATCGGCGGGGAGGGCGTCTTTGCCCCAACGTTCCACCACCCGCGTCTTCGGTGCAAAGTGATGCGGGTGGAAGCGACGCAGCCACGCCCCGTAGTGGATCACCGAGCCACCGACGCTGTTCATCATGCGGCCCAGCGAGAAGGTGGCTTCGCCGGTGGGTTCGTCATCGTTGCGCCGCCAGCGTGGCGTTTCGTTGAGAAATTTCGGCCCCATCTCGGCGCGGCAGGAATAGCTGTGACCTAGCTCGTCGGGGCGGAAATCGGCCTGGGTGCGGTATGGCCCAGCCTCCAGCGCGAAGACTTTCAGCCCTGCTTCGCACAGCAACGGCGCAATGACGCCGCCAACCCCGCCCATGCCAACCAGGATCACGTCTGCGGGCGGGCCGGGTGGTTCCACACTGCGCTGCGGATCGTAGCCGGGGATCTGCGGCGTGGGTGCGCCGCTGTCCAGCCTAAAACCCAGATCGGCCATGGATTGGATGACGCCGCCTTTGGTCACCGGCTCGGCGCTGAGGTTTTCTTCGGCGCTGTTTTCCATCCAGATGCCCGGGTGGCCGAGGACGCGCCAACCCAGCTTGTCTTTGTTGCCGCCGTGGAGCGGATCTGCGAAGAGTCCTTCTTGCACGTGGGCGCGGGCTAGGGCAAAGAAATCTTCTTGCGGCGGGGTGTGGAAATTGTGAAGCTTGCCGTGTTCAAGCCGGTGTAGCAAATCATCCTGCTGATCGGGCGCAGCGTCCGCGAAGAGACAGCCGATCGCGTCAACCGCGGCGCGGTCTAAGGCCGCCAGCCCCAGCCGGTAGCTCTCTCGATGGTTGCGGTAGGCCCCCGCCAGCGCTCGATCCACATAATCCACCACGCCTATTTCGATTGCGCCGGGTGTGTCGTCCGCGGGGAAGATGCGCTGGAAGAGCGCGGCGGCTGTCCTCGCTTCGTGAAGGGAAAAGTTGAGGTAAGACATGCCCGTTCCTGTCTGCTAGTGGTGGTGAAGTAACCCGGCGGTTGTTGAAGGTTAACAAAATAATCTGGTAACCCGGCGGTTGAAACCTCCGACTAATATGGCAAACACGATAAATCGTGTTCTCAGAACCGGCTTCAGCCGGTTTCCCGTATCAGACGCCGAATTTATTCGGCGGGTGTGTTTACCAAATTATTTCTAAATGTTCAACATTCGGCAATTGATGGGGCTGTCGTTGGTTGTGGAGGATAGTGGGCATTATGCAGGAAGGGTTTGAAGCTGTCAATCGGTGTGGGGAGGAAAAAATGCCTTCCGGGAAGCGTAACGCTTCCCGGAAGGTGAAGCTGTTTGGGGATTAGCGGTTGAGGCTGGGCAAGAAGAGCTGCATCATCTGCTCAACGCCTTCTTCCGACGTCGGATCGGCGAACAGCGCTTGCAGCGGTACGGTGACATTGTCACCCACGGTGTAGACTTCGCGCTCTTCACCTGCCACCAGCGTCACCGGCGGCAGATCGAGGACCATGTCCGCGCAGTTGGCACCCAGCGACGAGACCTTCAAGTCATAGTCGCCGGCAGGCAGTTCCAGGGTGGCGAACGCCTTGTACGGCACATCTGTCAACACGAGCGTGCCGCTGTCTGTGCAGATGTCAATGCGCGTATCGTCTAACTTGGAGGCCAAGGGGGCGAGGTGTGCAATGCGCAGGAGTGACGTATCTGCCCCGGCGCTGCGCTGCCAGCGGTTGTTGCTGTAGGTAAGCACGAAGATTTCCAACGGCAGGAAGCGTCCACCGCCGATGGCAGCCACCAGATAGCGCGTGTCCGGCTCGAACTTGATTGTCTCACCAATCAAGGTGGCGTTGCTGCGTCTGCTCACAAGTTCGATCAAGTATTCGCCGGCCGGAACCTTGAGGTTGTGGCGGATCTGACCAAAGCGGATGCTGTTGATCAAGGTCTCCCCATTGGCAAGCACCGAAACGGCTGTCGCCGAGCGTGGGAAGGAGAAGGGAGCGAAGTGGGCAACGGTCACAGTCGCCGGCTTCACTTCCGGTTCCGGTGCAAGTTCCACACCGGTAGTGGTGGCCAGGCTCAGCGGCAGGTTGGCAATGTTGCCGATGACGAAGAGATCGACGATCTCCTTGGCCGAGAACTTGACGGCAGGGAGGTCGAGGGCGGCGTCACCACAGCCGTTGGCCACGGGCACAACCTTCAGATCGTAGACACCGGGGGCCAGTTCCAAATCAAGCACGCCCTTGTAGGTCACATTCTCG
>WGMT01000036.1 GCA_016124945.1 bacterium | reverse complement strand
GGAGATGGTAATGCCCGGCGACAACGTAACCATGAACGTTGAACTGATTTCGCCGGTGGCGTTGGAGAATGGTAGCCGTTTCGCCATTCGCGAAGGTGGCCGTACTGTGGCTGCCGGCGTTATCATCAAGATCATTCAGTAGTTTCTTGGATTCGTAAGATAAAAGCTTACTGCCGAGGCTGCTTCGGTGGCCTCGGTGTTATAGGCGAGTAGCTCAATTGGCAGAGCAGCGGTCTCCAAAACCGCAGGTTGCGGGTTCAAGTCCTGTCTCGCCTGCCTCGACAATGACCACCGGCGGGTGTCGGTGGTCATTTTCCGCCAGGAAATATTCATCGATGGGGATAGCTCGTATTGAACCATCTTTTCTGGTGAACTACCAACTATTATTGTGTTATGAATGTGTAGATCCACCTACGATCTACCCTGAGAAATGGGGGTTCAAGTGAGCCGTTCTTCATCTGTACAGAAAAACGAGAACGCCCTGGTCCGTTATGTCAAGGACACACGTGCCGAGCTTTCCAAAGTCACCTGGCCGACACGCGAAGAGGGCATCCGCCTGACGTTGGTCGTATTGGCGGTAACGGCTGTTGCTTCGATTGTCCTCTTTGCGGTAGATTCGTTGTTCAGCTATCTGATTACACTGCTAGTTTCTTCCTTCTAAACACAGTTTACCCAATGTGGTAAATGTGATGCGGTTGTAATCAAGATGAGCCGCGTGCACGTGATCGAAAGTACGTGCAGAATCTGCGAGTCAAGGAGGCTTGTGTGGACGAATCATCGAAGACGCCGAATTTAGATCCTCATGCAGAGGATCTATCGATGGATATTGAAGATCAGGATCTCGATCCAACAGCGTATAGCGAAGAAGAAGAGGAACCCAGCGGCCCGACTGCGGAGTGGTATGTCATCCACAGTTACTCAGGCATGGAGAATAAAGTAAAACGCAATCTTGAGCACCGTGCTGAGTCGATGGGTATGACCGACCGCATCCTTCAAGTTGTGGTACCCACTGAAACAGAAATCGAGATAAAAGAAGGTGTACGCCGTGAGGTGGAGCGCCGTGTCTTTCCAGGTTATGTCCTGATTAAGATGGTGATGGACGAAGATAGCTGGTATGTTGTGCGCAATACACCTGGCGTAACAAGCTTTGTCGGAATGGGTAACAAACCTACTCCATTGAGTCAAGACGAAGTTGACCGAATTATGAGCCGTATTGAATCGGATGCCCCGCGAATCAAGGTTAGTTTTGCCGTGGGTGAACGTGTCCGCATCACCGAGGGGCCATTTGCCGAATTTACTGGGATTGTCGATGCCATCGATGCCGACAAGGGCAAGGCACGGGTGATGGTAAGTTTCTTTAACCGAGAAACACCCGTCGAAGTTGATTTCTTGCAGTTAGAACGGGAATCTTAATATAAGGAGTGGAGTTCAATGGCGAAGAAAATTAAAGCAATTGTGAGGCTACAGCTTCCTGCCGGTAAGGCCAACCCGGCGCCTCCTGTAGGTACCGCTCTAGGGCCTCAGGGTGTTAACATTATGGGCTTTTGCAAGGAGTACAACGCCCGTACTCAAGGACAGATGGGCCAGATCATCCCGGTGGATATCACCATTTTCCAGGACGGTTCATTCACCTTCATCACCAAGACACCGCCTGCCGGTGACTTGATCAAGAAGGCCGCCAATTTGCCCAAGGGCAGCGCTGAACCCAACAAAACCAAAGTGGGCAAAATTACGCGCCAGCAGGTGCGTGAGATTGCCGAAATCAAGCTGAAGGATTTGGGTGATCTGCCGTTGGAAAGCGCAATGCGTATGATCGAAGGCACTGCACGCAGCATGGGTGTCAACGTCGTCGACTAGTTTTTCGTCTGTTTATTTTGTTTACGTGGGAGGGGATTTGCTTCCCCGCCTGCACCACGGAGGAAACCTTATGCCTAAGCACAGCAAACGTTACAATGCGCTGCGTACCCAAGTTGATCGTACGCAGCTCTACCAGCCTGAAGAGGCCATCAAGCTGGTAAAGGCGACTTCTAACGCCAAATTTGATGAAACCATTGAAGTCCACTTGAATACTGGTGTGGATCCCCGCCACGCCGATCAGCAGGTTCGTGGCGTCGTTACACTGCCCAACGGCACTGGTCGTGACGTTCGTATTCTTGTGTTTGCCGGCCCTGACGGTTTGGAACTGGCTCGGGGCGCCGGTGCCGATTTTGTTGGCGGCGAAGACTTGGCCCAACGGATTCAAGAGGGCTGGACCGACTTCGAAGTCGTGCTGGCGACGCCCGATATGATGCGTGTTGTGGGTCGACTGGGGCGTGTTTTGGGGCCCCGTGGTTTGATGCCCAGCCCGAAGGCCGGCACTATTGTCCCTGCTGAGGATCTACCTCGTGTGATCAACGAGACTCGCTTGGGACGTGTAGAATTCCGTGTCGACAAGACCAGCAATATCCACGCCCCGATCGGGAAGGCTGGCTTCGAGCCTGAGAAGCTAATGGGCAACTTTGCTGCATTGATGGAAGCCGTAGTAGCCGCCAAGCCATCGGCCCTAAAAGGTATTTATCTGAAGAAGATTACCTTAACCAGCACGATGGGCCCCGGCATCAAAGTTGATACCAATGCTGCGTCTGCCCTGCGCACGTAACAGTAATCGATCCTGCCTCTAGTAAATTTGTCACACAGTCTTATCGTGTGTAAACTAGTAAAGTTTGCGAACTTAATATACCGACAACATTTCGGTGCTGAAGACAGCAGGTGCCAAGCATAAGTGTTGGTTTTCCCAACCGCCTGCCGAGGTAGAAATGTGCCAGTCGATGCTCATTCGCATTGCTCTGCGCGCTACGCCTCTGTGTCTTTTGCACAGAGGCGTTTTTGTGGGTTTGATGGCTCTTTGAGCGGTAATAAAATCTTGCGGAAAGGAGGAAATTCTCTTGGCAATCAATCGAGCAAAGAAGGAAGAACTGGTTGCACTGTACAAGGAGCAGATCGAGAATTCATCTGCAATGGTATTGACCGATTCTCGCGGCGCAACTGTAGCGCAGGTTGATTCACTGCGCGCTCGCCTACGCACAACCGGCACCAGCTACATGGTGACCAAGAACACCTTGTTGGGGATTGCGCTGCAACAGGCCGGCCGTGAATTGGATCTGGACGGCGTACTTGATGGGCCCATCGCCGTTGCTTTCATTGGCGAAGACATCGGCAAAGGCGTCAAATCACTGAACGACTGGATCCGCGAAAATGGCGGCGAAGTTGTTAAAGTGAAGAGCGCCATCTTACAGAACGAAGTGCTTGATGGTGTAAGGGCTGCACAGCTCTCTGAACTGCCCACCCGTGAAGAAATGCTGGGTAAACTCTTGGGCACCATCCTTGCGCCCGCCGGCAAACTGGTGCGCGTTATCAACGAGCCAGGCGCAAGCCTTGCGCGTGTGATCAAGGCACATGCCGAACCGCAGGAAGAAGCTGCATAATCGAAATTTTCGATACCGTCACTATTTTTGCTGTACGTTTTTAAACTAGAAACCTACTTCTGGAGGAATATTTACAATGGCAGATTTGCAAGCAATCAAGGAACAACTGGACAGCCTGACCCTGCTCGAGGCTTCTGAACTCGTCAAGATGCTCGAAGAATCCTGGGGTGTCAGTGCTGCCGCTCCGGTGGCTGTTGCCGCCGCTGCAGGCCCGGCTGCCGCCGCCGCACAAGAAGAAGAGAAGACTGAGTTCGACGTCATTCTCAAAGACGTCGGTGCCAAGAAGATCAATGTTATTAAAGCTGTTCGCGCTGTCACCAACCTCGGCCTTAAGGAAGCCAAGGATCTGGTGGAAAGCGCCCCTGCCCCTATTGTGCAGGCCGTCACCAAGGAACAGGCCGACGACGTCAAGAAGCAGCTTGAGGCCGAAGGCGCCGTCGTCGAGATTAAGTAAGTCTCAAAAGCCCCTACAAAAAAGAGGATGTGGTGAAAACACCATATCCTCTTTTTTGTAAGAAACCTCTCCAACTGACAAAGTGCTTTGGTCTTACTTTGTGCCTGTGTTAGAATCATTACACACATGGACAGTAACAAAGGCACTAGGATGGTTAAATCCCCCGCGTCGTTTGCCACAGCGCCCTGGCCTGTCGTAGGTCATGAATGGGCGATTCGCTTGTTGCAGCGCTCTCTTGCGTCATCTACACGTGGACCTCGTCACGCGTATCTGTTTCTGGGATCCCCTCAAGTTGGCAAAAGTACCCTGGCTCGGGCCTTTGCCCAAGCGTTACTTTGTACTGATCCACTGCAGCGGCCGTGTGGCACATGCCGTGCTTGCCGCTTGGTGGAGAAGGGGGGGCACCCTGATTTTCATCTGATCCAACCGACGGACCGCAACGGTGCTGTTGACCGGCAAAACGGTTTGCTGCGTGTGGAGCAAGCAGGGGAAATCATCCACGATGCCATATTGCACCCGGTAGAAGGACAGTACAAAGTCTTCCTCATTCAGGATATGCACCAGGCGAATGACAGCTTTTCGAACAAGCTTCTCAAGACGTTGGAAGAGCCGCCGGGATACGTGGTCCTCTGTTTGACGGCGCATGATCGCAACAGCTTGTTGCCTACCATTGTCAGCCGCTGTCAGGTGCTCGAACTGCGACCTGTCGACGGGCCAAGCATTGAGCAAGCACTTGTGGATCGCTGGCACACTTCTCCTGAGGACGCAACGCTGTGGGCGCGACTTTCGCATGGCCGACTGGGCTGGGCTGTAAGCCGGCTAACTTCGTCTGAAAAGGGGGCGGAACGGCGTACCCAGATCGCCGAATTGCGTCATCTCGCCCACGCCAGGGCGGTTGAGCGTCTTCAATTCTCGCAAAAACTCGCCGCCGGCCGTAACGATGAAGTGCTTTTCCCTTTGTTGGCGCTGTGGGTAAGCTGGTGGCGAGACGTCCTATTGGTTCAGTCTGGATGCGCCGACAGTTGCAGCAATGTAGATTTGAACGATGCATTGCAAGACGATGCATGTGCTTTTGACGCTGAAGAAGTACGTGCTTTTCTACATACTTTGTCGCGGATCGAGGGCTATCTACGCCATACCGTGAACACCGGTTTAGCACTCGATGTCCTCTTGTTACAATTGCCCTCTCCGCGTTAACCTTATTGCCAGGAGCTGCTATGCAAACCGTTATCGGTGCCCAATTTGGGCCGGTTACCAAAGTTTACTATTTTGATCCTCAGCGCTATCTCGATCTGGCCACCAACGATTATGTCATTGTTGATACGGCCAAAGGACAGGAACTGGCGCAGATTGTACAACCGCCCCACCATATACCTACCGAAGACATTGTGGGTGATCTGAAGCCAGTATTGCGACGCGCTACGCCCTGGGATCTCCTCCAACGCGATATGTGGAAACACAAAGAGCGTGAGGCGTTGGCTGTGTGCCGTCAGCGCGCAACTGAGCATGAGCTCGACATGAAGGTGATTCGGTGTGAGTATAACTACGAAGGTGGCCGCTTAACCGTCTTCTTTGCCTCAGAAAACCGTGTCGACTTCCGTGCACTTGTGCGTGACTTGGCGCGTACGCTGCAAACGCGAATTGAAATGCGCCAGATTGGCGTCCGCGACGAAGCCAAACTGCTCGATGGCGTGGGCAAGTGTGGGCGTCAACTTTGCTGTACCAGTTGGCTACGTGAATTTGCGCCGGTTGGCATTCGTATGGCCAAGAATCAGCAGTTGCCCCTCAACCCAGACGAAATCAGCGGCGTTTGTGGCCGCCTACTTTGTTGTCTCTCGTATGAAGACGAGAACTACAAAGAAGCCAATAAGCGCATGCCCAAAATCGGCTCCGAGGTGACCACCCCTCAAGGTACAGGACGTGTCCGTCACTTACATCCGTTGAAAGAATCGGTAACCGTTTGGCTCGAAAACAATGTCCTGGCCGAATTTACAGTAGACGAGTTAATCACGGGCAAGAAGAGCGGCGGTAGCTGCGGCACCTGTGGCGGTTGTACCGTCAAACGCCGCGCCGGCGCCGAAGAGGACAACGCCCGTGTTCTCGCCGAACGCGCCCGTGCAGCGGCTTCGTTGGGTGATGATGCAGAGGAAGAAAAGCCACACTCCGGCGCCCCCCAGGATGACCGTAGCCGTACCAGTCAGGCACGACGCAAACGGCGTCGTCGCAACCGCAACAAGGGAAGCTCAAACCCATCGACTTCGGGACAGAGTGGCGGCGAATAGCCGATTGCGAAAATCGGCGAGTGATGGCTGTGAAGAAGTAAGCGCACGCCCAAGTTAAACAAAAGCCCGGTGGACTTATCCACCGGGCTTTTCGATCAGACGCCATATCCCGCTTCGTTTATTTCGCGTGCGAAACCGACCGCGTTTCTCGGATCACCGTCACCCGGATTTGGCCGGGATATTCGAGATTGTCTTCGATCTTTTTGGCGATATCTTTGCTCAGCTCAATGACTTCGAGATCGTCGAGATCCTCGGGTCGTACTATGACACGAATCTCACGGCCTGCCTGGATAGCGTATGTCTCTTTAACGCCGGTGAAGCTGTTCCCAATATCTTCCAACGCAGTGACACGCTTAATGTAGGCTTCCAGGCTTTCGCGTCGTGCCCCAGGACGTGCGCCGCTGATGGCATCGGCGGCGGCCACAATGACTGCCTCGATGCTTTCGGGTTCCACTTCTCCATGGTGGCTGGCAATGCAGTTAATCACCTTGCTATTGACGCCGTAGCGTTTGGCGATCTCTGCACCTACCAACGCGTGTGGGCCATCGATTTCATGGCTGACGGCCTTGCCGATGTCGTGCAGCAGGCCGCCCATACGCGCCGTTTTTACATCTGCGTGGAGTTCACTGGCAATAACGGCGGCCAGGTACGCCGTCTCCATGGCATGGTAGTACTGATTCTGCCCGTAGCTGGTGCGGTACTTCAACCGCCCAATCAGCTTCTGGATCTCACGGTGCAGACCCTGGGTGTTGGTTTCGATCAACGCCTGTTCGCCTGCTTCGAGGATCACTTGATCCACTTCCTGCTGGGCGCGTTCCACTTCTTTTTCGATACGAGCCGGGTGGATGCGACCATCAGCCACCAACTTGCTCAGGGCGATACGTGCTACTTCACGCCGCACAGGATCGAAGCTACTAATGAGGATAGCCTCTGGCGTGTCGTCTACCACCAGGTCGACGCCGGTAGCCTGTTCGATGGCGCGAATGTTGCGCCCCTGGCGACCAATAATACGGCCCTTCATCTCGTCCGACGGCAAGTTGACGGTGCTCACGGCGTACTCAGTCACATGTTCGCTGGCCACACGTTCCACGGCCAGTGTGACGATCTCCCGAGCGCGGCGCTCCGCCGTCTCTTGTGCTTCGGATTCGACTTCGCGAATCGTGCGCGCCATTTCGTGGCGAGCCTTCTTTTCGACTTCTTTAAGAAGTTCGGCGCGGGCTTCCTCTTCGGTCATACGTGCCACGCGCTGTAGTTCAGTGTTACGCTCCTCTTCAGCTTTCGACAATTGCTCTTCCTGCTGGTCGAGGCGCTTTTCTCTCTGATTCTGCTTGCGTTCGCGCGCCTCTAATTGATCCATACGCTTGTCAAGGTTTTCTTGCCGGCTCTGTAGTCGCTGTTCGCTGCGATCAAGATCTTTACGACGCCGGGTCATCTCAGCGTCCATCTCATCGCGCATACGAACTTCTTCTTCCTTCAGGTTCAGCTCACGTCGCCGAATTTCAGCTTCGGCTTCAGTCAGCATCTGTGCGGCACGTTGTTCCGCGTTCTGAAGGGTGGCGCGCTGGCGTTCTTGTTCTGCTGCAAGTCCAGCCTGGCGACCACGTTGAAATGCGACGTAACCGGCGATGGCTGCGCCGATAAGCGCAGCGACGATAATCAGGATTATCGTAATGAGTATGTCCATCTCCGGGCCCTCAATCTTGGATTGTTCACGTTTGAAAGTATCGATAATTGAGCGGAGGTGCGTATTAGGTGCTCATAAAGTTATGTGAGCAAATACTTCCGCTACAGGTTTATTCAAGGTTGTCTTGGTCTGTCTGCTCTTCTTGCCAGACTTGCCGGATGACATTACGGATTGTCTCCCAGCGGAAGCCCCGGCGTTGGAGCAGCCCAGTTAGTTTTTTCTGAAATTCCGCTTCTCCTAAATGCACCCAGCGGTGTGCCTGACGACGGGCCACTTCAAGTGCTGCTGCGTCTGGGTCGGTTTCGGTTTCCACGATGGCGTCGATGATATGGTTGTTAACGCCTTTGCGCCGCAACTCGTAGCGCAGCGCCTGTGGGGCCATCGGCTTAAACCGGTTTCGTTGGTCGATCCAGTAGTGGGCAAAAGCCTCGTCGTCGAGATAGTGCTGGGATCTGAGGCGTTCGATCACCTGTTCGATCTGTGTTTCGTCTAGTCCTTCGCTACCTCGAGGACGATAACGCTGAAGGTTCTGGCGTACTTCCCACTCACTCCGTGGCCGCACACCTAAAAAACGCACTGCCCGATCATAGCCCTTGGCTTCAATGTCGACATAGCGCAGCCGTTGAATCTCTTCATCGCTGAGAAAGTCACCTTTGCGTAATTTGGCCGCTTCAATAGCCGGTAGTGCAAAAGCATACTCGCCATCGATATGGATGTTGACGCGTTCTTGATTGCCCTTCTGGAAACGCAGACTTGTGATCTGCCCGGCCATGACGGCCCCTCTGTGAACAACAAAATGCGCTGCGGCGTTGCCACAGCGCATCCAAAGGTCGAGCCGAAGCCTTGGCCATGTGGCTGTCGAGCTTCAGACGAACGACTTTACCAGTCCGATAGCGGTACATCTTGCATAAGACAGACCGAAGTATCGAGCTGCCTAACCTATGCTTCTGCTGTTATCTAAAGAACACAATGCCGATCAGGTGAGATCAACTGCCAACGACCCAGGTTTTGCTACCCTTACAGAGGGCAAAACGCCGTTCGACTTGATGGTGCAAGGTGCCGAATTCTATTTATACGACGCGATAATGTAGCGTCCTTGCTATCCACTCGATTCCCCCGATACACTGCACATATGATCTGTACAGGCCGCAAGGCCCTCACAACAGAGTACCCGATCTTCGGGATCACCGGCTTTCCGGTGTCAGTGCTATCGTTGTTTGCGCTGTGACAATAGTTCGATTGTGGCTGCCGATTTTCGGCAACACTTCGTAAGACTAGTATACCCGACTGCTGACCTTTTGGTAAATCGTGGTTGGATGACTGGTGGACTGATTTTGGCACAGCGGCAACGGGGGATTGTCGGTGCTGCCTGTGGGTCTATGCTGGCGCCGCATCTGCTGGTGCAGGTAGACCAGCGCGACTGCGAAGCAGTTGATCGATCTGATCCGCCAACTCTGGATGCTCCTGGAGGTGGATCTTGGCGTTTTCGCGACCTTGGCCGATGGCATCGCCGTTAAAGCGGTAGTAAGCGCCCCGCTTCTCAACAATTTCATGCTCAACGCCCAGGTCGAGTAAATCACCTTCGGTACTAATGCCTTCGTTGTACATAATATCGAATTCGGCTACTCGGAAGGGTGGGGCCACCTTGTTCTTGCGCACTGTGATCCGTGTGCGATTGCCGATAACGTCGTTTCCCTGTTTGATCGACTGAATGCGGCGAATATCGAGGCGTAGGCTGGCATAGAATTTTAGGGCCATGCCACCCGATGTCGTCTCTGGATTGCCAAATATAATGCCGATCTTCTGGCGCAACTGGTTGGTGAAGATCAGCGCTGTGCCGCTGGATTTAACGGCCCCAACCAATTTGCGCAGCGCCTGGCTCATAAGCCTTGCTTGCAAACCGACGTGGCTATCCCCCATTTCACCTTCGATCTCGGCCCGCGGCACCAGCGCTGCCACGCTGTCCACCACCACCACGTCCATCGCACCGGAGCGAACTAATGCTTCAGTGATTTCCAGTGCTTGTTCCCCGGTGTCGGGCTGGCTGACATAGAGATTATCGACGTTGACGCCAATTTTCCGCGCATAGACAGGATCGAGTGCATGTTCCACATCAACAAACCCACAGTAGCCGCCGGCGCGCTGCGCTTCGGCGATTACATGCAGGCAGATAGTCGTTTTGCCCGAACTCTCCGGCCCGTAGATTTCAATAATACGCCCTCTCGGCACCCCCCCAACACCGATTGCGATATCAAGGCTGAGACTGCCGGTCGGAATGGTTTCAACATCAAGTCGAGTGGATTCGCCCAACTTCATAATGATTCCATCACCATAACGCTTGTTTAGCGTGGCGAGGGTTGTCTCTAGTGCTTTCTGACGTCCATCCTTCGCCGGCATGATCGCTCCAACGGTACCGATTCGTGAAATCGGGCAGACGTAAACGCGTGTAACAAATTTGTATACAATTCTATGCTCTATGTTATTCGTAGTTTACTGTACCTGTTAGAATTATGCAAACCAACTTGCGGAATCAAGGTAAGGAAAAAGAACGCCCAGCACACGCCTTCGGTAACGATGGCGATGGTGCTGGGCGGTGTTCTCTTGTTTTATCCACTGGCATTGGACTGTCTTTGCCAGGATGGGATGTTTAGCGACTCGCAGGTGGTGCGTAGACTTTCTCGCGTAGGATCTGTAAGTGCCGACGCAGTTCATCGTCTTCAATGAGGTCGGTTTCTACCTTTTCCACCCCGTAGCGGACGGTGCTATGGTCGCGACCGCCGAGCAGCCCACCGATGGCAGGAAGCGAAAGGCCGTTTTCCTCACGCAATAGGTACATGGCAACTTGACGCGCGTAGGCCACTTCTTTGGTACGGGTGCGGCCCGTCAGATCTGCCACAGTAAGCCGGAAGTAATCAGCCACCAATTCAACCACGCTGGTTGCTTCCCGGGGACGGCGTTGCGGCATCAGGTTGTTGAGAATTTCTTCTGCCGCTTGCCGGTTGACACCGCCTTCATAAAGCGGGGCTTGGACAATCAGCCGGTTCAGCGCACCTTCAAGTTCTCGGATGTTGCTTTCGACGCGTTCGGCGATCAGCATCAGCACATCCATCGGCACCGCAGTCTTCATCTGTGCTGCTTTGGTTTGAAGAATGGCCACCCTGGTTTCTAGATCTGGCTGCGAAATGTCGGCTTGAAGGCCGCCTTCAAAGCGGCTACGTAGACGGGCTTCAAGCGTTGCGATTTCTTTGGGCGGTCGATCACTGCTGATCACCACTTGACGACCAGCAGCATGCAGGTGGTTGAAGGTATGGAAGAACTCTTCCTGTGTGCTTTCCTTGCCGCCGATAAACTGAATGTCGTCAATAAGAAGTAGATCGACTTGACGGTATTTGTTGCGAAATTCCTCGGTGCTTTGGCTGCGAATGGCGCTGATCAGATCGTTCGTGAACTGCTCAGAGGAGCAGTAGAGCACTTGCAGACCATCAGTGAGCATTTGGTTGCCAATGGCGTGGAGCAGATGCGTTTTGCCTAGCCCTACCCCGCCGTAGACAAAAAGCGGGTTAAATCGTTGGCCAGGGTGATCCGCCACCGAAAGCGCAGCCGCATGTGCAAGACGATTGTGGCTGCCTACCACAAATGATTCGAAGGTATAGCGCGGATTAAGCGGGGTGCTGTGTACTTCTGATTTGCCTGCCCAACTGCGATTGACCGCATCTTCATTTGGATCTGACGGTTGCCAGGCATTCTGATTCCACGGCGTTGAATTTGTCACGGGCGTACCTGCCTGCGCTGTATTGTCCGCTCCCCCAGTATGTTCTGCGAGCCGCTGCGCTCTCTCTTCCCTGTCCTTTTCTAGAAGGACATTGCGATTTTGCTGTTGAGGAGCGAGTGCGCGCCTTGGTCCCGTTGCTTCAGCCCTGGCAGGCGCTTGGGTTGTTCGGGGCTCCATCGGTTCCAATGGGCGGTAGAGTGGTGGCAAGTCGTCTGTCGCATCTTCCACACGGGTTTGCACGCGTACACGGAAGGTCACCTGAACAGAGCGATTCAGAAGCTTGCCTAGAATGCGCTTGATGGGTGTTTGGAGACGATTGGCCAGCCAATCGCGTGCATAGGGATTCGGTGTGCCGACAATGAACTCACCGTCTTCATAGGCAATCACAGATGTGTCGCGCACCCATGTTTCGTAGGTGGCTGTCGGCATTTGTAATGCCAGCGCGGAAAGTGCAGCTTGCCAGATCGCGCGTGCATCCACGCGCGGGGGCATCTCTTCTGAAGCAAGGAACACCTGCTCGTTAGGATGCTTGTCACCCGGATGCTGATCCGTGCTCTGTTGATCTGTCACTCTATAAGGAAGGTGGCTGCTCACATCCGCTCCCATTCGCTCTGATGCTGCCGTGACAACGTGTTTCTCATTCGCCGGAGCGGTTAGGAAGTTGTACGGCTGTGGTGAGTGCTGATACTTACTCAAGTGAAGGCCCTCCTTCCATCCGGGTGTTCCGTACAGATTTATTGGCGCTATGTCACCTGTGAAAGGCGCGATCAAGCGCGCGTCAGGTAAGGTGAATAAATTCACGATGCACCAATGCATATACGAAGGTGAATCAATTGTTGTGAAATCTACCGAGGTCAGACCGTTGCGTGCATCGACACATACCCGTTGAAACTGAGGTGGCGTTCTGCCGTTCGGGGAGGACTGTGTAAACAGATCCCGCCGACAAAGTATGTGTCTAGGGGGTCGTCTGCCGGTGAACGATCCGGTACGGCGTAGTATATCAAAGGTGGGCGGAATTGCCAATTGATTCGGCGAAGCTTGGGAAGTGAAAAGTGTTCAAATTCAAGGCGTGAACGCTTGTTCTACGCGATATCTAGCGGGTTGGTTGAGTATGCCCCCAAAATATTTGTATTTCTTAACAGCGTCATACCATAAAATCTCTGTAAAATTTAAGGTTGTGTCGATAAGTCGATTTCGTCTTTTGATCTGCCAGGGAGGTTATCCTCAATCTGTATCGACTTATCCATAGTTGCCCCGTCTTATCCCCGGTTTTTTCCACAGGGGACTATGGGCGATGGGTGTCGTCCCTACCGATCCGCATCTAGTAACCTGAGGAAAAACCATTTTGGCACGCTACTTCAACTATCGATTTAATGTCGCCGAAGGAGGCTGGCAGCGGCGAGATTTTGTGCGAAACTGGCGGCATATTTATCAGAATGATGATCGTTGGGTGCCGCCCTTCTACCCCGACTTTGGCCGGTGGCTTGACGTTGCTCGAAACGCTCATCTAGCCCGCATGGACCCAATCTTTCTCTACGGCGAAGCGTTGCCCCAGCGCAAGCAGCCACACTCGCCGCAACGCACCGACCTGCCGGCCTTTTCCGGCGCCGTTTTTGAGGAGAGTGTGGTGGCGGGTGTGCTGCTGAGAGATCGCCGTCGCCGTGACGACGCTGCTTATGCGGCGGTGCTGCATCTGGCCAACGACAATGAATGCCTTTCCCGATTTTTAGCACAGGCACAGGAATTGCTACAACCGCAGGGCGTGCGTCGGCTTATTCTGCCTACCGGGCTTTCCCCACACCTGGGCAGCGGCGTCCTTCAGGATCATTTTCATCGTCTGTCGCCCTTCCATTCCGCCTATAACCCGCCCTACTTGCCTGAAGTGGCGGCATTGGTGTGCCGTCCACTAGGGCGTGCACTGCTCTACGAAGTGGTCCTCCCCGTGCAAGTTGCCGATCCACAGGACGGCCTCGCCGTTGTTGAGCCGTTTGATCCACAGCGGCTGGCCGGCGATCTGCTGCCGCTCTTTGCGCAGACGATGCCCCTGTGGGCCGACTTCCCCGCACCTGACGACATGGAAGCTGATTTTCTGTTGAGCCTACTGATGCGTTTCCCGTTGCAAGGGTGGTTGGCGACTGTGGCAGGTGAATCGGTGGGATATGTGCTTCTACAACCCGATCTCGCCGCTGCCTTGCAGCGTGCCGGCGGAGGGCGAACACCCTGGTGGCGACTCTGGCTGAGGTGGCGGCTGCAGCAGCGCGTGGACGGTGGAAGGTTGATTTTTGGTGGTGTGATCCCATCCTGGCGTAGGCAGGGGATTGGGGGGCAACTCTGGCGTATGGCACAGCAGGTAGCCATCAACGACGGCTGGCGCACCCTGGCGATTGGGCCGATGCCCTCTACGGCTACAGGGAACCTTTTTCTGGAAGCACAGGGCATCACTGCACAGCGCACCTACCTGCTACACCGCTACGATTTTTGAGCATGGCTTGCTATTTTTGTTAGCGGCCTATCTCGTAACCCAGGCGACGTAGCATGTTCTCGCGCCGTCGCCACTTCTCCAAGACTTTTACCCAAAGTTCAAGATAGACCTTTGTCCCTACCATCTCCTCGATTTGAGGACGGGCCAACTTGCCGATCTGCTTAATCATTGCGCCGCCACTGCCAAGGATAATGCCCTTTTGTGTAGAGCGCTCGACGTAAATCGTGGCGGCAATGTATGTGAGATCGTCGCTGCGTTCCTCAAACTCGGTAACGCCGACAGCGACACTGTGTGGCACTTCTTGGTGTAGCAGATTGAGCACCTGTTCACGGATCAACTCGCCCACCAGGAAACGTAGATTGAGATCGGTGACCTGATCGTCGGGGTAGTATTGAGGACCCTCTGGCAGCGCCGCACGAAGACTGGCCAGTAGTGCGTCGACGCCACTTGCGTCTATGGCGCTGAAGGTGTAGCTCATCACAGCGGCGGGCGTGTCTTCGGTGTTGACGCCGTCGAGCAAGGTGAGGTAGGCGGCGCGGCGTTCTGCCAACATGTTATCGTCGCCCTGCCACTGATCGAGTTTGTTTAGCCCCAGGATCAAGCGGGGCAGCGGCATTTTTGCACCGAGTTCACGGAGCCGCCCGGCAATGAGCATGTCCTCATCGGTGGGGGGCGTGGTCACATCCACCAGCCAGAGCACCACATCGGCATCGTCGGTAATGGTTTCTTCTGCCACCTGCACCATGTGTTGGCCCAATTTATGTTTGGGGCGGTGGATGCCGGGCGTGTCAAGGAAGATGTACTGCGCATCTTCTTCGCTACGGATGCCCAGGATTTGATCGCGCGTCGTCTGTGGCTTGTCGCTGGTAATGGCGATCTTTTGCCCCAATAGGCGATTAAGCAATGTCGACTTGCCCACGTTGGGCCGCCCGATCACTGCCACAAAACCACTGCGATGGTCGCTAGGTAGGTCGGCCTGCCCACTGAGAAGATCGGCGAATTGAGCTTCAAAATCTTCGGGTTCAGATGCACCCTGTTTCGGCTTGTGCGACACGATACGCTCCTGACTGACACAAAAAATGTTCAAAAGGAAATTCAGTATACCACGAACCGCCGCCGCCTTTGCCACGCGGTGAGGATCGAAAGCGTTCCATCTCTGCTCCACGCGAAAGCGCCGGGTAGGTCTCCCCACTCGGCGCCTCAATCTTCACCGTTAACCTGGACGTTCGTCCACCGTCTTTTGTCTTCTAGCGTACCGCCACAGCTTGCGGCCCGGCGTTGATGATCTCCTGGCTCACGCCGCTTTCGAATTCCTTGAAGTTGGCAACAAACATCTGGGCCAGTTCATGAGCGCTTTTGTCGTAGGCCGTCTTGTCCATCCAGGTGTTGCGTGGGTTGAGGACTTCGCTCGGCACACCATTGATTGCAGCCGGAATACTCAGCCCGAAGACGGGATCGACCATCATCTCGACGTCTTTGAGTTCACCGGTTAAGGCTGCGCTGATCATACGGCGAGTGTAGGCCAGCTTCATTCGGGAGCCGACGCCTGCAGGGCCACCCGTCCAGCCGGTATTGACCAGCCAGACCTGTGCATTCTGTTCGTCGATCTTCTTGCCTAGCAACTCGGCATAGACGCCTGGGTGCAGTGGCATAAAGGGCGCACCAAAGCACGCTGAGAAAACAGGCTTGGGCTCGGTGACCCCTCGTTCGGTGCCGGCGACACGCGCCGTGTAGCCGCTGAGGAAATGATACATCGCCTGTTCCTTGGTCAGCCTGCTAATGGGCGGCAGTACACCGAAGGCATCCGCCGTGAGGAAGACAATGTTCTTGGGGTGGCCGGCCACGCCCGAAGGATCGGCATTGGCGATGTGGGTAATCGGGTAGCTTGCACGGGTGTTTTCGGTCAGCGATGCATCATTCAGGTCGATGCGGCGGGTCTTGCTGTCATAGGCCACGTTTTCGAGGATCGTGCCGAAGCGCCGCGTGGTTTCGTAGATTTCGGGCTCGCCTTTGGGATCGAGCTTGATCACCTTGGCGTAACAGCCGCCTTCCAAGTTGAAGACGCCGTCATCGCTCCAGCCGTGTTCGTCGTCGCCGATAAGGGTGCGCGCCGGGTCGGCGCTTAACGTCGTCTTGCCCGTGCCGCTTAAGCCGAAGAAAAGGGCAACGTCGTCTTTGTTTCTGCCGTAATTGGCGCTGCAATGCATGCTCATCACACCTTCGAGGGGCAGGATGTAGTTCATGGCGCTGAAGATCGACTTCTTGATCTCACCGCTGTAGGCACTACCGCCAATGAGCACCAGTTTCTTGGCGAAGTTCAGGATGATAAAGGTTTGGCTGCGTGTGCCGTCTTCTTCGGGGATGGCGTGGAAGCTTGGCATGTCGAACACAGTAAAGTCTGGTTTGAAGGACCGCAGCACTTCACCGTCAAATTCACGAATGAACATGTTACGGGCAAATAGGATCAACGACGCCTTCTCGGTAATCACGCGTACTTTGCGCTGATAGCGGGTATCGGCGCCTACATAACCATCGAAGACAAATAGATCGCGATGCTGACTGTAGGAGCGCATGCGGCGGTAGATGTCGTCAAACTTCTGTGGCTCGAATGGGCTGTTGATTTTGCCCCACCAAACATTTTTTTCTGAACTGGATTCACATACCACAAAACGATCGTTAGGTGAACGCCCGGTATGATCGCCGGTGCGGATCACCAGAGGGCCAAGGTGGGTAACGGCGCCTTCGCGACGGCGTATCGCCTCTTCGTAGAGCATCGGTGTGGGCAGATTCCAGTAGACTGTCTCCGCGTTGTCGATACCGTGGTTGTCCAGTCCATACTCGCTGATGTAGGGGCCGACGTTTTGCATGATTCCTCCAGATCTCAAGGTGCCGCCGGCAGAGTAGTCAGCGGCAGCGGGGGACGAGACGCCCGACGTGACGGGCGAAGAACCGTGGCACCTCTTTGTGTCACATTTTCAATTCTTTGCTTGCTTAAGGATTGTTCCCACTAGATCAGTATAGGAAATTGTGATTTTATTCACAATACCCGTGCGCTTAGCCTTGTAACTAGGCAGTTGACTAGTCACCGAAGCTCGTGGCGTTATGGTAGGCGGCAGAGAGGAATTGCTATGTAACGTCTAAGTGAGGGAAAGCGTGGGGAACTACTGTCAGCATCGGGCACACCAACTGGCTACTCCATTTCCCGCGAGCCCAATCTATCGATGAGCGCAGTACTGGCAATGCAGAAGGCGGCCAATGCCGGCACAATGGGATCAATCTGAAAACCGTTCAGCTCAAAAGCGGCGAAGCCCCCCAAAAATAGGACACCCATCACAAGCAGTGTATTGCTGAAAAAGGCTTTTTGAAATCTCATTGTACTACCTTTGTTTCTAGACATGTCGTTACAGGAACGCTGCCTCCTCGATGTGTTACGAAGTGACATGTTACGAAGTGACATGTTATGCGGTGTGATACTGGATATGTAGCCGGTGCAAACTGTGCACACTTTGCTGTGGAACTGTACGTATTATATTCTCATCGAGATCCAGCAACAAACTGACACGTAGGCATTTGGACTAGAAATAGTCTATACAATTTGTTGTATAGGGTAATCGTCAGGAAATCGTAGAACAATCGGAACATGGATTACACTTCGGATTGGTCATCTATTTCGCTTGTGTTAAGATTCTGCGCTGGCGCAACAATGCTATTGGGCGCCGATGGGTATTGTGCGCGGGTGGGGTGAGTAAAGAGGCTCTATGTCGAACAAGCGATCCTTGGCGATCATTTTTTCTATCATCTTCGTGAATCTGTTGGGTTTTGGAATTATTATTCCTCTTCTTCCTCTGTATGCTTCGGATTTTAATGCGTCGGGACTTCAAATCGGTTTTTTGTTTGCCACTTATTCTATCTGTCAGATTTTTGCTGCGCCACTGTTAGGCAGCCTTTCGGATCGCTTTGGGCGGCGGCCTATTCTGTTGATCAGCCTCCTGGGTACGGTTGTCAGTTTTGTGATGCTGGCATTGGCCGGCAATCTTTTCTGGCTTTTTGCCGCGCGGATCGTTGACGGCCTTTCCGGCGGCAATATTTCGACGGCGCGAGCCTACATTAGCGACATCACCGAAGAGAAGAATCGCGCCAAAGCCTACGGCATTATCGGCGCCGCCTTCGGGCTGGGGTTTGTTTTCGGGCCAGCATTGGCCGGTGTGCTTGGCAAGTTTGGCCATGCCACGCCGGCATGGGGGGCGGCGCTGTTGGCGTTGGGCGCCCTTGTCTTTACCTTTTTCTGGCTCCCCGAGACCAATCGACAATCCGTCTCGACGCGTCGCAGCCCTTGGCGCGAGATTCCGTTACAACTCTCTCGGCCGGTAATCGGCCCGCTGCTGTGGATGGACTTTGTCTACTGGGCTGCGATCTCGGTTTATCAAACAACCTTTGCACTTTTCGGCAGTACCCGTTTTGACTGGAACATCTCTCAAGTGGGGTACGTCCTGGCGTTGGTGGGCTTTATCGGCGCGCTGGTGCAAGGTGGGGCTGTTGGGCCAGTGGTTCGGCGCATCGGTGAAAAGCAGACCTACCTTGTGGGGCTTATTTTGACTGTAGTGGGCTTGACAGCCGCCGCCTTTGCATATGATTGGCGACTCTTCATTGTTGCCATGTTCCCGGCGGCGGTTGGCGCTGCGCTCTCTAACCCCACATTGGTGTCGATGATCAGCCGGGCAGGAGAACAAGAGGAACAGGGACGTGTGCAGGGCGTCAGCGGCGCTATGGAAAGCCTGGGGCGCGCCGTTGGACCTATTTGGGGAAATGGTTTCTTAGGTTTCTTTGGTGAAGGACCGGCCTACCTGTCCGCTGCGGTGGTGCTGGGGCTATTGGCGCTGTGGGGGGGACAGATTCCTTCCCTCAAGCAACGAGATTCCCAATCCTCTTTGTCGTCTCTGCGCGTACAGGGCCGTGACGATTAGCTGGGATCTGACAAGATATGATTCGCTGATAAGATGCTCGATGCTCTGTATTGAACTGCCGTACTGCCCAATCTTGCCGACCAGGTCGTTACGACCTGGTCGGTTTGTGTTTTTGGGAGATGAACGGCTATGGGTCAAGGCGATTCAATCTGACTAAGGTAAAGTTGAAATCGATTATTGGCGGAGATAAAACGGACATAGATTTCGGGCCCGGCGTCGCCGGTACGTGAATCGTTCCACACGACAGTTGTGTTGCCAAATGGATCGAGGGCAGCGTCTGCATCTTCCTGTAATGTGGAATTTTTGTCCTGGTTCACCTTTTTGCCCCGCGTCCACTCTGTGAGATCGTCTCCCGACCATGCAACAAAGATATCTCCGGCGTCATGGCGGTTGTCGTGCCAAACCAGTGCAACGCCCATATCGCTGGTGGCCAGGCGAGGTTGCTGCTGCTGCGCCGCTGCTGCGCCATCTGTCAACTGAACCGGCACTGACCATACGCCCTGGCTTGGATGGCGGTGGATGAGAAAGAGATCGTTGCCGTTTGCCGCTTCCCACTGATCAACCCAAGCGATGAGGATCGTGCCATTGCTCGTCACTGCCAAATCAAGTTCGTGCTCTTGGACAATAGGGTTCAACGGCATCACAGTTGAAGCTCCAGACCAATTTGCTGCTTCCTGTGCGAGGGTGGCGGCTTTCAGTGATGCTGTGCCATTGCTGTAGTAAGCCCACGCCGCATAGAGTGTAGAGCCGTCCTCTGTCAGTGCCACCTCGCGTTGAATGGCGTGTTCATCGTTATGCAACAGTGCCGGGGCGCTCCACTGAGACACATGGGCAGGGCGTCGACTCCACCAGATTGTCTCTGTCGCTTGGCCGATGGAATTGACTTGCGTCGTTGTCCAGGCAGCGGCCAATGTCCCGTCTGCTGAAATTGTGAATGCAGGTGCACCGTTGACATTGGGGTTGGTGCCGGCGTTGAGCGTGGCGATGTGTGCCCAGGTCGTTGTTGCGGCATACTTTACACTGTGGTAAAGAATTCCATCTCCTGCTTCACTTCGCTCGATCCAGACAGCATGAAGGTTCAATTCTTTATCCAGAACGATTGTTGGTGGGCTTAGTGATTGGCTACCTGCTGATTGGGCGTTTCCTGTTACGCTGAAATTAGGCCCCCAATTTTTTGAAGTGCGTTCAAGATGAGCGCTGTACAGGTGTTCCTTTCCGCCGCGGCCATCGTGCCAGATGACACTCAAATTGCCATCGCCATCTGCGACAACAGCCGCATCGGACTGGCTGTCAATGATGCTGCTGTTGATACGTGTTTCTTCGTTTGCGTGCAAAATGAGAACGGGTGTGGCGGTTGGGGTGGGCGTTGGCGTGGCCGTGTTTTCTGGGGTGGGCGTGGCCGTTGCCGTGGGCACCGGCGTTGCTGTTGCTGTACTTGCCAGCAAGGAGTGGAGTGCCCGGGCGGCATCAATCCTGCCGTAGCCGCTATATTCGTCCCAGCCTGGCGCATGCACATCAACTGCGCTGCCTGTGATGAGCGAAACCAACTGCTCCACGGTCAGTGACGGCTCCACCGTGAGTAAGAGTGCCGCAATGCCGGCAACATGAGGCGCCGCCTGACTGGTGCCCACCAATCCGGCGTAGGCCAGCCCTCGAGCACGTAGGTAGGCGCCAGGGATCCAATGCCGAATTTCAGGATCCAACTCGTTGACGACATCGCCGCCGGGCGCTGCCAGGTCTACAAAATTACCACTGCTCGAATAAGATGCATGGCCGTCTACATCGTTCACCGCGGCAACGGCCAACACGTTGTTCAATGCGGCCGGGTAAACGATAGGGTTCCCGGCATCATAGTAGTTTCCGGCAGCAGCAACTACCAATACACCCATTTGAGTGGCATATTGCACGGCTGCATTGACTGTTTCAGAGTATTGTGCGGATCCCAAACTCAGGTTGATCACATCTGCGCCGTGATCTGTTGCCCAAACGATCCCCTGTGCAATGCCCGATGCACTCCCCCGTCCTCTGTTGTCGAGAACCTTCACCGGCATGATCTTCGTCTGCCAAGAGATGCCGGCAATGCCCATGCCATTGTCTCCGCCCGCCGCAACAATGCTGGCGACGTGTGTGCCGTGCCCTTCATCGTCGCCAGGGTTGGCGTCGTTGTTGACAAAGTCGTAGCCGGGCACCAGGTTCTGCAGTAGATCTGGGTGCGTGAGATCTACACCTGTGTCCAGAATGGCAACCGTCACATCACTACCACCTGTCGTATAGCTCCAGGCTACGTCTACGCCGATGTGGCGTAGATTCCACTGGTAGCGGCTGTATAGAGGATCATTTGGCTCTTTCATGCTGTGGTAGATGTAGTCCGGCTCGGCCATTTGCACAAGCGGGCTGGCGACCAATCGGGCAGCAATCGCCGTCTCCTCACCGATGGGGACGTCCACCCTGTAACCATGCGGTATCGCCGGCAGTGGATTGAACTGGTTGATCTCAGGAGCAAGTGTAGCCAGCAGATCTGCCGCTGCTACAACCGTACTGTCATTGTGCAATTGCAGCAGAACGACGCCCGGTGCAACTTCGTGCGCGGGCAGCGGCTTTGTGTGCGGCAAAATGCCGACAAACTCATCCACCATTGTGTTGTTCGGTCCCTGCGCTGTGGCTAAAGCGACCGACACCATGATCAACAGTAGGATTCCTATGCTGGAAAAGAAAGGTTTTTGTAAGTAATTCGGCATACTGTACCTGGTTTTTGCTAAGGATATCGTAAGTTTTGCCTTTTCATTCTACCTTCGGCCTCTGAAGACGAATATCCGTGTATGTGCGTGAACTGTCGAAAACAAAATAAAAAGAGGCTCAATTTGAGCCTCTTTTTGACAACGTTTGCAATGGGAAATTGGTTCAGGCTAGTCGCCTGCTTGAACCAATGTCTGGCCCAATCGCTCTGGAACTGTCTCTTCTGTGGTCACGGCCAGGCGTTGCGCCGCCATGATTACCAGTAAAATCCAGATCAAGTCTGCCACGAGCAGATGCATCAGTTGCATCCAAACCGGCGCTCTGAGTATCACATTGACGCCGCCCAGGAGAATCTGCCCCAAATAGAGGCCCAGTAACGCATAGCCGGTGCGGTTCATGCTGGGGCTGTTAAATCCCTGTCGCGCCAGGAAGAAGGCCAGCCAGATCAGCACACCCACCAGCACGCCGATAAGCGGGTGCATTATCCGCAACTCCACCAACGTGGCCAACAACGGCGAATCGGCCGGCGAGATACCGGCTGTCGTTATCAGCGTATCGCCCAGGGCTGTGACAGCGCCACTCGCCCCAAGGATAAGGCTTCCTGCAAAGGCGGCGAACAACGCCCAACGCAAGCGGACAGGTGCTCCCCTCAGGCTGATGTCCTTGCCACCTGATGCCCACCAGGCCGTGAGGGTGATGGCGCCAACCAGAATGAAGGTGTTCATCAGGTGAAGCGCCATAGCCACCGCACGCGCCACCGATGCATTGTCAGCCGTCAACTCAAAGAGGACCAAACCGGCCCCCAGCAGTGCTTCGATGATCATCAGGATCATGGATGCCATTGCACCGCGGCGGACCGCATGGCCGGGCGCATAGGCTCGATACGCCCAAACCAGCATGAACACCACAGCAATCAGCGCCAGACCACTGGTGACACGATGCGAAAACTCGATCACTGTCTCAATAGACTCTGCACGCGGAATCACTTCTCCATTACAGGCCGGCCAATGACGGCCACAGCCTGCACCCGAACCTGTGGCGCGCACAAAAGCGCCCCACATGATTACCAGTAAGGTGTACGCAAGTACGCCCCAAGAGTACTTTGCCAACGCGTTCATCTTCATCATTGAATTCGCTGTCCTCAGGGAATAGAAACACGTCACCGGCACACATTGCCGATGTGCGAATTATTCTACCATGACATGCGCTGAATCGTGATTTGTGGATTGATGATTGGTGATTTGTGACTGGGGCAGAGTGCAGCGTGGATGGACAGAGGAAGGAAATAGAACGCGGATGAAGCGGATTTGAACAGACCATCAACGGCTTTATCCGCTTGGATCTGCCCAATCCGCTTCATCCGCGTTCTATTTTGCGTGGATAAAAAATCCTAGATCTCTCGGTTTGGCCGTACGAATTGACCGACGCCCTTTTCGGCTACGATCTCGCTACCGTCGAAGACGATAGTGCCGTTGACAATCGTGGCCGCTACTCTACCCGCCTGGCGGCGCCCGTTGTAGAGACGATCGGTGACGCTGGACTTGGAGAGCCACTTGCTGCTGTCGATTGCCTGCGCGCCGTTGGGATCATAGATTGTTAGATCCGCATCGGTGCCGGCCTGTACTGTGCCCTTATTGGGGTACATGTTGAAGAGCCGCGCCGGTTCGCTGGAAATGAAGTGAACTGCCTGCTCCAGCGTGATGCGCCCGTCCAGCGCTTCGGTCATGACGAAGGGGACCAATGCTTCGATGCCGGGCGCACCGATGGCGCCCTGCCAGATGTTGGTGAGTCCCTTTTCTTTTTCGGCCAGGGTGAAAGGACTGTGATCGGTGGTGATGGCCGAAAGTGAGCCGTCAAAGAGGCCGTCCCAGAGCGCTGCTTGATCGTAGGCGGTGCGCAGGGGCGGCTTGATCATAGCGAAAGGACCGTGCTTGGCCATGTCCTCTTCGGTAAAGAGAAGGTAGTGGGGGCAGGTTTCGCCGGTGAGTGGGATGTCGTCAAGTTGTCCTTTGCGCAGGGCTTCCAGCGCTTCGGCGCAAGAGACGTGGGCCATGTGCACCCGTGCACCCGTCGCCTTACACAGGATTGCCAATTGCGCCACGCTCATCGCTTCCACCACCGGCGGGCGGCTTTCCACAAAGGCCATGTAGTCGTTGCGCCCGGTGGCACGGATGCGTTCCTCGAAGAGCTCAATCAAGTGCTGGTTTTCGGCGTGGAAGACGGTGATGAGGCTCGTCTCCTTTGTCATCTCCAGCGCTTTGAAGATGTCGTCCTCGCGTTCGAGGCAGATGCCGAGGAATTCGTCTTCACGGCCGATGGGCGCGGCATGGGTGAAGACTTTGAAGCCCACAGCGCCTGCGTCGCCCATACCCAGGATTTCGTCTCGATCCAGCAGGCCGGGCGCGCCATAAAGGCCGAAGTTGACGTAGGCCTGCGACTGGCCCAACGCCTTGCGGTTCTCGAAAATGTCGCGCCGGGCACAGCCTGGGATACTGATGGGCATTTCGAACAGCGTGGTGACACCGCCGGAAGCCGCAGCGCGTGTCTCGCTTTCCCATGTGCCCCGCTGTGGGTGAGCAGGGGCGCGTACGTGGAAATGAATGTCAATCACGCCGGGCAGGATCAACAATCCTTCGGCGTTGAGTTCCTGGCGGGCGCTGGGAAGCGCACCTGGGCTGGATACGATGGCAATCTTGCCGCCTTCGATGCCCACGTCGGCCGCGTAGACGCCGGTCTCGCTGACCACCGTCCCGCCTTTAATGGCTAGGTCGAGCATGAGTCTATTCCTCTGAATGTGAATACAAACTTGAACGAGTTGGGGTGGAAAGGTGATTGGTGATGAGTGACTGGTGATTAGGTTTGTCCATTGGCAAATGAATGGACAAACCTAATCACCAGTCACTCATTACCAATTACCCCTTTCAAAACAACATCTCCTTAGCAAACCTTTGTAGGATGCGATATGTGGCTTCAAGTTCGGCCACTTCCGTGTACTCGTCGGTGGAGTGGGCCACTTGATAGGTGCCAGGGCCAAAGACAATCATGGCCTGTTTTGTCTGGTTGACCAGGTGTTTGGCATCGCTGCCGGGCAGGTAGCCCACGGGTTCGGCAGGCGTGCCCGTCTCCTCGGCGCAGATGGCAAGGAAGCGCTGCGCCAGCGTTGAAGAGGCGTCGCTCTGGAACCAGTTGGAGATCTGGAAACTGTCTACGCTGTAGCTGCGTTCCGGATCGAGTGCCTGACGTTTGGCCACGATCTCCTGCAATTCCCTGATGACGACCTGCGGATCTTCGCCTGGGACCATGCGCCGATCCACGCGGATGGTGCAGGCGTCGGCCACGACATTGGCGCTAACGCCGCCCTGGATGACGCCGACGTTGATGCTGGCCGCCCCAAGCAGCGGGTGGGGCCGCGCTTCGAGGACGTCCTTTTGGTAGCGCTCCAGATCGAGGATCAGGTGCGCCATGCCGTTAATGGCGTTGCGCCCGCGCCAGGGATCCGTGGCGTGAGAGGTGCGACCACGTACATGGAAAGCAGCGCGCAATACACCCTTGTGCGCCGTTGCCATGCGATTGTGCGTCTGCTCGCCCACCACCACAAAGTCGCAGGCGGGAATGTAGCCGTTTTCAGAGAGCCACTTGGTGCCCAAGACGCCACCCGTCTCTTCCTCGGCGGCGCAGACAATTACCAATTTCCCCTTTATTTCGTGCAGCCGTTCAGATAAATCGGCGGCTACTTGCAGCATGGCGGCCATGGGCGCTTTGTCGTCGACACTGCCCAGGCCGTAGATCTTGCCATTGTCCACATCTCCGCCAAAAGGATTGTAGGTCCACTTGGCATTTTGGCCTAATGGCACAGTGTCGATGTGCGCATGTAGCAGCAGGCTGGGGCCGTCATCGCTGCCAGCCACGCCAATCACACTCCAGGCGCGCTCGTCCGGCGCGATCTTGGTGGTATTGAAGCCGATGCGTTGCAGATATTCCTCACAAAAATCGGCAATCGCCCGGCAATCCCCCGGCGGATTCGGCGAAGGAATGCGGATAAGGGATTGGAGAAGAGAGATGAGCTCGGGATGGGTCATGTTTTTTCTTTCGATGATTTCGGGTAGTGCGAAATGAGTAAGGAGTAATGAGTAGGCTGTGTTGACATTTCACAGGTCTTCTCTGGTCAATTTGACATTGAGCGACAACTTGCCAGGAGACCGCACTGTAAATGTCAACAGAACCTAGTTTACAGAGAGACTTGCCTACATTGGTGCGACTCGCTTTGGCCTACTCATTACTCCTTACTCATTTTCTCCTACGCTCAACAACCGCCTTCATGCGCCGAATCGCCTCTATGATCTCTTCTTCGGGCTGGAGCAGGCTGATGCGCAGCCAATCTTGCCATTTGTCGCCGAAGGCGGTGCCGGGGAAGATGAGGACGTGTCCTTCTTTGAGCAGCAGGTAGCTGAGTTCAAAGGCCGAAAGGCCGCTGGAGGCGGCGTTGGTGTAGATGAAGAAGGCACCTTGCGGTTCGGTATAGGTGAAGCCCATCTCGGCCAGGCCGTCCATCATCAGTTGGCGACGGCGCAGGTAGATGTCTTTGTATTCGGCCAGAATGTCTTGTGGACCGGTGAGCGCGGCCAGCGCGGCGTATTGGCTGGCAGGCGAGACGTACCCACTGAGGACGGATTTGACCCCGGCAAGGACGTTGATAAATTCGGGCGGCGCAGCCAAAAAGCCGACACGCCAGCCGGTCATGGCATAGGTTTTGCTGCACCCGTTGAGGGTGATGGTACGTTCAAACATGCCGGGCAGTGAGGCGATGCTCACCTGTACCGACGGCTCGTAGATGTAGCGCTCGTAGATTTCGTCGCTGATGACGATGAGGTTGTGCTTCTGGGCGACTTCGGCGATGCCACGCAGACTAGCTTCGCTGACGACGCCCGCTGTGGGGTTGTTAGGCGAAACGATAAGCAGCGCCTTGGTTTTGGGCGATATGGCGGCTTCGACGGCGGACGGCAGCAAATCGAAGTTGTCTGCGGGTTCGGTGGCCACGTTGACCATGACGCCGCCGGCGGCTTCGATGGCCTGATCGTAGCTGCTGTAGCGTGGATCGGGCACTAGGATCTCGTCGCCGGGATCGAGCAGCGCCTGCATGATGAGGAATATGCCTTCTTGCCCGCCGGTGGTGATGATCACACCGGCGGCGTCGACAGGGATGCCGTTTTGTTCGCGCAGTTTGCGCGCCACGGCTTCGCGCAGGGCAGGTAGACCGGCGACGGGCGTGGGCGCATCGGCGCGGCCATCGGCCACGGCGGCCTGGGCAGCCTCGATGACGTAGGCCGGCGTGTCGAGATCAGGGTCGCCGCGACCTAGGGCGATGGCGTCGGGGATCTTCGAGGCCATTTCCATGAGGGCGTAGCGCAGCTTGGTGCCGTCTCCGGCCACAGCTTGGAGTTCTGCGAGCGAGACGGCTTCGCCCGGGATCGTGGTCTGGGTCATGCGCCCGCCTCTTGCATCTGTTTGACGGCAGCCAGCGCGGCATACTGCGCCGGGGCCGGTGACGAAATCGTCATGGCTTGCTTGAGATCACGCACGGGGACGGCCAGTTTCTTCGGTCCTGCGAACCAGGCCACCTGCCAATGACCAATGCCGTCTGCCCCTTTGAAACTGCCTAGCGTCAACGTTCGTTCAGCGCAACCAGGATGCTGGGCGAAGGGACGGTGTCCTTTTTCAAAAAAAGAAAGATCAGACTCGTCGGCGACGACGGTGACGTTGTGGGCAACGGCCCATTCGGCCAGTTGCGACTGGGCGTCGGCGCTGAGTTGAGCGGGATCGACCAACAACAGCGCATTGTCGACGGCGGGCAACTCGGCGTTGATGTCGAGCGTCTGCGCCTTGATGCCGGCCAGCGCGAGTACAGTTTCGGCGTAGTTGGGGCCAGGCTGGGCGACGTAGACCGTCTTCCCCGGTGCCAGGGCGTGGAGGGCGACATAGCGCGTCTCGTCCACGCCGCCGGTGACGACGACGCCGTTGTCGGCGTCGACTTCGAGGCCGTGGGCCTGCATCTGGGCGGCGATGGCTTTGCACAGCGGCGCGATGCCGGGCCGTCGTGTGTAGTGATCACAGAGATGATCGGCCATGGCCTGCTGCACGGCGACGCGCACTGCTGTTGAAGTGCTGCTGCCGGTGTAAATTGGATCGGACGGCGGCGTTGTGAGCCAATGCTGCGCTCTCTTCGCTACGGCACGCCCGAGTGGGGTAGTGGGCATGGGAACTCCTGTAGAGAATGTTGGTTTGTGTACCTGACAAGGTGACAAGGTGAAGGGGTGACATGGTGATCACGTCATGCGTGTGATGCTTTGCACGGTGATGATGGGATGATGCTCAGCGAACCCGATCATCTCATCATCCCTTTGTTTTCACCTTGTCACCCCCTCACCTTGTCAGTCTTCAAACGGCCAATTCACCCCCATGTCCGCCGCGGCTGCTTTCAACTCGGCGTAGATGATGGGATCGACAGGGACGCCAGTGACTTTTTTCTCTTGCATGCGCCGCCATTCGAGTTCGCCAGGCAGCAGGATCTCGTCGACGTCGGGACGGGTGCGGCTGCCGCGGATCATGGCGACGAACTTGGCCAGGTCGGCGTAGAATTCGGCGCGGGGCATGAACCAGTCGATGTCGTAGGCGATGAACTGGTGGGCCACGTCCTGGCGTGCCTGGTTGCTGTAGGGGATGGTGCCGAACGCGCCGCTGCCGCTGAGGACGCCGGTGAGGATGTCGGTGATGACGCTGAGGCCAGCGCCTTTGTACTCGCCCATAGGCAGCAGCGTGCCGTCCATGGCCTCGCCGGGTTCGTCGGTGAAGCGCCCGTCTTTGGTGATGGCCCAGGTGGTGGGCATCTTCTTGCCGTCGCGCATCAGCCAACCCATCATGCCCTTGCCTGCCATGGTCAGCGCCATGTCGAGGATGATAGGCATGGCGTCGGGTTCGTCACCGGCGGGGATGGCCACCGCCCAGGGATTGGTGCCGATGATGGCGTCAATGCCACCCCAGGGGGCCATTTCGGGGCCGGCGTTGGTCATGCTGATGCCGATGCAGCCTTCTTTGAGCGCCTCACTGGCCGAATAGCTGGCTGAGCCGAAGTGGGTGCTGTGGCGCACAACGACCATGCCCACGCCACATTCTTTGGCCTTTTGCACGGCGAGACGCATGGCTTTGACGGCGACGACGGTGCCTGCGGCGTTGTGGGCATCGACGAGGGCTAGCGCAGGAGACTCTTTGACAATGTCAAAGGGAGCGTCGACGTCCATATACTTGCTCTTCACACGTTCGACGTAGGCCTTGACGCGGCGCACGCCCTGCCCCTGCCCCTGGAGATTGCGCAGCTCGCTGGTGATCAGCGCATCGGCGATGATCTCAGCGTCTTCCGCTTTCAAGTCTGTGCGTTTGAGGATCGCCTCGGTTACCGCTCGCAGCGTCTGCAACGGGACGTAGCGCAACGGGATCTGCTCGGTTTTGTAATCGCCGGTGTATTTTGTCATAGGATGTTGGTTTTGGAATTTTCGATTTTCGATTGACGATTGTCGGGTTAAGGATGTGAACGGGTATTGGGTTGTGTCTTTGTAGAGGCTCAGACAACCAACCCGCTTATCTCCACTCACACGCTCTACGAGACAATCGTCAATCGTCAATCGAAAATCAATTAAATTCCCGTTGGGCGCTCCATGCTCTCGCCCTCTTTATAGACCTGCATGAATTCGATTTCGACGCCGCTAACGTCGTCTTGGAGGAAGGCGACCCAGCCTTCGGGGTGGATGTGGCTGCCGGTGATCTTGCAGGCGACACATTCTTTGAGGCTGGCGCCGTTGGCCTGGGCTTCGGCGAGGGCATCGTCAATGTTTTCGACGGCGAAGCAGATGTGGTGCAGCCCTTCGTGGCCGCGCTCATCGATCCACTTGGAGAAGCGTCCGTCTGCGTCCATAGACTCGCTGATCTGGAATTCGGTGCCGCCCAGGTCGAAGACGGCGGCCTTGGTGCGGCTCTTGGCAAAGGTCTTGACGTAAGCTTCTTCGGGTGCGCCCAGCAGACGCTTGTAGGCGTCCAATGTCTTCTCGGCGTCGCGTACGGCAAAGGTCATGTGTTTGATGAGGGTGACGTTCATGGGTGTCTCCGAATGTGTTCGATAAGGTTAATGTGTGTGCTGCCGAGTGTTTTTGTGTCGAGAATAGTGCGTAGTGCGTAGTCTGTTGACGGGATGAGCGTTCCATTGGTGGATAGCTGTGTTCGTGCAATCGAAATGACGGTGCCGCCTACGAATCCACAACGCACTACGAACTACGCACTATTTCTTTAGCGTTGTCTACTCGTCTCGCCGTTTCAATCTCTCTACAAAATCCGCCACATACACCGTAACTTTCTCCGGTGCGAATTCGAAATCGTAGCCTTCGGCGGCGATGGTGTCGGCCAGGGGGCCGGCGTCGAAGCGCAGGCCGGTGAAACGGGACGACGGCTGTGCGGCCAGCCAGACGAAGGCTGGGGCCAGTTCCACCGGATCAACCCAGGCGGCGCGTTCCTCGGCGGAGAGGGCGTCGTATTCGGCGCGGGTGATATTGGTGGGCTTGATGCGCTTGCCCGGCCCTATGGTGTTGAAGGCGATATTGACGGGCTCCGCTTCCATGGCCAGGGCTTTGCTGAAGCCTTCCAGCCCATGTTTGGCGGTGCAGTAGGCCACTTCGTCGAAGAAGCCGCGCACACTGGCCCCGCTGGCAATGGCCATGCAATGCCCTCCGCCCTGGGCCACCATCTGATCCCAGGCCGCCTTGACCGTGTTGTAGACGCCCGTCATGGTGACGCCGATGATCTTGCTCCACAGTTCCGGCGTCGTTTCGGTGAAAGGGATCAGCGGCATGATAGCGGCGTTGCAGACCACGGTGTCGAGCCGTCCCCACCCGTCCACGATCTGGGCGACGACCTTCTGCATGGCGGCAAAGTCGGTGACATCGGCCACCAGCGGCAGCACCTCGCCGCCCGCTGCCTCGATCTCGGCGACGGTCTGCTGTAATTCCTCGGCGTTGATGTCGGTGATGCAGACCTTTGCGCCGGCCTGCGCCATGCCCACTGCGATGCCAGCGCCGAAGCCGCGTCCTGCGCCGGTGACAAGTACTGATTGTTGGTTGAGCAGTGAAGTGTTCATGGATTGACGATTGACGATTGACGATTGACGATTGACGATTGTCTGGTCGAGTGTGTGAGCTTGGATTGGGATGCTGCTGGGTTGATAAAATTCATACGTCAACACGAACGCCTTCCAATGTAAAAGCCACATCCTCTACACGACAATCGTAAATCGTCAATCGTAAATCGAAAATTCCTTTCTATTTTGCCGCCATTAGCTTCGTCAAATTCGCGCCTTCCGTCTTTACCGGCAGGATTTCGCCTTCTTTGCTGCTCATGATCACGGCGAGACCCGGGCCGTAGCCACTGCGGAAGCTGCCACCCTGACAGACAACGCCGATGATGATCGAGCCGCGCAAGTAGCCGTGACCAAAGCGACTGTCCCAGTCGGTAACGGCGACGATGTCACCGAAGCGCAGGTCTTCGAGGCCGGCTTCGGCCAGCAGTGCGGGATCAGACGTTTGCAGGTTGAGCGCGCCGCTTTCGTTGGAAAGGCCCGCACCTGCACCCGCCAGCACGCTGGGCGCGATCCCCTTAACGGGAATCACCAGCTTGCCGTCGCTGCTGACGTCGGGGTTGAGCGCTTCGAGCAATTCGGGTGAGCAGCTCTTGAAGTTGATGGCGGGGAAGTCGGTGAGCGTCATGCCGATGCCGTAGGCCTGCACTTGCACTTTGTCTCCGGGGGCCATCTTTTCGATGTCATCCGCCGTGAAGTCGCAGATGACATGTTCGGCGAAGCGGCCACTCTTGCCGATGACCATGCCGGTGGCGCCGGCAGCGCGGCCGTTCATCACCCGCGCCTTATTGCCCAAACAGGCATAGACGCCCAGCGCCGTGTTGGCATCGGCCTTAGGGTGCTTGATGGAGACGCCGGGCTGGATCAACTCCGCTGCCCAGCCGGTGGCCCGATCCCCAAGGCGCACGTTGTAGACGAGGCCGCCGAACATGGGGACGAGCATCGGCTCGCCGTCCGCCGCCACGAAGTAGGGGCTGGCGGGTAAACCCGGCATAGCAGGATTACTGATTTCCCCGAGCACGGAGACTTTGACGAGAGAAGAGATATTGGTGTTGAGCATGGTTGTTTTGCTTCCTAATTTATTGGCAGGGAAGAGCGATGAATAATGAATAAAGAATGGGTAGACGAGGTAGCGCCCCAATCAGGAAACAACTTCGTCCACCCAATCTTTAATCTTCATTCATTTCTTTATCCCCAAGATATTGACCAGATTCGCCTTCTCATCGATCACCGGCTCAATTTCGCCGTCCGCCGCCACCAGGAGATCCTGGCAGCCGGGGCCGTGACCGGTCATCACCGAATCGCCGTGCATGATGACGCCGATGGTGACGCCGCCGGGTTTGTAGCCACGCCCGTAGCGGTGATCAGTGTCCATCACGGCCACGAGATCGCCTAGTTTCAGGTTGTCGATGCCCAGTTCGGCCAGCGCTTCACGATCGCCGGTCATCAGATCCTGATCCACAAATTCGGGGGTCAACTCGGCGCCGCTGCCCATGATGTGCGCTGGGATAGTCGCCACCACTGGTACACGTAGTTTCCCTTCCGGCGAGACCGTCATGCCCCAGTTTTGGATCAGGTTGGGACCTGCCTTCTTCACTAAAATCGTAGGGAAGTCGAGCAATTTCATGCCGCGCCCGTGGGTCTTGAGCAGGATGGTGTCGCCCACACAAAGCTGTTCGAGGATGTCGGGGGTGAAGTCTACGAGCAGGCGGGCATGTTCGCCAGTGACAACGCCCTTCGCGCCCGCTGCCAGCCCACTGGTGACCACCGCTTCGTTGCCCACGCAGGCCAGGTAGTGCATGGCGTGGTCCACATCGAAATTATCGTGGGCGATACTAGCCCCTGGTTCTACATGGTCGCCCGTCCACCCATAGGCGGCGTCACCGACGCGGGCGTTGTAGACCACGCCCGACATGCCAATCAAAACCAGGCTTAACCCGTCGTTGTTGGGCCGGTAGGGTGAGCGCTGGAGCGTGGGCGGTGAAATCTGCCCAGTCACAGCCATAATGACGAGATCGTCGATGTTGGTTCGGATCATAGATGAGAGTCCGTTTCGGTGAAGATGGTGATTAGTGATCGGTGACTGGTGATTGGTGATGGGGCAGAAGGCAGTCTGTCGGCTCTTTCTGCCCCATCACCCACCACCGTCACCAATCACCCCTTTCATACAACCTGATGCTTGACGCGCTCACCCTGCGCAAACGCAAGGACATTCCCCAACACATCCGCCATCTGCTTGTCGCGGGTGCCGCCGGTGCCGCCGCCAATGTGCGGGGTGAGGATGACGTTGTCACATTGGAGCAGCGGATGATCGTACGGGATCGGCTCGTAGACGAAGACATCGAGACCGGCGCCGGCAATTTTGCGTTCGTTGAGCGCAGCGACGAGATCGTCCTCGACGATGACGCCGCCGCGGCAGATGTTGACAAGGAAGGCGCTGGGCTTCATCAGTTCCAGTTCACGTGCGCCGATCATGCCCTCGGTTTCAGGCGTCAGCGGCGTGGAGAGGAGAACGAAGTCGGCGCGGCGCAGCAGATCGTCCTTTTCGGCGTAGGTGACGTCTTCCATCTCTTCGACAACGGCGGGCAGGCGGCTGCGCTTGTTGTAGATCACCTCCATGCCCAGGGCGCGGGCGCGACGGGCTGTCTCGGTGCCGATTTCGCCGAAGCCAATAATGCCCAAGGTTTGGCCGTAGACTTCGAGCAGTCCGGGCAACTTCATCCACTGAAATTTGTGTTTGCGCTGTTCGGTTTTGATCGGCTCCACGCCCAGATCACGGTAGGCGCCGGTGACGGTGGCGTCGTGTCCTTTGACCAGATTCTTGCTCAAGGACATGATCAACGTAATCGCCAACTCGGCCACGGCGATGCAGCCGCGCAGCGGCATCGTGGCCACGCTGACGTCGTGGGCGCGTGCCGCATCTAGATCCACATCGTCTGGGCGGCTGCCGTAGCGCTGGATCAGCTTCAGCTTGGGCGCAGCGGCGAGAACATCTGCGGTGATGGCGCGGTATTGGGTCACAATGGCGTCGGCCTGTGGCAACAGTGGCAGGAACGCCTCGTCGCTGTTGTCTGCAGGTGAGATCAAGGTCAACGACTGGGCCGGTCCTAGCGCATTGATCCACTCGAAATCTGCCGGCTGCTTGGGGTCTGCCAGTAAAACGGTAAAGTCAGACACGGAAACTCCTCCAGGGTGGGGTAGGACTATCGAACGATGACGAGATGATGGGTTCCCGCATCATCCCATCATCTCTTCTTCAACTTTGGATCCAGCGCATCTCGCAATCCATCCCCCAGCACGTTGAAGCCGAAGACAACGAGCATCAACGTGAGGCCAGGGAAGATCATCACGTGGGGGGCGAGGCGTGCCCACGAAAGGCTGTTTTGCAGCATCGAGCCCCATTCGGGGGTGGGCGGCTGCACGCCAAGGCCCAAAAAGCTCAGCCCTGCCGATGTCATAATGGCCGAGGGGATGAGCAGGCTGATCTGTACCAGGATCGGCGCCAATATGTTGGGCAAAATATGCTGACGAAAGATCCGCAGATCAGATGCGCCGGTGGCAATGGCGGCATCGACGTAAATCAACTGCCGCACCGAGATCGCCATGCCGTGGGCCAGCCGTGCGAATTGAGGGATCTGATAGATCGCAATGGCCAAAATCACATTTTCTAACCCCGACCCCAGAATGGCAACAATCGTCAGGCCAATGATGATGCCGGGAAAGGAGAGCAGCACGTCCATCAAGCGCATGATCACTGTTTCTAAGCGGCGATACCAGGCGGCCAGGATGCCCAAAAGAACACCCAAGGCAGTGGCAATGCCCACTGAGGCAAAGGAAACGGTGAGCGAGATGCGTGCCCCGTGGATCAGCCGACTGAGCATGTCGCGTCCATTGTTGTCGGTGCCCAGCCAGTATTCGGTATTAGGGGTGAGCAGCGTATCGCGCACCGAGATGGCGTTGGGGTCTTTGGGCGCAAGCCAGGGAGCAAAGACGCCGACAACAACGAAAAAAACGACGATAAAGCCGCCGATTGCCGCCAACTTATAGTTGCGCGCAAAGCGTGTCAGCGCGCGCAATCGCCCCGCCAACGAGGAAGATGAATCTACACGGCGCACCCGCGCTTTAGCGGCGGATACGGGGATCGACGAATCCATAGACAATGTCCACCAACAGGTTGACTAAAACAAAAGAAGCGGCGAAAACAAGCAGAACACCCTGAACCACAGGAATGTCTCGCTGGCCGACGGCGGTAATGAGCAGCCGCCCCATGCCAGGCCAGGCGAAAATCGACTCGGTGATCACCGCACCGCCCAGCATGTAACCGAAACGCAACCCCACCACTGTTACAATTGGCAGCAGGGCGTTGCGCAGCGAATGGCGCACAAGCACCCACTGCGGCGGCACACCCTTGGCGCGCGCCGTGCGTACGTAATCTTCTTGAATTGTCTCCAAAAGTGTGGAGCGGGTCATGCGCATGATGAAGGCCAATGAAAAGACGGCCAACGTGATCGTGGGCATGATAAAGTGACGCCAGGTACTGTCCCCTGCGCTGGGGAGGAGGCTAAACTGCACGCTAAAAGTCCACATCATCAGCAGCGCCAGCCAAAAGACGGGAATCGAGATCCCTACCAGCGCTATGATGCTAAAGAGATAGTCCCAAAAACCGTTGCGGTTGAGGGCGGAGACAATGCCCATCGCCATCCCCATAACGGTGGCAAAGGCAATCGCGGCCAGAGACAGCTTCACCGTATTCCAAAAACGCCCTTCGATCTCAGTGGTCACCGCGCGGCGGGTGAAGATCGACGTCCCCAGATCGCCTTGTGCAAGCCGTCCAAGATACGAGACGTACTGTACCAGCACCGGCCTGTCCAGCCCCAGTTCGCTGCGCACCTGTTCCACCTCTTCCAGCGAAGCCGTCTCGCCTGCGTACATGCGCGCCGGATCACCGGGGATGAATTGAAAGGCAAAGAAGACCGCCGTCACCACCAGCAGCAAAATGGGGATACTGATTAGAATCCGGCGGAGGATGAAGATGATCAAGGTTGCGCTCCGTGTGTGTTGGGGACTGGGGCTCGGGGACTGGGAGATTAGGCGACTTCAGATCTTGTCCACGATTTCCAATCGCTTAATCCCCTAATCGCTCAATCTCATCTACCCGATCCCCAGTCCCCAATCCCTTATCTATCTAACCACGAATACTTGCCCGGCCAGTTGTTGCCGGCAGGCTCAAAGTAGACACCCTTGACGTCGTCGCTCATCGAGATAGTGAGAATGACGTCGAAGAGTTGCAGGATCGGCGCTTGATCGACGACCATCTTGTTGATCTCGGCGTAGATGGCGTTACGGGCGTCGAGGTCGGTGATGGTCAGCGATTCCTGGATCAGCGTGTCCACTTCGGGATCACAGAAGTAGGCCCGGTTGTAGTAGCGCGGGGCCGCCGAATCACAGGCGTAGAAGGTGAGCATGATGTACTCGGCATCGCCGGTGAAGACGCCCACCGACAGGTTTGCCATGTGGTAGTCGGCCTCTTCGGGCACCTTGGTCACCGTCGAAACGAAGGCAGCGGAATCAAGCACTTGCACGTCCAGGGCCACACCCACTTCCTTGAGCATGCCTTGGGTCAGTTCGACGATTTCAATGTCGCCAGCTTGGCTACCGCGGCGGGTGTAGATCTTTAAGACCATCGGTTCGCCGTCTTTGACGCGGATGCCGTCGGCGTTGCGTTCGGTCCAGCCCGCTTCGTCGAGGAGGGCGTTGGCCTTTTCGGGATCATAAGCGTAGTTGCCCGCTTCGGAGTAGCCGTTGATGCTGGGCATCAAGTAGACGGCATTGGCAACCTGGGCATAGGCACCCAGGAAGACGGCGCGGATGATGCCTTCCTTGTCCACGGCGTGGTTGATGGCCTGGCGCACACGCACATCATCGAGCGGCGCTTTCAAGTTGTTCATGGTGATGTACAACTGCTGCGAACCCAGACGATCGACAATGTTCAGATCAGAATTGCCCTTGAGCCGTTCTTTGTCCTGGATCGAGATGTCCATGGCAATGTCCACATCGCCCGCTTCGAGCATGGTGGCGCGGGTGTTGATGTCGGGGATCACCTGGAAGACGACTTCATCCAAATAGGGCAGGCCCTCTTGCCAGTAGTTGGGGTTCTTCACCAGGCGCAGCACTTCGTTGGGGATGAATTCCTCGACCATGAAAGGACCGGTACCGCTGGCCTGGCTAAGGATGCCCTCTTCGCCCACCGATTCCACAAAGGACGGGCTGTACATGGAAAAGGTCTTGGTGGCGAGGATGCCGTATACGCCCAGGCTGGGGCGGGTCAGCGTCACCTGCACCGTGAGCGGATCGACCACTTCGATGCTCTCAAATGGGATCAGATCCCACAGCGGCTTCTTCAACTCGATCTTGCGTTCGAGATTCCACTTCACCACATCGGCGTTGAACTCACTGCCATCGTGGAAGGTGACGCCCTCTTGCAGCGTCCAAGTGTGGACGAGGCCGTCGTCGGAAATGTCCCATTCCTTGACGAGTAGACCCACCACGGAACCATCTTCCATGCGGTCGAAGAGGGTTTCGTAGAAGTAGGCGGCCACTTCGTTGAGCGCGCTCTGGTTGGCCGACTGTACGTCAATGTCGGTGCGGGTAGAGACATAGGCGACGCGTAACGTGCCGCCATACTTCGGTCCTTCGTCCGCCATTTCCTCGGTGGGTGCGGTGGTCTCGCCACTGTCACCGGCAGGTGCTGCCGCAGGGCAGGCCGCCAAAATCATAGTGGCTGCAAGCAACAGCATGAAGGTTAACAGTCTTCGCAAACGGATGTTTGTTGGCATCTACAGTGGCTCCTTAAAAGTAGAATTTTTCGGTGTTTCAACGGTACAAGGGATGAATGAAGAATAATGAATGGGTCGAGATTGCCAACTGACAACTGTTAACTTGCCTGTGTAGCAAAAAAAGACGATTTGAATGCTGCAATGACTCGCTCCACCTGCTCCTCGCTCATGCCAGGATAGATGGGCAAGCAAATCACCTGGCGCGACAACGCTTCCGCCACTGGAAAACTGCCTTCGCCCAGCTTCATCTCGGCGTAGACCGGCTGCAAGTGGACTGGTGGGGCGTAAAGCGTGGAGGTGGTGATCCCATGCAAACGCATCGACTCGCGCATGGCGTCGCGCTGTCCTTCGGGGACGGTGACCACGTAGTTGCGCCAACCGTGACAAATGTATACGGGCAGAATGGGCACGTCCACACCTTCCAGGGCGACAAAGGCGGCGCTGTACCGCTGGGCGATGTCATTGCGCAGCGCGTTCCATGCCTCCACGTGGGCGAACTTCGCCGAAACCACCGCGGCATTCAGGCCATCCATCTTAAGGTTGTGTCCTTCGACCAGGTGCGAAAGCTTGGAAAATTGGTGTCGCTCGGCAATGGGACGTTCACCATTGGCTGGATCCAGCCCGTAGCCTTTCAGTAGGCCGACATGGCGCGCCACTTCTTCGCTGCGGGTCACGACCATGCCGCCGTTGCCCAATCCGCCCAATACCTTGCGCGGGGCAAACGAGAAAAATGCAGCGTCGCCCAACAATCCCGCCTTTTGCCCATGATAGGTTGCACCCAACGCAAGGGTGGCATCTTCCACTACCCACAGGTTATGTTTGCGAGCGATGGCGCAGATCGCCTCCATCTCTGCCGGCCGCCCGTAGAGGTGGACGGGCAAAATGGCGCGTGTGCGCGGGGTGATGGCCGCCTCAATCTTTATCGGATCGAGGTTGTGGGTGGCGTCGACGTCCACGAGCACAGGACGGGCGCCGGTGTGGCTGATGGCCCCAGTGGTGGCCAAATCGCTGTTGGGCACGGTGATCACTTCATCGCCCGCGCCCACGCCAATTGCCTTGAGCGCCAGAAACTGCGCCGCCAGCCCTGATTGCACGCTCACCGCATAGGTCCCCTCGCCGAAGTAAGCCCTAAATTCGGCTTCGAGCTTTTTGCAGAAGTGAGCGCCGTCGCAGGTTGGATCGGTGACATGGTGTTCCCAGGCAGCATCAATCTGTGCGCGTACCTGTCGATGTTGCCAGGCCACATCGACAAGCGGGATCGTATCAAGTTGGGGTGTTGTTTCGGTGACAATCATGTTGTTTTTTCCAACTGCAAAATGGAATCCACGGTCCGCCCCAATGGATCGCGCTGGGCGGCGACTTTGTATAGTGTATTTTGGATCTCGTGGGCGGCCCGGCGCAGGGCCTCTTCATCAGCGTTGAGAACCTTGCCCTCGTCTACAATCACCTTGCCGTCGACGTAAACGCGCGCCACGTCCCGTCCTGTGCAGAAGGCGACCAGCGAGCGGATGGGATCGATCACCGGCCCTACGTGGAAGCCCGATAGATCGACGCAAACTATGTCCGCTTTGGCGCCGGGGGCAAGACGTCCAAGATCGGAGCGTCCTAAGGCGTTGGCGCTACCCACCGTTGCCGCCGTGAAGACTTCCAAGCAAGTTGGCCGTTCCGCCGTGCGATTGGTGTGTTTGCCCAGGAACCAGGCCAGCTTCATCTCGCTGATGATGTCGGCGGGCCAGATGTCGCAGCCGATACCCACGGTGATGCCATGATCGAGGTAACGGGGCAACGAGTAGAGCGCGTCCCCGCTGCGAGCGAAGGGCAGCGGTGAGTGGGCCACCGACGAGCCGGCGTCGGCAATCAGGCGCAGATCCCGTTCCGAGTCGCCACCGACAGACGGGTGTCCACTGATGAAAATACAGTGGCCCAAGATAATGTCCGGCCCTAAAAAGCCAATGTTGTGTAGGTGCCCAACCGGGGTGTCGCCGTAGCGTTGGCGGATCAAGTCAACTTCGTGGGCATACTGCGCCGTGTGGATCTGAATCAACAGACCGGCCTGGCGCGCTTCATTACGGGTGGCCGAGAGGAGATCGGGGCTACAATTGTCGACGGCGTGGGGGCAGAGCATCACCTGTACACGCCCATCGTGCGCGCCGTGGAACTCTTGGGCGAAACGCATGGCCTCGCTCAGGCCGGCCATGCCCATGTCTTCGTCCCAGTGCCAGTCGCGGCTGCCGTCGGCTTTCTGGTACGAGCGCCCCGATCGATAGGACAGGGACAGGTAAGCCCGTGCCCCGATGCGGCCTACCGTTTCCACCAGCATCGCTTCGTCTTCGGGCGGGTTGCCCAGCCACCAAATCGTGCCCGACCCGGCGGCGTCGACGATGGTGGTGGCGCCCGATTTGACCATCTGCACCAGCGAGATTTCGGCGTTTTGCTGTTGGGCTGTAGGCGAAAGTGAAGGTTCGAGAAAGAGCGGTGCACGTTCTACAAAGTCGAGGCTTGGCGCAAAACGGTCACCGCGCCCCACATCGAGGACAGAGGCCATCACGTCGAGGCCGATGTGGCCGTGTAAGTTGATGAAGCCGGGGCAGACGAACCAGTTGGGATCTTCCACCACCTCATCCGCTGCGAAAGGACACTGCGCTCCCACGTAGAGGATCGAATCGCCATCAAAGGCCACTTCGCCGTTGCGAATCACGCGATGATGGGCGCCATCCCACGCCGCAACCCAACCGGCTTTGATCAGGGTGATCATACCGGCGTCATCTCTGCCGCCACGACGGGCTGCGGGAGGGCCGCAAGCACATCGGCGGTACACTTGATTTTCGCAAAGACCTCACCCATACAGCGCAAGGAATTGCGGTGCAGATCTTCATCCCACGAAGCGCAGGCGTCGGAGACGACAATGACGCCGTAGCCCATGTCTTTGGCATCGCGGGCGGCGGATTCTACACAGCCGCTGGTCATCACGCCCACCATCACCAGGTTTTTGATCCCCATGTTGCTGAGGACAAAGTGAATGTTGGTGCCGTTGAAGACGCTGCCGGTGGTCTTGTCGAAGACCATCTCGTCGCCGACGGGGGCTAATTCTTCAAGGATCTCGGCCTCTTTGGAGCCGGGTGGGCAGAAGATGCGCAGATCTTTGTGTGCGCCACCGCGATCACGTCCATTGCCGGTGGCCGAGGCAATACGGCAAAAGACCACTTCGATCCCCTGCTGGCGGAAGGCCGCCTGCAAAGATTGAATGTTGGGGATGATGTGCGCCAACCTGTCGGCAAAGTAGTCCAACCCGGCCAACTGCCCAACCTCGCGGCGGTAGGCCATCATGCCATGTTCCATGTGGGCGTCGGCATACTGCATGTCGATCACCAACAGTGCGGTTGCTCCGGCTTTGAGATCCGGTTCCGGCAGCGGTATACGCCAGCCGATGTAAGGATCGTTCAAGTTGCCCATGATGGTTGCACTCCGTCATTTGATGTGGCCAATCGGGCCAGGCGAACGAGGAGGACTCGTCAATCTTCTAATACGGCGATGACTTCTACTTCGAGGCGTACGTCCGGGCTGCCCAGGCCGGCGATAATCAGGCCGGTATGGGGGGGACGATGTTCGCCGAAATGGGCGAGACGGACGGCAGTGACGGCGGCAGAGTCGTTGCGATCCACCAGGTAGGTGGTAATTTTGACGACGTTGCGCCAGTCGGCCCCGGCGGTTTTGAGGACCACACCCAGATTGTGGAAGACTTGCTGCGCCTGCTCTGCGGCATCGCCGGGAGCCACCAATTCACCATGGGCGTCACGGGCTACTTGCCCCGCCACGTAAAGCGTGTTGCCTGCCCGCATGGCATGGTTGTAGGAAGCAGGCTGGTAGATCCCGTCGGGCTGGTACATTTCGAAGAAAGGGCGTTCGGCCATCGGTGTCCTCTTATACTTCGGCGGCGCCGGCTGCGACAGCGTCTTCGTCTTCTTCCTCCGGCAAGCTGGCGAAAATGTGAGACGCCGATTCGCCGATGTGCTCGTCTAGAATCTGGAAAGCCCATGCCTTGTTGCGCTGCTGGATGGCGGTCACCAACGTTGGGTGTGAGCCAACCACTTCATCGAGGAAGGTGTAGATCTCATGGCGGACATGTAAGCAGCGCTGCACGCCGATTTCCAACTGCTTCCACAATTTCCAGGCCAGGTGATGATCGGCCTGGCGCATGATGTATTCGTGAAAGGCCAGATCGAGTGCTACCAGATCATCAAGGCTCTCGCGCTTGGCGGCGGCGCGCATCTGATCCACGATGTTGTCCAGTTCGGCGATTTCGTCATCGTTCATCTGGTCGATGGCACGATCCAGCGCCAGTTTTTCCAACGCGGCGCGCACCGAGTAGATCTCTTCCACATACCTACGGCTGAGCTGCGTCACGAGGACACCCTTGTAGGGGATGTTCTCGATTAGCCCTTCCTGTTCGAGTTGGCCCAATGCTTCGCGTACAGGCCCGCGGCTGGTGCCAAGTTGTTCGGCGATTTGCACCTGATTTAATTCGGAACCAGGGGGCAGACTGCCGTTGATGATAGATTGTCGCAAAATTTCGGTGACATTTTCGCGCAGTGTGCGCGGTTCGATACGTTCGAGGTGTTCACTTTTCATAAGGTTACCGGGATCTGCTTGAATGGAAAAACAGCAGCCCAGGGGCGAAGTAGGTAGCAAAGTGGGCCGACTGCCGCTTCGAACTCCAAAAGCTCGACCTGTCTATAGATTTCGGCAGTCTGCTTATACTATTCACATGTCAGAAATTTGTCAACTGTTGACAGCTAACCAAAGTAGATTGTGTATTGCTGTGCAGTTTGTACATCGGGGGGAGTGGGGATCGGGGAGTGGGGATCGGGGAGTGGGGATCGGGGAATGGGGACTGGGGGGAGCATGTTGGCAACTGGCAGGATGTTCTGTCTTCATGGAGATGATGAACATGTGCTCCATCGCCATCCTCAATCAAAACACTCTACCCAATCCCTAGTTCCCAGTCCCCTAATTCCGCAACCGTGGATCGAGAAAATCGCGCAGCCAGTCGCCCAGGATGTTGAGCGAGAGCACGGTGAACATGATCATTAAACCAGGGAAGACGGCCAACCACCACGAGCCGCCTAGCAGTTGATCCCGACTTTCGGCCAGCATGCCACCCCAGGTCGGCACTGTGGGCGGAACGCCGAGGCCCAAAAACGAGAGCGAGGCTTCGGCCAGGATGACGCTGGCGACGTTAAACGAGGCAATCACCACCAGTGGGGCCAGGATGTTGGGCAGGATGGTTTTGAAGATGATCTGAACGTTGGAGACGCCGATACAGCGCGCTGCCTCCACATACTCTTTTTCGCGCTGTGAGACGGTTTCGCCACGGGCAATGCGGGCATACGTCACCCATTGGCCGACACCCAGCACAAGGATCAGGTTAAACACCCCCGAGCCAAGCACCACCAGCACCATAATCGCCAGCAGAATAAAAGGGAAAGCGAGTTGAATGTCGGCCACGCGCATAATCACATCGTCGAGCCAGCCGCCGAAATATCCGGCAACCAGCCCCAAAACCGTCCCCATAATGCCGCCGACGGTGACGGCCAGCAGCCCCACCGAAATCGAAACGCGTGCACCGAAGATCAACCGCGACAGCAAGTCACGTCCTAGGCCATCGGTGCCGAGAAAAAAGCGGGTAACGCCGGTTTCGTCTGCCTCAAAAGGTGGCGTCAGGCGCAGAATCAGGTTCTGGCGGTTAGGATCGTATGGCGCAATCTGTTCGCTAAAGATTGCCAATATACTCATAAATGTGAGCAATACAATTGCTCCAATTGGCCATTTGGCGCGACTCAAACTCGAAGAAGCGCGGCGCCAAAGCGTCGGCTGCCGCCGAATTTCGCTCTTGTCAAGCGTTAAAGTTGAAGAAGTTGCCGATGCAGTCACGGAGTACTCCATTGGTTGGGGATTGGGGACTGGGGATCGGGGACTGGGGATCGGGTTGAGATTGTGAAATCTTCTAATCATCTAATCTGTGCTTACTGAGATTAAGCGATTATGCGATTTCATACTCTTGAACCGAGCCCTAGTCCCCGATCCCCAGTCCCCAGTCCCTATTCAAGCCGAATACGTGGGTCGAGCACGGTATACACCAGATCGACCATTAAGTTTAGAAGAACAAAGAGCAGCGAGAACATGACCACAGCTGTCTGTACCACGGGGATGTCGCGCTGCGTGATGGCGTTAAAGACCAGTCGCCCTACGCCGGGCCATGAGAATACAGTCTCAATGACGACAACGCCGCTGAGCAAGAAGCCGAATTCCAGTCCAATAATCGTGATAAACGGGATGAGTGCGTTACGGAAGGCGTGGCGGAAGACCACATTCCAGGCGTGCAGTCCTTTGGCGCGTGCCGTACGCACATAGTCCTGCCCTAGCACCTCCAGCATAGAGGATCGGATCAAGCGGGCATTGCGCGAGAGCGAAAAGAGCCCCAATGTCACCGCCGGCATAATTAAGTGGCGGAAGGCTTCGGGAAAATTGGCGGCGGCTTTGGCAAAATCGCCGTCGAGCATCGGGGTGATCAGCGGCACATGGCCCGAAATCGGCAACCAGCGCAACTGCAACCCCACAAAGAGGATCAACATGATCCCCAGCCAGAAACTGGGCATGGACTGGCCGAACATGGCGAACATCATCACGCCGCCATCCAACGGTGTGCCCCGTTTCATGGCCGACAACACGCCGATTGGAATTGAAAAAACAATGGAAAAGATCATCGCCATGATGGTCAATTCCAGCGTTGCCGGCAGGCGTTCCATCACCATGTCGAAAGCAGGCGTGCGGGCGCGCAGAGAGTTGCCCATGTCCCCGCGGGCGAGGTTACCCAGGTAGGTGAGGTATTGTTCGTGGATGGGCCGGTCAAAGCCAAGACGAGCGCGGGTCTGCGCAATCTCTTCTTCGCTGGCCCGTTCGCTGACGTAAAGGAGTGTCGGGTCGCCGGCCAAATGTAAGGAGAAAAAGGATAAGATCGTGACGCCAAAAATAACGATGAAAGTTTGCAGCAGGCGTCGAATTAAGTATTTACCCATGGGTTTCGGTTCTGTTTGTATTTTTGAACGTAATTCGTGTTGCGTGATTCGTGGGTAGAGGTTGTTGATGCTTCTCTTGATTGAAGTCCAGTAGAGATAGTGCGTAGTGTGTGAACGGACTACGCACTATTCTTCACCACACACCTTCCAAGAGAGACAACAACAACCATTACCCACGAATCACGCAACACGAATCACTCTATTCCACCATCGAAGCGTCGAAGAAGAAGATCTTCTCGTCGCGGCGCGGATCCCAGTTGACGTCGGTGCTCACACCGTAGAAGTCGGGCTGGAAGTAGAGTAGCAGCCAGGGTGGGTCGTTGTAGAAGATCTCCAGCATCTCGTTGATCAGTACACGCTGGCGATCCTCGTCCTGTGTGGTGGAAAGCTCATCCCAACGGGTGAACCATTCAGGATTGCTCCACTCAGTGTAGTTGGTGGCGCCCACTGGATCAGAGAGATCGGCCATGTCGTAGATGGCGCTCCAGATACTGCCACCGGTGCCCACAAAGTAGAGCGGACCGACTTCGTGCTGGCGGAGGGCAGGTACAAACTCACTCGACCAATCCAAGATCTGTAGATCGACGGCTACACCCACATCCGACAGGTACTGCGCAATCGCCTGGACGACTGCGACATCGTTCAGGTAGCGACCGCGACCGGCCTGGAAGGCCAGTGCAAAGCGGGTGCCGTCCTCGCCGCGGGGATAGCCTGCCTCATCCAACAATTGTTCGGCCATCGCCGGATCGTACGGATACGGTTCCAGGTTCGGGTTATCGTTGGGCGCGTTGACCATACTGGACGCACGCTCGCAGTCGAAGGCAAGCAGCGTCTGGCAGATGGTGGGCACGTCTACGGCATATTGTAGCGCCACGCGCACAGCCGGATCCTTGATGGCGACGCCACCTTCGCTTTCATCGTAGATGTCGCGCTGGTTGTAGCCGACGTACATGCGGCGGGTGCCGGCCACGCCTTCAACCATTGCGGTACCACTGGCGTCAATTGCGGCGTGCTGATCCGGCGGCACGTTGGTGATGACATGCACATTGCCTGCAATCAACTCGGCGGCGCGGGTCGAAGCTTCGGGGATAACAAGCCATTCGATTTCATCGAAGTAGGGATCGAACAGGGTGAAATCTTCCCACTTTTCAATCGTGACGTGGCTGTCGGTCACCCATTCAACAAAGGTATACGGGCCGGAACCGATGGGATTCTGGGCTGCTTCTTCCAGCGTCATCGCCTCGTAGGCGTCTTTGCAGTGGATGTAGACTTCGCCGATTAGGCCTAACGCAATTGGGTTGAAGGCTTCGAGGATGATGGTGGGCTGAAGTTCGCCGTCAACACGGGCATCGACGTAGTTCAAGGCGTCGAGGACGAAGCCTGCCGTGTTGCCGGTGAAGGCGTTGGCATCGTCGGCGGCGCGCTGGAAGGTGTAGACCACGTCTTCAGCCGTCAGCGGTTCACCATCATGGCAGGTGAGCCCTTCATTCAGCGTAAAGGTGACTTCACTACCGTCTTCAGACAATTCGTAGCTCTGCGCGAGGAAGGGAATGATTGCGCCGGAGACATCAACGCGGTAGAGTGTAGCGAACATATGGCCAAAGATGTTGGCCTCTGCGCGGCTATTCACTTCCGACGGTTCCAACCCTTCAAGATCAACAGTCTGCGCCACGATCAGTCGTTTAGGTTCGCCATCGTCCATTGCTTCTTCTGCTGGTGCTGCCGTGGCTTCCGCAGCCGCGCCCGGTTCTGCTGGGGCAGCCGGTTGTGGCGCTACACAGCCTACAAGGACAAAGAGGGCGATGCTGAGAAAGAGGATGTTTCGTTTCATGTGCTTCTCCTTGGTTTGGGGATTAGGGACTAGGGATCGGGTTGAGAGCGCAATCTCTGTTCGTGTAAGTAACTTGGTATACACGATTCAAATCTTCAAATGCTTTCAGATCGTCAATGCGATCCCAGTCCCTAATCCCCAGTCCCTAATCCCCAGTCCTCATCTCCTAGTTCATACTTGCCGACGTCAGATCGATCACCTCGTCACGGCGCGGATCCCAGTTCAGATCGGTGCTCACACCATAGAAATCGGGCTGGAAGTAGAGCAGCAGCCAGGGCGGGTCGTTGTAGAAGATTTCAAGCATCTCGTTCTTCAACTGTTGCTGGCGTTCGAGATCACGGGTGGTTGACATCTCGTCCCAGCGGCTGAACCATTCCGGGTTGGCCCACTCAGTATAATTGGTGGCGCCGGTGGGGCTGGAAAGGTCGGCCATGTCGGAGATACCGCTCCACGTGCTGCCGCCGGTGCCCACCAGGTAAAGCGGACCCACTTCGTGCTGGCGCAGCATGGGCACGAATTCGGCGTTGAAGTCCATCAATTGCAGATCCACATCGAGGCCCACATCGGTCAAGTACTGGGCAATGGCCTGGATGACGGCTACATCGTTGAGGTAGCGTCCTTGGCCGGCCTGGAAGGCAATGGAGAAGCGGATGCCATCTTCGCCGCGGGGATAGCCGGCAGCGTCCAGCAATTCTTCAGCCATGGCCGGATCGTACGGGTACGGTTCCAGGTTGGGGTTGTCGTTGGGCGGGTTCACCATGCTGGAAGCACGTTCGCAGTCGAAGGCGAGCAGTGTCTGGCAGATGGTGGGCACGTCCACAGCGTATTGCAGGGCCACGCGTACATCGGTGTTTTTAACGGCTTCGGCGCCTTCACCTTCGAAGATGTCGCGCTGGTTGAAGCCAACGTAGATGCGGCGGGTACCGGCCACACCTTCAACAACCGCTTCGCCACTGGCGTCGACGGCGGCATGCTGATCTGGCGGCACATTGGTGATGATGTCCACGTTGCCGGCGATCAACTCAGCGGTGCGGGTCGACGCTTCAGGAATGACCTTCCATTCGATCTCGTCGATGGTGGCGACACCCAGCGTGTATTCGTCCCATGCTTCCATGAGCAGGTAGTCGTCCTTCACCCATTCCACAAAGCGGTAGGGGCCGGAGCCGACAACATTGGTGGCGGCACCGTCAAGGCCCATCTCTTCGTAGGCTTCGCGGCAGAGTAGCCACACATCGGAGATAAGACCGATGGCGAGCGGCGTGTAGTCTTCGAGGATGACGGTGACTTCGAGTTCGCTCTCTTCGCGGACATCGACGTAGCCCAGCGCGTCCATGACATAGCCGGCAATGTGACCGGTGAAGGCGTTGGCATCGTCGTTGGCGCGTTGGAACGAGTAGACCACGTCATCGGCGGTTAGTGGCGAGCCGTCGTGGCAGGTTAACCCCTCATTGAGCGTAAAGGTCAACTCGTTCCCCTGCTCATTTTCGGTGTAGCCTGAGGCCGCATTGGGAACCAACGTTCCTGTGCCTGGGTTGGCGTAGAGCGAGGTGAAGAGGTGACGGTACATGTTCGAGCCAGGGCGTGAGCTGATCATGTACGGTTCCATCGTGTCGAGATCAACGGACTGGGCGACGATGACGCGGGAAGGTTCCCCGGCATCTGTGCTTTCCTCCATTGGCTCGGCGGTGGCGGCGGCGTCTCCACCGGTGCTAGGGGCTGGGGCTGGGGCGGCACAGGCCGTCGCCAGCAGTGCCACAACCAACGCCAGCAGTAGCGTGTAGATCCGCGGCTTGGTCAATGCTTGCATGTGCGTTCTCCTCTGAAAGCTGATGTGAATTGAATGGTAAAAACAAAGTCCAGAAACAACACTGCTGAGGCGCATGATTGCCACATTCATGATTGCCACATTCATGATTGCCACATTCATGATTGCCACATTCATGATTGCCACCATCAGACAAACAGAATATGTAGCAATTGGACATCCTCTAATGTCGACAGGCATGGGGATGATACAAGCTAATTTCGCAATGCAAAATGTGCTTTGCACTGCTGAAGAATGGGCCGAATTATAGCCATGTTGTTACAGTTTTGTCAACTGTCGACATTTTGCTGATTAAACCACAAACGCAGATAATGCCGCATTGTGAAATTTGCACGAAAAATTGAAGTGGAAATTCCACAATGTGGTACAATGGGAATTGCCCCTACAGTGGTTGACAATCGATTGGCTTTTACCTCGATTGCTCGCATCCCAACGAGCAAAGGCACCTGGTTGTGGAGGACATTTGATGCTCGATAGCGGCTCTGTGGCGTCTTCAAAGGACGAAAAAAGTGGGCGGCGCTCAAACATGGTACTGTCGGTGATGAAGGCGCTACAACTGCTAGAGACGCTAGCTTCGGCTTCAGCGGGGCTTGCACTGGGTGATCTCAGCCGCCGTAACGATCTACACCCCAGCACCACACACCGGCTGCTGCATACGTTGGTTGAGGCCGGCTATGTACGCCAGGATCTTACGGATCGTAACTATCATTTGGGTGCAGGGGCACTCACCCTGGCTGCTTCTGCCGCCCGACGCCTGGACACAGCGACGATTGCAGCGCCCTTGCTGCGTCAACTGGCCGACGCTAGCCAGGAGACTGTCGGCCTTGTGGTGTTGGACGGTGACGATGCGATCTACGTGGCTCAGGCCGAGTCGAACAACACAGTGCGCACCTCAAACTCAATCGGCGCTCGTCTGCCAGCTTATGCCAATGCCGGCGGCAAAGTGCTGTTGGCGCACCTGCCCCCGTCGCGATTAATGGAATTGCTGGGCGATGCGATATTGCCATCATTCACGGGGAACACCCTCACCGATCTAGACGCGCTGCATGTGGAGTTTGAACGCATCCGCCGCCGTGGTTACGCCGTGGACGACGAAGAGTACGAGTCCGGCATGCGTTGCGTTGCCGCCACCGTCCATGATCACAGTGGGGCTGCTGTTGCATCGGTGATCCTCTCTGGTCCGTCAACGCGGATCACTATCTCGCGTCTTGGTGATCTGGTGCAGCAGGTACAGCAGGTGGCGCGTGAGATCTCACGTGCCTTGGGGTGGCGTGGCTAGGCATTGATTGGGCTCTCCTGTTTTGCTATAATCAGCTAATCAGCACTGTAATTCGTTGCAGTGAAAGGGATCTGTTGTGGCTGCCCCTATTCTTGAAAAATCTGCACTGGACCATTCAACCTTGGAAGGAACAACCGAAGCGCAACTGCTTGAGCAACTTTTCCGTTCGCCCCGCCTGCCTGTCGTTGCCGAAGAACTTGGCGCTCGGGTGGCGGCAGAAGCGGCGCGCCGTCAACAGTTCATCGATACGGTGTTGGAATCAGAAAAAGCCGAATTCATCAACGGAGAAAAAGTTGTGCATTCACCTGTTAAATTCCGCCATAACGCCACAGCGAAGCGCTTACTTGTCCTGCTTGATGCACATGTTAACGTGCATGGGCTTGGCTACGTTGGTTACGAAAAGCTGATGGTCTCTCTCTCTCGCAATGACTACGAGCCGGACATCTGTTTCTTCAATGCTGAAACAGCCGCCGGTTTCCTGCCGGAACAAATGCGTTTTCCTGCGCCGGATCTGGTAGTTGAAGTCCTTTCTACCTCAACCGCGGCCAATGAGCGCTGCATCAAATTCGAGGACTACGCCGCCCACGGTGTCTCCGAATACTGGATCATCGACCCCGACGCCGAAACCGTGGAACAATATCAACTTTCCGGTTCCACCTACGCCTCGCCATCAAAGCCCAAACCGGCGAACTACGTAGCAGCGTCGTCGCCGACTTCGTTATCCCCGTCCGCGCTCTCTTCGACGACGCCTTCAACCGCGCGGCCTTAGCCGTTCTGTTGTCTCAATAGCCCCTAATTTACATGTGAGCCTGCGGCAGAATGCCTTTTTTACCGCAAAGAACACAAAGATCGCAAAGAATCCAACAATCTTTGTCGGTTTATCTGGGGCATCTGCAACAGCCCCGGATAATCTCCCAATCACCAATCCCTAATCACCAGCTCTGTTGACAGTCAACAACAAACTCCGTATACTGTCGACATTTCAATAGGCGACAATCATTCCGCAATGCGAAAAGGATTCGCGCATGTCTCAGATTCGTCATCTTTCCTTCGATTACTACCTCTCCTACGAACAGCTTACCGAAGTGCTGCACGACCTGGTGGCGGCCTACCCCGAGATGGCCACACTCCATAATCTAGGACAGAGCCACCGCGGCCGTACAGTCTGGTTATTGGAATTGAGCAACCCCAAGACAGGCCCCGCCAACGAAAAACCCGGCTACTACATCGACGCCAACATGCACGCCGAGGAGATCTGCGGCACATCGGTGGTGATCTACACGGCGTGGATGCTGCTCAGCCAATACGGCAAAGACCCGCAGGTGACGCAACTCATGGACGAGCAGGTCTTCTACATGGTGCCTCGTGTCAACCCCGACGGCGCCGAGATCATCATGACCCTGCCCTTCTACGAGTGGATTGGTAACGGTCGCTACCTCCCCGGCGAGGAACAGTTTGGGCCGGGGCTACACTACGCCGACGTCAACGGTGACGGCGTGATCGTGGACATGCGCATCCGCGACGATGCCGGCGAGTGGAAGGTGAGCGACAAAGATCCACGCCTGATGCTGCCCCGTGATCCCGACGAGTTCGGCGGTGTCTACTACCGCATCGTTCCCGAAGGTAAGTTGGTTGATTGGGATGGCAAGATGGATTGGAAGGGGGGTGAGTTCATCGTCCCCCGCCCACAGGACGGCAACCTGAACCGCAACTACCCCGACAACTGGGCGCCCGAAAGCCAGCAGTACGGCTCCGGCGAGCACCCCATGAGCGAACCCGAAGTGGCCGGCATCGTACGCTGGATCTTCGATCACCCCAACATTGTGGGCGCGGCCAACTACCACACCCACAGCGGCGTGATCCTGCGCCCGTGGCTCACCTATCCCGATTCCCATTTCCTGGGCAATGACAAAGCGATGTACCTGGCCCTGGGCCAGATGGGCATCGACGAAACCGGCTACCCGCTTATCTCCGTCTACGAAGACTTCACGCCCGATAAGAGCCTCAAGCGCTTCGGTTCGTTTATGGATTGGACCTTCGGCGCGTTGGGCATTCCCACCTTCAGCACTGAATTGTGGGACATCTTCAAGGCTGCCGGCATCGAGCGCGAGGACTTCTACCCGCTGCGCCCTTTCAACGAGGACGAGATGCTCAAACTCCTCCACTGGCAGGACGAGTATCTGAACGGCGACGGCTTTATGCCGTGGACGCCCTTCGATCATCCGCAGTTGGGGCCGGTGGACATCGGCGGCTGGAAGCGCGTCTACACCTTCCGCAACCCGCCACCCGTCCCCTACTTCGAGGAAATGGCGCGCATCAACTGCAAATTCACCCTGCGCCACGCCGCCGCCGCGCCCAAGCTGCGTATCCGCGATGTCAAGGCCACCACCGTTGCACCCAGCGTCGTCCATCTCAGTGCCGTCGTAGACAACACCGGCTTCCTGCCCACGAACTTGAGCCAGCAGGCCGTCGCCATGAAGGTGGCGCCACCAGTTGTGGTCAGCTTGAGCGGCGAAAACGTCACACTCATCAGCGGCAGCGAGCGCACCGAGATCGGTCACCTGGCGGGGCGTAGTAGCCGCATGATCAGCTATACCCGCTTCTACGACTGGCCCGAATCATCCAAAGCGCTGGAGTGGACGGTGCAGATTCCTCAGAACGAGACTGTCACCGTCGAACTGACGGCTTCGTGCACGCGGGCAGGCGTCGTGAGGGAGAGGGTGGAGATTGGAGATTAAGCGATTGGTTCTTTCGTTACGTATATGAATGAGTGATGGGCAAGTTGGTTGGTTGAAGCTGGCGATTGGGCGATTAGGGGATTTTAGAGACTCGACACGATTCCCAATCTCCCAATCGCCAACCTGTTGGCAGACCCGCTGTGCCGAGGAATGGTCTCGAAGCCGAAGTTCTGCGGTTGGTAACCGCAGCTACGACAGACGAGACGGACGCCAAAGTCGTAGGTCACGCTACCAGCGTGACGGGCGTGCTCAACGAGTTCGCCAACAGAATCAACACGACACCCAATCACCAGTCACCAATCACCAGTCACAAATCACCAATCACCAAGGATACCAACATGACATCCCAACCACGCCGCCAGGTCCGCCTCACCGCCGCCACCTACGCCGCCCGTCGCGAACAGATCCGGCGGCATCTGGCCGCGCAGCACCTTGACGGGATCTTGATCCTCGGCGCGGCCAATCTCACTTGGGCTACCGGCTTTTTCTACATTCCCAACGAACGCCCGCAGGGGCTCTACATCCCTGTGGACGGCGATCCCGTGCTCTTTGTGCCCTTCCTCGAAAAGGAGAACGCCGAAGAGAACTGGCCCGGCCGCATCGAAACCTACTGGGAGTTCCCTGGTCGCGTACCCGCCGAGGTGTGGATGGCGCAACAGATCGGTGTTGATCGTCTCGCCGTGGACGGTGCAAGCCATAGCACCTTCCTCAAAATGCAGGACGTCAAACCCGCCCTCACCGTAGACGGCGGCGTTGGTCGCCTGCGCTACGTCAAAGACGAAGCCGAGATCGCGCTGATCCGTACCGCCGCCGAATACGCCGACTACGGCCAGGTCGTCGCCCGCACTGCCATCGCCGACGGCCTGCGCAGCGGCGTCACCGAATTGGACGTGGTGCGCGCCGTGCAATCCGAAACCACGGCCAAAATGCGCGCCGAGTTAGACGACCTGATCAACTTCTACCGCGGCGCAGTGGCATTGACAGTCCACACCGGCCCGCGCGCCGCCCTGCCACATGGACAGCCCGGCCCCGTCGCCCTCAAACCCGGTGACACCGTGATCGTCGGTATCGGCGTCAAAGTGGGCGGTTACCACGCCGAAAGCGGCTGCACCTATGTCATCGGCGCACCAACTGCGGATCAACGACGCTGTCTCGAAGCCACCTGGGCCTGCGATGACGCTGCCGTGCGCGCCCTCGTCCCCGGCGCGACGTGCGAATCGGTGGACACAGCGGCGTTGAACGTGCTGCGCGAAGCCGGCTACGGCGACTTCATCCGCCACCGCATCGGCCACGGCATGGGCATCGAGGGGCATGAAGCGCCCTGGCTCTCTGAAGGTGACGAGACCGTCCTCGTGCCCAACATGGTCTTCTCCAACGAGCCGGGCATCTACCGTCCTGGCGTGGACGGCTACCGCATCATCGACTCAATGTTGGTGACGGAAAACGGCGGCGTGCGGCTGAGCAACTGGTTGAGCCAACATGGCCCGGATGACAGAGTCATCGGATGAATGATGAATAAAGAATGGGTAGCGCGGGTTGACACTGTATTGGCGACCGGCTTGCTCAACGAAGCGAGTTCCCTATTACAAGGAGATGCACTCTACCCAATCTTTATTCATCATTCATCTGCCTTCAGAGTATCTACCCAATCACACAAAACCATTCTCAACGATCTCTCATGCTTCGACTCGGACTTCTCGGCCTCGGTGTAGCAGGAAATCGACATTTGCGGGGATTACGCTGCCTCTCACGCCAGGACGTCTGCCTGACGGCGATTGCCGATGGCGACACGGCTGCGGCGACGGCAGCGGCAGCGCCTTTCGGCGCGCAGGTTTTCTACGACTACAAAGACCTGCTGCGCGAGGCCGCAGTGGACGCCGTCATCGTGGCGCTGCCCCACTTCCTGCACAAGGACGCCGCCGTGTCGGCCGCCGGCCGCGGGCTGCATATTCTGCTCGAAAAGCCCATCGCCACCAGCATGGCCGACGCCGAACGCGTCCTGATGGCCTGCGACGAGGCGGGCGTGAAGCTGATGCTGGCCTACGTCCACCGCTTCCGCGAGGAGATCCTGGTGGCGCGACGTATGTTGCAACGCGGCGACGTGGGGCACCCCGCCTCGATCCTGGATCGCTTCTGTGTTCCCGGCAGCGATGACCTGCCCGCCTGGGTGTGGCACCGCGAACACAGCGGCGGCGGTGTCATGATGTACTCTGGGCTGCACGCCATAGACCGCCTGCGCTGGCTGCTCAACAGCGAGGTGGTCGAGGTCTATGCACGGGTGCAGAGCTACGGCAAAGCCTCAGAAGAGACCAACATCGAAAACGGCGTCAGCGCCATCCTCACCTTTGAAAACGGCGTCATCGCCACCCTGGCCCAAAATCTGCCACCCTACGAACTCAACTACCGCTACTGGGACACCGAAATCTTCGGCACTTGCGGCCTGCTCCACATCCGCAACGACGAATACCTGGAATTCACTGGTCCCCACGCCAACTTTCGCCAGACCTTTACCGGCTACAACCACTACGCCCGCCAGATCGCCGAATTTACCGACGCCATCCACCAAGACCGCTCCCCCTCCATCACCGGCGAGGACGGTCTGCGCTCCCTCGCCGTGGGCCTCGCCGTCTACAGATCGGCGTATGTGGGGCGGAGTGTGCTCGTAAGCGACCGCGATTGAGGGGAAAAAATGAGTAAGGAGTAATGAGTAGGTCTACACCAAGTCTTGCCAATATTGGCGGCTCTCGCTTTTACCCCTACTCATTACTCCTTACCCATTCAAAATCCACAACCAGAGGAAAAACCATGTCTACGATCCACCCTCAACTACAATCCGTCTTCGATTGGATCGACGCGCACCGCGACGAGGCAATTGTCGACTTGCAGACATTGGTGCGCCAGGAAAGTGTCAGCGCTCAGCGCCGCGGGCTGGAGGAATGTGCCGATCTCGTGGTGCGCCTCATGCACGATGACGGGCTACCCGCCGAGGCGTACCCCACGCCCGACGGGCCGCCGTGTGTAATTGGTCACCTGCCCAGTGGACAGAGCGAGAAGACGCTCCTCTGCTACGCCCACTACGACGTCCAGCCGCCCGAACCGCTGGACAAGTGGATCGATCCCCCCTACAGCGCCGTCATCCGCGACGGGCGCATGTGGGGACGCGGCACCACTGACAACAAGTCGGGCGTGATGGCCTTCATCAAGGCAGCGAAGGCGTGGCTCCAAATCACCGGGGAGCCGCCCGTCGGCCTCAAATTCATCACCGAAGGCGAAGAGGAGATCGGCTCGATCCACCTGGGGCCCTTCATCGAAGCCAACCCCGAACTGGTGCGCGCCGACGCCATGCACTGTCTCGACGGCGGTGTCCATCCTAGCGCGATGGTGCCCGACATTGATCTCGGCCTCAAGAGTGTCATGTTCGTGGAACTCATCGCCCGCGGGGCCAATGCCGACATTCATAGCCTCAACGCACCGCTGTTGCCCCAGCCCGCCTGGGATCTCGTGCGCGCGCTCAACACCATCGTCGACGAGAACCGGCGCATCCTCGTACCCGGCTGGTACGAGGGTCTTTGGGAACTGGGCGACGAAGAGAACGAACAACTCGAAGAAAACGCCCGCCGTCTCGACATGGACAAGCTCAAAGAGGAATGGGGCATCGAACAGTTCGCTCTGGGCCGCGAAGGCGTGGAAGCGCTCAAAGCCCGCGCCTACGAACCCACCGCCAACATTGCCGGCCTCACCGCCGGCTATCAGGGACCGGGCAGCAAAACCATTGTCCCCAACGAAGCGCGCGCCAAGATGGACTTCCGCCTGCCGCCGCTGATCAACCCCGAAAAGGCCATCGAACGGCTGCGCCAACACCTCAAAGACAAAGGCTTCGGCCACATCGAAGTCTCCATCGAAGGGCGTATCCCCGAACCGCCCTACAAGATCAGCGTTAAAGAGGACATCAGTCAATCTATCATCCGCGCCGCCGAGACCGTCTTCGGCGAGCCGCCTGTGATCAACGGCGTCAGCGCCGAGGGCACCATCCTCAAGCACGTGTGGATGCCCACCGTTCTCACCGGTTTCGCCCAGCCCGACTGCAACCTCCACGCTCCCAACGAAAGCCTCGACATCGAGCACTACATCAAGGGGATCAAGTACGCCGCGGCGATTATGTGGGAATACGGAAAACAGAAGTGATTAGGGATTGGAGATTAGGGATTGGGATCGTGTTGAGGATGAGAGTGGCCGTTGGGCCTGTCTTTTTGTGAAGTGGCGATTGATAGATTCAGAAATTCACGAGTTTGACGCGGAGTAGGCATCCTCAGATGCCGGGTGGACGTGAATAAGCCGCATGTGAGGGCGCTCTCTCCGCAATTTGGCAGAGAATCGTGAATTGCTGAGATTAAGCGATTGGTCGTGTCGACCCTCTGAAATCTCCTAATCGCCCAATCCCCCAACTTATGGAGACGCCATCCAATCACGCTGCCAACACCCTCCACCCAATCATCATTCATCATTCTTCCCCCAAAGGGGTCTCTCATGCAAGACATCTACAACTGGATCGACGAACACCGCGACGAACTCGTGGCCGAACTTCAGGAATTGTTGCGCCAGCCTTCTATCAGCGCGCAGAAGGTGGGGCTGGCCGAGTGCGCCGAATTGCTGCAACGGCAGATGATCGACGACGGCTTCGCCGATACACAGATCCTGCCCGTGCCTGAAGCGCCGTCGATTGTCTACACCACGGTGGAAGCGGCGGATCCAGATGCCAAAACGCTGCTCTGCTACGGGCACTACGACGTGCAGCCCCCCGAGCCACTGGACAAGTGGATCGTCCCACCCTTCAGCGCCGAAATCGTGGACGGCGTGATCTACGCCCGCGGGGCTACCGACAACAAATCAGGCGTGCTTGCCTTTGTGCGGGCGGCGCAGGCATTTCGAGAAGTGCGCGGCGCGCCGCCGGTGAACCTGACTTTCCTCTTTGAAGGTGAAGAAGAAGTGGGCAGCCCACACCTGGAACAGTGGGTGCTCAACCACCAGGATCTCTGCGCCTGTGACGCCAGTGTCGGCCTTGACGGTGGCGTGCATCGCACCTCGTACAAACCCGAAATTCACCTGGGGATCAAGGCCATCCTGGCTGTGGAACTGCGCGTGCAGAGCCACGGCATCGATTTCTGGAGCGGACGTGCCCAGTTGATGAAGGCCAAAAGCGCGCCGTGGCGGCTCGTCCACTGCCTGAGCACCCTCTTCGACGAGAGCGGCCGCATCCTCGTTGACGGCTGGTACGACGACCTCATCCCCCCCGACGAGGACGATCTGCGGCATCTGGCCGAAGAACTGGAACACTTCGACCGCGAGGAACTGCGCCGCCAGTTCGGCCTCACCCACGACTTCCCCTACGACGACACGCTGGAACTACTCAAGGCCATCCACTACGGCGCGTCGTGCAACATCGCCGGCCTCAATGCTGGCTACACCGGCACGGGCATGAAGACCATCGTCCCCGCTGAAGCGTCGGCCAAACTCGACTTCCGCTGCCCCCCCAACCTGGAACCGGCGGATCAACTGGTCAAATTGCGCGCCCACCTCGAAAAGCACGGCTTCGACGACGTGGAGATCCTTACCCACACCGCCCGCGCCAACCCGTACAAGACGCCGGTGCGCGAGGCAATCAGCCAATCCATCATCGCCGCCGCCGACACCGTCTTCGGCGAGCCGCCACTGGTGATGGGTGTCAGCACCCAGGGGACGATTATGATCCACGTGCCACATCCTGCCGTCATGAGCGGCTTCGGCGCGCCCGAGAACAACCTCCACGCGCCCAACGAAAACATGCCTGTGGATCGCTACATCCAGGGCATCAAGTTCGCTGCGACGATCTTTCAGGAATTCGCGGAACGGACGAAGTAAACTTGTTCAGTGAAGGTTCGCAATGCTCAACAACCTGTGGATGCAGCTGTTCCTAGTTAGATTCTTTATCAAACGGCGATTATACTAATCCAGATTAGTATAATCGCAATTTGATATAGGGGTGGGCCATGTTTATAAATCGTCATGAGGAACTGGCGCGACTTGAGGAACGCTATACGAGCGATAAAGCAGAACTCTTTGTGCTTTACGGTCGGCGGCGCGTGGGCAAGACCGAATTGTTACGGGAGTTCTGCCGGTCTAAACCAAATCTTTTCTTTGTGGCTACGCTTAGTTCTGATGCAGATCAACTCGCCGCCTTTTCACAGCAAATCTGGCAATACACACACGATTCCGTTTCCGGAGATTTTACATTCCCATCGTGGGAGGCGGCATTTTCCGCGCTCATTGATCTACCTGGTCGCCCGATTGTCATCATCGATGAGATCACCTACCTGATCGCTGGGAACAAAAGCATCCCGTCTATCCTTCAAAAAGTTTGGGATATGCAGTTGAGCCGCAGTAATCTCTTTCTGGTCTTGTGTGGATCCTACATTGGCATGATGGAGCGCGAGATTTTAGATTATCAAGCGCCGCTTTATGGACGACGAACAGGAAGCGAACTACTGCCGCCGTTAGAGTTGCCTGCGATTGCCTTGTTTTTTCCCGAACTACTGCCGATTCAACAAATTGAGACATGGTCTGTACTGGGAGGAATGCCCTACTATCTAAGCCTCTTCCGAAACAGCCAGGATCTTTTCGCTGGAGTCAAAGCGCATATCCTACATGCCAAAGGAACACTGTACGATGAGCCACTCCTGCTGCTGATGGAAGAACTGCGAGAACCACGCAACTATTTCTCGATCCTGCGTGCGATCGCGGGAGGACATACCCGACTGAATGAAATTGCGCAGTCGGCCGGCGTTGGGGACGTGCGTACCACTGGCCGTTATTTGGATATCCTGCGCCAACTCAGGGTTGTGCGTCGGTTGACGCCCGCGACTGAGCGTCAACCCGAGAAGAGCAAAAAAGGGATCTATCAGATCGAAGATCCATTCTTGAACTTCTGGTTCCGCTTTGTCCATCCGCATCGAGGTTCCCTTGACCTGGGCCTGGTTGATGCTGTCTTCTCTACACGCGTTGAGCCGGTCTTTGATTCGTTTGTCGGCCACGCCTTTGAGGAAACAGCCAGAGCATATATTGCGCGCCTGGCGCGGATGGGGAAACTGCCTTTTCTGTTGGAACGAGTTGGGCGTTGGTGGAACAACAGCGAGGAGATCGATGTCGTCGCCGTCAGTGACATCGACAATGCAATTCTAATCGGGGAATGTAAGTGGAGTACAAAACCGGTGGGGCTGAACATTCTGGCCGATTTGCAGCGCAAGGCGCAGATATTACTTGGTGAAGAACGCAGGGACAGGGTGGTCTACGCCTTGTTCTCCAAGAATGGCTTCACGCCGGAGTTGACAACCGTGGCCCAAACCGAAGGAATTCTGCTCGCCGAACCTGCCGACCTTGTCGCCCAATCGCCAACGCCACGTTATTAAATATCCGCCACAAATGCACTGCCCTCGGGGATACCATCTTGTACACACCTTGTACACAATTGACAACCAATCTTTGTAGAACATAACCAATGGATCTTCCCCCAATCTACGCGATAATCCGCCATTATGCTGACTGTACTCGATGCGCCCCTCAATCCGTCCACCGTGATTGACACACCCGTCCCCGCGCGGACCGGTCGGCACGGCGCGCTGCACATGACCTTCGCCCGCCATGGATCGCGCACGGCGCTGGTCCACAGCTATTGGCGGCCACCGTTGCAGATCATGCGCACCATCGAGGACGAAGCCGGTGTGCGCTGCGTCTACCTGCTCAGCCCCACCGGCGGCATTGTGCAGGGAGACGACTACGATGTGAAAATCGCAGTGGAAAGAGGCGCCCACGCCCTGCTCACCACCCAGGCCGCCACCAAAGTCTTCCGCATGCCCGACCGCCCCGCCACACAGCGGACGGTCATTGAAGTGCAACCGGGCGCCGTCTTCGAATATGTGCCCGACGCCCAGATCCTCTTCGCCCAATCGGATCTGCGCCAGGAATTTGAGATCACTGTCCATCCCGGCGGGCTGCTGATTCTGCACGACATTGTCATGCCCGGGCGGTTGGCCCGCGGCGAAGTACTCGAATTCACCAACTTCGAGTCGAGGATCGTCGCCCGCGACGAAGACGGTCTGCTCCTCTACGATGCCATGCGCTGTCGCCCCGACCAGGGGAATGGCCTGGATCTTGGCCTGCTCGAAGACCATCCCTGCTGGGGGAGTTGGTACTTGCTCGGCGATCTCAGTGCCTGGGATATCGACGCTGTTGCCTTTTGTACGCAGCATCAGGAGACGTTCACCCGTCCTGGCGCGTTCGGCTCGATTTCGCCGCTGGCGCGTAACGGCATCGCCGTTCGCATGTTGGCACAGCGCCTTTCGCCCATCTACGCCGCCTTTGAGGATCTGCGCGCCGCCGTACGCAATGATCACCTGCACCGACCCACCACCGCCCTGCGTAAGTGAGGACGTCCTATGAACTTGACGCCACGTGAAAAAGACAAACTCCTGATCTACATGGCCGGTATGTTGGCCAAAGAGCGCAAAGCCCGTGGTCTCAAGCTCAACTACCCCGAAGCCATCGCCCTCATCACCGCCGACGTGCTCGAAGGTATCCGCGATGGGCGCAGTGTGGCCGATCTCATGAGCTACGGCGCCACCATCCTCACCCGCGAAGACGTCATGGACGGCGTCGCCGACATGATCCACGAGATCCAGGTCGAAGGCACCTTCCCGGATGGGACGAAGCTTGTGACGATTCATCAACCGATTAGATGAGTAAATGCGTAATCCGTAATGCGTAATTGGTAGACGAGGTTGCGCCCATTTGAGCTGCAATCTCCTAAACGAATTACGAATTACGAATTACGAGTTACGCCAAACTCCCAGGAGACGATCCATGATCCCCGGCGAAACCTTCTTAGCCGACGGCGACATCCTCGCCAATGTGGGCCGCAAAACGGTCACCGTCACCGTGGCCAACGTTGGCGACCGACCTGTGCAGGTGGGGTCGCATTTCCACTTTTACGAGGTCAACGCCGCCTTACATTTTGACCGTGACGCCGCTTACGGCATGCGGCTCAACATCCCCTCGGGCATCGCCGTCCGCTTTGAACCGGGCGACGAAAAAGAAGTGGAACTCGTTGAACTCAAGGGCGCGCGGATTGTCTACGGGCTGAATGGGCGCGTGGATGGATCGCTGGACAGATGACGACAGACGACCGACGACAGACAACAGACGACCGACGACCGACGACAAACGAAGGACGATGGTTTCCGTTGTAACGCGACAGAATAGAAATACGTCACTCAAGCAGAGATTGTCATACCGAAGCAAGAATCTGAACGCATAGCCGTCGTCGGTCGTCCGTCGTCCCTCTACCGACCAACACTCTAACAGGATCTCGCCATGTCTCTCCGCATTCCAAGACGAACCTACGCCGATCTCTACGGCCCCACCGTTGGGGACAGGGTGCGCCTGGCCGACACTGAGTTGATCATCGAAGTGGAGCAGGATTTCACCCACTACGGCGACGAGTCTAAGTTCGGCGGCGGCAAGACGCTGCGCGACGGCATGGGCCAGATGCCTGGCGCGACCCGGGCCGAAGGCGTGCTTGATTTCGTCATCACCAACGCGCTGATCATTGACCATTGGGGCATCGTCAAAGCGGACATCGGCATCCGCGACGGCAAGATCGCGGGCATCGGCAAATCGGGCAACCCCAACCTCATGGAAGGCGTCACCCCCGGCATGATCGTGGGCGCAGCCACCGAAGTGCTGGCGGGCGAAGGCATGATCGTCACCGCCGGCGGCATCGACTCGCACATTCACTTTATCTGCCCGCAGCAGATCGAAGAAGCGCTCTCCTCTGGCGTCACCACCATGCTCGGCGGCGGCACAGGGCCCGCCACCGGCACCAATGCCACTACCTGCACCCCCGGCGCCTGGAACATTTACCGCATGTTGGAGGCCATCGAAGCCTTCCCCATGAACATCGGACTGCTGGGCAAAGGCAATTCATCGCTGCCCGCTGCCCTCAACGAACAGATCGAAGCCGGCGTCATCGGCCTCAAACTGCACGAAGATTGGGGCACCACGCCCGCCGCCATCGATTGCGCCCTCAGCGTGGCCGACGCCTATGACGTGCAGATCGCCATCCACACCGACACACTCAACGAGGCCGGATTCGTCGAAGACAGCATCGCCGCCTTCAAAGGACGCACGATCCACACCTACCACACCGAAGGCGCGGGCGGCGGTCATGCGCCCGACATCATCAAAGTCTGCGGCCTGCCCTACGTCCTGCCCTCGTCTACCAACCCGACCCGGCCCTTCACTGTCAACACCATCGACGAGCATCTCGATATGCTCATGGTCTGTCACCACCTGGATCCGGCCATTCCCGAAGACCTGGCCTTCGCCGAGTCGCGCATCCGCCCCGAAACCATCGCCGCCGAGGACATCCTCCACGATCTGGGCGCGCTAAGCATGATGGCGTCTGATTCGCAGGCCATGGGCCGCGTCGGCGAAGTGATCCTGCGCACCTGGCAGACCGCGCACAAGATGAAAGTGCAGCGCGGCCGCCTGCCCGAAGAGACGGGCGAAAACGACAACGCCCGTGTCAAACGCTACATCGCCAAATACACCATCAACCCGGCCATCACCCACGGCCTCAGCGACTATGTCGGCTCCATCGAAATGGGCAAAGTCGCCGATCTCGTGCTCTGGCATCCGGCCTTTTTCGGCGTCAAGCCCCAGATCATTGTCAAAGGCGGCCTCATCGCCTACGCCGCCATGGGCGACGCCAACGCCTCGATCCCCACGCCGCAGCCTGTGATCGGGCGTCCTATGTTCGGCAGCTACGGGCGCGCCGTGGGTAGCACATCGCTCACCTTCCTTTCGCAGGCAGGCCACGCCGCGGGGATCCACAAAACGCTCGGCCTGGGCAAAATCGCCGTCCCTGTGCGCAACTGCCGCAACGTCACCAAAGCTGACATGATCCACAACACCTTCACGCCCAACATCACCGTCGACCCCGAAACCTACGAAGTGCGCGTCGACGGCGAACTACTCACCTGCGAACCGGCGGACGTGTTGCCGATGGCGCAACGATACTTTCTCTTTTAGCCCATGCACACACACACACTTGCCTCCCCCCAACTCCTAGCGCTGCTCCAACTCTGCGACTCGATGTTTCCGACTGGGGCGTTTGCGCATTCGTATGGGTTGGAGACCTATGTGCAAAGAGGACTCGTCTCTGATGCCGCGGGGTTGCAAGCCTTGTTGCGGGGCCAACTTCGCCAGGGGTTGCCCACCGCAGACCTTCTGATCTGCCAGGAGGCCGTCCTGGCGCGGGACCGTAGTGATCTGCCGAGATTGCGCTTTCTCGGCGAGTTGCTCAGCGCCGCCAAGCCCGCCGCCGAAGCGCGCAAAGCCAGCGAAGAAGTGGGTCGTCGTCTCCTGCGCAGTGGACGTTCCCTAGTCGGCCCCGATCTGCTGCTCGACGCGCTGCACGCCGAAATCCAAGACGGTCACAGCGTCGGTCACCATGCCATCGTCTTCGGCGTCCTCGGCGGCGCGCTGGGCCTGAATGTCGACGACATCCTGACGGCCTACGCCTACACCTTTGTTGCCGGCCAGGCCTCCGCCGCCGTCCGTCTTGTGCCACTGGGGCAGACCGACGCCCTGCAAAGCATCAAAGCGCTCTGGCCCGCCATCGAAGCAGCCGTCCAAATCACCAAAAACAGCACCCTGGCCGACTTCGGCAGCTTCACCCCCGCCCTCGACATCCGGGCGATGCAGCATGCGTATTTGGATGGACGACTGTTTATGAGTTGAAGAAGACGACGGACGATAGACGACGGACGACGGCTTGACGCAATGAGGCAGTGATTGGGCAATACGTTGTGCCTGTCGAGTCTCCTATCACTCGATATGAGTCTAGACGATTCGTCCGTCGTCCGTCGTCCACCGTCAAGAAAGGAACACACCCATGACCACTCTCACCCTCCGCGTCGGCGTCGGCGGCCCTGTTGGATCGGGCAAGACGACGTTGATCGAGAAGCTGTGCAAAGCCATGTCGTCTCGCTATGAGATCGGCGTAGTGACCAACGACATCTTCACCCGCGAGGACGCCGAGATCCTGACGCGTTTGCAGGCGCTTGCACCGGAACGCATCATCGGCGTCGAAACCGGCGGCTGTCCACACGCCGCCATCCGCGAGGACGTCTCCATGAACCTGGAGGCCATCGACGAACTGCACCGTCGTTTCCCTGGCAAGCTCGAAATCGTCTTCGTCGAAAGCGGTGGCGACAACCTGGCCGCCGCCTTCAGCCCCGAACTCGTGGACGTGGAGATCTACGTAATCGACGTCACATCGGGCGAGAAGCTGCCGCGCAAGGGGGGGCCGGGCATCATGCGTTCAGATCTGCTTGTCATCACCAAGCAGGATCTCGCCCAATACGTCGGCGCGGACATTGAAATCATGCGCCGCGACGCCACTCGCGCCCGCGGTGAGCGTCCTTTTGTCTTCGCCAACCTGCTCAGCGGTGACGGTCTGGACGAGATCCTGACATGGATTGAGGCGCGAATGCCGGTGAGCGCGGGGACTGGGGACTAGGGATCGGCGACTGGGGTGAGTATCGTTTCCCCGTCGCCGATCCCCAGTCCCCAATCGCATTTGCATCTATCACCATTTGCTGTACAATCTGTATGCACCCTGTATACAATCTTCTTTCAATCGATTCATCACTCTTTTTCACTTTGCTTCGCCCATGACTCAGCACACCGAAGACGAAGCGAACGGTGGTTCCACCGAAAAATTAGAGAGGCTGCGCGGGGCGCACGCTTACGATTGGCTGCGGCAGCGCATCTTTTCGGGCGATATCGCGCCGGGGACGGTACTGCGTGAAGTGCAATTGGCGCAAGAAGCCGGCATGAGCCGCACGCCGATCCGCGAAGGTCTACTGCGCCTGGCCGAACTGGGGCTGGTGCGCCGTTACGCCAACCGCGGCTCTGTGGTCGTCGAAATGAGTGTGCAGGAGATCTGGGAGTGTCTCGAAGTGCAGCAGTGTACCGAGACCTTCAGCCTGCGTCTCCTGCTCAGCGAGGATCGCGGTCCTATCGACGTGGATATTCTGCAAGGCTGTATCGACCGTCAGGAAGCGGCGCTGCAATCGCAGCAGTATTGGGACTTCTTCCAGAACGACCGTGCACTGCATCTGCAAATTGTGCGTTGGACCGACAACCACCGCCTTGTGCAGATCATGTCCGATGTGTCGGAATTGCTGATTTACGGCGGCTTCCAGACGGTGAAAAAGCGGGCGCGCCTCGAAGAAGCACTTGACGAACATAGAGCTTTGCTCGAAGCCATCCGCCGCCGTGATCTCGATGCCTGTCTTGCCGCCAGCATCCAGCATGTGAAGAATGCCAAGCGCCGGTTGCTCGTTTAAAAAGGGATTGGTGATTAAAGATTGGTGATTGGGGGCACAGGATCTGAAATCCCTTAATCGCCCAATCCCCTAATCGCCCTTTTTTACACATCCACTCACTTTCGAAAAAGGGGCATTCCCCATGACACAGTCCATCGCAGCACCTCGTCTGTCGAAGAAGATTCAATCGTTGCAGGGGGGCGCGGAATCGTCTTTTGTGCGCATGGTGCGCATGGCGAGTAGTGTGCCCGACCTGATTTCCCTCGGTCGCGGCGATCCCGACGTGCCCACACCGCCACATATTGTGGAAGCCGCGTTGCGTGTGATCCAGTCGCAACGGGTGAACTACACGGCCCCAGTGGGCATGCCCGAACTGCGCGAGGCAATTGCACACAAGCTCAAAGTTGAGAACGGACTGACCTACGATCCCGCCACCGAAGTCATCGTGACCGCGGGCGCGCAGGAGGCCATGTCGGTGGTGATGCAGACGTTGCTCGATCCTGGCGACGAAGTGCTGCTGCCCGATCCCTACTACACAGCCTACGAGATGGCGATTGGGCTGACCGGCGGCGTGGTGAAGCGCGTGCCCACCGCCGCCGAAGACGATTTCGAGGTGAAGGTCGACGCCATCGAGGCGTGCATTACGCCACGCTCGCGGGTCCTCGTGCTGGTGTCGCCTAATAACCCCACCGGCGCGGTGATCTCGGCTGCCACCTTGGCGCAGATCGCCGAACTGGTGCTCAAACACAACCTGATTGTCATTTCCGACGAACTGTACGAAAAGATCATCTTCGACGGCGCCGAAGCGCCCAGCATCGTCCACTTGCCGGGGATGTTCGAGCGCACCATCATCATCAACGGCTTCTCGAAGACCTACTGCATGACCGGCTTCCGCGTCGGCTACCTGGCCGGCCCGGCAGCGCTGGTGACGCCGATGCAGGAAGTCCACCACACACTCACCATCTGCGCGCCGACGGCCAGCCAGCATGCGGCGTTGGCTGCGCTCACCGGCAGCCAGGATTGTGTTATCGAGATCGTGGGCATCTTTGCAGCGCGGCGGCGTGTCCTGCTCGACGCACTTACCCGCGCCGGGATTCCCTATCCCCAGCCGGCGGGGGCTTTCTTCGCCTTTGCCGACATCCGAAAAACCGGCCTCACCTCGGCGGATTTCGCCATGAAAGCGCTCACCGAAGCCGCCGTTCTCGTCTTCCCCGGCACGCAATATGGCCCCGGCGGCGAAGGCTTCCTGCGTATCTCCTACCTGGCCGAGCCGTCTGCGATTGAGACGGCGGTGGCGCGGTTGGGAGATGTTTTTTAGGGATTGGTGAGTGGGGATTGGTGACTGGTGATTGGGGCAGAGGTTGCCGCTCCTGACGGTTATGGAAGGAAAAATCATTGTCGTCTTTTTTTTGCATGATTGGTGTCAACAGTCAACTGGTGAAAAGGCGATCTGCTCTGCCCCGATCACCAATCCCTAATCACCAATCACCATCCCTCGAAAGGATGCACATGGTCTCCACACAAGAACGGGCGCGACGGTATGCGGCTTTGCGGGCGATGATGGCGCGTGACGGCTACGCCGCGCTGGTCATTACAGGCAATGCCGAGGCGCTGCAACGAGGGTATATTCGCTATGTCACCGATTGGCGGCTGTGGGGTGGCAAGTGTTTTGTGGTGATCCCATTTGAGGGTGACCCCGTCCTGGTAATGGGGACGGGGTCGCAGGGCCACTGGGCGCGCAATGTGGGCTGGGTGGCAGACGTGCGTTCCGTCCTCGATAGTGTGGGCGAGGTGGTCAACGTGGTGACGGGACTAGGACTCTCCTCAGCGCGTATTGGCGTGGTGGGCATGGATCAAGTGCTGACCTACGGCGATGCATCGCGCTTGATCAAGGGCTTGTCCCAGGCCGAACTGGTGGATGCCAGTGTGGCGGTGGACGACATCATGGCCGTCAAAAGCGCGGAGGAGTTGGAGCAGGTGCGCTTCACCTACAACACCATCGCCGCCGCGCTAGGACGCTTCAAAGCCGCCCTCGCCCCAGGACGCAGCGAGCGCGAGGTGATGGTGGAGGCGGTCGACTACCTCTACCTGAACGGCTGTCTTGACGGCATCGCCCACCTTACTGTCGGCGCGTCGTCCTATCTGCGGCCGGCGTCGGATCGCCTCTTCACCGAAGACGACATCGTCAAGGTGTCGCTGGAGTTTGCCGGCCCTTCGGGCCATTGGATTGAACTGGCCGGCATCTACTCGTTCAAAGAGCCGCCGACGCGGGCCTTGCGCTACTTCGAGACATCGCTCAAGGCAATGGAAGGCGTGCGCCAGATCCTCAAGCCGGGCAACGTGGGCGGTGACATCACCCGCGTCGTCGAAGAGACCTTCCGCGCCGAAGGCTGGAATGTCACCGGGCGGGGGATTTGGGACGGCCACGCCATTGGCATCAACGTCATTCGCCCACCCATGGGGCTGATCGACTCCACCGACGCCTTCCAGGAAAACATGGTGATGAACATCCACCCCGGCCTGCTCGTGGACGAAGATCAGTGGGGCGTCTACGTGCAAGACAACTTCCTGGTGACGCCGGAAGGTGGCGTGCGCATGGGAGATTATCGGTACGAGTGGCATGTGAAGCGTTGAAGCGGAAAACGTTGAAGCGGAAAACGTTGAAGCGTTGAAGCGTTGGAACGCTTTCCGCTCCACCGCTTTCCGTTCCACCGCTTTCCGCTCCACCGCTTTCCGTTCCAACAAAGGACTGACCTATGTCTAACGTCCAGCATTACCGCATTGGACAATTGATTATCGGTGACGGCTCGCCTCCGCAACAGGACGTTGTCCTGACTGTGGAGGGTGAGCGGATTGTGGCTGTGGACGCTGGGGCGTCGGTTGCTGCGACGCTGCCGTACACAGATCTGCGACCATACACCGTCACCCCCGGTTTGATCGACGCGCATACCCATGTAATGGCCGCGGGGGATCCTGGTCGGTCGGCGTGGAGCGCCATCTACTACGAAGAGTTGATCGGGGAAACCACGCTCAAAGCGTTGCACCGGGCGCAGGCGTCCTTGCGCATGGGGTTCACCACACTGCGTGATTTAGGGAGCCGCGATTACATCGACGTGGCTGTGCGCAATGCCATCAATGCGGGTCTCTTTGCCGGGCCGCGTCTTTTTGTCTGCGGCGTCCCCTTGACGAGTACCGGCGGTCACTTTGACCGCATTGTGCGCATCCCCGGCGTGGACATGGCCGGGCGCACCGGCATTGGCGATTCGCCGGCAGGGGTACGTGAGGCGGCGCGCTATCAGATCAAAATGGGCGCGGATCTGATCAAGATCGCTGTGGATGGGCGAAGGCGCAATTCGTACACCACCGAAGCGGTGACGCACCAAGAGATGAGTTTTGCCGAAATCCAGGCCGCCGTCGAAGTGGCTGAGTGGGCAGGCGTCCACGTAGCGGCGCACAGCGACGGCGGATCAGTGCCCATGCGCGATGGCGTCCGCGCCGGTGTGCGCACGATTGAGCACATTCAGGATCTCTCCGCGGAGGATGCCGACTTCCTGGCCGCAAGCGATGCTTACCTGGTGCCGACGCTCACCGCGACCTACAACACCGTCGCCGCTGGCGCGTATGCCTCAGGGGTCAGCAACGAGCAGTACAGCTTCTCTGAGGAAAACTGGCAGGCCAAGCGACGCGGAATGGCACAGGCCCTACGCGCCGGTGTCAAGATTGCACTGGGCACCGATGCCGGTTACGCCAACTGCCGTCACGGCGAAAGTGCCAAAGAATTGCTCTTGTTGGTAGAGACGGGGATGTCCCCGTTGCAGGCGTTGACGGCGGCCACAGGCACTGCTGCCGCCGCCATCGGTCAAGCCCACACCCTGGGGACAGTTACACCGGGCAAGCTGGCTGATTTTGTTGTCGTCGACGGCGATCCGCTGGCAGATATTGGCATTTTGACCCACCCAGACAAGATCGTGCAGGTCTACAAAGGCGGGGTGTTGCAGTGAGTGAGATGACCGTGCGATGACAACGACACCCATTGAGATCTCGCTACAAGAACGTCAAAATCGGCTCACTGCTGTGCGCGAGTGGTTGCAACGTGAGGAACTAGACGGCCTCTGCATCTTCAACCAGGTGATGATTGCCTACCTGGTTGGCTATCACTTTCAGCAGACGGAGCGCCCGGTGGCCTTGGTCATCGGCGCACTGGGACAGCAGGGGATGATGGTCCCAAACTTGGAAGGCGATCACGTGCGCGACTTGCCTCTGATCAACGAGGTGGTTGTCTACCCCGAATACCCAGGGCTGCGCCATCCTATGCATTTTTTGGCCGATTTGATCGCATGCTTTGGGATTTCGCCGACGAAACTGGCAGCGGATCAGGTTGGTTACCCGCCGGTTTGGGGTTATCGTGGACCGACGCTGGCCGAACTATTTGATCTGCCCCGCGTGCCAAGCGCCGCCGATTTCCTCGCCGGTCTGCGCAGCCGCAAGAGCACTGAGATCGTGGCATTGTTGCGGCAGAGCGCCTACTGGGGCAACCTGGCCCATGAGATCCTACAGCGGTCGATTGTCACCGGGCGTACCGAGATCGAGATCGGGCAGGAGGCGTCCCATGCGGCGACGGCGGCGATGTTCGCCCAACTGGGCAGCGCCTACCGCAACCACGACTGGGGGGTGACGCCGATCCACGTCGGCTTCAAGGCCGGGCCGGAGACGGCTTTCCCCCACCCACTGGGGACGTCGCGGCCGATTCAGGAGGGCGATCTGATCGTCACCTGGTCGACGGCCAAGATGGCGGGTTATCACGCCGAGTTGGAACGCACCCTGATTGTGGGTGAGGCCGACGACGAACAACGCTTCTACTTTGATCACATGTGCCGGGCGCAGGAGATCGGCATCGCCGCCATCCAGCCAGGACGGCGCTGCGCCGACGTGGATCAGGCCGTCTACGATTATTGGGCCGCCAATGATCTGCTGCCCTACGTGCGTCACCATACCGGCCACGCGCTGGGTATGGAGATCCACGAAGCGCCCTTCCTCGACCGCGGGGACGAGACAATCCTGGCGCCGGGGATGGTTTTTAGCGTCGAGCCGGGCCTCTACGTGCCGGGAATCGGCGGCTTTCGACATTCGGATACTGTCCTAGTGACCGAGGATGGCAATGAAGTGCTGACCTACTATCCTCGTGAACTGGGGCATTTAACTATCCAACCGTGATTTTTAGACTCAACCTGTATGGCCCTTACATGCACTTACACGTAGAAAAGGAGAACAGATTCGTTATGAACCGATCTACTTTCTGGAAGCAGTCCGTACTTGCCTTTTTGTTGATTGCACTGCTGGTGGTTTCCGGCTGTGCAGCGCCGGCCACTGCTCCTGCGACCACCGACAGCGGCGGTGACGCCGCCGGTGAAGCCGAGACCATGAGCGGTGAACCCGTCTACGGCGGCGAATTGATCTTCGTCGTCTCCACCGAACCGGACGGCGTCGACGCCCAGCTTGCCGCCTACGCCAACGCCTTTCTCGTCAACCGCAATATTTGTGACACGCTGGTTGCCAAGACATCTGGCGGCGAATTTGTGTCCCATCTGGCAACAGATTGGGAAATCGCAGAAGATGGCTTGAGCTACACCTTCAATCTGCGCGACGATGTCACCTTCCACGACGGCACGCCTTTCAACGCCGAAGCGGTGAAGTTCAACCTGGAACGTGTCGCCTCGCCCGAACTGGCTTCACGCCTGGCTGTCTCCTACCTTGGGCCGTTCGAGTCGGCGGAAGTGCTCGACGAGTACAGCGTACAGGTCAACTTCTCGCGACCGCACGCCGCCTTCATGAATGTCTTCGCTTCGTGGGTCGGCATGGTCTCGCCCACGGCGGCGGCTGCGGCTGATCCGGCGGACTTCAACTGGATGCCCATTTGTAGTGGACCGTTTATGTTCGAGGAATATGTGGCGCAGAGCCATGTCAGCTTCGTGGCCAACCCCGACTACAACTGGGCGCCGCCGATTTTTGAGCACGAAGGACGCCCCTACCTGGATCGTGTGGTGATCCGCTTCATTTCCGATGAATCGACCCGTGTGGCCGCGCTGGAGACCGGTGAAGTGGACGCCATTAAAGATGTGCCCGCTTCGGCCCTGAGCATGTTGGCCGACATGGGCACCTGGACCATCGTCGAACAGGAATTGGCCGGCCCAGGCATTCACTACGTGCCCAACGCCTCCCGCGCCCCGCTGGATGACAAACTAGTGCGTCAGGCGCTGCTCTACGCCACTGATCAAGAAGAGATCCGCGACCTGGTCTTCCAGGGCAACGGGCCGACGATCCACAGCGTCTTCAGCCCAACCACCCCCTGTTTCGATCAAGAAGCCTACGACATGTACCGCTACAACCCCGAACGGGCGGCGGAACTGCTCGACGAAGCCGGCTGGGTGTTGAACGAAGCCACCGGCATCCGTGAAAAGGACGGCGAGCCGCTTACCATCACCATCACCGCCGTGGATCTAGGCAACGCTTCAGAGATGAACGAAGTGATGATCAGCCAGTGGTCACAGCTTGGCATCCAGGCTGAGACCGAACTGCTGGCCAGCGCCGGCATCCAGGTGGCCCGCGCTCAGGGTGCAGACTTCGACGTGATCTGGCGCAGCTTTGGCGCTAACGACGGCAACATCCTTTCCACGCTCTACCATTCGCGCAACGCCGGGCCAGACAAGGGCTGGAACTTCACCCATCAGGCCTTCCCCGAACTCGACGCCCTGCTCGATGAAGGCGATGTGGTCAGCGATCCTGTGGCTCGCTGTGCCATCTACACCGAAGCGCAGCGCCTGATTATGGAAGAAGCGTTGAGCATTCCTGTGCAGCCACGCCTGAGCTATGTGGCTTACGGCGATACCGTACACAACCTGCCTGCTTCCTGGGCCGGTGTGATCGACATTCCGTTCTACGACGTCTACGTGACGAAGTAGCCTGTCTACCACGAGATGGATGGCGCGAGGACCGCGCCATCCATCCACCAGGTTCCTATGCTGAGATATCTGTTCGACCGTATCCTGATCTCAATCCCGACGCTCTTCCTCGTCTCGGTGATGGTCTTCGGCATTTTGTATCTGCTGCCTGGAGACCCGGCCACCCTGATGTTGGTGGAGACAGGCGCGTCTGCTGAGGCGATTGCCAAGTTGCGCACCGAACTGGGATTGGATCAGCCTGCCCACATCCAATATTTGAACTTTGTCGGCAATGTTTTACAGGGGGATTGGGGTCGATCTGTACGCACGAATCAACTCGTCATCGACATGATCCTGCAACAGTTGCCGGCGACACTCGAATTGACCTTTGCCTCGATGCTGATTGCCATCACCATCGGGTGCAGTTTAGGCTTCATCGCCGCCGTCCGCCACAACACCTGGGTGGACACCACCAGCATGATGCTCGGGTTGGCGGGGATTTCCATGCCGATTTTCTGGTCGTCGCTGATGTTGATCTTTTTCTTTGCGGTGCGCCTGGGCTGGTTCCCCGCCACAGGACAGGGCGGCTTCGAGCGTTTGATCCTGCCGGCGACGGCGTTGGGCATCACCTATGCCGGGTTGACAAGTCGGCTGGTGCGTTCCGGTGTCCTCGAAGTGTTGCGCCAGGACTATGTGCGTACGGCCAATGCCAAGGGGCTGCCGAAGCGGGCCGTCTTTGTGCGCCACGTCTTCCGCAATGCGCTGATCCCGGTGGTTACCATCATCGGTTTGCAGATCGGCAATCTGCTCGGCGGCACCGTTATCGTCGAGACCATTTTCGCACGCCAGGGATTGGGCACGTTGACGCTCAATGCCATCCTTTTCAAAGACTTCAAAGTGGTGCAGGGGGCCGTGCTCTTTATCGCAGTGATCTACATGCTCGTCAACCTGCTCGTGGACGTAACCTATTCGATTCTCGATCCACGGATCCGGGAGCGTTAATCGTGGGTAATCTGCTGTGAGTGAAACTGCAACCTTGAACCGCCGGCTTGCCGCCGATCCACTGACGCGCAGCAAACCGCGCAATTACTACACACAAGTGCTACGCCGCCTGCGTCAAAGCCCTAGTGCCATCGTGGGCAGCCTCGTCATCACGATGATGGTGGTGTTGGCCGTCTTTGCCCAACAGATTTCGCCCTTCGATCCGCTTGAAATGCGCTCGGGGCCACCTTTTACTGCGCCGGGTGTGCCTCACCTCATGGGGACGGATCAATTCGGGCGCGATCTCTTCAGCCGGGTGCTTTACGGCGCGCAGCTTTCCTTGCGCATCGGCATCATTTCGGTGGTGATTGGGCTTTTCATCGGCACCTTCCTGGGGTTGGTCTCAGGCTACTACGGCGGCTGGTGGGATCGCATCATCATGCGTTTTATCGACGCAATGCTCGCCTTCCCCGGCATCATGTTGGCGCTGGCGATTGTGGCGACGTTGGGCAGCAGCCTCACCAATGTCATGATCGCCGTGGGCGTTGCCTACATCCCTACCTACACTCGTCTGGTACGCAGTACGGTGCTGGCCAACAAAGAGGAGATTTACGTGTTGGCTGCGCAAAGTGTGGGGGCGCGCACCCCAAGAATTTTGCTACGGCACATTTTACCCAACATTTTGGCCCCGATTATCGTGTTGAGTACAGTCAGCATCGGCACGGCGATTATCTCGGCGGCGTCGTTGGGTTATCTCGGGCTGGGTGCACAACCACCGACGCCGGAGTGGGGACTCATTCTCAACCAAGGACGCAGCCACATGCGCCAGGCCTGGTGGATCTCCACCTTCCCCGGCCTGATGATCATGGTGACCGTTTTTGCCATCAACATGCTGGGCGACGGCCTACGCGACGCGCTCGATCCACGAATGGGGGAATAAAGAATGCATCAACCCGTCATTGACTTTCTGCACAACCACCGCACCGACCTGATCGAGGACCTGCGCACGCTGCTGCGCCAGCCTAGCGTGGCCACCGAGAACCACGGGATGCTCGAATGTGCCCAGTTGCTGGCGCGGCAGATGGAATCGTTCGGCATGACCGTGGAGTGGTGGGAGACGGCCGGTTTCCCCGCGCTCTACAGCCGCATCGAGGGGACGGGCGACCGCACGCTCCTCATCTACGGCCATTACGATGTACAGCCGGCCAACGAAGTCTGGATCCATGATCCGTGGGGCGCGGTGATCGAGGACGGCAAACTCTACGGCCGCGGCGCCGTGGACGACAAAGGCGCGGTGATGGCGGCGCTGGAAGGGGTGCGCGCCTACCTGGCCACCGGCACACCACTTCCCTGCACCGTGATCTTTTTCATTGAAGGCGAAGAGGAGATCGGCAGCCCCAACCTCGCGCCGGTGATGCACGCCCGCGCCGATCAACTACGCGCCGACGCCGTGGCCAACTTCGACGATAACGTCTGGCCCGATGGACGTCCACGTGTGGTCGTAGGCGTCAAAGGGACGACCAAATTGCGCATTGAGGCCAACCGTCCGCGCGAATTTCACGGCATGATGGCCCCGGTGGTGCAAAACGCCCTCTGGCGTCTCATCGAAGGGCTGAGCACACTACGCACACCCGACGGCAAAATCACCATCGACGATTTCTTCGACGATGTGCGCGATCCCACGCCTACCGAACTGGAGGCGCTGCGTCTCTTGCCCTGGGACGGCAAAGACATCCTGCGCATTTCGGGCCAGAAAGAGTTCGTGGGTGGCCTCACCGGCCTTGATGCGCTGACCCAACTCTACCTGAAGCCCAGTTGTTCCGTCACCGGGTTGACGGGCGGTTACATCTACCCCATGCGCAAGAGCGTGGTGCCCAACCACGGCGTGGCCGAACTCGACTTCCGCACCGTCCCCAACCAGACGGGGGAACGCATTTTGCAACTGGTGCAGGATCACCTGGCCCGCCGCGGCTTCGACGATCTCAAAGTCGAACTGATGTCGGAGATGAATCACTTCCGCTGCTCACTGGAAAACCCGGTGGCCGAGGCCATGAGCAACGCCATCCGTGGCGCGTTTGGGGTGGAACCGGCCAAACAGCCCACCTATCCCGGCTGTGGACCCGAACCGCTCTTCGCTGAAATTTTGGGCATTTACGATCACGCCTACAGTGGTTTCGGCCCCACCGAAGATCGACTCCACGCCCCCAACGAGTACATCGAAGTGGAAACGTACTTGCGCGGGGCGGAGTGTGTGGCGCGGCTGGTTGATGAATATGGAACAATTTCCGATTGACGCTTAGCGTCAATCGGAAATCGTCAGTCGCAAATCCAAAGGAGCCTCCTATGCCACCTACTTTGATTCACGCCGGTACTGTTATCACCGCGGACCCGAATGATCGGATCTTGCACAACCAGGGCATCTTGCTCGATGACGATGTCATCGTGGCTGTGGACGATTGGGCGCAGTTCGGTGAACGCCCCGATGCACCGGTGCTCGACGTGAGTGGCTACACAGTAATGCCCGGCCTCATCGACGCCCACACCCATGTCGTCCACGACGGCGATCCCAACGAGGATTGGCGACTGGTGACGCTCACCCGTCTGCCTGCCACCAGCGCCCTGAAAGCCGCCCGCAACGCCCGCCGCCAGGTGGAACAGGGGATCACCACGATCCGCGACCTGGGGGCCAATGATTGGGTGGACATTGCCCTGCGCGACGCCATCAACGAGGGCTGGCAGTTCGGTCCGCGCATTGTCGCCTGCGGACACGGCATCACCAGCCCCGGCGGCCACATGGACGCACGACGCTATGCCCGTCCTGGCACACCGATTGAGATGTTGTCGTCCATCGGCGTGGTGGTGGAGAGCGCCGACGAAGCCCGCCGCGCCGCCTGGGAACAGTTGATGCGCGGCGCCGATGTGATCAAGCTCAACGCCACCCTCAGCGAATATGTCCGCGCGCTGGGCGGTCAATGCAGCCCTGAGTTGACCTTTGAGGCGATGCAGGCCATCTGCGAAGTGGCCCACAACGCCGGGCGCAAGGTCGCCGCCCACTGTCACGGCGGCCCCGGCGTACAGGACGCCATCCACGCCGGGGTGGATACCTTCGAGCATGGCCGTTTCCTCACCGACGCACTGCTCGACCAGATGGCCGAGGGTGAACGCTTCCTGGTGCCGACGCTCAGCCCCGAAGCGCAGAGCATCGCCAACAACGCCCCGCCCAAAGACGCCGCCACGCGCAAGTGGTATGTCCTGGCGACGGGGGCCATGTACAAGACGGTGGAACGCGCCCACCAACGCGGTGTGCGGATTGCAGCCGGCACCGATGCCGGCATGCCCTACGTCTATCACGGCAGCCTCGCCTTCGAGATGAAACACCTGGCCCAGGCCGGCCTGTCGAACATGGATGTCATCGCCTCGGCCACCCGCATCGCCGCCGAAGCGCTCGGCCTGCACGCCGAGATCGGCCAAATCGCCCCCAACTACTGCGCCGACCTCATCGTCGTCAAAGGCAACCCGGTGCAGGATCTGTCCGTACTCGAACTGCCGTCAGCGCCGTTGATCGTGATGCAAAGAGGCGAGATTACGGTGGATAGGAGGTGATTTGTGATTTGTGATTGGGGTAATGAGATGATGAAGGTGATGAGATGATGCTCGTCGAGATTCATCATCGCCGACCGCTGCGCTCAGACAGCATCTCCTTCTTCCCCAATCACTAATCACAAATCACCCCTTCACCAGAAGGGAGGCCCATCCAACGACAATAGACTTTCCGGTACCACCACTCATCCCAACCATTTCTCAGGAGGAAACCATGTACCGACACCGAAAAACATCACTCTGGTTTGTGTTGACGATGATCTTTGCGTTGTTCCTTTCGGCCTGTGCGCCCGCATCGACGCCGTCGGGCGGCGAAGCGACCGGCGGCGACAGCGGCGCCGCAGCGGAACCGGCGGCCAAGGGCGGCGACTTGATCATCGCCTTCCCGGCCAGCAGCGAACCGGCTTCGCTCGACGGTCACATCGACCCCTACCAGCCGACGTGGTTGTTCAACTCGTTCGTCTCTGATCCGTTGGTCGTCCTCAGCCCAGATGGTGAGTTCCTGCCCAGCCTGGCCACCTCTTGGGAGTCGAATCCCGAAGGCACCGTGTGGACTTTCACCCTACGCGAGGACGTCACCTTCCAGGACGGCACGCCTTTCAATGCTGAGGCCGTGAAGTACAACATCGAACGCATCAAGGCGCCCGAAACCGCTTCGGTACAGATGGCCGCCGACCTCGGCCCCATCGAATCGGTTGATGTTGTGGACGAATTCACGGTACAGCTCAACTACAGCGAACCCTGGGTGACTTTGCTCGACGCCGCCCGTCGCATGCCGCTTTGGTCGCCCACCGCGGCGGCTGAGTACAGCATCACCGAATTTGATCGGCATCTCGTGGGTACGGGTCCCTTCCTTTTGGATGAGTGGATCGCTAACGACCGCATCGTCTTCTCCAAGTGGGAAGATTACGGCGGCTGGAACCCAATTCAGAACCACGAAGGACCGGCCTACCTCGACAGTGTGACGATCCTCTTCATCGGCGAGGCTGCGGTGCTGGGCAGCGTTGTCTCTACCGGCGACGCCCACATCGCCCGTGAACTGCCACCGGCCTACCGCGAAGACTACCAGAACTCCGCCGAGTACCAGTTCCTCACCGGCTTCCAGGCTGGGACGGGCTTGCAGATGGTCTTCAATGTGCGCAATGCACCGTTCAACATCACCGAACTGCGGCAGGCGCTGCTCTACGCCATCGACCAGGAAGGCCTGAACGAACTGCTCTATGACGGCGCTTACCTCGTACAAAAGGGCCCGCTGAATGTGAAGCATCCCTGTTACTCCGAAGTAGTGGAATCGATGTATCCCTACGACACCGCCAAGGCGATGGAGATGCTCGAAGCCATCGGCTACCGTGACGAAGACGGCGACGGTATCCGCGAAGCCTACGGCGTCGAAGGTGTCGAAGACGGCACGCCGCTCACCATGCGCTGGACGACGCTGCACCACGTGGAAATCGGCGAAGCGATGCAGGCGCAGTGGCGGCTCATCGGCGTCGATGTGCATGTGGAGCAGGTGGCCGGCCCGATCCAGATCGACATGGTCAACAACCGCAACTTTGATCTGATGTATGAGCGCCAGCGTTCACCTGATCCCATGATCCTCGATATGATCTGGAACTCGCGCTGGGATCAACCTGGCGGCTGGGCGTGGACCGGTTTCGCCGATGATGAACTCGACAGCCTGGTCGGTCAACTGCGCACCGTGGGCGACTTCAACCAACGCTGTGACATCGCCGCCCAGGCCCAGGAGATCATCATGGCCAATGCCCTGATGGCCCCGACCCTGAGTCAGCCCGTCTTCTACGCCCTGAACAACAACGTTATGGACTTCCAGTTGGCGTCGGAAGGGAATTACTTCTACCTGCACAATACCTATATCGAAGAGTAGATTTCGCTATCGGCGAAGTTGTTCGCTGAAGAAGAGACTAGCCGATTGAGCGATTAGGGGATGGGGGCTCGTGTCCAGGATCTGAAATCCCCTAATCGCTCCGACCGCTGCGGTCGGCAATCGCCTAATCCCCCAAAATCTTGCCCGGAGGGCGCAATGCTGCCTTACATCGGCAACCGTCTTTTCCAACTGATCCCGGTGCTCTTTTTGATCTCGTTGATCGTCTTTGCGATCATGCACGCCTTACCTGGTGATCCGGCGCAGTTGATGTTGGCCGGGGCCGAGGGCGGAGCGGTGACGCCCGAACGGATTGACGAATTGCGCGAGCAGATGGGGCTGAATGATCCACTGCCGGTGCAGTATCTGCGTTTTATCAGCGGCGCGGTTGTGGGCGATCTGGGTGACTCGATCCGGCTGCGGTCGCCCGTCCTCGAGTTGATTTTGGATCGCTTTGGTTCAACGTTGCAACTGAGCATCGGCGGGCTGATCTTTGCGCTGGTCATCGGCCTGAGCACCGGCATTATTGCGGCGCTGCGTCAGAACACGTGGATCGACACCGCCACCATGATGCTGGCCTACGTGGGCGTCTCGATGCCCATCTTCTGGCTGGGACTGCTACTGATCCTCATCTTCGCCTTCCGGCTCGATTGGTTTCCACCGGCGGGCGGCAGCGGACTTGACTCGCTGATCCTGCCCAGCATCACCCTGGGCTTCGTGTCGGCGGGTGTCATCAGCCGCCTCACCCGATCCAGCCTGATCGAAGTGATGAACGAAGACTACATCCGCACCGCCAAAGCCAAAGGGCTGCCCGAGTGGCTGCTCGTGATCCGTCACGGGCTGAAGAACGCGCTGATCCCGGTGATCACCATGCTGGGGCTGCAATTTGGCGGCATGCTGGCCGGCGCCGTCGTTACCGAGACGGTCTTCAGCCGTCCTGGCCTGGGCCGACTCACCGTCAGCGCCATCCTGTGGAAGGACTACCCGCTGGTGCAGGGATGTGTCCTCTTTTTGGCCGTCGTCTACCTGCTCGTCAACCTGCTCGTAGACGTGAGCTACGCGTGGATCGATCCGCGGATTCATTATGAATGACGACGGACGACGGACGACTGTACTCACGAGTTGGTCCTGATAATCGACATGTCTGTTGTGGATCACCAGCGACGAATCACAAGCACATCACCGACTTTTCGAGTCACCCGTCGTCCGTCGTCGGTCGTCTCTCTGAGGTTCTGCCATGACCACCACTGAACTCACTCCCTCAACTCGCTTCGACACGTCCGCTAATCCTTTCTGGGAAGGGTTGCGGCGGCGCGTCGTGTTGTTTGCTCGCAATCGGGGCGCGCTGTTGGGGGTGGCGCTGTTGTTGATGTGGATTTTGCTGGCCGTCTTTGCCGAGCAGGTTGCGCCCCATGATCCACTGTTGACGGTGGATCGGGCGCGACAGGCGCCGTCGGCAGACTTTTGGTTCGGCACCGACAAGCTCGGCCGTGACGTCTTCAGCCGCGTCCTCTTTGGGGCGCGCGTCTCCCTTATGCTGGGGGTGATCAGCGTCTCGTTGGGGCTTTTCATCGGTACCTTCCTGGGCATGCTGGCCGGCTTTTACGGTGGCTGGGTGGACACGTTGATCATGCGCTTTGTGGACGCGCTGCTTGCCTTCCCCGGTATGCTGCTGGCGTTGGTTGTCATCGCCTCGTTGGGGTCGAGCATCCAGAATGTGATGCTTGCCGTGGGCGTTTCCACCATTCCACAGTATGCCCGGCTGGCGCGCGGCAGTGTCCTTTCCATTCGGCAACTGTTGTACGTCGACTCGGCACGGGTGATCGGTGCATCGACGGCGCGGATTTTGTTCTTCCATATTTTGCCCAACGCCGCCGCGCCGTTGATCGTCCTTTCCACGTTGCAGGTGGGGAACGCCATCCTCGTGGGGTCGGGCCTGAGCTTCCTGGGCCTGGGCGCGCAGCCGCCCACCCCCGAGTGGGGCCTGATGACGGCAGACGGCCGTGATCTCATTGAAAAAGCGTGGTGGGTCTCCACCTTCCCCGGCCTCGCCATCCTCAGCGTGGTGATGGCGAGCAACTTGATGGGGGATGGGCTGCGGGTGGCGTTGGATCCGCGGATGAGAGTGAATTGAATGTGATTCGTGATTCGTGATCCGTGATTCGTGGGTTAAGCAAGTTGTCGCTTGATTGGCGAGTTGTCGGTATGCAGGAGCCAAGAGACAATCACTTACGGATCACGGATCACGGATCACGGATCACGGATCACGGATCACGGATCACGGATCACGGATCACGGACAAAACAGATAAAAAGGATATTTCTATGCCCCTCAACATCGGCATCATCGGCGCAGGACAGGCAGGCGAACGGCACGCCATGGGCTTCGGCCATGTGGAATCGACAAAGGTGGTGGGCATTGCCGATCTGGTGTTGCCAAGGGCCGAGGCGCTGGCCGGGCGCTTTGGGGCTGCCGCCGTGGACGACTGGCGACGGCTCTTTGACCTGGACATTGACGTGCTTGTCTGCTGTCTGCCCCACAGCATGCACGTGGAACCGACCGAGGCGGCGGCGCAGCAGGGTGTCCATGTGTTGATGGAAAAACCCATCGCCACCACCTTGAGCGACGCCCGGCGCATTGTTGACCTGTGCCGCGCTGCCAAAGTCAAACTGACCACCAGCTTCGTCCACCGCTTCCGCGATGAAGTACAGGCCGTCCACGAGTGGATCGTCACCGGTCGCGTCGGCCAACCCATGATGGCGCGGGAGACAATGAACGGCCAGCGCGGACGTCACCTGCCACGGTGGATCGAAAGCAAGGAACTGGCCGGCGGCGGCGTGCTCATGTACAGCGCCATCCACGGCGTGGACAGGCTGCGCTGGCTGCTTGGCGGCGAAGTTGTTTCCGTCAGCGCTCAGGCGCGCGGACTGGGCGATGACACCGAAGTGGAAGCCAGCATTGCCGCTTTGCTCACCTTCGACAACGGCGCGGCGGCGTCTTTGATCGCGTGCGCGCCCGTCTACCGCGCCCAGCCCGCCCACTGGGACACCGAAATCTACGGCACCCGCAGCCTGGCGCGACTGCGTACGCGCTCCTTCGCCGAACTGAGCAACGACGGCGTCATGATCCGCCTGGAAACCCACAGCGCCGACACGGCGTTGGGTCCGCACTACAACTTCGCCCGTCAGGCCGCCGCCTTCGCCGCCGCCATCGAGCAAGACACCGAACCGGTGATCACAGGGGAAGACGGGCTACGCGCATTGGAGATCTGTCTGGCGATATACGAAGCCGCCGAGAGCGGGAAAGTCGTAAAAATGGGTAGTGCGTAGTGCGTAGTCCGTCGAGACGTTGACAGGACATTTGTGGCCGGTCTCGTCCTCGATGGTGTGCACCAATCAAACCGAATGTCACTCGACGGACTACGCACTACGCATTACAAACAATCATCCAATCCACCCATAAACGGACAATTCCTATGACCACAGATCGCAAATTCGTCGGCATCCAGATCAGCCCCATCAGCTTCATCGACGAGGGCGTGGATGCTGTGTTGGAGACGCTACAGGATCGAGTAGGCGTTAACGTCCTTATGATCGGCACGGTTTCGTGGCTGGGCCTCAAGGCGGGGCGCAGCATTTCGTACAACTTGGACGGCTGGCCGGATCATGGCGTGCCTGAACCGCTGACGATGAAGGGCGGCGCCTACATCCAGCCCCACGAGGAATTCTACGCCCACACCGCCATCAAGCCGCGCCACTTCCGCGCCAAAGACAAAGAGATCGGCGACGCCGACATCCTCGAAATGGTGATCCCTGCCGCCAAGGCGCGGGGGATGAAAGTGATGCCGGAACTGATGGAGCCGATCTTTAAGTACGCCGGCCACGGTTCGGTGAACAATGTGGACATTCCCAACCTGCCCCAATACCTGGAAGTCGATCTCTACGGACGTCACGGCGCGGAACCGTGTACCAACAACCCTGAATACCGCCGCTGGTGGCAGTCCATGGTGGAAGATCACTGCCGCTCCTATGCCATTGACGGCTTCATGTGGTGCAACGAACGGCGCAGTCCGCTGGATCAGATGGTGTCTGGGCAGGCGCCCGGCTGTTTCTGTGAACACTGCCGTCGCCAGGCCATGGAACGGGGCATTGATCCCGAAGCGTGCCGCAAAGCCTTCCTCGAGGTGTGGGAATATTTTCAGAAGGCGCAGGCAGGCGGCGAATTCGTGGACGGCTCCCTGATCGAGTTCATCCGCGTCCTCTTCGCCAATCCCGAAATCCTGATCTGGGAAAAGTTCTGGCTCGAACGCAACAAAGACCTGGATCGCGAACTCTACGGCATGGTCAAATGGGCCAACGCCAACCTGGAATTCGGCCTCAACGTGTGGAACCGCAACCACTTCAACCTCTTCCGCAAGGCTCAATGGCCGTGGGAAGAACAGACCCGCTACGCCGACTGGGTGAAGCCCATCACCTACCAACACCAGTCTGGGCTGGTCTACAACAAAGAACAGGCCGATCTGCACAAGTCGATCTTCCGCGATTTGACGCCCCAGGAACTGACGCCGCTGATGTACAAACTTCTCGGCCTCAACGAAGCCCCTTGGGACGAACTGGTGCAGGCCGGCATGGACCCCGATACCTACGTCTACGGCCAGTGTGTGGACACCATCCGCGGCGTCAAGGGCAAGGTCCCCGTTTACATGGGATTGGGCGTCGATGCGCCGCGTACCCGCGCAGACCAGGCAGTCTGTACGCCCGACATCGTCTACCGCAGCGTCCTGGCGACCTATCGCGCCGGCGGCAAAGGCGTCATCTTCTCGCCCAACTACGCCAGTATGAAGTTGACCAACCTGGATGGCGCGGCCAAGGCGCTAACTGAACTTGGATTGAAGTAGAGTAGCCAGAGATTGAACACAGATTGCACAGATTTACTCAGATGCAGAAGATTTGGACACGGATTTGCAGGATTCACAGGATTCAGAAAACAAAAGAAAAATCTGTGTGAATCTGCGAAATCTGTGTTCAATCTCTGCTCTGTCGCCCATCACCGTACCATTGTCTAGGAGGCACATGACATCTATTTTTCTCGCTGATCCCAATATCCGCGCTGAACAGATCGAAGCGATCCGTGTGGCGTTGCCTGCCGGCTGGTCGTTGACCGATTCACCGTCTGGCGCGGCGGCCATTTTGACCGAAAACGTGGACGTCGACGCCGCCATGCTCTCCGCCGCGGGGACGTCCTTGCGGCTGGTGGCGCGCATCGATACGGGCAAGGCTCAGGTCGCCGCAACTGCGGTGGACGTAGTCGATCTGCCCAACACGGCGCTGGTGGGCGTGGCCGAACATGCCGTGCTGCTGATCATGATGCTCAGCCGACAGATCGTCTCTGTGGCCCGCAAGACACGCGCCCAGGAATGGTTGCCCGACCGCAGCGAACCGATCCTCACCGATCAGCGCAAGTACACCTACAACTGGATCGGCATCGATGACTTCGGCACGCTCTACCGCAAGACGGTGGGCATCGTGGGGCTGGGTATTATCGGCAAAGCGATTGCCGAACGGTTAAATGCCTTCGGCATGAAAGTACTTTACACACAGCGCAACCAACTTGATCCTGAGGCCGAGGCACGCTACGGCGTCCAGTGGCGCGAACTCGACGATCTACTGGCCGAAAGCGACTTCGTCAGCCTCAGCCATCGCTTTCAGGAAGGCCCAGACGGCAATGACAATCACTTCGGTGCGCGTGAACTGGCGTTGATGAAGCCAACGGCCTACCTGGTCAACACCGCCCGCGGCCGTCTCGTCGACGAAGACGCCCTCCTCGCCGCCCTGCAAAGTGGACAGATCGCAGGGGCCGGTCTCGACGTCTTCCGCTACGAGCCGCTGCCCGCCGATCATCCGTTCTTCAGCCTGCCCGAAGACAAGATCCTGCTCACGCCGCACGTTGCCGGCGCGCCGATCACCGAAGCGTGGGTGACGATTGCGGCGGAGCTGGTGGAGAGTCTTGAACGGGTATCGGGGGCGGATCGTGTTTAACAGTGCGTAGTGCGTAGTCCGTTGAGTGCGTTTCGCCTTATTGGAGACGCTTTTGCGAAGACGAAGACCAATAGAGCGACAACTTGCTCAACGCACTACGCACTACGCACTACGCTATACAAGTCAACAACCCAATCCCACCCAAGTCACAAAACAAGGAGACATTCCCATGCCCGAACCACCTGCCTGGCGTTATCAGAAAGTCATCAAGCCGCTCTTCGATCTGCCCCAGGATCACACCATCCTACGCGGACGGGTGCTCACCTGTGTGGGCGATGAGATTATTGAGGACGGCTTTGTAGAGTTCGAGAAAGGCAAGATCACAGCCGTGGGCAGCGCCGCGGACCTGGGATCGCGTGCCGACGCGGCGGTGACCACCGGCGGCACGATCCTGCCCGGTCTCTTCAACAGCCACGCCCACTTGGGCTGGGACGGTATCCACGATCTGGCCCGCCAGTCCATGGACGACGCACCCGAGATCAGCGCCTACAAGTCCGCCGGGAACATGCTCATCAGCCTGCGCTCCGGTGTCACCACCGTGCGCGACCTGGGCATGAACAAGTCGAACATCTTCGCCAAACAGGCCGTCGAACAGGGGATCTTCCCTGGCCCACGGCTCTTCATCACCGGCGAAGCCATCATCCAGACCGGCGGCCACACCTACTGGTGCTGTCGTGAAGCCAGCGGTGCAGACGAAATGCGCCGCGCCGTGCGCGAACAGGTGCGCGCCGGGGCCGATCTGATCAAGATTATGGCCTGCCACGACACGTTGGAATTCACCGACGAGGAACTGGCCGCCGTCATCGACGAATCGCACCGCAACGGTATTCCCATCACCGCCCACGCCACCTACGACGCCTGCATCAACCGCGTCGCCAAGTTCGGCATCGACTGTGTGGAACACGGCGGCTCCATGACCGACGAGACGATCCAGCTTCTGCTCGATAAGAAGATTCCCATCGTCACCACCTTTGCGCCGCTGGTCATGCAGAGTGTGGCCGAGGTGGCGCGTAAGTACATGATCCCTGAGTGGAAGATCGAAGAACGCCAGAAGGCCGTCGCCGATCCCAAACGCTATCAGGGGTTGATCAACGCTGCCGCCGCTGGTGTTGTCATCGGCTTCGGCACCGACGCCGGTAGTCCTGTCGTCGGCCACGATGTCATCGCGCCGGAGATGGCCTTCATGGTCAAACTCGGCGTTAAAAAGGACAACTACGACGCCATCCGCAGCGCCACCGCGGTGGCCGCCGGCATCAACCGTGTCGAAAAGAAACTCGGCACCCTCGAAGCCGGCAAACTGGCCGACGTCGTCGTCGTCAACGGCAACCCGGTCGAAGACATCAACGACATCTCGCAGGTGACGATGACGTTTAAAGAAGGACGACGGCTGGTATAGCAGATAGTGCGTAGTGCGTAGTCCGTTGACGAAATCATCGCGTCTGACTAGCTTGGCTTTGATGACCAAGCTGCCAATGTAGCGAAAGCTTCTCAACGGACTACGCACTACGCACTATCTCTACTTTCCTGCCACCAAAGGACAAATCCAATGTCTGCATCACCATTACTTTCTAAACTCGCATCCCGCATCCACGAAGAGGACGTGAGCTTCCGCACCAAAATGCTGGAGATCGCGGCGACGATCCCCGATGTTATCGCGCTGGGGCGCGGGGACCCCGACTTCCACACGCCGCACCACATTGTCGAGGCGGCCAAGAAGGCCATCGACGACAATCAGCACCACTATACGCTGCCCACAGGGATGCCGCCGCTGCGCCAGGCGATTGCGGCCCATCTGCGCGAGGAATATAAACTCGACTACAGCGCCGATGAAATCGTTGTCACCGCGGGCGTGCAGGAATCGATCATGCTCTGTATGCTGGGGCTGGTGGAAGCAGGCGACGAAGTGCTCATCACCTCACCCCGCTTCACCTCATACGACACGGCCGTGATCCTGTGCGGCGGCGTGCCCGTACCCGTCCCCACCTACGAAGAGGACGATTTCGCCCTCATGCCCAAAGAGATCGAGGCGCGCATCACCCCACGCACCAAGATCCTCGTGCTGGTGACGCCCAACAACCCAACCGGCGCCGTCACCCCGCCCGCGGTGATCAAAGAGATCGCTGATCTGGCCGAACGCCACAACCTCATTGTCTTCAGTGATGAGATCTACGCCAAGCTCATCTACGAAGGATCGGAACACCTCTCGATTGCCACGTTACCGGGCATGAAGGAACGCACCATCACCTTCAACGGCTTTAGCAAAACCTACGCCATGACCGGCTGGCGCGTCGGCTACATCGCCGCGCCCGCGCCCTTTGTGCGCGCCCTCACCGAGCCGCGCCACACGCTCAGCATCAACACCAGCACGCCGTCGCAGTTTGCGGCGCTGGCCGCGCTCACCGGTCCACAGGATCCCGTCAACGAGATGCTCGCCGCCTACGCCGAGCGCCGCACTTTCCTCATGAAAGCGCTCACCGAAATGGGCCTCACCTACGGCCATCCTGGCGGCGCGTTTTACATCTATACCAACGTCACCAACACCGGCATGGCCGCACCAAAATTCTGCGAAGAATTGTTGCGCCACACCGGCGTGCTCATCTTCCCTGGCGAACTCTTCGGCGATCCCAGCGGCAAATACCTGCGCATCAGCTACCTGCAACCGCTGCCGCGGATCGAAGATGCAGTGGCGCGGATGGGCAAGTTTATCGCGGAGAAGGCTGTGAAGGCGTAGAAGAAAATCGTAAATCCTCCAAAGGACAATATCCATGTCAACGAATTCCCCCTTTCGTCTCCTCCACGTCGGGCTGGGCAACCGCGGACGTATGTGGAGCGAGGTGATGGACAAACGTTCCGACGTCGTCCCCAGCGGCTATGTGGACGTGAGTCCTGAGCGGCTGGCGTTGTTTGAGGAGTCGCACCTCGGTGTGCCCATCTTCACCGAGCTGTCCATGGCGCTTGCTGAGACACAGAGCGACGCCGTCCTCTTGGTGACGCCGCCGGACGGCCATTTGGACCAGGCGCGGCTGGTCTTCGGCGCGGGGCTGCCGCTTCTTTCCGAAAAGCCACTGACACTGGACATGGCCGAAGGTGTGGAGATCGTGCGCATGGCGGCAGATGCCAACCTGCCGCTCATGGTCGGCCTCAACTTCCGCTACCTGCCCGTCAGCCGCAAGATCAAAGAGATGGTCAGCCAGGAGACAGTGGGCGCGCCCGGTTTCGGCCTCTTCGCCTACCTGCGCAACCGCGACGGCATGCAGCCGTGGCTCAACAAATACCCGCTCACCATGCAGCACCCCATGATGCTGGAACAGTCGATTCACCACCTCGATCTGATCCGCTACTGCTACGGCCGCGAAGTGGAAAAGGTCTCTTGCCGCACATGGAACCCGTCCTGGAGCATGTATCGCCACGATGCCAACGTAAGTTGCCTGCTCACCCTCGAAGGCGGGTTGGAGGTCAACTACATCGGCACGTGGACGGGCGGCTGGAATCAGATGCAATTCCAATGGCGCACCGACTGCGCCGACGGCGTCATCGTGCAGCGGCAACTCTTCGAGGACCTGGCCTACGCCCGCACCAAAGACGAAGCGCTCACCGACATTGCCCTGCCCGACTTCAAAGCTTTTTATGACGACACCGACGCCCTGCTCACCTCGTTCATCAGTCATGTGCGCACTGGCAGCGAACTCGAATGTAGTGGCCTCGACCACCTGCGCACGCTGGGTCTTTGCTTCGCCGCCATCGAAAGCAGCGAAACCGGCAAAGCAGTAATCATGGATGAATTTTACGCACGACACGACATCGGATCATGAGATTCACCGCAAAGGCGCAAAGAACGCAAAGAGCAGAGAGAAGAAGACAATCCACGGATTTCACGGATTACAAGGATTGCAGAAGTTTGAGAAAAATCCTCTAGAAATCCTGAAAATCCGTGTAATCTGTGGATCTCTTTTCTTCTCTTTGCGTTCTTTGCGCCTTTGCGGTGAAAATTTTTGAGGACTTGTTTATGCGGATTCTGGTTACAGGCGGTTTGGGTTTTGTGGGAATTAACGTAGTCCGCTTTCTGGCGGATCTGCCCGCGACGAAGGTTGTCGCCGCCGATGTGGCGGCTATGGACGAGATCGCCTCGTCCTTTTTGCAGCCTGTAGCGGACAACCTGATCAACGTTCGGCTGAACATCGCGGATCGGCAGGCGGTGCGCGCCCTGGTTGAGGATCAGCGGATCACGCACATCGTCCATGCTGCCGCCATCACTGCCACCGACGAGCAAGAGGCCGCCGACCCCACCCGCATCGTCGACGTGAACCTGGGCGGCACCGTCAATGTGCTGGATGCGGCAATGGCAGTGTCTTCGGTGCAGCAGGTGATCAATGTCAGCAGCAGCGGCGTCTACTCAGTGGATGCTGCCCGCCTGCCCTCGCCCCTGCCCGAAGACGGCCCGCTGGAGATGAACAACCTCTACGCCATCACCAAATACGGCGGCGAACTGCTCACCACCCGCTACGCCGCCCTGTCCGGCAAGCCCATGACATCGGTGCGGCTGGCCTCGGTCTACGGGCCGATGGAACGAACCACCGGCAGCCGCAGCCGCACCAGCTTGATGAACCGCATCTACAGCGCATGGTCAGCCGGCAAACCCATCCGCGTCGCCGGCCCCGATGTCAGCCGCGACTGGGTCCACGCCGAAGACGTGGCCCGCGCCGTCTGGATGTTGCTCAATGCGCCCCAATGGCGGTATCCTGCCTACAACATCAGCACCGGCGTCCCCACCACCTTTGCCGAACTGGTGGCACGCTTTGCTGCCCACGGCTTGCAGGCCACGTGGATCGACGATCCCAGCGCCGCCGACATCGCCCAACTCGCACCCAACACCCGCATCCCGCTCGACATCCAGCGATTGGTGGCGGAGACGGGATTCAGTGCGAAAATTGAACTTTTAGAGGGAATCAAAACGATGACAAGTATTTACGATTAACGATTGACGATTGTCGTATTGAGGAAATGATAGTGCTTGGGCCGACATTCTCGGCCAAGCGAATTAGCCAATCACGAATTCATAGGCTGAACAGAAAATCGTCAATTGTTAATTGTAAATCTTCCCCACTCCAGGAGAGGTTCTATGCAAGACTTTAGCTATGTAACCGGCATCTACAACATCACACCCACCCCGTTTCACCCCGATTCTTCGTTGGATCTGGCGAGCTTGAAGACGCTCACCGATTTCAACGTGGTGAAGGGCGTCAACGGCATGACCATCCTTGGCGTGCTGGGCGAGACGAGCAAGGTGCACGAGGACGAACGCGATCTGATCATCGACGGTGTGCTCAAGGCCAACGATGGGCGCATCTCCATCTGCGTGGGCACCAGCCACGACGACACCACCGAAGGCTGTCTGATCCGCAGCAAGCGCGCCCAGGAATTGGGGGCGAAGGCCGTGATGATCGCGCCGCCCAAGTTCATGAAAGCCGATCAAGAGGCGATCCGCGGCCACTACCTCACCATCGCCGACGCCGTGGACATCCCCATCATCGTGCAGGATCACCCTACCAGCACCGGCGTCACCATGACCGTCGAGACCATCGCCCGCATTGCCGAGGAAGCGCCGATCTGCAACTTCCTCAAACTCGAAGACGAACCGTCGCCCACCAAAGTCGGTTTCGTACGCAAAGTTTGCCCAGACATGGTCATCTTTGGCGGGCTAGGCGGCATGATGTTCCTCGAAGAGCTGCGCCACGGCGCCACCGGCACCATGACCGGTTTCGCCTTCCCCGAAATCCTGGTGGAAATCCACCGCAAGTGGACGGCAGGCGACATCGACGGCGCGACGGAGACCTTCTACCACTACGTGCCGCTGATCCGCTTTGAGAACCAGAAGGGGATCAACCTGGCCCTGCGCAAACACATCTACGCCAAACGGGGCGCCATTGCTTCGCCCACCCTGCGCAAGCCATTCATGCCCGTGGACGATCTTACATTGGACGACCTCAACGATATTCTCACCCGACTCAACATGCTGGAGAGTGACTAATGGATTTTGGATTGAAGGGGAAACGCGCCGTCGTGCTGGCGGCCAGCCGTGGATTGGGCTATGCCTGCGCCCTGGGCCTGGCCCGCGAAGGCTGTGATCTGGTCATCACCAGCCGCAGCCAGGACCACATTGACGAAGCCGCCGAAAAGATCCGCGCCGAGACAGGCGTGCGCGTCATCGGTGTAGCCGCCGACGTCAGCCGCGAGGACGGCGTCAACGCGCCCGTGCAGCGCTGCATTGAAGAATTCGGTGGCGTCGACATCGCCGTCCACAACGCCGGGGGGCCGCCTGCCGGTGGCTTCGAGAACGTTAACACCGAGCAGTGGTACAAGGCGTTTGATCAGAACCTGATGAGCTTCGTCTGGCTCTCGCAAGCCGTCCTCGGCCCGATGAAAGCCGCCGGTTGGGGGCGCATCATCGCCATCACCAGCTCGTCGATCAAGCAGCCGATCCCGAATCTGGTGCTGTCGAATGCCATGCGCACCGGCATCCTCGGCACCGTGCGCACCATGATCAAAGAAGTGACGCCCGCCGGCGTCACCGTCAATGTGGTGGCGCCGGGCCGTATTGCCACCGAGCGCATCGACGAACTTGATCACGCCGCAGCCAAACGCAGCGGCAAGGCTGTCGAAGAGGTCAAGGCCGAATCACAGGCCAGCATCCCCGCCGGGCGGCTGGGCACGCCCGAGGAATTCGCCAACGTCGTCGTCTTCCTGGCGTCGGAGGCGGCCTCCTATGTCAGCGGGGCCACGATTCAGATCGACGGCGGCAAGCTGGACGCGCTGCAATAAGGCAGAAGTTCACCGCAAAGAAGTTCACCGCAAAGGCGCAAAGGCCGCAAAGAGCAGAGAGAAGAAGATCCACAGATTACACGGATTTGAAGGATTTCCAGAAGATTCTTCTGAATCCTTTTAATCTGTGTATCCTCTTCTTTTTCTGCTCTTTGCGGCCTTTGCGTCTTTGCGGTAGGTATCTTGTCTACTGCTGATCCGCGAAATCTTGCCCGAACCACTTGACGAGTAACGCGTCGTATGTGCCGTCTACGCGGACCTGAGCCAGCGCGGCGTTGACGGCTGCGAGGACGTCGGGGCGGGCCTGGTTGACGGCGACGGCGTAGGCTTCGTTGGTGAGGTGGCTGTCGATCAGGGTGATGGCTATGCCGCTGTTGACGTACCAGGCGAGGACACCGGCATCAAGCACGATGGCGTCCACTTCGCCGTTGACCAGTGCGTCGACGAGCAACTGCGATTCTTCGTAGGGGACGGCCGTCACCGGCAAATTGGCGGCGGCATACTCGGCTCCCGTGGTGGCGATTTTGACACCAACGCGCGTGTCGGCGGTGATGTCGGTGACGCTCTGAATCGTTCCGTTGTCGTTACGTACGGCCAGCCCCTGGCTGCCGTCAAAATACGGCTCGCTGAAATCGACCACAGCGGCCCGTTCCTCAGTGACGGTGATGGCGCTGATCACGGCGTCGATCTCGCTGGACGAAAGACCGCGTTCCAACATCCCCTCAAAAGGCATGCCCAGGTAACGGACCTGAAAGCCACTGGTTGCGGCCAGTGCATTCATCAGATCCACGTCGAACCCTTCCCACTGGTTTTCCTCTCCGCGGTAGGCGAAGGGCGGGAAATTGAGGTTGAGACCGATGGTGATCTGTCCCAGCCCGTTTGCTTCCTCAGCAGGCGCTTCGGTGGAGGCCGCCGTCGGCGCGGGGGCAGGTGTATCCGTGGGCGCAGTCGTGGGTTCCGGTGTGGCTGTCGGCGGTTCCGGCGTAGGTGGGACGGGCGTTGCCGTGGGGGGCAGCGCTGTCGCCGTCGGCTCCGGTGTCGGCTCAGATTGTCCACAAGCGACGAGCACGAAGAGCAATACGGGCAAAATCACCCACGTCAGCAGGGCAGAACGTCGTTTCATCTCATGATTCTCCTGGATGGAAGGCGGGCAGATTGATCCACAGATTTCACAGCTTAAGTGGATTCAGAAAATCCGCTGGAAATCCTTTAAATCCGGAAAATCTGTGGATGAATTTCTGAGTATCTGTATTCTATCAGGACAAACGCCGTCGCACGTAATCAAGACGCCAATCCCAACCCGCCAGGTTTTCTGTAACCTGGCGGGTTTCGGCATCAGCGACAAGCCGCCGGCTGCACCACGAACTGCCCCACGATCTCCGGCGTCCGCGCCAGGACAGACGCCCGATCTTGCGCCAAGGTCTGCGTGCCGTAGGGGGCGATGCCGTAGGTGGTCACCGTCAGTGATTGCTGCGCTGCGTCGATCTCGAATTCGCTCCAGCCGAAATACTCCACCAACACGTAGTCGCCCTCAATCAATGCCACATCTAATCCCGAATCGGCCAGCCCCAGTGGGTTGTAGCCGGTGGCGATCAATTCTTCGTTGATCTTGGCCTTCACCCAATCGTCGCGATCATCGACGACATCGTCCGTATCGGCGGCGACGGGCAGGCTGCTGTAGAGGGTAGATTCTTCTTCGGTGACGTAGCCGGTATCGAGGCCGTGGACACGCACCACTTCGCCTAGCGCGGGGTAGTAGGCCGCGGGGCCGACGGTGATTTCGAAAGCGCCGGTGGGCTGATCGGGCGCGTCTTGGGCGGTGCGGTAGTGGATGTCGTTCACCAGTGTGCCGTGGATGTCGGCGGCGATGAAGACGACGTTGCAGATCCCCTGGCCGGCGATAAAGCCGAGCAGATCGGCGCGTTCGGCGGCAAAGCCTTCGAAGCGATCTTGTGTAGAGATCAACCCGCGGTTCTGTACCGGCACCGACACCACCACAAAGATCCAGGAGACACCCCGTTGGTGTGCGTCGAGCAGGTCGCGTTTGAGATCGGCCAGTTGCGCCGAGCCAAGCATGGTGCGATCCTCGCGGAAGGTGGCCTGCCGAAAGCGGGCTACGGCGTCGGCGTCGTTGCGGTCGGGGCGGGCCAGGGGCAGATCGCGGAAGGATCGGCTGTCGGTGATGAGGAGGGCGGCGTCTTGCCCGAAGGTGCGGTAGCGGTAGAGCTTGCGTTCGCCGTCTATGCGCGGATCGCCGACGTTGCCGTAGAATTCCGCAGCGAGGGGCAGGTAGTCGTGCATGGCCTGGAGGGCGTTTTCGTAGGTGGCGGTGTCGTTGATCAGCCCCGTTTCTTCGGGGAAGCGGCCGTCGCGGGCCGCTTCGGCGCCGCCGGCGAAGTCGTTGAGCACTTCGTGGTCGTCAATCGTGGCGTAGAGCGGCGTGGACGCCCGCAGCATCGGCCACGGGTTTTCGCCGTCCATCGCCGCGTAGACTTCGGCGTATTTGCGGCGGAAGTCGTCTAGTGTGCGCGCTTGACCGTCGACGGCAGCGGACGAGACGTCGGCGTAGAGGTTGTCGCCCATGAGGATGAAGAAATCGAGGTGGCGTTCGGCCACGTTGGCGATGGCGGGATAGGGCGCCATGTCCCCGCGCCAGTCGCCTGATGCGCCGAAGCGTAGACCGTTGCGGCCTTCGGCGGCGGGGGTGCGGAATTGTCCGCGCAGGTGGTCACCGGCGGCGTTTTCTACGTCGTAGCGGTAGGTTGTGCCAGGAGTGAGATCGGTCGCCGTCGCTGTGATGGGCGTGGCGGCGTCGACGACGGCAGCGGTGAGGAGGCGCGGGGTGGCAAGATCAGGCCCTTCCACTGTAAAGGTGATCGGCCCTGTCACCGTGCTGTGCGCCCAGAGGACGGCGCTGTGCTGGTCGACGTCTCCGGCGGCGACGCCGTAGGGGAAGGTGGGCGGGGGTGGCTGCACTGAGATGACTGGTGTGGCCGGGAGGGTGATTGGGGGAATGGTGCACGCACTCAGCAGCATAGACAGGCAAAGTGCGAAGGCGTGAATGGGGGATACGTGTCGCATGGTTAAGTTATCCAATCTGAAAACAAACCAAACGCTAATCCTATCGCAACACAGCGTTAACAAAGTTGTGCGAGAATAAAAACATCAGCAAGCAACAAAATAACAATCTATCCGGGTGAACCGGTGCTTTCCCGAATCTCGTTTGATCGCTCGAATACGTTGCGGGCGAACCGCTTCGCAAGCCTGGATAGTTTATCATAGATGTCCCAGGTCGTTCACGGCCTGGGACGTTTTTTTGATTGACGATTGACGATTGACAACGCATCTCTCGACTACCGTCGCTACCTGCTATCTGCCACCTGCTACCTGCTACCTGCCCCCCTTCTTTTGCCCGAACATTTCCCCGCCATCTATAATGACATGTGGGAAAGGGGGACGATGCGAGTTGTACTGATCAGCAAGGCGCTTGTTGTGGGCGCATATCAACGTAAAGCCGAGGAGATCGCCGCGCAGGGGGTGGAACTGACGGTGCTGATTCCGCCTTCGTGGCACGATCGGCGAGGACGGCAGCTGGCGGAGGCGATCCACACACAAGGCTACGATCTGCGGGTGATCCCACTGGCGTTGAACGGCAACTATCATCTGCACTTTTACCCGACGTTGGCGGCGACGTTGCGTCAGATCCGGCCCGATGTGCTGCACGTGGACGAGGAGCCGTACAACCTTGCCACCTGGTTGGCGGTGCGCGCCGGGCAAGCCGTGGGCGCGCAGACGCTCTTTTTTACCTGGCAGAATCTCGACCGTCGCTATCCGCCTCCCTTCGCGTGGATGGAAGCGGCCAACTATCGGGCCTGTCCTGTGGCGTTGGCCGGCAACCAGGACGCCGCTGCGGTGCTCCGGCGCAAGGGCTACATCGGCGAGATCCACGTCATCCCCCAATTCGGCGTAGACCCGATGATCTTCTCACCGTCACCTGAACGGCAAGATCGCCCCTTTCAGATTGGCTATGCAGGCGGCTTGCTCGAAGAGAAGGGGGTGGATCTACTCTTGCGCGCCTGCGCCGGGCTGACAGGGGATTGGCGGCTGACGCTCGTGGGCAGCGGCGCAGCGCAGAGCTCTTTGCGGGCATTGGCGGTAGAACTGGGCATCGCCCATCGTGTGGACCTGGGCAGACGCCTGGCGGCGCACGAGATGCCGTCGTTTTACCGGGGATTGGATGCTTTTGTGCTGCCTAGCCGCAGCCGCCCCAACTGGAAGGAACAATTTGGCCGTGTGCTGATCGAGGCCATGTCCTGTGGGGTGCCGGTGATTGGCAGTCGCTGCGGTGAGATCCCCAATGTCCTCGGTGAGGCGGGGTTGATTTTCGACGAAGAAGACGTCAGCAGTCTGAGCCGTCACCTACAAGATCTCATGGACGACCCCACGCTGCGCGCCCACCTTTCCACCGCCGGTCGCCGCCGTATCGAAGCGCATTACACCATGCGGCAGATCGCAGCGGAGACAGTCAACGTTTACAGAGAGATAGTGACTGGTGATTAGGGACTGGGGGATTGGGTGATTGTGAGATTAGGCGATTGGGTCTCGTCGAGTCTCCCCAATCCCTTAATCGCCCAATCGCCTATGCCCCAGTCCTTGATCCCCAGTCCCCAACTATGCACATTATCGTCGACGCCCAACTCATCAACACAGAACAGACATACCGTGGCGCGGGGGTGAGCGTCTACAGCCAGGAATTGCTCACCGCGCTAGGACGGCGCGACGACGGGCTGCGGGTGACGGCGTTTGCCAACGATACGGGTTTTGTGTGCCCTGGTGTGGACGTGCGCCGCACACGCTGGCCGACGCAGCGTCCTCTGGCGCGTATTGTGTGGGAACAGAGCGCGCTGCCGCTGGCCCTGGCGCGTATGGAGGCCGATCTCGTGCATGGGTTGGTCAACGTGCTGCCGTTGGCGACGACGACGCCGGGCGTGGTGACGGTGCATGACCTCAGCTTTGTGCGTATGCCCGAACGCTTCCCTGCGGCCAAGCGTTGGTACCTGTCCAAACTCTGTGCGTGGAGTGTGCGCAGGGCGCGGCGTGTGATTGCCGTCAGTGGGCAGACGGCCAATGATCTGGTTCGCTTCTTCGCCGTGGACGCACACAAGGTGGATGTCGTGTATAATGGGGTGGCTGAACGTTTCACACCGAGTGACGCGTCGGTTGCATCTTTCCGTTCGGCACAGGGCCTGCCCGAGCGTTTTCTGCTCTATCTTGGCACTTTGGAGCCACGTAAGAATCTGGATCGCCTCATCGACGCCTACGCAACCTGGCGTGCGCAGGCTGCCCCAGGGGATCGTGACATTGCCCTGGTGCTGGCCGGCGCGCAGGGATGGTTCTACGAAACCATCTACCAGCAGGTGCAGGTGCTTGGTTTGACAAGCATGGTACACTTCCCCGGCTATGTGCCCGCCGCCGACCTGCCCGACTGGTATCGGGCGGCGCTGGCTTTTGTCTACCCCAGCCTCTTCGAAGGGTTCGGCATGCCGGTGCTGGAAGCGATGTCCTGTGGCACGCCTGTCTTATGCAGCCGGGCGCCGGGGATCGAGGAAGTGGCCCAGGACGCGGCGCTCACCTTTGCCCCGGAAGAGACCGACGATCTCGTCCGCGCGCTAAGCGCCATCGTCGAAGACGAATCTCTGCGTGCCGATCTACGCCGCCGTGGGCCTGTCCACGCTGCGCAATTTTCATGGAATCGCTGCGCGGCTGAGACTGTAGACGTCTATCAGCGCGTTTGCTAGATAATCTGATTTTTGATGTGATTTGTGACTGGTGATTGGGCTTGACGACTGGCCAACGAACCGACGCTCCACATAATTGTCGAATACAGGGACGCGTCTCCTTCTGCGTCTTTTTCGTGACCAAGTCCCCATTCCCCGGTCCCTAGTGCCCAATCACCAATCACTTGGAATTGTTGTGACAATGACTGTTAAGCCGCTCGACCGTAATCACGTTGCCATGCCCCCCAAAGACAACTGGTTGATCCAGTTTGTGCAGCGGGTGAACCCACAATGGTGGCCTTACCTGCTGCGCCTGAGCGATTCTCTGTTGATTGTGTTGGCCTTTGTGTTGGCTTACTTGATCCGCTATCAGCTCCAATGGTTTCGTGCAGTCGATCCCGTTTTTCAAACTGAGTTTTCCACCTACATTGCTTCGTGTATAGCACTCGTGGCCATCCTCTTTCTGCTCTTCCACTTTTCCGGCGTCTACCGTCAGCGGCGCGGACGGCTCTGGCTCGAAGAGATCTACACCATTGCCAGCGCCACCACCATCGGCGTGGTAACATTGATCACCATTAACCTAATCTTTAGCCCGATGCTCTACAGCCGTCTACTCTTTCTGTACACGGCGTTTTTGGTTGTCCTTTTTTTGGGGGCAAGCCGTGTCTTGATTGGGCTGGTGCGCAGTTATCTACGTCGTCATGGCATTGGCGTACAGCGGGTACTCCTTGTCGGCGCGGGGGACGTGGGACGCATGGTGATGCGCACTATTGCGGCGCGTCCTGGGCTGGGTTACCGGATCATCGGTTTCCTCGACGACAACCCGGCCAAAGGATCGACCGACATCGGCCGTTTTAAGGCCCTCGGTTCGGTGGACAACTTCACCCAGGTACGTGAAAACTATCCGCTGGATCTGGCGATCATCTGCCTGCCCTGGCAAAGCCATCGCACTGTGGCGCGCATCTTAGGCGAGTGTGAGCAGGCGGGCATCAAAGCGCAGGTGGTGCCCGACATATTCCTGCTTACCAAAAACCAGATGCAGGTGGAAGAGATCAACGGCATTCCGTTGATCAGCACACGTGAAGTGTCGATTGCCGGTTGGAATTTGATCCTCAAACGAGGGATTGATCTGGTAATCGCTACATTGATTGCCCTGGCGACGCTGCCCTTAACCCTGCTGATCGCCCTGGCCATCCGCCTCGACTCGCCAGGGCCTATCTTCTACTCACAGGTGCGGGTGGGCAAGAACGGGCAACTGTTCCGCATCTACAAATTCCGCTCTATGGTGACAAACGCCGAAGCACGACGCAGCGAGGTGGCTGATCTCAACGAGGCGACCGGGCCGCTCTTCAAAGTGCGCGATGACCCGCGTCGCACGCGCATTGGGCGCTTCATTCGTCGTTACAGCCTCGACGAATTGCCGCAGTTGATCAACGTCTTCCGCGGTGAAATGAGCCTGGTGGGGCCGCGGCCGAACCTGCCTGAAGAGGTGGCGCAATACGAGGAATGGCATCGCAAGCGGCTGTCGGTGAGCCCTGGCGCGACGGGGCTGTGGCAGATCAGCGGGCGCAGCGATCTCACCTTCGACGAAATGGTGCTCCTCGACATCTACTACGCCGAAAATTGGAGCATGGGGCTGGATCTAGGCATTCTGTTGACGACGATCCCCAAGGTGTTGTTGGGGAAGGGTGCGTATTAAGTCACCTCATTATCTGTTCCACAATGCCCGGTATCCTTTCCGTCGCTTCTGTATTCCAGCGGCGGTAGGCGTCCACGCCGGCGCGGACGGTTTCGAGTTGGGCGGGATGTTGCAGCAGGCTGCGGATGAGCGTGGATTGGTCTTCGGGGGTGAGGGCAACCCAGCCCAGGCCGTGATCGCGGATGAAGCCTAAGTTGGGCGTCTCCTGGCCGGGGATGTAGGTGGTGGCGATGAAGGGTTTGCCCAATGTCACCGATTCAAAGAGCATGTTAGGCCCGGCTTTGCCCATGACAATGTCGGCGGCGGCGACGTAGGGCGCAACTTCTTTTGTGAAAGGGATTGCATAACAATGTGCCACCCCCAAGAACCGTTCCAGGAGCGCTGTGTTCGTACCTGTGGCGAGGATGATTTGAAGCCCCTGTGCCGACGTTTTGTGGTTGAGGCGTAGTAGATTCTCCACGGTGGCTGCGAACTTCGCCGTCCCTTCTCCGCCACCTTGCAGGAAGATGGTCAGCCGATCCGGAGACAGGTTCAACCGGTGACGGAATGCGACGATATCTTCATCGAATGCGTCGTAGAACTGACCGCGCACCGGCCAACCTGTCATGTGCACACGTTGGGGATCGAAACCGGCGTTGAGCGCCTCCTCCACCGTGTCGGGTGTGGGGGCGAAGGTCGCTTGGGCGCCTTTGTAGGTAAACCAGGCGTGGTGCAACTGGCGTGGATCGGCAAAGAGCACCGCTAACGGGATCTGCTGCCCCAGGGCTGCCAATGCCTGCGCCACCGAATATGAAAAAAAGGCATAGGTGGAAATAATCAGATCGGGGCGTTCTTGTGCGAATAACGCCATCAGCCGCTTCTGATTGGCGGCCGTAAAGAGCCGGTGAGCCAGCGCTGCACGTGTCGGGCTGTCGGAAAGGGTGTACTCGACCGACCAGAGCTGGAGCGCATGGCGGCTGACCATGCGATAGTGGATGTGAACAGCCTGCGACTGGGGATCGGCAATCGAGATCAAATAGTTTTTCTCACTAAGACGGTCGCGCAGTGCTTCGGCCAAACTTAGATGGCCGCCACCGGTTCTCGACATGAGCATCAAGATGCGTTTCGGTGCCATGATTTTTACCCTGAACGTTACCTTTTGTGAAAAAAACTATGTCAGACCTGAGCTACCGAGTTGTGGGCGAAGGCTTGCCACTGCTGCTGCTACATGGGTTCGGCATTTCATACAATATCTGGCAGACATTGGTGCCTTTGCTCAAAAATAATTTTCAACTAATTTTGGTGGAATTACCCGGCATCGGGGCGTCGCCGCCGCTGCCGCCTACCCGATCATACTACACATCCTGCGCCGAAGTGCTAGACGAATTGCGCTGTGACCTGGGCCTCGACACCTGGTCGATCCTCTGCTACTCTACCGGCTCCCGTGTGGGGGAAACCTATGTGCGGCGCTACCCCACTGCTGTAGAAAGTTGTGTTTTCCTCTGCCCCTTGCACCTGCCGGGCTGGCGTTGGCGTATGCTGCAATTTGTGATTGGCGTCGACGCCGTGGTGCCTGCGTTCGGCACATGGGCCTTATCGGGACCGCGTCTCTACAGTATGGTGGTATCATTAGGGTTTAACGGGCGTGTAGAGCGCCGTGCCGCCGAGTGGACGCGTGATATCGGCTCTCAGCGTATCACCGTGCTCAAGCAGATTCTGCGCGACCTCCCAGATGACGGCCGCAGCCTGTTGGCAGTCAACGTGCCGGTGCGCTATATCTGGGGGCGTCAAGATCTTATCACTGTCTGCCCACGACCTGTTGGCAAAGGACATTTTCGCATCAACGCCAACCACGCTGCACCCGTCCTGGCGGCGCAGGACGTGGCCCACCTGACCATTGACTTTCTCAAGGAATGAGGCGTTATGCCCACTGTTTTGATCCTGATGAGCGATACCGGCGGCGGCCACCGCGCCAGTGCTCAGGCGTTGCAAGCCGGTTTCACTAACCGTTTTGGCAAGCGATTCCAGGTGGAAATCGTCGATCTGTGGAAATCGCACACGCCGTGGCCGGTGAATCGCTTGCCCGACTCCTACAGCCCGTTGGTGAGCCATGGCATGCCGTTCTGGAAGTTTATGTGGTATGTCAGCGGCCAATCTTCGATCACGACGCCGGTTCTGGCGACTGCCGAACGCCTGGTGCGCCGATCTGTGTGGCAAATGTTCCATCAATACCGCCCAGATTTAGTGATCTCCGTCCACCCGTTGATGCAGAAAATCCCTCAGCGGGTGCTGCATCGGGTCTATCCGCATGTTCCCTTTGTCACCGTCATCACCGATTTAGGATCGATTACACCTGTCTGGTTTCATCGGCAAGTGGATCGCTGTTTCGTGCCCACCCAGGCCGCCTACCGCGAAGGTCTGCGCGCCGGTCTGCTGCCTGAGCAACTACGGGTCTTCGGGCTACCGGTGCGCCCAGCCTTTGCCCGTCCTCAGCGTGAGAAGACGGAAGTTCGCCGCGAACTCCAGCTCGATCCAGATCGGTTGACGGCTTTGATCGTCGGCGGTGGCGAGGGGATGGGGCCGGTAGCGAGGATCGTGGAATCGTCGGCTCAGCGTCTCGCCGCCGACGGGCGACACGCCCAACTGGTGGTGATCTGTGGACGTAACGAAAAACTGCGCACCACCTTGAACAGCCGCAACTGGCCGCTGCCGGTACACGTCCTCGGCTTTGTGGACAACATGCCCGACTGGATGGCCGCGGTGGATTGCATCGTCACTAAAGCCGGGCCGGGCACCATTGCCGAATCGATGATCAGCGGGTTGCCCGTCCTGCTCAGCGGCTACATCCCCGGCCAGGAGACAGGCAACATCCCCTTTGTGGTGGACAACGGCGCCGGTGCCTTCAACGAAGACCCGGCCCAGATCGCATCGATCCTCAGCCGCTGGTTCGGCCCCGAACAGGACAGACTCGCAGAAATGTCCGCGATTTCGCGCTCGCTGGGGCGTCCACAGTCGACGTTTGAGATCGTCGACGAAATCGCGGGGATGGTGCGTGATTCGTAATGCGTAATTGGTTGAGAATGTTGATTGTGTGATTGGGGTGCTTCTTGGTTTACCAGCGAGGTGTCCCAATCCAACGATACAAACTCAACCAATTACGCATTACGCATTACTTTTCTCCCCACACCAATTCCCTCAAATTCCCCCCCTTCACCCGCTCCCGATCCGCCTCCGACCAGTTCGCCAGGTGAACGTCGACGATCCGCGGTGTGCCGCTGCCCCACACCATGTGGGCGGGGCCGTAGGCGCAGGCGACGCGACGGGTGAAGGAACGGGCGCTTTCGTAGGTGGGCGCGTCCGCAGCGAAGTGGTTGATCCCCGAAAGTTTCATGTAGACGTTGTCATAGTGCGCCAGGTCGAGCACGTCGGCGTACTCGACGGCGTTGCCCATCTTCGGCTCGGCCAGGTGATCGATGAGCACCGGCGTCTGCGGGTGGGCGCGGATCAGATCCTCGCACTGGCGGGCGAAATCGGGGCCGATGTGCAGTTCTAAAATCAGGCCCAGATCGGCGGCGGCTTCCCAAAGTGCAATCACCCCAGGATCGGCGAAAGTATCGAGGTAGTGGTCCGTGCCGCGATGGGCATGAAAGCGCGTGGAGACGATGCGCGGTTCTTGTGCCACCAGATCGCGCAGCTTGGCCACGGCGTCGGCATCGCGCGGGTAAAACAACGACGTGCCGCGCAGCCGATTCGGCTCCCGCTGCAGTGCAGCGAGCACCAGCCGGTGATCGTCGCCGTATGGCTCGGGATGCACGATCACGGCGCGGTCGATGCCGTGGGCGTCCATGTGCGCCAGGTAGTCGGTCAACGGATCCGCAGCCCAGTGGGAAGCGTCCGGCACGTAGCTGGCGCTCGGATGAAACGGATAGCGATCCGTATCCGAAGAAAACAGGTGAACATTCCACTCGATGATCATAGATTTCTCCTTATGCTTCATTCATTCCTGCCTTGTACAGGACAAGCCCCACCGGCAGCGATTCGCCGAAAACCCAACTTTCTTCCTCTGCGCTGAGCACCGCCTCGGGATCATTGAGGAGGTTGCGGAAGTGTTCCGGCTCGTGCAGGTTGCCCAACCAGGCGTCGACCTGGGCGCGCACGTCGTCGGGGAGATCGCGGGCACGGTCTCCTGTGCGTCGCGCCAGGAGGACCAACGCCGTCGCCGCCCCTACGCCGGGATTGGGCTTCATCGCCAGCAATTTCTGCACCCAGCGGGCGGCCTCCTCCGGCGCGATGACCCGATCCTGGGGGCCGTAGACGGGGATACGCGCCCCCAGTCGGCTGATCGCCCACAACGATTTGGCCGTCGGTTTGCCTTGCATCTGGTTGAGCAATTCGCGGCCCAGGTTCACCTTATCACCGGCGGCGATGCGTTCACAACCGGCCAGCGCCATCCAGATTTCGTCGGTTTCGCCGCTGCTCACGTGTTTGGGCAGATTGCCTTTGGGCGTCTTGCGCTGACCGGCAGGCTGGGTGTACACACGTAACTGGTGGGTAAGCTGCGACTGCTGCCCCGCCGAAAGACCCCCAGCCACCCGCCGCCAGAGGACCCAATACTCGTGGCGCGCCTGGCCGTCTCGGGCAAAGGTCGGCCCACTCAAAAAGAGACGCCACACCTGCTTCATGCGCCACTCGTCCACCGGATCGCCGTAGCCGGGGCGCAGGCAGTAACCGAGCAGGTTGAGCCAGCGCGCTTCGTGATCGGCGCTGCGACTGCGGGCGTCCATCTGCTCGATGAGCGTATCGGCCAGTTGACGGATCAAGGTGGTGGGCCACTGTTCCTTGGGCAGGCCCACCAATTCTTCCAGCCTGTCGCGCAGTTTTGCAGGGCGACCCTTGCCGGCGTAGACGTCGACAACCTCGGCTTGCGCTGCTTCGATCAGCCCTTGATCGAGGATCTCGCCCCGCTCAGTGGTGACGCCGTCGGCGGCCTGGCGTACATCGAAGGCCAGTTGCCAGCGGTGGTCGCTCTCCTCGGCGTAGCACCAGATCTCCAGCGTGCCCACAGCGCTGAGGTGTACGCCCAGGCGCACGGGCAGGCGCTGCACCGATCCTTTGCCAAAGCGCAGCACCGTGCGGATCGGCGGCAGCTCGCTCACTTCGTCCGCCGACAACGCCACCACATCGCCGAGACTGTCCCCCAGCCGGGTGCTCGACGTGAAAACACGGAACGAAACGGGCTGATTGGTGAGGGCGGCGAAGCTCAATTCATCTAAACGCGCTTCAAAACCTTCCTCCGCGCCACGTTGGACCAGACAGACCGCGGTCTGCTCGCCGGCATCCGGTTTCGTTTCCGTCTCCACCGCCACGTAGTACGCACGAGGACTGCCACTGCCGACGCGTACCCCCTCTCCCAGCCGGACTCGACCGTAGTATGCCGCACCTTTCGCCACCGCCAACTCCAACTGAGCGCTTTCCAGCTCGGCGGGCTGCCAGCCTGCGCCGGCCTCGGCGGCGAACCATTGGCCGATGACGTCGCGCACGCGGTTGCGGATACCGGCGGGGATCAGTGTCCCCCCGTTAAACAGGATGTAGTCGGGGTAGGGCGCGGCTCGTCCACTTTCAGAGGCCAGGAAATCCTGGTAGCGCCGCCAAAAGGCCGCCAGGTGACGGGTGATGGCGGGATCTTGCACGTAGGGCAGCCCCAGCTCGGTGAGGCCACGACGCCGGACGCCCTCCGGCTCAGCGTCCACCGGTACTGCCGGGAAGAAGCCGTCGAGGATGAGGCGCATCACGTCTTCGTGGCTGAGGTTGCCGCGCATCGTGCCGCCGATGAGGCTGCGCCCCGAGGCGCCGACGATGCTGATGTCCACGTGGTCTGCGGGGTTTGTGCTGTTGAGCAGCGTCTCTTTGGCTTTACGACATTGGTAGACGAGTTGGTGCCAGCGGGCGGTGTCGAGCTTGCCCGGCGCGCCCGTCAATTCCGTCTCCAGGTGACGGCCCAGGGTCATGTCCATGTTGTCGCCGCCCAGGAGCAGGTGTTCGCCCACGGCCAGGCGGTCGAAGCGCAGGCCGCTTTCGCCCTTGCGCACACCGAGGAGCGAAAAATCTGACGTGCCGCCGCCCACATCGCAGACGAGGATCAGTTGGCCGTCTTGCATGGATTGCTGCCAGCTCTCTTCGTGCTGAGAGAGCCAGGCGTAGAAAGCGGCCAGCGGCTCTTCGAGTAGGACGAGGCGGCGGAAACCGGCCTGTTGCGCGGCCTGCACCGTGAGTTCGCGCGCTACTTCGTCGAACGAAGCCGGCACCGTGAGGACGATCAACTGGTCCTCGAAACGGTTGGTTTCGTCCGCCGCGTGTACAGCATTCCACGCTTCGCGGACATGTTGCAGGTAGCGTTTGGCCGCTTCCACCGGGGAAACTTGCGGCGCGCCATCGCGGACGCCCCAAGGCAGGATGGGTGCGGTGCGGTCCACGCCGGCGTGGACCAGCCAAGATTTGGCCGAAGAGACGAGCCGCCCCGGCACACGTGCGCCCTGTTCCCGCGCAAACTCGCCGACGACGTAGGCGCGGTCTCCGGCCCAGGGCAGTGATGTGGCCCCGGCGGCTAGGTCATATTCGCCGGGCAGGTAGAGGAACGAGGGGAGCATAGCGCGATCTTCGACTTCGCCGGCGGCCACCAGTTGGGGCACGTCGAAGAGGCGGATGGCGCGTTGGTCCTCGCGCAGATCGACAAACGCCACGGCGGAATTGGTGGTGCCCAGGTCCACGCCGATGACGAAATTGTATTCTTGTGTAAAGGCTTCGGTTGGTTGTGTCATGTGTCTTTGAGGGGAAGGGATTGGGGACTATGGATTGGGGACTGGGGATCGGGGAGTGGCGATTGGGCGATTCCTGTTCATTCGCCTGATCCCCAGTCCCCAGTCCCTAATCCATAGTCCCTTGTCCCTGAGTAAGTTCGTCTCCCGATTATAGGGGTTGGGCGACGGCGAGGCAAAAGGCGCGGGGTGGCCTGTGAACAACACGCTCAGTTTTGGATTGTGTTTTAGTCAACAGTAATAGTATGAACTCTTCAATTGCCAGTGGCTTTGTTCCGCTGTATGATTGAGTTTGTCGAGATGTACTGATCTCGTTTTTCTTCCATTTCTCCCGTTTCCCAAATTAGAATTGAAGGAGTTTCACTCGATGAACACCATGCGTGGTTCGTTGCAAGCTCGGATGCGCATTCTGGCGGTGGTTGTCTTGGCCCTGGCTTCGTTTGCAGTGGTGCTGAAGCCCGCGGCTCTCTTCGCCCAAGAACCGGACGAGCAGGAGATTTTGTTGGGCGAATATGTACAAGCCGAGATGGCCGAAGGCGATGTGGCATCCTATGCATTTTATGTGCCTGAGAGTGGTCTGTACATGATTACTTCCGATGATGAGGTGGCGGCCGAGGCCTTCACTGTCGTTGTTTCCGATGCCGACAATGTGATCTTTGAAGGCGCTCTGCTCGACGCCATCGAACTCGAACTGAGTGAAGGGCTCAACTTTGTCGAAGTGACTGCCAACGATGACAGCACCCTGGGGATGTTTGTGCTGGGCATGATTGGCTCCATGAGCGACAGCGACCGCACGCCGGGCCGTCTCTACCCGGGCAGCCTCTACATGGAAGAACGTGTAAGCGAAAGCCGTTTTGCCACATTATCCGTCCCCGATGTGGGCTATCCGCAACAGGTGCTGCTCTACATTGAAGCGGTAGACGGCGACGTCTTCACCATTTCGGCTGAAGGTGACGATATTGGCTACCGCTATGCCTACAGCGACGAAAACAATCTGCTCGGCTTCTGGACTGAAGGTGGTGAGTATTTGATCACCGTCGAGCCCTGGGAACGCCGCTCGGACTTCTCGGTGATTGTCTTTTTGAGCGGTGCGCCGGCTGCACTGGGCCTGGATGAGTCGCTCGATGGCAACCTCGTCGCCGGCAATGACACGATTGTCTACGAGCTCAACCTCGATACCTTCTACGAAAGTGTGATGGTGGAACTCGAAGGCGGCGACAGTGACAACCCGTTGTATGTTGGTGTGGTTGACAGCCTCTACAGCACCGAGCAGGAGTTCTACTCGGAACAAGATGGCGATGTGCAGGTTGTCAACATCGAAGGTGTCCTGCCCGGCACCTACTATGTGGTTGTCTCGCGCTATACTGTCGAAGGTGAAGTCCCCTTTGCGCTTTATGCAGAGGGTGTAGAGGGTGAGCCTTTGGCTCAATTGGAGAGTGGAGAGACAGTCGAAGGCGAACTTACTTCTGGCGGCGTGGTTTACTATCAGTTTGATGTGTCTGAGGCAGGCACGCTGGTAGAGATCGCTTTGACTTCGGAGGTAGAAGGTGCCGACTTCGATCTGGGCGTCGGCTTGAATCTGCAGAATTTACCTTGGAGCAGCGCTTCGTTGGGCGCCAACGAACAGGTCAGCTTTATGGCGCCCGTTGTCGGCACCTACTATGTACAGGTGACCAGTTACGACGGTGAAGGCCCCTTTGAAGTGATTGCCGTCACAGATGATCTGGTGACGGAACTGGTTCCTGGCGAAGTGACGGAAGGCAGTGTCACCGATAACAGCCGCACCGTCTACCGTTTGATGGTAGACGAACCGGGGTTGATCCTCTCTGTCCTGCTGGTAGGGGGCGACGAAAGCGATCTCGACCTTGCGGTGACCCTCTACGGCGAGACTGGCGATGTGATCAACGGTCTTAGCAGCGCAAATATCGGTTCCGCTGAAATCGTGGCACAGGCTGGGGTGCAACCAGGCATCTACGAAGTGTCGGTGCGTGCCTACGGCCCGGGTGACGATTTCCGTATCCTGGCGCGGTTGGAAAGCGCCGAAGAACTGCTCGAAGTGGAATCTGAGTAAAACTGCACCTGAGTAGTTCCATCAGATTGCAATACACCACACGCTCGCAGATAAGTGAACGATAACGGCGGTAAACGGCGGTCAACTGCCCGCAGTTGACCGCCGTTTCTATTCCTTGTTTGTTGCAACTTGGCGCACAAAATCAATACTCCGCTGCGCAACCCCCGGCCAGTGTACATCCAACGTGAGGACATGCCCACACCCTTCGAGGAAAAACAGTTCCTTCTGGCTCGCCGCCACTTGATCGTAGACGATCTGGCTGCTACGAGCGTCGATGACACGGTCATCGCGGCTGTGCAGCAGCAGGAGCGGTGTGCGGATCTGTCCGAGTTCGCTGCGAACCTGCGCCGCCAACTTGAACAGCTCATGTGCCGCAGGAATGGGGTTTACATCGTAGTCCCACAGCCGGTCAACTGCGCGCTTGTCCACAAAATCGTTGGGGCCTTTGGGCATCGTCTTGATGAAATGTTTGATCAGCGGCACCATGAAACTCAGGCGATCTGTGGGGATGAGCGCCGACGCATAGGCAATCACACCTGCAATTTCGTCACCCCGGCGCGCCGCCAAATCAAGGACAAGCAACGCACCCATCGACTGCCCCGCCACCACCACCGAAGAACAACGGCCTTTTAACTCGTCCAATGCAGCATCCACGGCAGCCGTCCAGTGCGAAAAGCGGCACTGATTCATCTCGCTTACATGGGTGCCATGTCCAGGCAACAACGGCGCAAAAACAGTCCATCCTTGCCCGTGTAGTGCCTCTGCCACAGGGCGCAGTTCCGATGGCGATCCCGTAAAGCCGTGGATCATCAAAACACCCACCTCCCCACCCTCCAACCAAAACGGATCCGGCGTCACGTTCATCTTTACTCCTCCTTCGCCATATGACCGCCCCAGATTTACAAATCCATCTCCTCTCCTGATCACCACGGTACAGGAATGGATAACTCGCTCGCCAGATCCTCCAGCCGACGCCGATGTTCCTCTCCAACAGGGATACCTTCCGCTTCATATCGTTTTCGACGCGCTGCTTCCACGCCACCTGGTAGATGGCTTTCCGCAAAACCGACCAGGGGCTGGAGCAGGCGCACCTGGCGTACATACGCATCCATCTCCTGCTTGAATTGGCTGGGCGACATGAAGAGATCGATGCGGAATGTGATGACCATTGATCCTTGATTGGCTCCCTGGAAGAGGCGGTTTGCCTGTGCCGGATCGACAGGAACGCCGGCCAGGAAACCGCCCCACGATTGACAAATGGCCCCCAGTCCAATCGCGCGGAAGACTATCCCGGGCGCCGTCTGTGCGATTTCGTCTCGGTAAGGTGACGAAGCGTAGAGATCGTGCATGGCACCAAAGTCAAGCACCAGCGGCTCTTCCATCGCTGTCGGCACACTGAACGACATTGGGGAACCACCGGCAGCGCTGAAGATCGGATCGCCAGGTTTCAGGTCGAGTTGGTGCCCGGAGGTGACAAAAGTCAATAAATCGTGATCGAGCGTCATCCGAGAATAGAGACCGGCGGCGCCGAAGTGGCCGTGGTTGCGGGTGAGCAGGATGGCGATCCCCTGGGCTTTGGCTTTTTCTACCAATGCAAGTGTGCCGTCATACGCAGGGAAGTAACCGAGGCCGCCGTCCCCGTCGACGAGCAGGCTCACCGGCGTCTCCTGAGCAACGTGCACCTGGGGCTTAGGGTTGAGGATCTCGTCCCGCATCAGGCGCGCATAGGTGGCGATCTGGGTCGTCCCGTGGCTGAAGACACCGCGCAGATCGTTCTGGGTCAGCAACTCTGCCAGCAATGCAGCACGCGCTGCCGGCAGACCAACCGTTGTAGACGCCGTCACCACGAATTGGTGTAAAGCCTGATGTGGAACAGCGATGAAGTCATTGGGGGGTAGGTTCATAAACAGATCTCCTTCAGGGGCATTGAGAGGCATGGAACCAGACAACTGCCGACTGGATCGAATACAAGGCAATGTAGGAGGGGGCAGCATACTGCCCCCTCCAGGAATGGCAAGACTGCTATCTAACTTCGTTTGTCCGTACAGGGTAAATCGCCCTATTACTTTCGGTAGCGGCGCCTTTCATCTGCAGCGCTATGTGGGCAATCTCCCTTTTCTATGACTGCGCCGGCTCCAGATTCTGGAGAATGAGCGGGAAGGTCAAGTGCCAGAAGGCACCGTTGACATAAGCATTGTCCGCAGTGGGCCATCCCTGCCAGTACGTGGTGTTGTGTGGAATGCGGTGTAGAAACTGCTGGATGGGCGCATCCACTAAATCGTCTAGCCAGATCTCCATTGCCTTGAGGTAGAGAGCCACATAGGCAGGATCGTTGGCGTTTGGCATCATCGTTGCCATCTCATCTACAACTGCATCGTACTCTGGGTTGTTGTAGCGTGAGTTTTGCGATGTGGGCTCACCAATGGGGGCATAATATTTGCTGGTGTAGAAATCCATCGTGGTGTATGGATCGGCAATGCTACCACCGTGGCCATTGAGCCAAATGCGGGCTGTTCCCTCGCTGATGCGGGTGCCATGATCCGCCGGCATGCTGAACTCGGCTTCAAAGCCGGCGCGGCGTAGCTGTTCTGCAATCACCGGGCCGATGTCGCTGAACACCTGCCAACCGCCGATGTCGGCGCGGATTGGCTCCCCATCCTTGGCCCAAAAGCCGTTGCTGTCTTTCTCATAGCCCGCATCCTGCATCAGTTCGGCAGCCTTATCCAGATTGAATTCGTTGGTAGGATACTGCTCTAGCAACGGTGCCGTTGCCTCAAAATAAGGACGTAGCGGTTCATAGAGTGGAAAGGGTAGTTCCGTTAGGATCCCTGAACCTTCAAGCGCAACATCCAACATTTGCTGACGATTGATTGAATAACTGACAGCCCAACGAACCCTCTTGTCGTTGAATGGTTCGGCGGCATGGTTGAACCACATGGACGTGGGCCACCAATCAATGTACCCCATCGGCAATTCTCTGCCTGTATGCGTGATGATTTTTGGGTTTTGGGCGACAGTCGCCTGGATGGTGGTTGCCAACATGCTGAGCGTAGAATCTACCTCATTGTTGATAATGCGCTGGCTCATAATGCTGTCATCGGCGTAGGGGGTAAACAGAATACGTTCGACGGCCGGTAAATCAGCGAAACCTGTCTTGACGCCCCACCAGTCATCACGGCGGTCGATAAACTTCTGGGTGATGTTCCACTCCACAATCTGGTAAGGACCGGTTGCCAGCGGCCACCCCTGTTCCGGATCGTAGTACCCGAAGGAGGCCACATCGTCCACATCCTTGAAAACGTGCTCGGGGACCCAGTAGATGCCGGTGTCGAACTTGGACATTAGCATTTCGAACATAAAGCGCGGGCGAGGACCGTTGAAGGCGATCTGCACCGTTAAATCGTCGACGGCTTCTGCGCTTGACACCGCTGCTCGGACTGCCGTAGATCGGCTAAGCATTGGCGCATTCTCAATCAACATGTTGAGGGTGAAGGCAACATCCTTGGCGGTGAAGGGCGTCCCATCGCTCCATTCTACGCCTTCGCGCAGATTGATGGTCAACTCGGTGAAATCCTCGTTGTACTCGTAGCCGGTGGAGAGCCAGGGAATCTCCTGCTCACCGGCGGGCGCAAATGCGGAGAAGAAGTACAGTGGCTCCCATAGCGTAGCGCTGCCCATCTGATGAGATGAACCGGTGGCATAGGGATTCCCTAATCCGACATCCGTAAACTGACCCGGTTGACCACCAAACATCAGGATCAGCGTTCTTTCGCGCGGTACATTGGCTACTACTGTCTCTGCTGCCGTTGATGGTGCCGCCGTCGTGGGGGATGCCTCATTTTGCGGTGCCGGCGCAGCCGCCGGCTCTGCAGCGCCACAAGCGGCCAGGGCAATGCCGGCGGTGGTTAGGCCACTCAGTCGTAAGAAATCGCGTCGATTCAGCTTGCTCTTCATCAATCTCTCCTCGTTCTCCTGTGATTTGGGTGTTTCGAGTCGGTGGTGGGGGTGAAACGGTTCGAGCTTCCTAAACACTTCATCATAAAGACAGATCGTCTGCTCCGCTGCTCCTCCTTAACCTCTGCGTGCTCCGCGGCAACGTCCCTTTGGGGTGGTAGTGTCAATGATAAACGCCAAAGCGTAGCCCAGATAGTCTTTGCGGGACTCTCTGGGGGGGCAGATGACAGATCCAAGTTGCAAATCTACGAAAAAAGGGGGCGAGGGGTGATAGAGGAGAGTATAAGGTAGGATGAAAAATTGTGTCAACCCAGTAATTTTGACCGGGGCAATTCAAGTTGGGGGCGCGCTCGCCACAGTGCCTGGCACGGGCCAAGCGCACAAGCGCTAACGAGCGATACACTAGCCCGTGTCAGGCACTGTTGGCCCCCCAGCCTGACATGCACCCCTCAGGCAATTCCCTAGCGGCACAGCAGACTTCCCTGTGGTAGCATGGCACAAACAGCGTAGGCCGCGCACCTTCCACTTTTTGCAGAAGATGAAGCGGATCGTTACTTTATTCAACTTATTTTGCCTGTTCAGTCCGTGGGGCGCAGACAATATCAATGCCAGGGCAACAACACGCCATTGAAGGCCCCCAGTCTCCCGATTCTTTGCAGAACATTCCTTCTTCATTCTATAATGGCAACGCTACACAATTCCTCCGAATTGCACCACTCCTGGAACAATGTTCGTTCCCACCCAGGTTGATTCCTATGTCTTTGCGTTCCCGATCGGCGGCATCGGTCGGATTGGTTTGTATTGGTTCATTGGCAACCCATGATTCTTCAACTTGATTCTTTGGCAACATTTGATTCTTTGGCAACATTTGATTCTTTGACAACATCGTAACAATTTCGTTTCTCGAGGAGAGGCAGATGACGCAAGGTAATCGTTTTGGCAACGGCGCAAAGATCAACCGCCGCCGCTTTATGCAACTTTCGGCAATGGTCGGCACCGGCGCGGCCAGCGGCCTGTTGTGGGGATGTGCCGCTCCGGCTGTCCCCGCTGCGCCGGGTGCAGAACCGACTGTCAGTATGGAGGAAGGCCCCAGCGGCCCCTTCGGCGAATTGGTGGTGGTGCAGGGTGTTGACGCCGAATCGCTCGACCCGCATGTGACCACGTCGGGCGCGTCCAAGGGCATGATGTGGGCTATGTACGACAAACTGCTGGCGTGGACGCCCGACATGCAGGTGATCCCGTGGCTGGCCGAATCCTGGGAGGTGATCGACGACAACACCTGGGAATTCAAACTGCGCGACGAAGTCTACTTCCACAACGGAGAGAAGTTCAGCGCCGAACACGTGCGCGACACCATCACCCGCTTCAAGAGCCCCGACATCCGCAATGTCTACGCCGCCCAACTCACCCCGGTGACCGAGGTGGAGATCGTCGATCCGTTGACGGTGCGTATGATCACCGAAGCACCCTTCGCCCTGCTCGCCGAAGTACTGGCCAGCTACTGCGAAATCATGCCCGCTGCCATCACCAGCGGCGAAGTGGACCCTGCCGTGGAAGCCATCGGCACTGGGCCATACCGCTTCGTCTCCTGGACGCCGGGCGAAGAGATGCTCATGGACGCCATTGACGGCGAACACTTCAGCGGCCAACCCCTGCTTGAGCGTCTGGTTTGGAAGCCTATCGCCGAATCCACCACCCGTGTTGTGGAATTAAAGACGGGCAACGCCCACCTGATCTCACCCGTCGATCCGGTGCAGATCCCCGAACTAGACGCTGATCCCGAATCGTCGGCGCTTGCCTTCCGTCAGCTCAACTCGATCCTCATTGTGCTCAACGAACTGCTGGCCGAGCCGCTCAAGGACGTGCGCGTGCGGCAGGCGCTTAACTACGCCACCGACGTCGATATCCTCATCGAGACGGTGATGCAAGGCGCCGCCTATCGCCTGGCTGGTCCTTTTGGCCCCGGCATTCCCGGCTACGACGAGACGCTGGAACCCTACGCCTATGATCCCGACAAGGCGCGCGAATTACTAGCCGAAGCGGGCTACGCCGACGGCTTCGACTTGACGCTGGTTTCGCCCAACGGTCGTTACCTCAACGATCGTCTTGCCAGTGAAGCCATTGCCGGCATGTGGAGCGAAGTTGGTGTGCGCACGCAGGTGCAGGTGATGGATTGGAGCCCCTTTGTCGACGGCGTACTGGGCAAGACGCACGAAGCCTTCTTCTTCAGCCAGGTGGGTGTGCTGCTCGATGCGACGCTGAGCATCAACTTCCACTCAGGCCGCGAAGGTGCTGCTTGGCAGGGCTATTCCAACGAAGAAGTCAACCAGATCATCGACGACGCGCCCAAAACGCTCGACCCCGTGGCCCGCAACGACATGTACAAGCGGCTGGGCAACATCATCTACGAGGAATGCCCGTGGATCTTCCTGTGGAACCAGCAGGGCGTCTACGGTATCCGCGACGAAGTCCAGGGCTGGGAACCGCACCAGGACAATACGATCCGGCTGGGTGGGATTCACCTGAAACAAGGGTAAGCGGAATTGAGATTGGGCGATTAGGAGATCGGGAGATTAAGGATCGGTTTCTACAGCGCGATCCCTAATCTCCCATCGCTTAATCGCCTAATCTTTTGTTTACCAAACACTGCCCGATTCTCACGTTCATTCGTTTCCCCAAACCTTATGTCTACTTATCTGATTCGCCGGGCGCAGCATCTCTTGTGGGTGTTGTTTGCCGTTACTGTGCTCGTTTTCTTCCTGGTCTACCTTTCTGGTGACCCGGCGCGTCTGTTGGCGCCATTAGACGCCAGCCCCGAAGACGTGGAACGTATCGCCCGCCTTTATGGCCTGGATCAACCGATCCCCGTGCAATATTGGAACTTTCTCAAGGGCGCTGTACAAGGGGATCTGGGCATTTCCTATCGCTACAACCAGCCTGCACTCGGCCTTGTGCTGCAAAAGCTACCCACCACACTGCAACTGGCGCTCTTTTCGCTGGGGTTGACCATCCTCATTGGTATTCCGTTGGGCATCCTCGCAGGGACGCGCCCCAACAGCGCGTTGGATTGGATCGTCTCGGTGTTCACCTTCGTGGGGATCAGCATCCCTTCGTTCTGGCTGGGCATTCTCCTGATCCTGGCTTTTGCCGACAGGTTGCGCTGGCTGCCCTCTTCAGGCGACGGGACATTTTTGCACCTCCTTATGCCTGGCTTCACCCTGGCCATCTACAGCATCGGGCTGGTATCGCGCCTGGTGCGGTCGACTTTAATCGAGGTCTTGCAGCAAGATTACATCCGTACGGCCAAAGCCAAAGGGCTGGCACATCAGTTGATCCTCTACCGCCATGCCCTGCGCAACGCTATGATCCCTACCGTAACGGTGCTGGGGTTGCAGTTAGGCGGCCTGTTGGGTGGATCGGTGGTGGTGGAATCTGTCTTCGCCTGGCCGGGGGTGGGCTGGCTGATGCTGCAAGGCATCCAAAACCGGGATCTGCCCCTGATCCGCGCCGTGGTGCTGGTGGTGGGCATCGGTTTTGTGCTGATCAACGTGATGGTTGATCTACTCTATAGCTTCCTCGATCCACGCATTCGTCTCGACGGCTGAGGTCTTCATGCGTTCTCGTCAAAAGGCCCAGTTCTGGGTCGGGCTTGTGATATTTGTCGGTATTATTGTCACGGCGATCTTTGCCCAGTGGATCGCGCCCCACAGCTTTGAACAACAGAATCTGCGCGCCGCACTGCGCCCGCCGGTGTGGATGGAAAACGGCACTTGGGATCATCCGCTGGGCACAGATCGACTGGGCCGGGATCTGCTCTCGCGCCTGATCTACGGCGCGCGGGTCTCTACGGCGGTAGGCGTCTTCTCTGTGCTGCTAGGCGGCACGTTGGGGACGATCATCGGCCTCATCGCCGGTTATTACCAGGGGTGGGTCGACGGGCTGATCAGCCGTCTCATCGATATCCAGCTCTCCTTCCCACCTGTCTTCATCGCCATTGCCATCATGGCCGCCGTCGGCCAGACGTTGACGAATCTGATCATCGTCCTCGCCTTTGTAACGTGGGTGCAGTACGCCCGTGTGGCGCGTGGATCGACAATGGCACTGCGCAACCAGGAGTTTGTGCTGGCGGCCCGCTCTGTCGGCGCTCGCAGTGGCCGTATCCTATTGCGCCATCTGTTGCCGTCTCTGTTGCCCACACTGGCCGTCATCGCCGCTGTCAATATGTCGAGCATGATCCTGGCGGAGGCGGCTTTGAGCTTCCTGGGGCTGGGTGTGCAACCGCCCACGCCGGCCTGGGGCAGCATGGTCAGCGAAGCGCGCGGCATCCTCAGCCTGGCCTGGTGGAATGCCGTCTTCCCTGGCCTGGCGATTGCCCTTTTCGTAACGGGTACGAATTTAATGGGGGATGGGTTGAGAAGGTGATTGGGGACTGGGGATTGGTAATTGAGGAGAGAAGATGATGGGATGATGAGACAATGTGCTTAAACACCCATGTCTCATCATCCCATCATCTTGCGTTTACCAGATTTGCTTCCAATAGCTACCCAATCGCCTCATCCCGATCCCAATCACCAATCCCTAATCACCAATCACTTTCTCGGAGAGAAAAACATGCGTACTATCTTCACCAATTGTAGACTCATCGATGGCACCGGCGCGGCGGCAGTGGATGCAGCGACGGTGGTGGTTTCGGGTCAGGAGATTGCCTGGTGTGGGCCGTCGGTCGATGCGCCGTCGCCTGCGGACGGGGATCTCGTTGTCGATCTGGGCGGCAAGTCGGTGATGCCGGGGCTGTTCAACGTCCATGTGCATCTGGCGCTGCGGCTGCCCTTCCCCGAACGGCGCATTGACCAGTTCGAGCGCGGCTACCGCACGCTGTTGATGTACCGCCGCGCCCTGGAAGCCATCACCACAGGGACGACCAGTGTGCGCGTCATCGGTGAAGCCCACTTCACTGATATGGACGTGCGCGCCATCATCGACAAGGGCGTGCTGCCTGGTCCGCGCATCAAAGCGGCGGGCGCAGCGTTGATTGCCACCGGTGGTCATGGCCACAACTCAATGAGCTGTCTTGAAGCCAGCGGTGTGGACGGCTTCCGCCAGGCTGTGCGTGAACAGATCCGCGCTGGGGCTGATTTCATCAAAATCTGCCTCACCGGCGGCATCGGCACCCCCGGCGAAAAACCGTCGGACAAGCAGATCGCCGACGATGAGTTGCGCGCTGTGGTGGAAGTGGCCCACGCCAACAACCGAATCGTGGCTTCGCACACCGGCGGCACAGGGCCGATCAAAGACGCCGTGCGGGCAGGGGTCGACTGTATTGAACATGGCTACGAGTTCGACGATGAAGCCGCCGCCATGATGGCCGAGGCAGGCACCTTCCTCGTGCCGACGCTCTGTGTCACCCAAGAACTGGACTACATGCGCCGTCACGGCGTCCAGGAGTGGATGCTGGACAAGGCCAAAGCCGCCGCCGCTGAGCACATTGCCTCGATTCGTCGCGGCGTGGCGGCCGGTGTCACCATCTGCAACGGCACCGATCTGCTGCCCAGCGATCCTGTGGACGGCACTGTAGCCACCATCCGCGAAGTGGAATTGTTGGTGGAAACGGGCCTCACCCCGCTGGAAGCGCTTAAAGCCGCCACCCACAACTCGGCCAAAGTCTGCGGCCTCCTTGGCCTCACCGGCACCGTCGAGGCGGGCAAACGCGCCGATCTCCTCGTCATCGACGGGCGGCCTGATCAGACGATCCGCGACCTGCGCAACATCCGCCTCGTCATGAAAGACGGTGCCATCTTCCGCAACGAACTAAGCGAAGTGAACGCGCCGGGCCTGGTTGCGCCAGGCGTGGATCTGGTCGGCGGGACGTTTGCGAAGGTGTACTAGGGATTGGGGACTAGGGACTGGGTAGAGCTTGTTGACGCAGTGGCGTGGGTGATCTTGCGTTAACCAGATGATGGGATGATTCTGTTGACGAACTCGTCGAGCACGCCCGTCACGCTGGTAGCGTGACCTACGACATAAGGGATCGCCTCGTCTGTCGTAGCTGCGGTTACTAACCGCAGGACTTCGGCTTCGGGACCATTTCCGCGTCACAACGAGTTTGCCAGCAGAATCATGAGATGATGAGGATGATAGATCTCGACGATCATCATCCTCATCATCTGGTTAACGATTTTCGGTCCAATCACAGAACCAACAATCTCACCCCAGTCCTTAATCCCCAATCCCCACCCCCAACATTCGTTCCGCCACCAACTTCACCGGCGGGGATCCGTAACTCAGCAGCGTATCGTGGAAGCGCTGCAAGGAGTATGCGTTGTCCTGTTGGGCCTGCCAGCGGGCGCGCAGAGCATGGATGGCGGTTTTGCCCAGCAGGTAGGCGGAGGGGTAGGTGGGGTTGTTGTGGGTTGTGTAGCGGCGCACTTCGCCTTCGGCCATGTGCGGATCGAGCAGCACTTCGCGGTGCAGAAGATCGACGGCGTTGGCAAAGGACATGTTGCGCGTGTGGAGGCCACTGTCTACCACGACACGGGCGGAGCGCCAGAGGGCGTTGCGCAGTTTGAAGAGCTTCACGGCGGGATCGTCCATGAAGCCTGTTTCCTCCATCAAATCCTCGGTGTAAAGTCCCCACCCTTCCACAAAGACAGGGCTGCTAAAGTAGCGGCGCACCGGCGAATTGACCGTTGCCAGCTTGTGATGCACCTTCTGCGTGTGATGTCCAGGGTAGATCTCGTGCAATGTGATGGAGCGGGCGAAGGCGTAGCAGTTGTCGCGCATGTGCTGTTCCTGGCGCTCGGCGGACGCGTTGGGATCGAGCGGCGTGAGCAGGAGTTGGCTGGAAAGGCTGTTAGAGAAGGGCGGCACAGTGTGCATTAGCCCAAGCGGCGCGCCGGCGCGTAAATACTCGGGTAGCCAGACCACCTGCGCGCTTTCCCCCGCGGGCAACGTGATCAAATACGTGTCCACACAGTGGCGACGGGCGCGCACCATCTCGGCATGGTAGGTGTCGAGGAACTCTTCGCCGCGCGGATGATGCGACTTGATCGCCTCTAACTGCTCGATCCACGATCGATTGGGATCCAGTTCACGGGCGTAGGCTTCCAGCGCCGCCCGATCCTTGCCCATCTCCTCTTGCCCGAATTCGTATAGCGACTGGTGGTCGAAGTCGAGTAGATGGAACTCACGCAATAGGAAGTCGAAGTGGGCAGGACCGCAGGCGAAGTGTCCTTGCGCGCGGGGATGTAGATCGGCCAAAAAGGCTTTAAAGGTGGTCAGCCTATCCTGCACACGCACCACCTCGGCGTGGACTTCGCCTTTGAGCGATGCCTCCAGCGTTTCTGCAAAACCCATCACAGCCTGATCGAGGAATCGCTGTAACCCATCCACCGCCGTGATGCCCATCTCTACATAGAGCGGTGGCGCGTTGGTGGAGAGATTCTGCTGCGCCGTGTCCAGATAGCCAGATGTTGCGGCCAGGCGTGTGCGCAGGCGACGTCCTTGTTCGGCGGGGGCGAGGTCCTCGGCGGCATTGAGCAGGCCCGAGTAGGCGCTGCCCAGGCGTTCGACATACCAATAGGGGGCACGCGCCCAGATGTGCAAGTCCTCGTGGCGGCGTTTCTTCGTCTTTAGATCGATAAGCGCCACGCTGCGATCCATGGCTTCGTCGATACTGAGTGTGTCGGGATCGACGGCTTCCAATTGTGTGATGAAATCGGTCCGTTTCTCTGCTGCGCTGCTCAACGCATCAAGAGAATCATTGCCAAGCTGTTCATCGTAATCGTGGACGCCCAATCGCGTTGCTTCGATGGGATCTTCGCTCAGCACGAAAGTGAGGTACTCTTCGAGCAGTTGCGCAAGTTGAGGCATTTTGTCTATCCTTGGTGGGGATGATGGGTTTGGTTCTTAAGTTTGCCAACAGTTCACATAGTGTAACGCGTCCATCACCGCGCGTCCATCTGCATGTACTTCAACCTTGGGGCGAACAGTGTCAGACACAGGCCAAGGCATTACCCGCCAAAGCATGTACACTAGGCCCAACTTGAATGACACCCGTCTATCATCAGTAGGGGATTCCCTAACAGACAAATGCTGTAATTCCAGTAATCTATTGGTAAGGAGAAGTCAACAACGGCTGTCTGTGATGGCGACATTTTGAACTATTGGAGGCTTTTATGTCCTCAAATCTGATCCCTGTGTTTACCGGTGAATGGCTCATTGATGCGCTGCGCTGCCGGATCGACGAAATCAAGAGTGAAGCGGAAGCGTTGGAGACGGTCACCCGTCAACACAATCTGTCGAATGAAGTCGTGAGTGCCTGCACTGAGATGGTTTCAAGCATCCATCGCATGGAAAGTCGTCTCACCCAACTCGAAGATTGTGTCAGCGCCTATCATTTTCATGCGCCTGCTCATCGCAGCGAAATAGCAGGCGAAAAACAGCATTAGTCAACACTTCTGGCATCATCGCCTGGCCCTGTATTTCCCAGTTTGGGGAATGCAGGGCATTTTTGTTCCGTAGCCTACATACAGAAGGCCGCCAATTGGTTTTGATAAATCCGCATTGAGTTCAACCAACCTGTATGCGGAGATTGATCATGTGGCGTATTGCTCTGATTTTAATGTTTGTCGTTGGCATCGCGTGGCTCACTTCGCCCACTGCCCAGGCGAATGATTTGCTTGCCATTACCCGTGTCGACAACCCCCCTGTTCCCCAATTGCGTGCCCATATGGACGTGCCGCTCAATTACGGATGGGATACCCCGGCCGAATTCCCCACCACCACCGAAAAATGGATCGATGTAGATCTAAGCGATCAACGCGCCGTCGCCTATGAAGGGACACGCCCCGTGCGAGCGTTTACGATTTCTTCTGGGTTGCCGGGCACACCCACGGTGAAGGGGACCTTCCGCGTCTGGGTACGTACGCGTGTACAGACAATGTCGGGGGGGAGCCTGGCCGGTGGCGACTTTTATTCGCTGCCCAACGTGGAGTGGGTGCAATATTTCTACGGCGATTATGCCTTCCATGGCGCGTATTGGCACAACAATTTCGGCCAACCCATGAGCCGCGGCTGCATTAATATGCGTAATGAAGACGCTGAGTGGCTTTTCAAGTGGGCCATGCCCGACTGGGATGGCGATCGTGGTTGGCTGCGGCCAACAGAAGAGAACGCCACGCTTGTGGTAGTTAGGGATTGAGATAGAGGAAGATTGTGGCTGAACAAGAATCTGTGTGGGATTATCCCCGCCCTCCCCGTTTAGAGGACGTGCCGCAACGCATTCGTGTGGTCTTTAACGGTGTGACAATTGCCGATACCACTCGTGCACAGCGTGTACTCGAAACAAGCCACCCGCCCACCTACTACATCCCCGCCGAAGATGTGCAAATGGAATACCTGCAATTGTCTGCGCGCGGCCAGAGTTGGTGCGAGTGGAAAGGCCGCGCCGTCTACTACGATCTCGAGGTAGGTGAGCGAGAGGTTGCCGCCGTCGCCTGGGCCTACCCCAAACCGACGCCGGGCTTCGTCTCTATAGCGGGGTATGTAGCCTTCTATGCAGGCAAAGTAGACGCTTGTTACGTAGGCGAAGAGCAGGTGCAATCTCAAGCCGGTGACTTTTACGGCGGTTGGGTCACGTCGAATATTGTGGGGCCGTTCAAGGGCGGGCCGGGAACGATGGGGTGGTGATTGGCGGAAGAAGAATTGAGGGATTGAGGATTGTGTAGAGGTCGTTGTTGCACAGCAGCAACCAACATCTTTACATGATCCCCAATCGCTTAATCCCCCAATCGCTAATCGCTGTTTTATTCGAGCGTTCGGATCACCGAAACCACTTTCCCCACCACGCGCACCTGTGCTGCCGGTCGTGTAATCACCTCGAAGGCAGGGTTGGCAGGCGTCAATTCCACCATGTTGCCTTTGAGGTGGAAGTACTTCAACGTCGTTTCGTTGTCGCCGTCGATCCAGGCGGCTACCATTTCCCCGTTTTTGGCCTCTTCCTGGTGACGTAGGATCACAATGTCACCGTCGAGGACGCTGGCATCGATCATGGAATCGCCCTGCACCCGTAGCGCATAGAGCTCTTCCGTCTGCCGGAAGAGACTGCTGTTGAGTTCGATCCATTCCTCGGCGGTTTCTCTGTCTGCCGGCACCACTTCGATAGGATACCCCGCCACAATCGGCCCCAAAATTGGAATTCCAACGGGGTTGTAACTACCGTTCAAGGCAGTCACATTGCTTTCGTGTCCGCTGCCGCCGTTAAACAACGTCCCCAACCCCGATTGGTATATCTTCTCCCAATTCAGGCTTAGTCCGCGACTGACTTCTTTCTCGCGCACAATCAATTCATCGCGTTCCAATTTGTTGAGATTGTACTTCACCACCGAGGTGCTGGTGATGCCGACGGCCTGCCCAATTTCGCGGATCGAAGGCGGGAAGTTCTTGTCATCAAGGAAGTGCTTGATGAACTGAAGGATATGTTTCTGACGATCAGAGAGATTCATGGTTTATTCCTTTGGCTGACACCAAATTACAGGTCGATAGACGATCACGAGAAACGGTCGGACTACATCAGGTTCGCCGGTTGCATCGAATCCCAAAACCAATACCCAAATGCGAACGTTTGTTTCCCAAATTTTCCCAAAGTATACAAGAACGTATGTGCGGTGTCAAGAGGGAGATCGCACGGGTGTTCGGGTGTGGTGGGGGGTGGGAATCGGCGACTGGTGATCGGGGATTGGGGAGTGGCGATTCAAACGATATTGACGCGGGTTGTGGAACCGGGTACGTGCCAATTAGCGGCAAGTCTCTATACTGGTCCACGCACTACGCACTACGCACTCAATGTCATTAAGTTAAGCGAGGAGTGAGCATCCTCAGATGCGGGTGCACACTGGTAGAGCCGCATCTGAGGATGCTCACTCCACAGTTGTATGACAACGGGATTCCTTAACTTAATGACATTGACTACGCACTACGCACTACGCACTACGCACCAAAGACAACACTTTCAACCCAGGACGGCGCAAATTCACCGGCGGTGACGGGGACGACAGGACCGTGGAGGGTGACGGACCATTCGTTGCCCACAGGGACAACGTCAATGCGCAGCGCGCCGCCGGGCATCTGCACATTGACAGGCGAATCGGCGCGGCCTGAGGCGATGGCGGCCAGGGCGGCGGCACAACTGGAACTACCGCTGGCCAGGGTATAGCCCGCACCCCGTTCCCAAATTTCGATGCACATATTGTGACGGTCGAGAACACGCACAAATTGGACATTCGTACGGTTCGGAAAAAGCTCGGCTACTTCTACACTCGGCCCCCAGCGCCGGGCGAGGACGGCGTCAACCGTCACCGTAGCAGCGGGGAAGAAGACACAATGGGGGTTGCCCACGTTCACCGTCCACGCGTCGCCCAATTCGTCTGCACCGGTCACCGGTGGTGAGGACAAGCGCGATGCCGTCGCCATGCCCAACCCAACGCCGATGGTGTCGTCCTTGCCTGCGTCGAAGTTGATTGATACAGCGCGCCCACCGCTGTGTAAAGTACATGCCGTCGCAAACATGTCCACGTAGCCGACGTCGCGTAAGTAGCGTGCAAAGATGCGCAGCCCATTGCCGCTGACCTCGGCGATGGATCCGTCGGGGTTCCAAATCTGGCAGGCGAAATGATCGGCGGGCAAACCGTCCACGCGCAGAGGACCATAGACGATCCCATCGCCGCCCACGCCCCGGTTTCGATCACAAATTGCTGTCGCCCACGCCGCCGTCATACAGCCGTCAAGCGGGCTGGGTAACGTCCTTGGATCAAGGACAAGATAGTCGTTGCCGAGCCCGTGATATTTGTGGTAGTGCATACGGGGTTTCTCCGTTTAGAGTAGTGCGTGGTGCGTAGCGCGTGGTGCGTGAACAAGTATACTTTGTTGGCTGCATCGCACTGTGTCCCGTCATCCGTCGTCGGTCGTCGGTCGTCCATCGTCCTTACTTCCCACACATTCGCCATCGGCCCCAAAATAGTCCATAATGGGCAGACGATTCCCCAACTTTCACCGCAACAGGAGTTCCCTATGCAGATCTCTTTCCTGGGCGCGGCCCGTGAGGTGACCGGCTCAATGCATCTGCTTGAGGTCAACGGGCAGCGCATTTTGCTCGAATGTGGTCTCTTCCAGGGCCGCCGTGCCGAGACATACGAACGGAACCTCCATTTTCCCTTCGATCCGGCGACCATCGACGCTGTGATCCTGAGCCATGCCCACATTGATCACGCCGGCAACCTGCCCAATCTGGTGAAACAGGGCTTCAAAGGACCGATCTGGTGTACCGCCGCAACACGCAACCTCTCCGCTTACATGTTGCTCGACAGCGGCTACATTCAAGAAAGGGATGTGGAGTACGTTAATAAGCGACGCGCACGTAAGGGAGAGGCGCCTGTCGAACCCATCTACACCCAAGAAGACGCTCGCACTGCGCTCGAAGCCTTTGTCAGCGTGGGCATGGCGCGCAGCGTCCCTGTAGCCGACGGTGTGCAGTTGACCTTCCACGAAGCCGGCCACATTTTGGGATCGGCTATCGTCGCCCTTGATATCCAGGAACACGACAGCGGCAAATCATGGCGGCTCGTCTTTAGCGGTGACCTGGGCCGCGACGAAATCGCCATCCTGCGCAGCCCCGCCGTCGTCACCGAAGCCGACATTCTGATGCTGGAAAGCACCTACGGCGACCGTCTACACGGCACCTACGCCGACGCCCGGCGTGCCCTCGAAAACGTGGTGGTGCGCACCGCCAAACGGCAGGGCAAGGTGATCATCCCCGCCTTCGCCGTGGGTCGCACACAGGAGATCGTCTATGCCCTCAACCAACTCGACGCCCAGGGCGACATTCCCGAGATCCCCGTCTTTGTGGACAGCCCGCTGGCCGTCAACGCCACCGATGTCTTCCGCATGCACCCCGAAGCGTGGGACAGCGACGTGGAAGCCTTCCTCGATGCAGATGGCCGCCGCAACCCGTTCGACTACCCCCACATCGAGTACGTGCGCGATGTGCGGCGCAGCAAACAGCTTAACTTCCTCAACAGCCCGGCTGTCATCATCAGCGCCAGTGGCATGGCTGAAAGTGGGCGTGTGTTGCATCACCTCAAGAACAACATCGAGCAGAGCAAAAACACTGTGCTCATTGTCAGCTTTCAGGCGCACCAAACACTAGGACGGCGCATCCTCGATGGTGAAAAGAAGGTGCGCATCTTCGGCGACGAATACACCGTCAACGCCGAAGTGGCCAAAATCGACGGCTACAGCGCCCACGCCGACCAGGCCGAACTGCTCGAATGGGCTGCCCATTTCGACAAACAGCGCCTCCAACACACCTTCCTCGTCCACGGCGAAGAGGAACCCGCCGGCGTCCTTGCGGGCAAACTGCGCGAACAGGGGCACCGGCGTGTAGAGATTCCTGAGCGTGGGCAGAAGTTCACGTTTTGATGAAACGGTTAAGCGTTGAAACGTTAAAGCGTTGGAGCGTTGGAGCGTTGAAACGTTAAAGCGTTGGAGCGGAGAAGCGGAGACGGAATGTTCGACTCTCCGTTCCAACGCTCCAACGCTCCACCGCTCCAACGCTCCACCGCTCCACCGCTCCACCGTTCCACCGCTCCAACGTTCCAACGCTCCAACGTTCCAACGTTCCAACGTTCCAACGCTCCACCGCTCCACCGCTCCAACGCTCCAACGCTCCACCGTTCCACCGCTCCAACGTTCCAACGCTCCAACGCTCCACCGCTTAACCGCTCCACCGCTTCTCCGCTCCTATCAACTTCTCGTGCTCCTCCCGCACCAGCCCCACAAACTCTCGCGTTAGGAAAGACTGAATCCGCCCGCTGTGGTAGGCGGCCACAATTTTGCGTTCCGGCACGACGCCACTGACCATGCGGTAAATGATGTCGCCTGAGTGGTCGCGGGCGGCCAGCATTTGCGGCACCAGCGAGATGCCCAGGCCCAGGGCGACACAGTTTTGTACCGTCACCAGTTGCGAGGTGTGGCAGACAATGTCGATCTCGACGCTTTGCTGGATGCAAAACGACTGGATCTGTTCGCCCAAACAGTGGATCTCGTTGATGGCAATAAAGGGGAAGTTGCTTAGCTCGCGGGTGGTGATTTCGCTGCGGTTGATCAATTCGTGGTTGCGCGGTGATGCCACCAACAAAGGTTCGCTGAAAAGATTTTCCGCCACGATCTGCTTGTGTTGGATGGGCAGGCTCATGATCCCCACATCCAATTTGCCGGCGATCAAACCCACGATCAGATTCTCGGTGAAGTCTTCGTGGACGCTCAATTCTGCGCCGGGAAAGCGTTGCGAAAATTGCTCGATCACCTGCGGCAACAGGAACGGTGCAATCGTGGGGATCGCCCCCACCGCCAGCCGTCCCTGGCCGCTTTCGATGTCCTTGAGCAGGCCACGTTCCACTTCTTGCACTTCGGCCAAAATGCGGCGCGCCCGTGGCAACAGCGCATGTCCTGTTTCCGTCAATGCCACACTACGCCCAAGCCGATCAAAGAGTGGACGGCCCAACTCTTGTTCCAGTTTGATAATCTGCTGGCTCAACGACGGCTGCGCCACATTACAACGTTCGGCGGCGCGGCTGAATCCACCTGTCTCTACAATTGCCACGAAGTATTGAAGCTGATGAATTTCCATATTTTATAGACATTTTCTATTGATTAGACGTGCTTTGTAGACGCTGTATCTATGAAATGTAGTGCAAAGACGTTGTGTTGTCGAGTCCCAATTTAAGTGTAAGGTGCTTCACGTTGGGTGCAGACAGTGCCTGGCACTGTCGCCGCGCGCTCACCCAAGTTGAAGTACACCCATGCGAAAGTGAAAAGAAACGCCCGCAATCATGTCGATTACGGGCGTTTCATTCTAGTTGCATCTACCGCAAACTAAGCGGAATCGTAACATTCGAATGTCTTGATAGACGCTTCTCTCAGGGATTTCCCTCAACCCAATCCCCAGTCCCCTAACCCCCATCGGCGTTAACTTAAGCTCCGTACAAGCAAGTGCCGGGGACTTCTCGCCGCAGCGACACGGGGCATTCACTCCTGGCGTCACGTCCAGCGTGAAGTCCCCGGCACTTTGGCTGGCACCTATCTTAACGCCGATGCCCCTAACCCCCCCCATCACCAAATCGTGATGACGCGCTCTTTGCCGTCTTTGAGTGCTTGACGGTTGCGACGCAGCGCAATTGTCACAGCGAGGAAGACAAGCAGCCCAAAGAGAGCGTAGGGCCACGGCCAGCGTTGATTGTCCACAATGAAGAGGAAGAGCAACGTCGCCAGCGAGCAAGCGCCCACGGCGAAGGTGCCGACAGAGGCCATGCGGCTCCACCAGATCAGCAGCGCGCCTGTCAACCAGACAATGCCACCGGCCAATGGCGAGATCGCCATCGTCGTCGCTGCTGTGGTGATGCCGCCGGCGCCGCCGCCTTTGAAGCCCATAAAGAGCGAACGGTTGTGTCCCCAAACCGCGGCCCCGCCGGCCAAAGACGCAGCCAGGGCGCGCAATGTGCCGTCCATCCCCGGCGCGAGTTGGTCGATCAATAGCCGTACTAAAATCACGGCAATTGCGCCTTTGAGCGCATCGCCCAGCACTGTGGGGATGGCGGCTTTGAGGCCCGCCGCTCGCCAGGCGTTGGTGCCGCCGATGCGTCCACTGCCTACTTTGCGGATGTCCACACCGTAGGCGGCGCACACCCACAGCCCCACAGGTACAGATCCCAACACAAACCCGATCACAGCGGCAGCGACAATGTAGAGCCAGTCCATGTTGATCCTATTTCCGATGACGTAAATACCGAGGCGTACGTCTGGCAACACCCACCAATGGGGCAGCCAGATGTACGCCGGGATTTACTAGGCCAGGAGGGAACGTACAGCGGCCAGCGCTGCGTCGTAGTTGGGGTGGGAACCGATTTCGGGGATGTACTCAACGTAGCGCACCATGTCGTTCTGATCCACCACGAACATGGAACGCTGGTGCGCTCGCATCGCCGTCACGTTGACGCCGTAGGCGTCACCAAAGGCCATCTCCTGGTGATCAGAGAGCATCTTCACCCGGTCAACACCGGCAGCGCCACACCAGACGCCCTGCACCGGCGGCGGGTCGGCGCTGATGGTGATCACCACCACGTCCTCGCCCAACGCAGCGGCTTCCTCGTTCATACGCCGCGTCTGCATGTCGCAAATGCGTGTCTGAATGCAGGGGATGACGCTGATCAGGCGTACTTTGCCCGCAGTGCTCTCCAGCATCTTCGCCGACGAGATCCAGCCGTCGGCCATTGTCACTTCGGGGGCGGGATCGCCCACGTTTACACGTGTCCCCTGCACGGTTAGCTTTGTGTCGCCGAGCAGGACACTCATCTCTTCGATGGTGGTTGTCAAGGGTGGAGCCTTTCTTGTGAATGAGGATGTGTTATCTTTGTTCGCGCCCATACGGGCCGGGAATAATCGGAATCGATGATGTGGGGGATGGCTGTGGCGTGGGGGAAGGCGTGTCTTCTGCGCCCTGCATGTGCAACTCACCGTCGAGGACGGCGCCGTCGTCGAGCAAAAAACTGTTGACGTAGAGCGCGCCGCTGACATGACACCCCGCGAGCAGTTCCACACGGTCGGCGGTGATGACACCGTTGAAGCGGCCGCGGATGCTCACCGTGCGTGCCTGAATCTCACAGTTCACCCGCGCCGTCTCGGTGAGGATGACGTTGGCCGCAGTCTGCAACAACCCCGATTCCACCACTCCGTCCACACGGATGCTGGTGTCGCTGCGCAGCGTACCATTGTAACTGGCGCGCGGCCCGATGATCACTTCGATGGCGTCTGGCGTGGAACGATTTGCGCGTCGGAACACGGATTCCTCCAGAATTAAACCAGGATCAACTCTTGCGAAATGCTGCGTCCCTGGTGGATGCGATTGACAATATCGGCCAGCATCGGCGCCACCGAAAGGACTTCGATCTTGGGGTGGCTGCGCTTCTCTGGCGGTACGGCAATGGTGTTGGTGACAACCAACTTCTCGATGCGGTCGTCGGCGTCGAGCCGTTCGATGGCTGTTGGCAATAGGATCGGGTGGGTGATGGCGAATGCAGCTTTGCCCACGGCGCCGTTGTCGTAGAGTGCATTTAGCTGCTTGAGCACGCTGCCACCGGCCATCATGTCATCGATCACAATCGGGCGACGCCCTTCCATGTCGCCCACCACATGGGTGGCCTCTGTGGTGCTGAAACTGGTGCGCCGTTTCTGCATGACCACCAACGGCAGGTTCAACAACTCTGCATACTTGCCAGCCAAACTGGCGCGGCCCACATCGGGGCTGACAATGGCGGCTTGCTCGTACTCGGGCTTGCGGAAGTAGTCTGCAAGCAACGGCAGCGCCGTCAGCGGGTCCACCGGAATGTTGAAAAAGCCCTGAATGGCGCGGGCGTGGATGTCCACAAAGACGACGCGCGCCGCACCGGACATTTCCAGCAGATTTGCCACTACACGGGCGCTGATCGCTTCCCGTCCACGCGCCATGCGTTCCTGGCGAGCGTAGGGGAAGTAGGGGATCACCACACTCACACTGTGGGCGCTGGCGCGGCGGAAAGCGTCCAGGTAGAGTGCTAGCTCCATAATGTGATCGTTGACGGGCTGGCTGCATGGTTGCACGAAGAAAATGTCCTGATCGCGTACCACCTCATCGATCATGACATGAATCTCGCTGTCCGGCAGGTGACGCGTGGTGGATTTCCCCAACTCCACGCCAAGGATATCGGCCATCTCCTGGGCCAGCTGAGGATGGGCTGACCCGGTAAAGATGCGCAACGGGTGGTAGGACACGAGATTCTCCCTCTAAATTGAAGACAACGGCCACGACAGGGGGTCAATTCACGGCGGAGTCATTATATGATAGCATACAAGAGAGGGTCAAAACTGGCGGCCAAACTTGGAGGTCGCTGGAGAATATTGATCCACGAAGGAACACGAAAAACAGGGCAGAAAAGAGGACACGGATTTCAGGATTTTTTAGGATTTCAGCGGTGGAACGCTTGTCGGCGGGTTCAAGGAGATAAGTGGATGTCGAGTATCTTCAGAAAACTCACTGATTCACTTCAAACGTGTTTTATCCTGTGTCGTTCGGGAAATCCATAAAATCCTGAAATCCGTGTCCTTTCTTTGTTCTTCGTATCACTCTGTATGGCTTCGTGGATCGTAATTTTTTTGAGGAGAACTCGATGCGTCGTCTCTTGATTGCCACACACAACCCCGGCAAGGTGCGCGAGTATCGTGCCCTGCTGGCCAACCTGCCGTTGACCGTTACCTATCTCGACGAATTGGGCATTACCGAAGACGTGGACGAGACGGAAGACACCTTTGAAGGCAACGCCATCCTCAAGGCGCGCGCTTACACGGAGATGACCGGCTTGTGGACCTGGGCCGACGACAGCGGCCTCGAAGTCGACGCCCTGGACAAGCGCCCCGGCGTCTACTCCGCCCGCTACGGTGGACCGGGCCTCAATGATCAGCAGCGCTATGAACTTGTCCTCGCCGAGTTGCAGGCGCATCCCCCCGAAACGTGGACGGCGCGCTTCCGTTGTGTTGTCGCCATCGCCACGCCCGAAGGAAAGGTCAACACCCGCGACGGCTCCATCGAAGGCGTCATCACCGACCGTCCGCGCGGGGACCACGGCTTCGGCTACGATCCCATTTTCTACGTCCCCAGCCTGGCCATGACCCTGGCCGAAGCGGTGCCCGCAGTGAAGAACAACATCAGTCACCGCGCCGAGGCGTCCGCGGCCGCGAAGGAGTTGCTGGCGAAGATGATCAGCGAGTCCGCAGGGAATGAGGCGTAGATCCGCTGACCTGCCGGGTTTTCTGCAACCCGGCGGGTCTTGTTAGGTGAACGCGGTGGCCCCAGAAAACCCGCCAGGAGAAAAGCAGACCTGGCGGGTTGGCAGAGGATCACCGGCAGCGTACGGGTGTTACGGGGGCGAAGAATGGCGGAGTCAATTTGAGATCCAACTCCAACGAAACTATAGCAAGTCGTCGGGCGACTCGTAGAAGTATCGATCTGGTTCGTCATCAATGATGTGCTGATGTGCCAACCGAAAACTGCCACGTCCACCGAACCAACCCAAGACTGAGTCCCTCTCTAGCCGTGTCGGCAACGATGATAGAATTGTTCGATACGAGCTATAAGGCCAGCGACTGAAATCATTGCAGAGACCATGCCGTTCTGGATTGCGATGAATGTAGTAGACGACGGTTTGGCGGTATTGATCATCCCCAATGGGATTACGCTGAAACGGTTTTTGGAACAGACTGCCAGTTCGATTGTATGCTCGATTGAATGCTTTTGCATACGCATTAAATAGGTTGCCGAACCGCTGACTCGCATCCAAAACCTGGAATTCGGTTTCAGATGGGTTATTCATCGGGTTAGCATGCCACGCTTCTTGTTCTTTAATTGTGCGAATACAGACAAGAAAGTGGAAATGGTTTGGCAGCAGACAGTAGGCATACGTCTTGGCAACAGGAGAAACGTGGCGCGCATACAATTCCAGAAAGTACCGGTGGTTTTCTGGCGTATGAAACACGGACTCACGATTGTTGCCACGGTTGTAAATATGGAAGAAGATGCCTGGTTTGAGCGGTGTGAGATTCATCGTAATTACGGAGATGACGTTATTGCTGTCGATGTAAGCATTTTATGCGACCTGCCGGGTTTTCAGCAACCCGGCGGGTCTTGTTGGGTGAACGCGTTAGCTCCAGAAAAACCCGCCAGGAGAAAAGCAGACCTGGCGGGTTGACGGAGGATCACCCGCTGCGCGCGGACCTGCTGGGTTTTCTGCAACCCGGCGGGTCTTGTTGGGTGAACGCGTTAGCTCCAGAAAAACCCGCCAGGAGAAAAGCAGACCTGGCGGGTTGACGGAGGATCACCCGCTGCGCGCGGACCTGCCGGGTTTTCTGCAACCCGGCGGGTCTTGTTGGGTGAACGCGTTAGCTCCAGAAAAACCCACCAGGAGAAAAGCAGACCTGGCGGGTTGACGGAGGATCACCCGCTGCGCGCGGACCTGCCGGGTTTTCTGCAACCCGGCGGGTCTTGTCTCTCTCCCAAAATTGATCACACCACGGACAAAACACCATGATCCCCCAATCCAAAACCGCAACCCTCGCCGCCCTCCCACCCGAACCCGCCGTGGACGACCTACGCGCCCAGATCCGCGCCCGCGTGGACGCAAGCCGCCGCGCCCTGGTCGTCCTCGATGACGACCCGACGGGGACGCAGACTGTCCACGATGTGCCGGTGTTGACGACGTGGTCCGTCGACGCGCTGGCGGCGGAGTTGAGCGGCGAGGACAACGTCTTCTACGTCCTCACCAACTCGCGCAGCCTCACCGCAGCGGACGCGGCCGCGCTCAACCGCGAGATCGGCCGCAACCTCACCGAAGCCGCCGCCCGCACAGGACGCGCCGTCGCCGTGGTCAGCCGCAGCGACTCCACTTTGCGCGGTCACTTCCCCGGCGAGGTGACGGCGCTGGCCGAGGGGCTGGGCCAGTCGTTCGACGGGCGGTTGATCGTCCCCTTCTTCCTCGAAGGCGGGCGCTACACCATCGACGATGTGCATTGGGTGGCCGAGGGCGATCAGTTGATCCCCGCCGCACAGACGCCCTACGCCCGCGACGCCGCCTTCGGCTACACCCACTCCAATCTCAAAGAATGGGTGGCCGAAAAAAGCGGCGGCGCCATCGCGCCCACCGATGTGGCTTCCATTTCCATTGAAGATTTGCGCATTGGGGGACCAGAGGTGGTGTCGGCGCGACTTAGGACGTTGACTGGTGGGCAATCTTGCGTGGTCAATGCAGCCAGTTACCGGGACCTGGAGATCTTTGTATTGGGGCTTCTCGCCGCGGAGGAAGCGGGAAAGCAGTTCATCTACCGCACAGCAGCGTCGTTTGTGCAGGTGCGCGCTGGGATCGCGGCGCGTCCGCTGCTCACGGCGGCGGATCTGGATGTAGCACAGGGCAGCGGCGCACTTTTTGTCGTCGGATCCTATGTGCCTAAGACGACGGCGCAGCTTAACGCGCTGCTCAGCCGCGCCGACATCACCGCGCTGGAAGTGGACGTGGACAGCCTCCTCGCCGACCGCGCCGGGACGGTGCAATCGATTGTGGCGGCGGCCAACGCCTCCCTGCGCGAGGACACCGTCACCGTGGTCTACACCAGCCGCAAGTATGTGGGCGCAGCGGGCGGCGAATCGGACTTGTCCATCGGCGCACAGGTCTCTGCTGGCCTCATCGACATTGTGCGCGGCATCGACGTGCGTCCTCGCTACCTGGTGGCGAAAGGCGGCATCACCTCCAGCGACGTCGCCACACGTGGCCTCAACGTGCGCCGCGCCGTCGTCGCCGGCCAGATCCTTCCCGGCGTCCCTGTGTGGCGGATCGGCGAGGAAAGCCGCTTTCCCGGCCTGCCATACATCGTCTTCCCCGGCAACGTAGGCGGCGATGACGCGCTGGTGCAGGTGGTGGAGAGGTTAGTGATTGGGGATTGGTGATTAGTGATTGGGGGGAGCAAGATTCGCCCCGTGGGTCTGTTGTGTTGGAAAAGTAGGCGATTGGGGGATTCAGCGTGTGCAGGATCTGAATTCCCCAATCGCTTAATCCCCAGATCTACCCCAGTGTAACCCCATAAAAACGATCTACACTCTACCCAATCTTTAATCTCTCAATCTCGCCTCACCGACACTTCCCCCCCGGCCCTCTCTGTAACAGCGTCGCCACCAATCCTGTCCACCCTGTTTGGTGACTCGCGCCGAGACCGGCGCCGTTGTCGCCGTGAAAATATTCGTAGAAGAGCAGGTGATCGCGCCAGTGGGGATCGTCGGCGAAGCGGTGTTGACCGCCGTAGATCGGGCGACGTCCTTGGGCGTTGGCGCGGAAGAGGTTGGTGAGCCGCTCGGAAAGTTCGCCCGCGACCTGATCCAGGGTCATCCATTTGCCCGAGCCGGTGGGACATTCCACTTTGAAATCGTCGCCGTAGTAGTGATGATAGCGGTAGAGCGCTTCGATGAGCAGATAGTTAATGGGGAACCAGACCGGCCCGCGCCAGTTGGAGTTGCCGCCAAAGAGGCCGCTGTCCGATTCGGCGGGCTGGTACTGGATCGAGAAAGACTGCCCGTTGATCTGCATGACGTAGGGCGTGCTGTGCGCTTTAGATAGCGAGCGGATGCCGTAGGGCGAGAGGAATTCGTCTTCGTCGAGCATGACACGCAGCAGACTGGTGAGCCGGTCGCGTGTGAGCAGGGCGACGAGGTTGCGCTCGCCCACGCCGGGTTCGTCGATGCTGGAGATGGTGCCAGCCAGTTGGGGCCGGTTTTCGAGGAACCAGTGGGTGCGGCGGTGGAAGTCGGGCATGGTGCGCATGACCTCCGGCTCCAGCGTTTCCACGGCGATGAGGGGCAGCAATCCTACCAACGAACGTACCCGCAGCGGACGCACACTGTCGTCGGGCAGGTGTAGCACGTCGTAGAAGAACTCGTCGTCCTCGTCCCACAGTGTCACGCCGTGGCCGCCGAAATCGTTCATGGCGCTGGCAATGCGCAGGAAGTGCTCAAAGAACTTCGTCGCCATGTCCTGGTAGACGGGGTTGTCGCGCGCCAGTTCCAGCGCGATCTTCATCATCTCCAGGCTGTAGAAGCCCATCCACGCCGTGCCGTCTGATTGATCGATGTGCATGCCGTCGGGCAGCGCCGCGCTGCGGTCGAAGAGGCTGATGTTGTCCAGCCCCAGGAAGCCGCCCTGAAAGATGTTGCGCCCGTCGCTGTCTTTGCGGTTGACCCACCAGGTGAAGTTGAGCAGCAGTTTGTGGAAGACCGTCTCCAGGAAGGCGCGGTCTGGCTTGCCGTTGAGTTCGGCATCGAGGTTGTAGACGTGTAGCGCCGCCCAGGCGTGGACAGGTGGGTTGACGTCGCCGAATTTCCACTCGTAGGCGGGGAGTGCGCCGTTGGGGTGCATGTACCATTCGCGGGTGAAGAGTTCGAGCTGACGTTTGGCGTAGTCGGGGTCGATCATCACCAGCGGGATGGTGTGGAAGGCCAGATCCCAGGTGGCGTACCAGGGATATTCCCACTTGTCGGGCATGGAGATGATGTCGAAGTTGGCCATGTGCCGCCAGTCTTCATTGCGCCCCTCACGCCGCGAGGACGGCGCAGGCAAAATCGGGTCGCCGTCCTGCCACTGGGGCATGTCCAGGTAGTAGAGTTGCTTCGTCCACAACATGCCGGCCCACGCCTGACGCTGGATGTGACGATCCTCGGCGCAGAGATCCGCGGGGTGAAGGACGGTGTAGAATTCGTCGGCTTCGTGGCGGCGCTGGACGAAGAGGGCATCGAAATCGGCGAATGGATCGTCGAGATCTTGCGGCGAAAGGCGCAGCCGCACGGTGACAGTCTCACCCGCGGGCACTGTCAACTCGTAGACCGCGGCGGCTTTCGTCCCCGCCCGGTGGGGATTGACCGCGGTGACGTCTCCTTCGACGAGGTAGCGGTGGAAGGCGTCTTTGACGTAGGGCGAGCGGTTGGGCGTGCTGAAAAGACGCTCGTTGTTCGTCTCGTTTTCGGTGAAAATCAGGTGTTCGGCGGCGTCGGCGTAGAGATAGCTGCGCCCGACGGTGGGATGGTCCGCTTGCACAGTGGGCACACCGCGTGGATGGTCCGCGGCGTAGAGATTCGGCTTGCCAGGGACGTCGTTCATCGGGCCGGCTGAGTAGCCCCAACTCCAGGTGTTGCGAAACCAGAGTGTGGGCAAAAGGTGGAGCGAGGCGGCGACGGGGCCGCGGTTGCTCACGCCTACGGAGACGACAAGATCGTTCTCGTCCACCTTGGCATACTCAACCAGCACGTCGAAGTAGCGGTTGTCGTTGAAGATGCCGGTGTCGGCCAACTCGTACTCGAAATCGAGGTAGCCGCGGCGGGCGTTTTCAGCCGCCAGATCGGCGTAAGGAAAGGCCGCCTGCGGATACCAGTAACGCATGGCCATGTAACTGTGCGTAGGGGTGTTGTCGGTGTAGAAGTAGAGTTCTTTGACGTCTTCGCCGTGGTTGCCCTGGGGGCCGGTGAGGCCGAAGAGGCGCTCTTTGAGGATGGGATCCTGCCCGTTCCAGAGGGCGAGGGCGAAGCAGCGGTATTGGTTGCGGTCGCTGATGCCGGCCAGGCCGTCTTCGTTCCAGCGGTAGGCGCGGCTGCGGGCGTGGTCATGTGGGAAGTAGTTCCAGACGTCGCTATTGGCGCTGTAGTCTTCGCGCACGGTGCCCCAGGCGCGCTCGCTCAGGTACGGTCCCCACTGTCGCCAGTCGGCGCGGCGCTCTCGGTGAGCCTGTAGTCGTTCGTGTTCGGCGGTCAGCATGATCTCCCCCCAGAGATTAATGTCGGATGATACGCCCGCCTATCTTCGCTGCGTTACTCCCTTGTTTCTGTAAGCTGCCCTGCCTCTGTCTAGTTTCTAAAGTAACCCGACTGTGCAACGATCTCTTCTGCCGAGAGGAAGGTCGCCTCGGCCACAGACAGCCCCGTGCGGCGCAGGAACGACTGGACGACGTGGTAGCCGACGGCGTAGCCGCCATAGTTGGGCATGCCGATGGGTTCGCCGCCCATGGACGCCATGACGCCGTCGCCGAAGACATAAGCGCGGATGACGTCGAAGCCGGTAGAGTCGAGATTGTTGGCGATAAGACGCCGCGCCGTGGCGAGATCGTCCTTTGAGATGGCGGTGACATAGGGACCGAGGACCTCTTCGCCGAATAGCTCGGTGGCGAACAATTCGGCCATGCCTTCGTGGACGATGTACTGGGCCAGGCTGGTTTGCATCATGTTCCATGGGAAGAGACGCAGCCGGATCAGATGGTGCATCTCGTGGACGACAGCGCCGGGCAGGCAGCGCAGGTTCTCCTCGGTGGGTGTGGCGTACTGGACAACCAACTGTGGCTGTGTCCAGTCGATGGCGCCGGTGTAGCCAAGTTCGCCGGGCATGCTGCGCGTCGGGTCGGCGAGGATCAGCCAGCCGGTGACCTGGTCAAGGGGCAGGCGGTCGGTGAATGCCTCCCACTGGGTGGCGCCTTTGGCGAGGGCGCGTGCGCCGATGGTCCATGCGTCGGCCGCTTCCATCACTGGCAGCGATTGTGGTGTGTCGGCAAAGTGTTCGGGCAGCAGCCAGTTCCATGCCCTTGCCACGCCGAAGGGATCGCCGGGCTCGGTCTGGAACGTGTCGGTCATGTTGTTCATCATCGCCTGCCAGGGTTGGATGATGGCGTCTTTGTAGAGCTGCTCGCGCGTCTCCTGGTCGGGCGCGGCGAGGAGTTGTTGATAGATGTGATGGGTGTCGATCCAGTTTGCTTTCATGTTGGTCTCCTTTTTTGCGACTTGTGCGCCTGGTAGAGGTTGAGGGCATCTTGCATCAATTGACGGAGATCGTCGTCGACCTTGGCGTATGGGTTGTACGGCTGCATGTCCGTGGGGATCTCGCCGCGCTGGGCGTCGTCGACGAAGCGGCGTAGACCGCTTTCGATCTCTGGATTGCCGCCGGTGAAGGCTTCGAGCAGTGTGTCCATCCGCGCTGCCAGCACCTGCAAGGACGGGCTATCCGGCGCCTCGTGGCGGTGCTCGGCGAAACCGGCGAAGACTGACTCCCACTCGCGCTGCACCTGCTCCAGATCAGCGGTTGAGAAGGCAAGCCGTCTGCTCTGGATGCCTGCCCAGGCGGCGTCGCTGTAGTAGCGGCGTACCCAGTCGCCTTTGCCGCCGCCCGTGACGCTGTGGATGATCACGCCCAGCGCCGCCGCATCGACCGGATGGCCATCCGTTTCGTCGATCTCGTCGATGAGGCGGCTGAGCGCGTCGGACGCGGCTTGCAGTTCGGCGATCTGCGCGTCCACAGCCGCCTTTTGCAGCGCAAGCGAGCGGGCCAGGTTATAGCGCGGGCTGCTGAGCATCTCTTTGATCTGGGCCAGGCGGAAGCCCATCCACTTGAGCGTGAGGATCTGCGCCAGCGGGATCAGATCGTCCAGCCGGTACAGCCGGTAGCCGGACTCGCTGACATCCGATGGTTTGAGCAGTTCTTCACGGTCGTAGTACTGCAATGTGCGCACTGTCACACCCGCCAGCCGGGCGAATTCGGCCACGCGATAAAGCTGGGCCATGGAGATCTCCTTTCCAACGACCGTGAGTATAAGGTATGACGTTGCGTCAGAGTCAAGAGGGAGATTAGGGACTGGGGATCAGGGACTGGGGATCGGGCATTGGGCGTTTGGTTGTAAAGAGATGATGGGATGATGAGATGATGGGATGATGGGATGATGAGATGATGAGATGATGGGCTAAGTAGGAGCCATCATCTCATCATCCCATCATCTCTTTACCAGTAAACTGTGTTTTTCCTGTCCCCAATCCCTGATCCCCAGTCCCTAATCTCCAATCCCCAGCATCGCCACGGCGTACGCCGTCAGCCGCAAGGACGTCTGTCCGTGGGCTGGATCGATGGGGGGACTCTCTTCGTTGCGGTAGGCGTCGGGCGTGGCCATGGCGGCGCGAACGTTGTGCTCGTTGAGCATGCGCACGTGGACACGGTTGCCGCCGTGGTGGATTGTCACTTCCTGGGGCGCATTGGTGAGGTTGGCTACAAGGACGTGGATCTGTCCGTCGCGCTGGAAGGCGAAACCGGTGACTCTGTCCGCCGCGTTATTCTCAGTAAAGAGGACGGGCGCACCGGCGCAGCGCGCCACGTCGCTGAGGACGTGGTAAAGCGGGAAGACTTCGCCCGGCTGCGAGCGGAAACGCTCGGGTAGCGGCGACCCGTTGACGCTTTCCAGCACGCCGCGCCAGCCCACCGTTTCGAAGTAGGTGACGCTCTGCACGCTGCTTTCGGCCATCGCCTTGAGGCTGCCCACCGTCCACGCTGCGGCGAAGAGCGACATCTGGCGCACGTCCACCTGGCTGGGCAATTCACCGGAGATTTCTGCTTCGGCGCTGGTGGCATTTGGGTTAAAACGGGGCTGCAACGTAATGGGCGTCACCGCGATGGGGCGACCGGCGGCGAGGAAGCGAGCGCTTTCCACCGTGGTGGCCTGCACGGGCAGCGTTTCCATCAACGAACGGTTATCGAAGGCGTGCACTTGCGGGTTGATCGAGTAGCAGATCAGGTCGAGGACGGCGGCGGGCGGGCGTTCACGGTTCAATTCGGTGAAGTATGCGTCGGTCCCCGCCCCGAATTCGACATGATCGTAGTCACTCAGGTGACGGCGCGCCAGATCAATCCAATGTGCTTCGATCCCTTCGGCGCCTTTGCGGTAGATCAGCCAGTGCTGCACCGCAGGCCGCAGATCGTTGACCACCCTGCGCAGTGTCGCCAATTCGGCGTCGGCATCGTCGGAGAGGTGCAGCGCGATTTCAAGACGAGTGCCGATGGCGTCGGCTTCGTCGACGGCGCGGCGTAGTTCGTCCTGCCAATCGGAGCGGGTGAAGTCGACGTCGACGCGCAGGTGCGAGATCTGCATGGCGCGCAACCGCTCAATTTCTCGCCGAGCCAGTACCATCTCCTGGCTGGACAAGCCCAACCCGATGCGCGGCATTTCACCCACGGCGCGCCGTTCAACGCGTAGTTGAACCGGAGGTGTGTTGCTGTCGTCCTGTGTGGACGTTTCACCATGCAGGCGCACAGTGATCTGCTGCTGCACGGGCGTGCCTGCCGTGATTTCTACGGGGAAGGGTAGGCCTAGCGGCGTACAGTAGGTTTTGTACGAGGCGTCGGTCCAATTGCGCTGATCTTCCATCTCGAAGGTGTCGCCTTCCATGCGCACTTCAAGCAGTACGGGGCCGTCGACGCCGTCCTGCACGGTATTGTGGATGGCGCGGATGTCGAAGATCGGCTGATCCGCCGAGATGTGCTGTGGGAATTGGCTTTCCTCCGTCGTGCCATCCACGTGCTCCACGGTGCAGGACGCGCCTGCCACATGGGCAGGATGGAGGACACAAAAGCCAATGCGGTTGCGCAGGAAGGTGGACCGGGCTGCGCCGTCCATTGCAAAGGTGATGGTGCCGTCCGCCGCGCCGTGGATCGTCCCCTGCCAGTGAAAATCAATATTGTCCTGGCGGTGGTCGGCGTCGTAGGCGATGTGGAAGTTGTCGCCGTTGTCCTCAAGTTGCACGTTGGAGAGGACAATCGGGATCGTGTTCCAATTGTGGTCGCGCACGGCGACGTAGACGCGGTTGAGGATCTCACGATCCCCCAGGCGGATGGCGCGCAGGTCACCTTCGCTGTAGAGGACGCTGAGCGGCCCGGCGTGCAAGGTGCGTTCTTCGGGCAGGGGCGCGTCCACGCCGTAGCGGAGGACATTGATGGATTGGTCGGCCATGTGGGGTTGATTCCTCTCTGAGTTTCGGCTACTCATCTCGTTGTGGAGTGAGCATCCTCAGATGCGGCTCCATACGAGTAGAGCCGCATCTGAGTTGAGCCGCATCTGAGGATGCTCACTCCGCGCTTAACCTAAGGACATTGACTTACATGCTCTCAGCTTTCGAGGTGACACGCAAATAGTAGCCGTCGGGATCGATGAGGCGGAAGTCGAGGAGTCCCCACGGTTGGCGCTGGAGCGGTGTGACGGGCCAGTTTTGCGACTGGACGTGGGTGTAGCGCGCCTCAACGTCACCCACTTCAAGGACAATTTCAACGCCGCGGCCCGGGCGTTCCTGTGCGGCGACGTAGATAGGGTGATCGCCGGGGAGAGACGAGCGCCGGTTGAGCGAGAGGACGACCGATCCCTGGCGCAAGGGCGTGTAGCCCGCGCTGTGTTGGTTATCGGCGCTGAAGTTCAGGATGCGTGTGTAGAAATCACGCGACACGGCGATGTCGTCCACAAAAAGTTCGAGGCGGAGGGTCATTGATGGGGAATGCATGATTGATTCTCCTTAGGATACTTCAGAATCTTGATGATCCCAAACGGCACACGAAGAACCACGAAGAGGAGAGGGACACGGATTGCAGGATTCCCAGGACAGCAGAGCGATAAAGCCTTCTGTCTGCTCTTCCCTGCCTTCGTGTGCCTTCGTGGATCACTTTTTCTCTGGTTTCTCCTTCGACATCACATCAAGCATTGTCCTCAGCTCGATCCTGTGGCCAATAGCCCAGGATCTCTTCAGTGTGGCTCATATCCACCCAGCGGTAGCGATTGTCGGAGACGACGTAGCAGACGTCGTAGATCGGCTGCTCAGTGGCGATGAGGGCGCGCTCGGTGATGTTGACCACGTCGCGGTGGCTGCACCACACCGCCTGCGACGCCGGGCCGCCGGGGACATTGTCTTTGTTGACGCCGCCGATGCGCAGGCAGACGATGGACATGTCGTAGCGGTCGACGTAGGTGTGGCAGTAGGCTTCGGCCCATACTTTGCTTGCCGAGTACGGCTCGGTGGGATGGACGGGATCGCGGTGTGTCACCATCGGCACGGGATTAGGGACGTCGTCGAAGCGTCCTTCGCGGATGGCGCGATACGGTTCCTGGTAGGTGTAGTAGCCCCACGTGGCCATGATGGAACTGGCGTAGACCATGCGCTTGACGCCTGCCAGCCGGCACGCTTCCAGCACGTGGTGGGTGCCGCGGATGTTGCTGTTGAGCACGTCCTCAAACGAGGCGTCGGGGTTGGGCACCGCGCCGATGTGGAGGACGGCGTCCATGCCTTCGATGGCGCGCGCCACGGCGTCGGCGTCGGCCAGATCGGCGATCATGAAGTGGTCGTCGGGCAGGCGCTGAACGCTTTCGGCGTCGGCGCGTACCGAACTCATGGTGCGGCGTCCGCTGCCGTAGACGTCATAGCGATCGGGCTGGGCCTGTAAGTGGCTGTAGACAAGGTTGCCGATGAGTCCGTAGACGCCGGTGATGTGTACTTTCAAGGGTTGGGATGCGCTCATAGGGTTCCTCTTTGTGGGGTAGGAGGTTGATCTGACTGCTAGAAGTTTACCATACGCGATTCGTTGTAGTGACGTCCTCTCTCCTCGATGTGGCAGGTGTGGACGTCGATTTCGGCGTCGATGAGATGCTCTCCTTCATTCACGAAGGGCGGGAGCGCAGTTACGATACAGAAGGTGACGCATAGCTAGACGCACTCCTAAACATAGATAATCCAGCAAGAAACCTTTGCTTGGCAATGAACTGTTCGTAGGTTATACTCACGCATAGAGACGCCCTTTGGATTGAGAGAAAGCTCAATGATCGCTTTTAATCTTATCAAACCCAAACTTATCGAAATCTGTGAAGGACTACATGTTTACCGCCTGGATCTCTTCGGCTCGGTCACGAGTAGTGAATTTAGACCGGACAGCGATGTTGATGTCCTAGTGGAGTTTGACCCCAATGTCGGCGATCTCTTCAATCGCTACTTCACGCTGAAAGAAGAACTCGAATCGTTGTTTGGACGCCCTGTCGACGTGGTAACGGTGGAAAGCCTGTCAAACCCATACTTCATTGAAGCCGTGGAACGGAGCCGAGTCAATGTATATTCGGCAGAACGACAAGAAACACCTATTTGACATTGCTGTCGCTGCCGAGGCAATCGAAGCATTCACGTCAACGCTCACAGAAGCGGAGTACATCAAGCAAGAAATGGTGCAAGCGGCCGTTGAGCGAAAGTTCGAGATCATCGGCGAAGCACTGAATCGTATTGGACGGCAAAACGAAGAACTACTCTATCAAATACCAGATCATCAACGAATCATTGGCTTCCGGAACATTCTTGCCCACGGATACGATGTAGTCGATCAACGACTTGTGTGGGATGTCGTGAAGAATTACCTGCCAGCACTGAGACAGCACGTTTCAGACTTACTGAACGAGTAACCCTTTTTTAAAATTTCCATCCCCTTGACAACCCCACCCCTATCCGCTATACTCACCCACTAGAATGAGCGTTCAATCTAGCTGGTGACTGTACTTATCAGCTCCCAATCACGCCATCAACATCGCCGCCGGTACACGCACTACGCACTAGAAATCACACCCATGATCTCGTCCGAGCGAAGACAATCGATCCTAGACGCCACGTTGGCGCAGGTGGCCGAAACCGGCCTCACCGGCACCACGATGGCGCTGATCGCCAAACGGGCCGAAGCCAGCCCCGGCATCATCTACCACTACTTCGCCTCTAAAGACGAGATCCTGCACACGCTCTTCAATCAAATTTTCGACGAGTTTGCCGCGGCCATCGTGTCGCCCGAATTGCTCGATCTTCCCTGGCAAGATCGCTACTGTGAAGTGTGGTTACGCACCTTCCATTTTTTCGCCGCCCACCCGCACAAGACGGCCTACTACGAGCAGTACAAGAACTCGGCGTATGCCGACTACAACTTTGATGCCATCGACAACGAGCACATGATGGCGCTCGTCGGCGCAGTGCAAGCCGACATCGCCGCCGGCCACATCCTTGCCCTGCCCATGCCCGTCATCCATACGCTGATCATCAGCTCGGCGCTCAACATGGCCAAGTTGCAGATCAGCGGAGCCGTCCACTTCGATGCGGCGATGTTAGACAAGATTGCACAGATTGCCTGTCAATCGCTCATTGTTCAAAGCGCAGAAGTTCAAAGCGCAGAAGTTCAAAGCGCAGAAGAATGATCTACAGATTACACGGATTTGAAGGATTTCCAGAAGGATTTGGGAAAAATCTGTGTGCATCTGTGAAATCTGTGTTCAATCCTCTGAATCCTTAAAATCCGTGTAATCTGTGGATCTAAATCTCTGTTCTTAACCGAGTTTTTTTTGTGTTGCATATAGAGTGAGCGTTCAATCTACACGAAGGGGAATCATGAAGACGACCATCAATGGGGTGGAATACCACTTCGACGAGTTGGGGGACGATGAGTCGGCGTTGGTGCTGCTGCGTGAGCGGCTGGGGCTAACGGGGACGAAGTCTGTTTGTGGCAGTGGGGTGTGCGGGGCATGTACTGTCCTCGTGGAAGGGACGCCGATGTGCAGTTGTCTGCTCCCCGCCCATCACCTGGACGAGCGGTCGGTGCTGACGGTAGAGGCGCATGGACCCGACAACTTGCACCCCGTCCAGAAGGCGCTGATGGTGTGCGACGGTTTGCAGTGTGGCTTCTGCACGCCGGGTTACGTCAACGAGGGCATTGCCTTCTACGAACGTTGGCGCGCCGAACATGGCACAACGCGACCGGATCGGGAGACGATTGCGGCGGCATTGGCCGGTCATCTGTGCCGGTGTGGGGCGTACTTGGGGATCTACGAGGCGATGGCGCGTGCCTGCGCCGGGGAATTCGACGACGTCGTCACCGTGGAAGCAGCCCGTATCGATGCGCTGGAAAAGGTGACGGGCCAGGCGCGCTACACCGTGGACGTCCACTACGACGGGCAGTTGGAGGGGGTGATCCTGCGCTCGCCCCATGCCCACGCCGAGGTGTTGGAAGTTGATGCGTCCGCAGCGCTGGCCATGGACGGTGTGGTTGGCTTTGCCAATCTATTGGAAGGACGGCGTGTGGTGCGCTACGTGGGCGAGCCGATTGCCGCCATTGCCGCGATCAACCAGCGGGTGGCGAAAGCCGCGATCTCAGCCGTCCAGGTGAGGTATAACGTGCGACCGGCCGCCATCGGGCTAGAGGCGGCGCGAGCGCGCAACTCTGCTCCGGTCTATCCAGAAGGCAAAAAGGACGTGCCGACCGCGGCGGAAGGCTTCACCATGCCGGGGACGTGGGACCACAACACCCGGCGCACGATTTTGAAGATGAATCTGCTGGGCGCGGGCAAGGCGCGGCGCTTGATTGGCGATGCCCAGGCCAAAGGTGAGCCCGGCCTGGTGAAACGAACTTACCGCAACGCCACACAGGTGCATACGCCGCTGGAGCCGCACGCCGCCGTGGCACAATGGCAAGGGGCGACGAAGTTGCGTGTCCACGCCTCGACGCAGACTGTCCACGCGCTGCGCGCCGAGATCGCCGAGCACTTTGATCTGGAAAATGAGCAGGTGCAGGTACTGGCCGATCATGTGGGCGGCGGTTTTGGCGGCAAGCAGGGCTTGTACAACGAAATTGTGGCCGCCATCAGCCTGGCCAGGGTGACGAACACGGCGGTGCGCGTGGCGGTGGATCGCCTGGAAGAGCTGAGCTACACCGGTCTACGCCCCGCCGGCGAAGTGGACGTCTCTTTGCTGGCCGCGGCAGACGGCGCGCCTAAGGCGCTGCGTGTGCAAAACTACAACGACGCCGGTGTGGCCGTCGGCTCGATGCTGGGCGGCATGTTGGGGCTGATGACGCCCAACTTGCCCAAGGATCTAGACGATTTCAACGTAGTGAACAACACGCCGCCTGGCAAGCCCTTCCGCGGGCCGGATGGGCCGACTGCCATGTGGGTCTACGAGTCGGCGCTGGACGAAGCTGCCTTCAAACTGGGCATAAATCCACTCGATCTGCACCGCCGCTGGGACGTAGATCACGATCTGCGCCGTCGTCTTTACGACTGGGTGGGGGCGTTGCCGGTGTGGCAACAGCGCAAGCCGGTGGCCGCGCAGACAGGACGCTTCCGCCGCGGTGTAGGGCTGGCGATGGGATCATGGCTCTTCATCTACAACCCCAACGTCAAGGTGAGCGTCAGTGCCACACCAGCGGGGATCGCCATCCGCACGGCGTCACAGGACATTGGCAACGGCACACGCACGGTGCTGGGCCAGGTGATCGAAGATGTCTTCGGCGTGGCACGCAGCGAGGCCATCGTCGAGATTGGCAACAGCGACATGCCCATCGGCCCCACCGCGGGCGGCAGCCAGGTGACGACGTCGATCTACCCGCCAGGGCGGGCGGCGGCGGAAGAAGTGCGCACCTATCTCACCGAAGCGGCGCGCACCAAACTGGGGCTAAGCGAAATGCGTGTGGTGGCGGGCGGCATCGAGCACCGTGGCGGCTTCCTTGCCTGGCGCGATCTACTGCCACAGGTTGAACCGTTTAGCGTCACCAAGACGCGGCGCGTGGAGCGGGGGCCGCTGGGCATCCCTATGAAGATGCCGGGCAGCGAGAATGCGCCCAGCGTCGGTCCACGCTTGAGCCACGGCGTCACCGTGACAGAGCTGGAAGTGGACACGCGGCTGGGCAAGGTTCGTCCGCTGCACGTCTGGTCTGCCCTGGCGGTGGGCAAGATTTTTGTCCCCGCGCTGGCGCGCAGCCAGGTCTACGGCGGCGTGATTCAGGGGTTGGGCTATGCGCTCTACGAAGAAAAACAGATCGACCTGCGCACCGGTCACAACCTCACGGCCAACCTGGAAGAGTACAAGATCCCCGGCATCGGTGACACACCGCCTATGGACGTACACTTCATCGAGGACGGCTACGACGAAATTGACGGCGGCGGCATCGGCCTGGCTGAATTGGCGACGGTAGCGGTGGCGGCGTCGGTGGGGAATGCGGTCTTTAACGCTACGGGCTGGCGACCGCTGAACACGCCGATCCGCCCACAGGATGTGGTAGCAGGGGTGCAGTGATTTCGAACACAATAAGAATAGAACGCGGATTGAGCGGATCGGGCGGATTTTGGCAGATTTTCTGCGCTTTGATCCGCCTGGATCTGCCCAATCCGCCCAATCCGCGTTCTATCTTCGGCAGACTTGAAAGGAACCAACTCATGTTGACGATTGCACGCACATTGACAGAAGCCACGTCGGCCCACGGCGAGTACCGAGCCGGCGGCACCGACGTCCAGGAACGACGCAACCACAGCCTCTCGTTCGGCCCGATTGTGGACATCAGCCGCCTCTCGGGATACGACGCCATCGAGTGGAACGAAGACGGTTCCGCCCTCCTCGGTGCGCTGGTGACGCAGGACACACTGGCTACGGACAAGCGCCTGCGTGACCGTTATCCCGGCATCGCCCAGGCGGCAGGCGGCCTGGCCACGCCCCAGATCCGCTGGATGAGCACGCTGGGCGGTGCGCTGTTGCAACGCACACGCTGCCCGTACTTTCGGCACCCGGCCTATTCTTGCGTCAAGAGCGGCGGCGAAGGCTGCCCCGCACGGGATGGGTGGAACCCCAATGGCGTCGTCTTTGATTTGGGACCGTGCGTCTACCCGCACCCGTCCACGCTAGGGATGGCGCTGTTGGCCTACGAAGCCGAGGTAGAGATCAACGACGGCGAGCGCCGCAGCATCGCCAATCTCTACGGCGACGGTTCTGACGGCAGTCGCGATCACACGCTGGCGGCGCAGGAAGTGCTCACCCGCGTCTACCTGCCCGTGCCCGTGGACGGCGAACGCACGGCCTACTTCCGCTCCATCAGCCGCGCCGAAGCGGAATGGCCTATTGTCGAATGCCTGGTTCGCCTCGTCATCGCGGACGGGGTGATTACCTTTGCCCGTGTCGGTGTGGGCGGTGTGGCGAACATTCCACTGCGCCTGGAGAATGTAGAAGCCGCGTTGACGGGGCAGCCGTCCTCTGTGCAGGCGCTGACCCACGCCGCGTCCCTGGCCGCCGAGGGGACACGTCCACTGGCGGAGACGGCGTACAAGGTGGATTTCCTGGTGGGGACGGTGTTGGAGGCGTTGGAGAGAGCTGTTGGCGATTAGCAGTTGGCCGTTGGCCGGGAATGTAGCGTCCTGATATAGATTGACAGAATAGAAGGCAAAAGTGGGGTTGGCGAAATGACCTCACTTTTGCCTTTTCCTCTGCGCTTTGTGCTTGACACGAGGCGCGGCGTCCTTGATACTACAGGTGCGCTGTTTGTCAGCGAGGACGTATTTGTCGTTGGGAGGTGGAAGATGAGTATGATCGAATTTCAGACATACATCGAGCATGGCACCATTGAGTTGCCCAAAGAGTTTCACGAGCAAATTAAGGGCCATGCACGCGTCATTGTCCTCACCCAAGAAGGCGAAGACCAAGAGGACATGATCGAGTTCTTGATGGAACACCCTTACTCGGTTTCCAGCTTCACACCACTCACCCGGGAAGAGGCCCATGAACGCCGGTAGCGCAGTCTTATCGCCTGCCTTCATTGATTCAAACATCTGGCTTTATGCATTCAGCAAGAGTCAAGACGAGCAAAAATCCCAGCAAGCCAGAGCATTGATTCGCGGTTTATCACAGATTGCATTGAGTACTCAGGTTGTGAACGAAGTCTCTGTCAACCTGTTACGCAAGTTTCAGGCGGATGAGCGCGACATCCGCAAACTCGTGCGTTCTTTCTACAGAAAGCACCTGATTGTCGAAGTTGACCGAGCCACTTTGCTGCAAGCTTCAGAGATTCGCATCGCCTACCAGATTTCATATTGGGATAGCGTGATAGTAGCGAGTGCGCTTGCCGTCAACGCGTCTGTCCTCTACAGCGAAGACATGCACAACGGATTGGTTGTCAACGACCGACTGCCGATTGTGAATCCCCTGCAAACGTAAGCTTTACCAAAGCAGTTCAAGTCTGTAGAAATCCGCCCGATCCGCTCAGTCCGCGTTCCATCCTCACGCCTTCTCCACACTGACAATCCCCCGCGCGGGGACAATCGAAAGCAGGCTGATGACGCCCGCTGCCAGGAAGAAAGCCGTGAGGCCGAAACCGTCGAGGATGGGCGAGAGTAGCCACGTCCCCAGGCCGATGCCCAGGTCGAAGGCGAGGTAGAAACCTGCCGTCGCCCGTCCGCGCTCGGGGATGCTGTCTACGTGGATGGCGATGAGCGTGGGGTGGAAGATGCCACCGCTGATGGCCGTCAACGCTGCGGCGAGGAGGAGCAACCACATCGAATCGGCGAACGCAAAGGCGGCGAGTCCGACGGCCATGAGTACGGCGGACGGCGGCAGCACCTGCTTGCGATCCGGTCGATCCAGCAGCCGCCCACCGAGGACGCGTGTAGCAATGATCGAGAGGCCATAGACGGTGTAGGCCAGCCCCACCGGTTCCAGCCCGCGCCGCTCGGCCAGCAGTGGCAGGAATTGGTAGAACGCGCCGAAACCCACACCGAACATCCACGCCGTGAGCATGGGCACACGCAGCACCGGCGGCACGTTGAAGATCGAACGCACAACGAAGGGGCGGCGTGTACCGTCCTTGGCGGGGATGGCAAACCACACCAGCACCCCGCCGAGGACGGCCATCACCGCGCAGAGCACGAACGCGCCGCGCAACGTCAGGAGTGTCAACATCGCGCTGACCGCAGCAGGCACCAGCGTGATTGCCACGTTGGCCGCAGCGCCGAAAATGGCCAACGCGTTCCCCCGCCGCGCCGGTGGCGCCAGATCCGAGATCAACGATGTCGCCGCCGTGGTGAAGGCCACATAGCCCGCCGCCTGCAAGATGCGCAGCGTGAAGAGCAACGGCGGCCATGTCACGAAGCCCACGCCCACCGCCCCCACCGCCAGGGACACTGTGCCGAAGAGGATCACCGGACGTGGCCCAATGCTGTCAGTCAACCCACCCGCCAGCGGACGCCCCACCAATGACGCAATCCCAAACGCACCCATGATCACGCCCACCTGCCAATCGGGCAGCCCGATGCCGGTGAGATAGAGCGGCAGCGGCACGATGATCGTGTAGAACCCGGCGAAGAAGAGCAGCGTGGCCGACCACGTTGTCCAGTATTCGCGAGAGTAGCCGGTGGATGATGCGGTGGTTGGCGCGGTCATGGTGATTCTTTCTTTGTTGTGATTGGTGATTGGTGATTGGTGATTGGGGAGATGTGAAGAGTGTGCGGTATCTGCTGTCGGGTGGTTTTTCGCGGAGCGAGATTCGGCAATTAGGGGAGTGGGGAGACGCTGACCAAGTCAATCCCTCAATCTCCCACCGCCTAATCTCGCTCAAAGAGAAATCTCACAAGCGGAGAACCCACATTCCCCACGCGATCCCAATCACCAATCACCTATCCCTTCTTCACCGCCTTGATCGACGCGCTGCCAAAGCGGCTTACCAGATCGCTCAGCACCGACTCGGGCAGGCTCGACAGCGATTCAGGCATTTTACCGAAAAAGTCGCTGGACTGGTAGTGGTGATTAAACTCGATGGAAATCTCCTGGAAGCCGGCGTCGGCGAGAAGACGGGTGAACTCGGCCACGGTGAGTGCGCCGGCGATGCAGCCTGCCCAACTTAGCCCGGCGCGGATCTGATCCTCGCTCACAGGTAGGCCCGACAGATCACCGTCGACCACGATGTCGGAGATGGCGAGGCGTCCCCCCACTTTGAGGACACGATACGCTTCGGCCAGGGTGTTCTCCTTTTCGGGCGAGAGGTTGACGACGCAGTTGGAGATGATGACGTCTGCGGTGTTGTCTTCGATGGGCAGATCTTCCAGGTGACCTTTGCGGAACTCGACGTTGGTTGCGCCCATTTTGTCCGCGTTGCGCCGCGCCAGATTCAGCATCTCGTCGGTCATGTCGACGCCGAAGACGAAGCCACCAGGCCCCACCTGCCGCGCCGCCAAAAGGACGTCCAAACCGCCGCCGGAACCGAGATCGACCACCACTTCGCCGGGCTGCAATTCTGCAATCGCCTGCGGGTTGCCACACCCTCGGCTGCTGTTCACTGCCTCGCCAGGCACAAAGGACAGATCTTGATCAACGTACAACGTATTGCCGTAACTACTATCGCTGCAACAGCCACTGCTTTCTACAGCGACCTTGCCGTAGTGTTCCTGAACCACAGAATGAATGACTTCACGGGTGGATGACATGCGTGATCTCCTTGAGAAAGTGAATTGAACATCGATTGTATTGAGGTATCGATGAATAATGAATAAAGACTGGGTAGACGAGATCGTCTCGAAACGCGAAGTGACTTCGTCTATCCCATCTTTATTCATTATTCATCTTTTTCACCATCACCAACGCACTAGCCGGGCAAGCGCTGGTAAATTCGACGGATTGTTTGACGGCGGGGTCGACCTCCTGGCGGGTGATGGGGGCGAAACCAAAGCGGGGAAAGTAGTCGGCGGCGGTTTCGGTGAGCAGGTAGACGCGGCGGATGTGTCGATCTTCGGCCAGTGCCAGCGCCGAGTAGACAAGTTGTGTGCCCAGGCCACTTCCTTGCGCGGTGGGGGCGACTGCCACCGACCGCAACAGCGCCGAAGACCCGTAGATCTCCAACGCCGCACAGCCAAGGATCTCGTCACCGTTGCGAGCGATCAGCGCGCTGCCGATGTGATCGGCGATACCGTCCTGTGGCAGGCTGGCGGCGTCGAGCAGGGCAAGCAATGCCGGCAGATCGGCGGCGTCTGCATTGGCGATGACGTGGGTTGGTGATGTGAGCACGAACTGTTCCTTTTGGTATATTGAAATTCATCGATGTAATCAGAAAAAAAGAGAGTTGAATACATTCGGAGCTTTCGCGCAACAGTGCCAGGCACTGCTGGAGGGGTATATTTCAATTTGGGAGTGGAATGCACTCGATGCTTTTCCTTCCAGGAAGGTTCGGGGCCTTCCTGGAAGGTTTGCCCCCAATTGGCGCGCAAGATCGCATCCCCGGCCAAATTGGTTTACACTGAAGCAAATCCGCTACGTCACATTGGTGTATCTATCACATTGGTGCATCTAAATGGGGCGTCAAGCTGCTCCACCGGTACACGCACGACGCATCACGTGTCAGCAGCAGAACCCACCGAGAAACCCACGCATCGTCTCCATTGTCTCAGGACGCACCCGGTAGTAGATCCACGTGCCGCGCTGTTCGGCCTCCACGAGCCCTGCCTGACGAAGGACACGCAGATGGTGCGAGATTGTGGGCTGCGACAACTCGAAGTGACCTTCGATATCGCATACACAAACCTCACCTGCGCCTCTGTTGAGGATGTCGAGCATCTGTAAGCGGACGGGATTCGCCAGCGCTTTAAAGACGGTCGCCAGTTCAGTGGCGCTTTGGTCGGTCAACTGCAAGGGCAAGATCGGCCCACAGCAACCCATCGTGACGGTTTCCTGGGCAGATGCGAGTGTTTCTAATGAAAGTGAGTTCGGCATGATCGTCCTTCAACAGCGATTGAACGGGTACGAACCGGTACAATACAGCAACAATATACAATAGATTGAAGTTTGTCAATATAGAAATATATCAATGTATTGATCCAATCCAGAAATGGATCCACGAAGGTACATGGAGGAACACGAAGATAAGAGAAGACAGGAGAAAATGATCCACAGATTACGCAGATTAAAAGGATTTCCAGAAGGATTTGGCGTCTATCTTCTCTGAATCCTGAAAATCCGTGTAATCCGTGTCCCTTTCTTCTGCCTCTTCGTGTCTCTTTGTGTGCCTTCGTGGATCAATTTTTTCTGGTTGGCATTTGACGATTTTGACACAGGAGGACTGTTCTGTGGGTTACGTTCTGGGAGGAGTGCGTGCTGCGTTGGTTTTGTTGCTGGTGGCGCTGGCTGCATTGGTGATGCTGCCGGTATCGCTGTTGCCGTTCAAGATTGGGCGGGCGCGGCCGGCGCTGTGGGTGATCGTCTATGCCACGCGGGTTTTCAATTGGATTTTCAATATCCGCGTCCACTGTGATGACCATGCCCTCTTGCGCCGTCACGAAGGGTTTATCTTCCTCAACCACCTCTCGTTTATTGAGGCGTTGGCGCTGCTCTCGTTGACGCCGTCGCGCTACCTTGCCGCAGTGGAGCTGCACCAGCGCCCGGTGGTTGGCTGGATGGCGGCTCAGGTAGGCACAATCTTCGTTGAGCGCAAGGACCATTCCTCGCGCAAGGAAGCGCGGCGCATCATTGCCAAAGTCCTCACCCGCAGTGCCTACCCGCCGGTGATCGTCTTCCCCGAAGGGCGGCTTGGCCTGGGCGATCAGGTCTATTCTTTCCGCTACGGCATCTTCGAGACGGCGGTGGAGTACAGCGTCTCCTACCTGCTCTGCGCGCTGCGCTACAGCCACCCCCACATCGCCATCTGGAAAGGACGCCTCGGCGAAGGGCTTGTCGCCGCCGTGTGGCGGCTGGCCACCTTCCCCGGTCCGCTCCATCTCTACCTAACCCCGGTGAAACTCGTCCACCCCACCCCCGAGGACGATCCACGCGTCCTCGGCGATGAGGCGCGGCGGTTGATTGCGGAGGCGGTGGGGTTGCCGGCGGATGAAGGAGATTAAGCGTTGGAGCGTTGAAGCGGTAAAGCGTTCCAACGCTCCAACGCTTTACCGCTCCCCCTATGCTACAATACCCACCATCAACACTCATCCACCCGGATATTGCTGCGATGAACCCAATCACCATTTCCGCCCTCACCACCCACATTGTGAACCTCTTCGCCGGTGACGAGTTGCTGCGCGATGTGTGGCTCGTGGGCGAGGTGAGCAATTGGACCCAAGCGCGCAGTGGACACGTCTACTTCACGGTGAAGGACGGCGGCGCCAGCCTCTCTTCGGTGATGTGGAAGGGCAATGTCTTCCGCCATTCGTGGCTGCCCCGCGAAGGGGACCAGATCATGGCCCACGGCTATGTGGACGTCTACCCCGAGCGCGGCGTCTACCAGTTCTACGCCGACGAGATCCGCCCGGCGGGGCGCGGCCAGTTGTACGCCCAGTTCGAGGCATTGAAGCAGAAACTACTCGATGACGGCCTCTTCGACGCCGAGCGCAAACGCCCCATCCCCACCCAGCCACGGCGCATCGGCGTGGTGACTAGCGACGGCGCTGCGGCGCTGCGCGATGTGTTGCGCGTCCTCTCGCAACGGTGGCCGATGGTGGAGGTGATCCTCTTTCATACATTGGTGCAGGGGAACGAAGCGCCGCCCGGCATCGTCTCCGCGTTGGCCGCGGCCAACCGCTTCGGCCGCGGTGAATCACTCTTCGATGCCGCCGATCCGCTAGATGTGATCCTGTTGGTGCGCGGCGGTGGCAGCATCGAAGATCTGTGGGCCTTCAACGACGAACGGGTGGCGCGTGCCGTGGCCGCCAGCCAACTCCCCGTCATCGCAGGGGTGGGCCACGAAACGGATTTCACCATCGTCGATTTTGTGGCCGATCTGCGCATGCCCACACCGTCCGCCGCCGCCGCCGCCGCCGTGCCCGACCGCGCCGACATAATTGGCTACTTCCGCCAGTTGGAAAGCGGCCTCGCCGAGATGGCGAATGACCGCCTCGCCACGCTCTGGGTGCAGTTGGGTGAAAGTCAGGGACGGCTGTTGCGGCTCAACCCGGCGCGCACGCTGAACCGAGAACGCCAGCGCCTCGACGACAGCACCACCCGCTTGCACCGCAACGCCGAACGTACACTGGCCCAACGCCGTGAACGTCTGGATTTTTCCGTTCTACGGTTGGACGGGCTGAATCCGACCAACGTCCTGGCGCGTGGGTACAGCCTTGTGCAGCGCGCCGATGGATCCGTTGTCCACGGGCCGGATGACAGCACAACTGGCGAAGAATTAACCGTCCACGCTGCGCAAGGACGCTATTGGGTGCAGCGTCTGTGATGCTGGTGGATTGTGCGTGGTAGATTACGTGCAATGGCGCTTTTTCGATTTCGACAATCCAGCCTCGTTGGTGAATAATTATTGCGCAGTTCACACATTGTTGTCCGAACTGACCCGTGATTAAGCTTAATCCCTGCACGCGGTTCTGCGTTGCACAAATTCACAACCCTTATCCGCATTCAAGGAGATCTGAGATGTTGCAGCACACAAATGAGTGGGAAGAAGAAGATGTTCGCCTGCTGGGACCTCGTGATGATGAAGACGATTGGGGCGACGACGACGAAGATTGGGACGACGACGAAGATTGGGAAGATGACGACGAAGAGGATGACTGGGATGACGACGATGATGAAGATTGGGACGACGACGAATAGTTAGCTCGGCATCGGCGCTGTACAAAAGAATCAAGAACAAAAACAACGGGGGTGGACAAATCCACCCCCGTATTTTATGTTCTGCGTTTCTCTAAGTTCGTCGTCGCATGTACGTCAATGCTCGTTTGATGCGTCCTTCGGGATCGTCGCCGCCACGGAACTCGAAGATGTAGTACAAGTGCTGTGGCAGTTCATCCAGCGCCGCCAGGATCAAGGGGATGGGCAACACCCCGTCGCCGGGGACAGCGGGCGCGCCGTTACGGTCGGCGGGTTGATCTTTGATGTGGGCGGAGACGGCACGGTCGCCCACGGCGTGGATGGCCTCTACCGTGTCCTGGTTGTGCAGCCAATAGTTGCCAATGTCGATGTTGGCCATCAGCGCCGGGGTCTGTAGACGATCGAGCACAGACTGGATTTCGGCTAATGTGCCGCCGGGCGTGCGGGCGTAGTTCTCCAGCGCGATGACCACGCCGTGATCGTCGGCATAGTCTACAATTTCGCGCCCCACCGCCCAGGACGTATCGTCATCTACATCGGGGACAGGGCCGGGGAAGAAGCGGATGATGGGCGATCCCAGCGCGGCGGCGGCGTCGATGTCGTCGTGCAGCGTTTGCAGGCCGTCGGCGTCGTCGCTGAAGAGCGTGGCGTGGGTGGCGTAGGTCACTTGCAGGCCGAGATCTTCGATCCGCTGCCGCGCCGTCGACAGTTCCTCGTCCCAGGCGGGCCAGCCTTCGCGGCGAAGTTCCACGCCGTCGGCCCCCAGACGCTGCGCAGCGTCGATGACGTCGGAAATCGTGCGTTTGCCGGACTTCAGATCGTCCTCGAACTGCATCACCGAAATAAGCAACGGACGTTGTAAGCGCATCATTGGGCAATTTCCCTTTATGTAATAGTGAGCAGAGATTGATACACGAAGCCACACAAAGAAACACGAAGGCAGAACAAAACAGGACACGGATTTACAGGATTCAAATAAGCACCAAATCCAATTTCTTCTGAAATCCTTCAAATCCGTGAAATCCGTGTCCCTCTTCTTCCCTCCTCCGTGTATCTTCGTGTATCTTCGTGTATCTTCGTGTATCAATCTCCGAAATTCAGGTGTAAACTCCTCTTCATTATCCAGGAATACTCGCCTCCGACCAAATCGATGCCACTGATCCTTTCTTTATCGCATCGACCGTTTGTGCTAAAATTGTGCCACTGTCCATTGTCTTCTCCTGTGATGAAGCGAGTAAATCCCGGCGCAAATTCGCCGACAGGATCTACCAGTGGTAGAAATGCCGAATTTGCGCCGTGGTATTTACGCATTAATGTACGAGCAGAGCGTGTCCATGCCCACATCACCAACTCAGGCCACTTTACTCGATTCGGTGCAAACTTCTACCGGCGCAGCGCTGTTAGAACTGCGCATCCGCAACTTTGCCATCATCGACGAGTTGCAGATCAACTTCCACAGCGGGCTCAACGTGATCACCGGCGAAACCGGCGCGGGCAAGTCGATTATCATCGACGCGCTGGGCCTCTTGCTGGGTGACCGCGCCACCGAGGAGATGATCCGCGCCGAGACGGATCGCGCCGAGATCGAAGGCGTCTTCCGCATCAACTCCCGCGCCGCGGGCGAAAGCGCCGCCGCTGATCTGGCCGCCGCCATCCTGCCCATTCTCGAATCCGAAGGGCTCGACGACCCCGACGACCCCGATACGCTGGTCCTCAGCCGCGAGGTTCGCCGCAGTGGACGCAACATCGCCCGCATCAACGGCCGCTCGGTCACCTTGCAACTACTCAGCGAAGTCGCCGCCTATCTGGTCGACATTCACGGCCAGGGCGAACACCTCAATCTGCTTTCGGCCAGGACACACGTTCACCTGTTGGATCGCTATGCCGGCCTCATGCCGCAGCGCCGTGAATTGGCTGAGTACGTGCGCAAACTCAACAGCGTACGCAGTGAACTCAACCGCCTGCGCCAGGACGCCCGCACCATCGCCCAACGGCTCGATCTCCTCCAGTTTCAGGTGGAAGAGATCGACGCCGCCCGTCTTCGTCCCGGCGAAGAGGACGAATTGGAGAATGAGCGCCGCCGTCTGGGCAATGCCGAATCGCTGCTGCAACTGGCGCAAAGCGCGGTGGCGCTGCTCAGTGAAGGCACCGCCGAAGCCCTGGGCGCAGTGGATCAGGTGAGCGAGGCCGTGGGGCGCATGGAACGCCTCGCCCGTATCGACGCCGACATGCAAGATCTGGCCGACACCGGCCAATCGATCCTCGAACAGATCGCCGACCTGGCCCGCGACTTGCAAGACTACGCAGAGAACATTGAATTCAACCCCACCCGACTGGCCGAGGTAGAAGAACGGCTGCAACTGATTATCAGCCTGCGCCGCAAGTATGGCGACAGCATCGAAGAGATCCTCGCCTTTGGGGCCGAAGCGCAGGCTGAACTCGATGCCTTGAGCGATTGGGAGATCAAGACTTCCGCGCTGGAAAAAGAGGAAGAAGCGCTGTTGCGCGTCATCGGCGAGCAGGCCGCGGCGCTGAGCGAAGGCCGTCGCGCCGCCGGGGAACGCATCGCCCGTCAGGTGGAAGTGGAACTGGGCGAACTGCGCATGGCCCACGCCCGCTTCGGCGTTGCCGTGGATCAACATGAGCGCGCCGACGGCGCCTACCTGCCCGACGGTCGCCGTGTCTCCTTCGACACCACTGGCGTCGATCAGGCCGAGTTTCTGATCAGCGCCAACCCCGGCGAACCGCTGCGCCCCATGGCCAAAGTCGCCTCGGGCGGCGAGACGGCGCGTCTCATGTTGGCACTCAAAAGCGTGCTCGCCCACGCCGACGCCACGCCCACCCTCGTCTTCGACGAAATTGATCAGGGGATCGGTGGGCGCGTGGGATCCGTCGTGGGCGAAAAGCTGTGGCGGCTCACCGGTCAACTGGCTGCGGAAGTCGGACACATCGGCCACCAGGTGCTTTGCATTACCCACCTGCCGCAACTGGCCGCTTTTGGGGACCGTCACCTGACCGTCAACAAGCGAGTCTACGAAAACGACGGTCACCTGCGCACGGGGACGGTGGTAAAGTCCATCAACAACGAAGAACGGGTACGTGAATTGATGCAGATGATCGGCGCCACTTCCGCCGCCGGGCGTAAGTCGGTTGAGGAGATGCTGCACGAGGTTGAACAAGTGAAGGGAGGCGCAGTAAAACTGATATGAGAAAAATCCTGCGAGCCGTTTTCCGCTGGTGTTACTTGCTTTCGATCTTCCTGGGGTTGACGCTGCCCGTCGTCGGCGAAGTGCTGGCCGCGCCCCGTTCCCAGGACGAATCGCCCATTGTCTACGTCCTCAGTTTCAGCGGCGCGGTGACCCCCGTGCTCCACGAATATCTCTACGACGGCATCGAGGCGGCGCAAGCCAGCGGCGCGGCCGCCGTCGTCCTACAACTGGATACGCCCGGCGGCAGTGTGGAAGTGACCAAGCGCATCGTACAGGCCATGCTGGGGTCGCCCGTACCGATTGTGGTCTACGTCTCCCCCTCCGCCGCCCAAGCCGGCAGCGCGGGGACATTCATCACCTTAGCCGGACATGTGGCGGCCATGGCGCCCGGCAGCAGCATCGGTGCGGCCAGCCCTGTCGGCGCAGGCGGCGAAGATGTAGGCGAGACGATGGAAGCCAAAGTCACCAATATTTTGGCGGCGGACATTGAAAATCTGGCCGCCCGCCGTGGCGAAGAAGCGGTGGCATGGGCCATTGCCGCGGTGGAAGAAGCTGCCGCCGCTACAGCCAACCGCGCCCTGGAGCTAGGCGTCATCGACATCATTGCGACAGACATCGACGACCTGCTCACCCAACTCGACGGCTTCACTGTCACCGTCCTCGACGAGCCGGTGACGCTGGCAACAGCGGACGCGCTGATCCGCCCGTTGGAAATGAACGGTTTCCAGCAGTTCCTCAACTTCATCACCAACCCGTCGGTGGCCACGATCCTGCTCACGTTGGGGTCGATTGGCCTGATCGCCGAGATCTACAATCCAGGCACCTTTGTCCCCGGCACGGTGGGGCTGATCAGCCTGCTCCTCGGCCTCTACGCCCTGGGCCAACTCGACGCCAACTTCGCAGGGATCGCCCTGATTGTGTTGGCGGTGATCCTCTTTGTGGCCGAAGCGGTGACGCCCACCTTCGGCGCGCTGGCAACAGGCGGTATTGCGGCCTTTATCTTCGGCAGCATGTTGCTCTTCGACGCGCCGGGCTTGTCCGTCCCCTGGCCGTTGATCATCACGCTATCGGTGGGCATGGCTGCATTTACCGTTTTTGTCGGCGGCAAGGCGCTCTCGATCCAGCGCCGCCAGCCGCGCACCGGTAGCGAAGCCATGATCGGCAAATCGGCCCAGGTGCGCACCGCCTTCGACGCCGAAGGACACGGCAAGGTCCTCCACGCCGGTGAACTGTGGAACGCCGAACTGCCCAACAGCGAAAGTGGACAGCCCAAACCCGTCCTCGGCGATACGGTTGTGATTGAGGCGGTAAAGGGGTACACTTTGGTTGTACGGTATACGAAGTAGTCTTGATTGCGTGATTCGTGTTGCGTGATTCGTGGGTAGAGAACGTTGAATTTGAATTGGGAATGTGTCTTGTAGAGATAGTGCGTAGTGCGTAGATGCAGACACTGTCTACGCACTATGCACTATCTCTACAAGACAGCACCCAAACAAGGGCGACACCATTCTCTACCCACGGATCACGAATCACGGAACACTCCCTCCCACACAAGGAGCCAACCCCAATGAACCACGTTTTACTCGGCCGCACCGGCGTGCGCGTGTCGGAGCTTTGCTTTGGCACGATGTCGTTTGGTGATATTGCCGACGAAGCCGAATCCAAGAAGATGTTCAACCGCTGTCTGGACGTGGGCATCAACTTTTTCGATTGCGCCAACGTCTACGCAGGTGGACGGTCGGAGGAGATCCTGGGTGATCTGATCCAGGGTGTGCGCGATGAATTGGTGATCACGTCCAAAGTCTTCGGCCAGATGGGCAAGGACGTCAACGCGCGGGGACTGTCGCGCCGTCACATGAAGTTGGCGGTGGAAGAGAGCCTGCGCCGGCTGAAGACCGACCGCCTCGATCTTTACTTCGTCCACCAGTTCGACAAGGACACGCCCATCGAAGAGGTGGTGCGCGGTCTCGACGATCTGGTGCAAGAAGGCAAGATCCTCTACCCGGCGGTGAGTAACTGGGCGGCATGGCAGATCATGAAGGCGCTGGGCACGTCGGCCCACGAAGGGCTGTCGCGATTCCAGTGTATCCAGCCCATGTACAACCTGGTCAAGCGCCAGGTCGAGGTGGAAATTCTGCCCCTGGCCCTTGCCGAACAAGTGGGCGTGATCCCCTACAGCCCGCTGGGCGGCGGCCTCTTCACCGGCAAGTATGGCAAGCAGAACAAGCCCGAAGAGGGTCGCCTGGTGCAGAACCAGATGTACATGAAGCGCTACAGCGTAGACTTCTACTACGATGTGGCCGAAAAGTTTACCGAACACGCCAAAGACAAAGGCGTGCATCCCGCCACCCTGGCCGTGGCCTGGGTGTTGCACAACCCCGCCGTCACCGCGCCCATCATCGGCGCCCGCAATGTAGAACAGCTCGAATCCTCCCTCGCCGCCGTCGATGTGAAGATGACCGACGCCTGGTGGCAGGAGATCTCGGCCATCTCCTATGCGCCGCCGCCGCCGACGGATCGGCTGGAAGAGCAGAAGTAGACCACAGAGAATGGGGGACGAATCCCCCATTTTTCATTGAGCGATATCGCCAAAGCAGACTGTCACCGTGAATCGTTAGTGTCCTCGTGCGCTGGAGACGAGAAAGAAACCACAGCGCAGCCAGTGATCTGCCCAGGGGACAGCCAGTTTTCGCAGATGCACGGCTTTCGCAGATGCACGGCAAGGGAACGGGAACGGCTCATTGACGCTGGAGCAGTCCGTTGGCAGCCATGTCGTTGAGCAGCGCCAGCACATGGGCTTCACACGTAGCAGGGTCAACCTGGTAGTACTGTTGCAACTGTGTACAGAGATCGACTACCTTTAGCGGTTGGGCCAGCCGTTCCCAAATGCTGGAGCCTACTGTGTTTAGTGCATAGTACATTCCTCGATCGATATCCATCATGATCAGGTCTTCATCTACGGGGCTAGCCATGACGGTGTCCGCTCGATGCACTACGGACTCCAAAATAATGTCATTCATAATCTGCTCCTTGTCTGGCGTTGGTTGCTATAATGGCAGATGTTTGTTCAGTGGTGGTGTTCGTCTCAATCGCCGGGTTCGTTTCGGTCTTGATGCGAAAGCACCGCTTAAGATCGGTAGGGAGATTGGTGGTGAAATCCGTCTCGACGGCGTCGGCCAGTTCCTTTAGGTGGAAAGCGTCGTCGGGACGCTGCACGCGCATAATGCGCACCTGGTTGGCCACGGCAATCGCGCGTTGGAAGTGGGCTGTGTGCAGCCCCATCTGTTTGACCATCAATTTTTGCCCAGTATGGTCGAGGAGGGCGTTGAACTTGTGCGCATCTCGTCGCTCTTCCAGGTGGATGTGGGGTTGGTTGTGGCTGGAAAGAACATAGATCGCAGCCAGACAGACAGGCGCGTCTACCAGGGCATCTGTCACTGGTAGTACGAACTTTTCCACTTCCGGGCGCACGCGGGGCAACCCATCTGTTGCCTTGCCCAACTGGGTCGCGCTGTCGGCCCAGAGTTTGGTCACCTGCACGCCGGGTTCCACCCAGCCTGCGCCATTCGTATCCAGCCGCACGGCGGCCAGATCTTCGGCCAACATCGGGTAGCCCCGGCGCAGGAACTCGCCCAGCAGGGTAGACTTGCCCGCACCGGAGTGACCCATGAAGAGCACTGCGCCTACTGGGGTGACCACCGCACTGGCGTGGAGCGGTAGAATCCCGCGCTGGTGCAGCAGCAGGACCGTGCCTGTGCCTAAGAGCATCAGACGCACCATCTCGTCGCCAGCCTTTGGCTGGCGTTCGATGAGGATCTCGTTACCCCCGCGCACCAGCAACTGGGCCACGTCGGGCAGGCCGAAGCTCGCCTCGTTCGGTGTTACCTGGCACAGTGCACCAGCGGTGATGGCGTGGGCCTGCTGTGGTGGGAGTTTGCAGTAGCGTACGGTCACATCCACCGCTGCACCTGCCGTCGCAGCACGCAACTCCGGACAGGCCAGTGGCACACGCCAGATCAATCCGTAGGCTGCATAATCCAAACCGGTCAATGGTTCTTCCTTTTCATAAGTTCTGTACAAACGATAGCCGGGAAGCACGGGACGGTGCGCACCGTCCCCTGATCATACTCAAATAATCTGATCGCTGGCGATAGCATCAGTTGGTCTCCTGACACTGAACGCCGTATCCAAACAGATATGGATCCCTGTAGGACGGTCCGCTCTTAGATGTCTATGGTACAAAAGGCGCGCCCGCAGCCATGGCATCCATATCGCTTCCAGGACCAAACGCCGTATCCATACTAATATGGAGCTGTTGCAGGACAGGTCGCTCCCATGTGCGGCGGGGTGTCGGCTCACCCTCCTCTTGATCTTCTGGTTGTTGGATGTCCAATTCTTGTTCAGTCACAGTGAATTCTCCTTTGGGTATGTGTTGTGGGTTTAGAAGTTTAACTTCTCAAAGAAGTCGAACTTTTTTATGATAGAATCGAACTAAGTGGGACAGAGGTGTTGCGCACCACCCATGCCCGCAAAGTCGATGATTCCCAATTGAGAAAAAGCCCAGCCAACAGTCCGCGCAGTAGAATTTTCCCGGCCCGGTGGGTGGTGAGGGCCGTGGTCTCGGCCTGAACATCGGCCCAGACATGGCGCATATTGGCCACATCCACATAGGCGTTTCGGTTGGGCAGGCGCAGTTCGGGTGTATCTTCCAGCCGCCAGTAGCGCCAGATGCGCGTTCCGTGCGCCGTGACGGTCATGGCATGCGTCGGTGGCAGGCGTTGGATGTCCATGTCAATAGTCTGGGGGCCATGGTAGGCCCACCATGAGATGAGGACCTGGGCCAGATCGAGTTCGTTGAGGCGGCGGGGAGCATCGATGGCATGAAGCGCTGCCGGATCGGACGCGAAAGCAAAATGTTCCCCCTGCTGCCAGTAGGTGAGACTGGTGTTGCCATGATGATCCCGCGCCAGGAAGAGCTTGCGTTGATCGGGATGCCAGATGGCAAAAGACCAGTCGCCCAGCAGATGGTCGGGACACGCTTCACCCCATTTCAGGTATGCGCGCAGGATCAGTTCGCTGTCGGGGGTGGTTGGGCGTTCCGCATGAGGAATCGCAAAAAGATCGCACAGTTCAGCCCGGTTGTCGATGCGCGCTTCTGCAGTGATGGCAAGACGGGCGTCGTCGATCCAGCGCGGTAACCGTTCGTGACGCGCCTCAGGCGTGTTGAAAAACAGAGCCTGTCCCAGGCCACATTGGCTATCGTGCCAAATGTCGCCGCCATCTGGTCCCCAGTGTGATAGGATCGCAGCCATCGTCTGTAAGTTTTGTAGCGGCTGTAGCCGAAGTAATCCAAAGATTGCAGACATTGAGCAGCCTTTAGCATGTAGTTTAACTGAATTTGCAGAGTGTATCACTTGGGTTTATGTGGAACAATCAAACAAAATATGTAATTGGTACTACTACAGAGTAAGGACTCCATGTCACTAAGTTAAGCGACCAACATTCGAATTCGCGAAGTGAGCACGCCCTCGTGCTGCGATACACCGGTATCGCAGCACGAGGGCGTGCTCACTTCTAAACTTAATGATATTTAAATTTAATAACATTTCACGTCAAATGCACGCAGGCAAGGATTCGCATCGGCGTCATGGCTCTAATGCCACCCCAGCATCATCCAAAATAGTTACCTGGCCTGATGAACCGTCCACGCGCACGCGCTGGCCTGTCTTGGACCGTTCGGTCGCCCTTGTCCATGCCCACAGCCACACGGGCACGAGTCGTGGCAATGCCCACGGCGCCATAGCTCAGAGCCTGAAGAGGAAAGATGCTATAATCAAGCGTAACAAATTCGTCAACCGTCACAAAGAGGACAGGATCGCTATGCAAATCAACGTCGCTGTGGTGCCGGTGGCCGGGCTGGGATCTCGGTTGCTGCCCGCCACCAAGTCGCAGCCCAAAGAAATGCTCCCCGTCGGCCGCAAGCCGGTGGTGCAATATGTGGTGGAAGAGCTGACCCGTGTGGGCATGGAGCAGATGCTCTTCATCACCGGCCAGGGGAAGACTTCTATTGAAAATCACTTTGACCTTAACCACGAATTGATCGAAAATCTGCGCGAGACCGGCAAAGAGGATCTGCTGGCCGAACTCGATTACGAGCGGGCGCCGATCCGCTACTTCTTTACAAGGCAGCGTCAACTGTTGGGATTGGGCCACGCCGTCCTCTGTGCGCGGCCTTTTGTGGGAGACCGCCCCTTCGTGGTGGCGTTGGGCGATTCGATCATCGGCATGAACGCACAGAGCGACGTGGTCCGGCGCATGGCTGACGCGTTTGTCGAAAATAAGGCCGACGCCGTGGTTGCCTTCGAGGAAGTGCCCATGAGCGATGTCCATCGCTACGGGGTGGCGCAGCCCAAATCGAACGCCGAACTCTTCGAACTGGCAGATGTGATTGAGAAGCCCAGCCGCGAGGAAGCACCCAGCAACCTGGCGATTGCGGCGCGTTACGTCTTCGCCCCCAATATCTTTGATGCGCTCGACGAGATCCTACCAGGCAAGGGTGGCGAAATTCAGTTGACAGACGCCATCCGCAAAGTGATCCACGACGGTGGCAGGGTCTACGGCATGTGTCTGCGCGAAAACGAGAAACGCTACGACATCGGCAACTTCGAGTCCTATTTCCGCGCTTTCGTCGAGTTCGCCCTGGCCGACGAGAAGTTCGGCCCTGATTTGCGCCAATACTTGGAGGAGTTGCTACATGGAAATCATTCGTAAACGCGCCTACGCCCGTGCCGGTCTGCTGGGTAACCCCTCCGACGGCTACAACGGCAAGACGATTTCGCTGATTGTGCGCAATTTTTGGGCCGAGGTAGTGATCTACGAATGGGATTCGCTGGAGATCGTGCTGGCGCAAAATGACCGCGCCCGCTTCCGTTCGATCCACGATCTGGCCAAAGATGTGCAACTGCACGGCTACTACGGCGGCATCCGCCTGATCAAAGCCACGATCAAACGCTTCGTCGAATATTGCGAAGGGCAGGGCATAACACTGCACGAGCGTAATTTCTCGGTGCGCTACAGTTCAACCGTCCCCCAGCAGGTGGGCATGGCGGGATCGAGCGCGATTATTGTGGCGACGATGCGCGGGCTCATGGAATTTTACGGCGTCGAGATTCCGCAGGAAGTGCAGCCATCTTTCGTGCTTTCAGTAGAGAGCGAGGAATTGGGCATTGCCGCAGGCTTACAGGATCGGGTAATCCAATGCTACGAGGGCATGGTCTACATGGATTTCGATAAGTCCTGTGAGCAGACGATCCAGGGGCTGCGCTGCTACCGCTATGAGCCCTTGCCCACAGACTGGCTGCCCCCCTTCTACATCGCCTATCACGCCGCCTTAAGTGAGCCGACGGAGCGCTTCCACAACGATATTCGTGGACGCTACTTGCGCGGCGATGCACAGATCGTGCAGGTGATGAATACCTTCGCCGGTTTCGCCGCACAAGGACGTGACGCCATCCTCAACCGTGATATCGACCAGTTGAACCACCTGATCAACGCCAATTTCGACACGCGCCGCGGCATCTATCAACTGCCCGAGTGGCAGGTTGACATGATCGAAACCGCCCGCGCCTGTGGCGCCAGCGCCAAGTTTGCTGGTTCGGGCGGCGCCATCGTCGGCCTCTACCCAGACGAGGCGGCGCTTGCGAATCTGCGCACGCGGCTGAGTGAGATCGGGTCGAAGGTGATCGTACCGCAGATTGTTGGAGAGGAGATGCTGAGATGATGAGGATGATGAGGAATCGCATCGAACATCATCTCCTCATCGCGTCATCATTCTGAAAGGATCGTCATGACCACCAAAGAGACACGCCTCGCCGCCATTGCGGCAGAGGTGGAAGGACTGACCGAGTCGCCACTCTATGAATTTCGCACTCGCAACAACTACCACATGGTCTTCGGCGCGGGGAACCCAGATGCGGAGATCGTGCTGATTGGGGAAGCACCCGGTGAATCGGAAGCCAGGAAAGGATTGCCCTTTGTGGGCGCATCGGGGCGCGTCCTGGATGAGTTCTTGAGTGAGGCGGGGCTGACCCGCGCCGAAATCTACATCACCAACGTCGTCAAAGATCGCCCGCCCGAGAACCGCGATCCCAGCAAAGCCGAAATCGCGCTCTATTCGCCTTTCCTCTTGCGCCAGCTCGAAGTGATTCAGCCCAAAGTCGTTGCCACACTGGGCCGCTTTGCCATGGACTTCGTCTTCGATATGTTCGGCATGGCCGAAAAAGGCAGCAAGATCAGCAAGGTCCACGGTCAACAGTTCACAGCGCAGACGTCCTTCGGCGAAGTGACTGTGATTCCGCTCTATCACCCCGCCGTCTCGCTCTACAACCAGAGCCAGAAAGAGACGTTGCGCGAAGATTTTCGGGCGTTGGCGCGGGAGATATGACGACGGACGACGGACGACGGCTGCGCTGACAAGTACCTTGGTTCGGCATCGGCGACCAATCACTTACCCCACCAGCCGAGACTCAGATTTCAAACCATCAAACTCAACGAGATCCGTCGTCGGTCGTCTGTCGTCCGTCGTCAATCTGTCCAGACCAACGATCCACCCTCACCCACTCACCACCGAAAGAGGAAACACCATGCCCCAACAACGGATTCTCGTCACCGCAGCGGCCCAGGGGATCGGGCGCGCCATGGTCGAGGCTTTCCTGGCGCGCGGGGACCGCGTTTACATCTGCGATGTTAACCCTGACGCGCTGGATTCCTTCACTGAGGTGTACCCCACCGTGGGCGCGATCCAGGCGGATGTCTCGGATCCGGCGCAGGTGGATCGACTTTTCGATGCCGCACAGGCGCACCTGGGCGGGCTTGATGTGCTGGTCGCCAATGCGGGTATCGCCGGGCCCACCGCGCCAGTCGAGGAGGTCCCCATTGATGCCTGGCAGCGCACCATCGACATCAATCTCAGCGGCGCGTTTTACTGTATCCGCCGCGGCGTACCGATGATCAAAGCGGCGGGCGGTGGCTCGATTGTGATTTTGTCTTCGGCGGCGGGGTTGGTGGGCTATCCATTGCGAACGCCCTACTCAGCTTCGAAGTGGGCATTGGTGGGGCTGGCCAAAACGTTGGCCATGGAATTGGGCGGCGATGGCATTCGGGTCAATGCGATCTGCCCTGGGCCGGTGTCCGGCCCGCGCATTGACGGGGTAATCCGCGACAAAGCCGCGGCGCGGGGTGTCTCGTTTGAGGAAATGAGCGATGTCTACCTGAACACCATGTCCCTCCACCAGTTCATCGCCGCCGAAGACATCGCCAACATGGCGCTCTTCCTCACTTCAGCGGCAGGGGCGAAGATCTCCGGCCAGGCGCTGGCGGTGGATGGGCATACGGAGACCCTCAGAACGTAGTGCGTAGTGCGTAGATCTTGTCATCGAACTTGGTCGGTTTATTGGCATCATATTCTGGACGAGACCCTACGCACTACGCACTATCCTTATCCCAATGCAACCTCCACCGGCGCGCTCACTTCCTCAACAGCGAGTGATTCTTCTAGCTGTCCGTCGCGCAGGCGGAGCACCTGATCGACGTATTCATCGACCAGGTTGTCGTGGGTGACCATGAGCATGGTCACGTGCTGTTCGCGCACAATGGTTTGGAAGAGGGTGAGGATCTCGCGGGCGGTGTTGCTGTCTAACTCGCCGGTGGGTTCGTCGGCGAGGATCACTTTGGGATCGTTGGCCAGGGAACGGGCGATGGCGACGCGCTGTTGCTGTCCGCCGGACAGCTCGAAAGGACGGTGATCCATACGATCCCCGAGGCCGACCAGTTCGAGGCAGGCGCGTGTGCGCTGATCCCGTTCCTTGCGCTTGACACCACCCATGCGCAGGATCAACTCCACATTTTCATAGGCCGAGAGGCTGGGTAAGAGGCCGAACGACTGGAAGATAAAGCCCACCTGCTGCCGTCGCCATTTGGTCAATTTGCCTTCGTTCCAGCCACTGATCGACTCGCCGAAGATGCGAATGTCACCTTTTGTGGGGTGATCGAGTCCGCCCAGGCAGTTGAGGAGCGTTGTTTTGCCGCTGCCTGAACGCCCCTTGAGCGCAATAAAACGTCCTTGTTCCACCTGCAAATTGACCCCACGCAGCGCCGCCACCTCTTGATGCCCCAGCGAGTAGACACGCCAGAGATCAACCGTTTCAATGGCAATTGGGCGGGTGGGAGTAGGTAGTTGTCCGTTCATGAGATGTCCTTTTGTCATTTCTTGCGCAGCCGCTGCCACATGCCGCCGATGCCGCCCTTTTTGGCGCGGCGCAGATCGGCTTCTTGTTGCTGTTTACGGGTGACGAGTTCGGGCGCATTGCGGTCTTCGGGCGCGGGGCGAATGAGGATGCCCTCTTCAGTGACATCGAGGATGGCGCGTCCACGAATTTGGAACTGCTCCAGGAATTCCTTAGGCACTTGCAGGCGACCGGCGCGATCCAGTACCACCAATTCTTCGAAGACTTCGTGGTGACCGTTGGCGTCGTCGCCGTGTAAATGAGCATCTTCAGGCTGGATGGTGCGAACCTGCCGCCGTGTTTCGCTGGACATCATGCCGTCGCGGATGGCGACAACGCGGTCCACGTGACGGGCGATGCCGGGATCATGGCTCACCAGGATCATGGTCAAGTGGAGTTCGGTGTTGAGGTAGCGCAGCGTATCGTAGATCACCTGCGCCGTGTTCGAGTCCACTTCGCCGGTGGGTTCATCGGCCAGGAGCAGGCTGGGGTTGTTGGCCAGCGACACTGCGATGGACACACGCTGCTGTTCACCGCCCGAAAGCTCACCCACCTTGTGAAACATCCGGTCACCCAGGCTGACCATGCTGAGCAATTCTTTGGCCCGGTTGCGTTTTTCTTTCCCCGAAGCGCCGGCCAACGTCATGGGCAACTCGACATTTTCCACGGCGTTGAGGTAAGGCACAAGGTTACGCGCACTCTGCTGCCAGACAAAGCCCACCTGTTCCCGACGGTAGCGGGTCAACATCCCATCGGACATTTTGAGCAGATCGTGGTCCCCCACGCGCACACTGCCTGCTGTGGGGCGATCCAGCCCACCAAGGATGTTCATCAGTGTCGATTTGCCGCTGCCGCTGGCCCCGACAATGCCCATCAACTCGCCTGCCTGTACCGAAAAGTTCAGCCCCTGTAAGGCGACGACTTCGATTTCGGCCACGCGATAGATCTTCACCAGACCGTCGCAGTAAATAAAGGGTTCTGTCATGTTTACACCGTCTCACCCAATTTAATGGCTTGGAAGATCTTCATGCGCATAAGCAGGCTGATGAGCACCGCCAATGCTGCCACAAAGAGCAGCGCAAAAAGTGCGTAGATGCGGAAGATTGCAGGCCACACAATGCCCACAATGAATGGCGGCGTGAGATCAACGGCGCGTGTACCCACCTGTAGGAAGGGGATAAAGAGATCACTCATCCACACACCCAACAGGGTGCCGATGCCGATGCCCACCATCACGAGGAAAGCCAGCTCCCACGCCAGCAAGGCTGCCATCTGGAAAGTGGATAGCCCAATCGCGCGCAGCGTGCCCAATTCAATGAAACGCCGCCGGAACGAGAAGAGCGTGTAGAGCAGGAAGCCCAGCACCGTGAGGATGGCCGCCGCCAGGAAGCCTACTGAAAGCACGCCGAAGAGACCTTGCCGTTCGGGTTGCTGTTGCGCCACCTCAATTGCCTCGCGCGCAGATCGCCAATCCACCACCTGGATGTCGTAAGCGCGCAGATCACGCGCCATCTGCTGGAAGTCGGTGGCTTCTGTCTTCACAAGGACGTCGTAGGGGAACTCGCCGCCTAATTGTTCGAAAATATAGTCGAGATTGCCCACCAACAGTGGCCCGTCCTCAGGATACCAGGTGGGGAAGAGGTTGAAATCGCCCACCACCTGCATCGTAAAGGTGCTACGCAGGCCGTAGCGTGCCACCTGCACCTGGATTGTATCGCCCACGGCAATCGCATTTTCGCGCATGAGCGTCCGCGGCAAGAGGACGGCATCGTTGGAGAGCGCCATGGAATTCATCAGGGAGCCGAGCGGGGCCGAAGCAAAGTCACGCCGCCAGAAGGCAACCTTGGGGAAGTCGAGGCGGTCGATGCCAAGGAAAGTGACGTCGCGCCAGCTTCCCTGTAGTTGAATGTCACCTTCAAAATCGGCGTATCGCGTCACCGCTTCGATTTCAGGCACGTTGAGATGTTCCGAAACCGGCACGAAGGTCCAACTAATCCGCGCCGGTTCGCTGCCGCCGCCTTGTCCTGGCGCGCCGGCTTCCGGCGGCGCGGAACCGAGCTCAATGAGGCGGGCGTCGCTACCCACCTGGTAGTAGGTGCGGTCGCGCAGGTGATCGTCTAATGTCTGCGCGAGTGATGTGGTAAAAGCTACCAGGCTTAACGTCAGTACCAGCAGGAGTAGCGGCGCGGTGTAGAGCCCACGGTTACGGGCCAGGTAACGGCTGGCCATGAGTAGGCCCACGCTGTTGGTTCGCGCCGTGATCCAGGCCAGGGCCGACATAAAGCTGGGCAGAATGCGCAACGTCACCAGGGCCAGCGCGAAGATCCCCAGCGCGGGGACAAGGAAGAGCAACGGGTTCTCGAAGATCGAATCACCGCTGCTTACCATCCCACCAACAGCAATGCTGCCCTGTTGACGCAATAGGTAAAGGCCATACACGGCAGGGATGAGCAACAACACATCCACCCACATGCGCTGCCACCACGGCGGGCGCAAGGTGCGCGCCTGTTCCTGTTTGTAGGTGACAATGGTGAAGCGCGAGGCGCCTACAGTAGGTAACACCTGCGCCAGCAACGTTACCCCCAACGCCAGCAGGCCGGCGTTGAAGGCGGTTTCGTTGAAGGTCATACGCAGATCGATGCTGCCGGTGAAGTTGAGGAAGCTACGGGTGGCGCCGATGGCAAGGGCGATGAAGTAACTCACAGGCACCGCTATCACCATGGCCAGCACGCCCAGCATTAACGATTCCAGCGCCGAGATACCCGTAATCTGCCCAACCGAAGCGCCGCGACTGCGTAACACGGCTACTTCGTTGCGCTGTCGGCTCACGGCCAGCCCCACCACCAGGCCGATGAAGGCGATCAGCAGCCCCAAAATCGGCACGCTGAAGGCGTAGAGCAGCGTCGTCAACAGCGCCGAAGATCGCTGATAGTCGCGCAAACCATTCACGGGTGAGACGCTTAACTGCGTATTGTTCATCAGCCCGGCGGCGCGTTGCTCTACCTGGCTGATGCGGCGTAAGAGGCTGCCCACGTCTGAAGTGGTGATGTTGGAGCCGTCCATCACCAGATACCAGAGCGCCAGGTAGGTCTCGTCGACCATGTTGGGGGCAACGCGCTGCATGTACGTTTCTTCAGGCACCACCAACACGTCGACCAAGGCCGTTTCGTTGTAAAACCAGTAGTCGCTGCTGGGGTCTGTTGCTCGCCAGAAACCTGAGATTACGATGGGGATTTGGAGCGAACTGCGGCCTGTTTCGTTGCGTCTACTCTGGAAGACGACGTAGGTCTCGCCCACCTGCAAGCCCAGTTCTTCACCCATACGGTCGCTGAACATCACTTCTACCGGTGCGGACTCGTCGGTGGACACAGCGGGGAAGCTGCCTTCCACCAGAGTGATATGCGATTCCAGGTCGGAGATGAAGCCGATGTTCACCCATTCCAGTGGATCGGTGACATCGGCATAAGCCACATCTTCCTGAGGGAAGAGGCGCAGGTTGTCTGTCTTGACATAGCGGACGATGCGGGTATTGGGCATACCCAGTTCGTCTGCTGCAGGACCGGACAGGTAGTTGTCTACCTGGCTCACCTCTTCAATGTCCACTGGGCCGTGGAAGGCGCCGATATAGCGGAACATGAAGACGAAGGGCGGCCGTTTGACGAAGTCGCTGCTGTTTTCGGCGGCAAGCTGCCGCTCAAGGATGCGATAGTAGACGGCGTCGGCGTAGAGCGGAATGCTGATAACGAGCGAGATCGCCGCCACCAACCCCGTAATGGTTGCCAGCGCCAGCCAGCGCTGCGCCAAAAGCCGCTTGGCAGCAACGACAACAATGGCCCAGGTCCTTAAAAGTGAGCGCATAGGTTACTGCCCAACCACAACCTGGCCCAGTTCCAGCCCTTCGAGGATCTCGACCTGGTCTGGGGTTTGGATGCCGGTTTGCACGTCGACGCGTCGCTGCACATCACCGTCTTGAATCACCACGAAGCGACGACCATCGAAGATGCGGATGGCAGCGGGTGGTAGCCATAGGATGTCAGCCTTCCGTTCCAGTTCAACTTCCACCTGCATCAAATCGCCCAGCCCGTAGCCGATTTCTTCGGGAGACTGCTGGATGGCGATGCGGGTGGACTTGTCGAGATCGTCTACGCTGACGCCGCCGCCGGTGCCGAAGGGGGAGGGAAGGCGGCGAATTTCGCCGTTCAGCGTCTGCCCTGGGCGACCGACCATTTTGATGGTCACCGGCATACCTTCGGACAGGTCTTGCATTTGGGTGGAGGTGAGGTCGCTGCTGATCTCCAGTTGGTCGGGGTTGGCCACCACCACCACCGGCGCAAAGGCTTCCACAGGGCGTCCTACCGTGAGTGACAGTGTGAGGATCTGCCCATCGATGGGGGCGCGGATCTGGGCGTCTTCGATGGCGGTGTTGAGCTTGTCTAGCTCCAACTGTGCCCGGGCTACGTCGTTTTGGAGCAGAGAATCAACGCCACGTTCGAGCCGTTCCAGCCCGATCTGGGCCAATTCCACCTGCTTTTCTTGGATGGAGATAGTGGTTGCATCGTCTGGGCTATCTTCGCGTAGTTCGGCCAGGCGTAGTTCGGCGATTTCTACAGCGATTTGAGCGGCGCGCCGGTTGAATTCGAGTTCGGTTTCGGCAGCAGCCAGTCGCGACTCGGCCCGTTCCAGGTTCAACTGCGCCGAGACAACCTGACGTTCGACGTCGTCAATTTCGAGATCCGCGATGACGTCGCCGGCCTGTACCGTTGCACCGCGTGTGGCATAGATCTGGCGTACACGTCCACCGCTACGGAAGAAGAGATCGTAGACCTCTACCGGCGACACGCGACCGGAGAAGGCTGTCTGGCGCAAGATTTCGCCCGTTCTCACTTCATAGGTGGGCTTCAGCGGCACAATCGCTGTGGGGATTGGCGTTGGGGTTGGTTCGTTGGCCTGACTGGCAAAGGGATTTTCCAGCGTTGTGCTACCTGTGGGCAACAACGCACAGCCCGAAAGCACAAGCGACAAGAGCAAAGTTGCGGCAAAGCGCAGGGAGAAGCGGGTCATGGGCAGTCTCTGTAGATTCTAGTGGGATAGATGGAGCAGGGACAAACGAAGGGAACTGTTCTGGTTATCTTACCAAAAGTTTCTAGATCTGACTAAACTGGTAAAGAATGGCCTCGCGTGGCTCAGAGAGAAGAGATAATGAGTGACGAGTAATGAGTAGGTGTAGAGTGAGCATTGTCTACACCTATTCATTACTCGTTACTCATTATTATCAGACAACATTATTATCAGACAACATTGTGCATCCAGGCTCGATAAATGCGCCAGTCGTCGCCAGCCGGGTCCCAGCGTAGTTCGTAGGTTTCGTTTTGTACATTTTTGATGAGAAAGCAACGCACACTTTTCCCGTCGACGCGTTCTTCCCACTGCCGGCCAACATCACCGACGTAGCGTGTGCGGTCGCGCCAGACGAAAGAGGTCGGCACTATTTTTCCGTTGGGCAACATGCGCACAAGAACGCGGACTGGTTCGTCCACCATCAATTCTACGGTCATGCTCTTTCCTCAATGTTCCATTTTAGATTAGTCAGGCGCTTGAGTTTTTAGTATAGCAGGATTCTGTGGCAGCGGCGAATGGCGAAATTGAGAAGAGGGTACTTTAACCTTGGTACGAGACTGACCTTCCGGGAAGGGGGCCGTGAGATGAGGTGAACGGCGTAGCACTCTTGACCCCTTCCCGGAAGGTTGCTGCCCTCGACATGAAGTCCACCCCATATGAAGTCCACCCCATATGAAGTCCACCCCATATGAAGTCCACCCCATATGAAGTCCACCCAATTAGAGAGGCGCAGGCCAAGACGGATCCAAGAAGCGTTGAAACTCAAGCGCATAGCCGTTGGGATCGAGGGCGAAGAGGTGGTAGATGTTGTACTGCTCGTAGAAAGTCGGCGCTTTGGTGATGGTGACGTTGTGCGCGGACAGACGAGCGTGCCAGCCATCTACGTCGTCGGTGACAAAGGTGAAGATGATCCCCTGGGGCGGCTGGGGTGCGTCTTGGCGGCCGCAGAAACCGAGAAATGCGTTGGAGGCGGCGGCATAAATGCGGCAACTACCTTGATCCAACACCAACGGCAGCCCGATTACGTCTTCGTAAAAGTGCGCGGTCTGTGTGAGATCCCGGGTGTACAAAAAGGTGACGGCTTGGGTGATGGATGGAGGCATGGGAGATCCTTGGTAACTGGGCGATTGGGGTAGTTCGCCAACTGTTGGCAATCCAGTTGCGAGTCTCTTACTTTTCTAGAAATGGCACGCTGATCCAGATGCGGGTGCCTTTGCCGGGGGCTGTGTCCAGGTGGAAGTGGCCACCAAAAAGTTTGAGTCTTTCTTCTACGCTAAAGAGGCCGAAGGTATCCTGGTGTGATCGATGGATGCGCATTGTGGCTGGCTCGAAGCCCTGCCCTTCGTCTTCAACCAGAATTTGGACTCGGTCATTGTCTATGGTGACGTCCACACGTGCCATCTCGGTGTCGGCATGTTTGACGACATTGAAGAGCAGTTCGCGCACAATCTGCACGAGCAACATGCGCCGATCTTCGCCATAGATCTGAATGTCGGATTCGACGTAGAGGTTGACACTTAGCCCGTACTTCTCTTCCATGTGACGGGCCAACCAACTCAAGGCGGCGCTGAGGCCGTCACCGCGCAGGACGGGTGGGTTCAGCTCAATCGCCAGTGTGCGCGTCAGGTGAATGGCCTGTTTGGCCAGCCCCCGTACATCGAGGGCGGATTCGTAGAAGCGCTGTGGATCGTCTTTGATGCGTTGTAGCAGGTAGGTCTTCATGTCCAACGCAAAGAGGAGTTGCTGCAGATCGTCGTGGAGCAGGTACGAAAAGCGGCGACGTTCGCGTTGTTCAGCCAGGGTGAGGGCACGCGAAAGCGCCTGCACCTGACGTGTGCGCTCTTCGACCTGCGCTTCGAGCGATTCATTCAACTGCTTGAGCCGCTCTTCACTCTGGTGGAGCGCGTCTTCGATGCGTTGGCGTTCTTCGAGTTCTTGGCGTAGTTGCAGGTTGATACGTGCCAGCGCTGCCGTGCGCAACGAAACCCGGGATTCCAGTTCCTGGTTGAGATGCTCCAGCACTTCTTGATTGGCTACCCGCTCGGTGACATCATGCGCCGACTGTACTGCGCCGATTTGACGTCCTTGTGGGTCGGTAAGGCGGCGAAAGGATATCTCGTAATAGCTTTGTTCACCGTCTGGCCCTAAAACATCCCGCTCAATGGTGTACTCTTCACCCTTGAGGGCGTTACCCCAATGGATCTTGGCTTCCATGGCAGCGTAGGGGTAGTCTGCCATGAGATCAAGCAGATTGGCGCCGGTGAAGACTTCACGTCGGTAGAGTTGTTCAAATACCTGGCGGAAACGACTGTTGAAGGCGATGACGCGGTATTCGGTGTCGAGGGCGACAAGCAGATCGCGGCTGTTGTCGAAGATAGCCTGGATCAGGCCGTGTAGGTACTCCTGTGCGTGCTGGCTCTGGCGCCGATCCGTGACATCGCGGCCTTCAGGAATGATTCGATAGACCTCTCCATTCGCGTCGAAGACTGGCTTGAGCGAAAAGTCAATGGTGGCAACGCGCTCCCCTACGCCAAGGACATCGACTTCGTAGCGCACAAATTCGCCTTGTGCCGCCCGCTTTAACGCATCGCGCAACTGCGCTTGTGTCTCTGCTGAGATTGTCCACCAACGGCACTCCCAAAAGGGCAAACCCACCACATCGTCGCGGGTTAGGCCGCCAAATTCAAGTGCGGTCTGGTTCGCTTCGAGTAGTGTTCCATCTGGTGTTAACAAACCAATAAACTGAAAAGTCGTGTCGAAAACGAAGCGGAAAAAAGCATCATCGACGGTCAACGAAGCTGGGTGCGAATGTCTTAGATCTGCGTTTCCCACTTAGGCCCCTTCAAGGAACGAGCATCCGGATGGGCGCATGGGGTGAAGGTGATGCAATCAATCCTTCTCTGTCCCCTCCGCGTCTACAGGTTGCGGGTAGGCTGCAACGGTCGTGGTGCGTTGTGTTCCAAACTCATTGTAGGTGATGAGCCATGCCGGTTTCCAGGCCAACGCCACGAGTGACACGTTCACATCGGTGCGGCGCGGCTTGACTTTCTCTTCGCCGAGATCGTCCAGCACATCGGCCCACTGCTTCTTGATCCCTTCCACCACTTCGGCCAGTTCACCTTCAATTTCTTTAATCTCAGCCTGAATTTCAGCGATCTCCTGCTGCGTACGCTCGATATCGACTTTTGCCTTCACCGACATGCGCCGCTTGCTGGCCGCCGTGCTTACCACCCGGCTGCTACGCCGCCCCATGAAGAGATTAAAAACCGTCTCGCCGATGTTTAGGATCTCTTGCTGCTTACGCGATTCGTACTCTGCTTCGTCGGAGGCCATTTCGAGCTGGAACTTCTTTAATCTGTCGGTGAGCCTGTCGATTTGCTTTTGGTACTTTTCTTCAAGTTTGTCGATTTCGCCATCGCGCCGTTGACGTGCTTCGTCTTGCAAACGTACGAGGAAGTTCCGTTCCGATTCGTTAGGGCGTTGAAAGATCCCTAACTCAGCATGCACCTTGATCGGCATCTCGGCGTTGTAGTAGAGCCAATCGGACAAATCATTGGCCAGGCCGCGCAATTCACGCTCTGAGTTGGCCGAATCGGGCACATCGGCAAAGAGAACCGTCCCTGTTTTGTCGCTACGCGGCGGCGTTTGAGATAGATCGCGCACGCGCAGCGGCAGCGCTTCGGCCTCTTCCCAGGTGCGATTGCCCAGAGTGCTGGGCGCTTCGCCCAAGAGAACGCGCTCTTCCTGCTCATCGATATCGCGGCGGCGGTCGACGTAGCGCACCGACGCCACCCCCAGCAGCCCCGGCTCGTAGACAAGACGCGCCGCTTGCAGATCAATGGTCCGTCCTGTGCGCTCGGCCAGACGCCGCACCGCTTCGTCCTGGTCGAAGACGACAGGCAAGTAGGCCTGGGCCACATTCGATTCAAGCATGGGCGGCGTTGCTGAAAACCCTGCCGGCAAGGACGTTTCCGGCGCAGCCGCTACCGGTTCAGGCACTGGTGACGGCGTCACCGGCGGAGGGGGCGGGATAACGGTCGCTGTCTCCGCGGGTGTTGGTGTGCCCAAGGATGCGGATACGCCAAAGGATGGTGCAGAGGCAGGCGGCGGCGCCATGACAGCGGGCACAGGGGTGGCGGCGCGTCGGCTGTCGTTCAACTGCCGTACCTGGGGACGGGTAAGCGGGCCGCGCAGGTAACTCAAAGCCCAACGTGTCTGGAAGACCACAGGTTCGTCTTCATGGACGTTGTTGAGCAGGAAGACACGGCTACCCAACTGATTGATCAATGCATCGTAATCGACTTGGGTGGTGCGCCCGGCGTCGGCGATGGCTCCTTTGAGGCCGGCCACCACACGCTCTTTGTCGCGTTCCGCCTGCAACTTGCCAATAAACCAGGTGCCGGCGTTTGTCAACCCTTTGTAGTCGATGTCGACCGGGTTCTGGGTCACCAGCACAGCGCCCAAGCCGAAGGCGCGTGCCTGTTTCAACAGTGTCAACAGAGGTCGCTTCGACGGCGGCTCTGAGACAGGCGGGAAGAAGCCGAAGATCTCGTCGAAGTAGAGCAGCGCACGCAGGCTGGTGGTGCCCGTCTGCTGCCGCATCCAGGTGACGAGCGCTTCGAGCAACAGCGTCACAAAGAACATGCGCTCACTATCGCTGAGGTGGGCGAGGTAGAAGATGGCGTGGCGCGGCTTGCCTTCAGGCGTGTAGTAGAGCCGATCCACGTCGAGCGGTTCGCCGGTGAGCCAACTTTGGAAGCTGGGTGATGCCATCAAATTGTTAAACGACATGGCCAGGGCAAAGCGATCTTTTTCGGGGAAGAAGGTGTCTACGTCGAAAACGCCCAACTTGCGCACCGGCGGGTTCTGAATCGACATGATCAACTGCGCCAGATCCAGGTCCTGGTGCCGGCGCCAGAAGTGCTCAAAGATGTTAGAGAGCAGGATCGCCTCACGGCTGCGCACCGGGTCGGCGTCGATGCCCACCAGCCCAAGTAGCGCCGCCGTAGTGCCTGCAATGCGCTCGCGCATTGCTTCGGCGTTGGCATCGAAATCGAGCTTGGGTGCGGCCAAGCTGCCCAGCACGTTGATGGGCACACCAGCATCAGAGCCGGGCGTGTAGATGGTGTACTCTGTTGTCTGTTGCAAGAGGCGGATGCGCTCTGCACCCTGTCCCCAATCGGCGAGGCCGTTGCGCCATGTCTCCGCTATCTGCTGGGCGTAGCTTTCCACCGTCTGCCCTTTGCGGCGGGCGTCGTCTACATTAATCCAGGGTTGGAAGTCTTCTGGGCGCATGTCGGGGAATTGGAGTAGCAGGTTGGTCAGATCCCCTTTGGGATCGATGATCAGCGCTGGGATACGATCCAGCGCGGCTTCTTCGAGCAGGCCGATGCAAAGGCCCGTCTTGCCGCTGCCCGTCATGCCGACGCAGACGGCGTGTGTCGTCAGATCACGCGCATCGTAGATGATGGGGGCGTCGAGCCGTTCGCCTTTGGCCAGATCGTAATGCGCCCCCAAGTAGAATGCGCCCAGTTGTTCCGGTGGTGCTTGCATGTGATGCTCCCTGATGGTGCGGTGATACGATGGTGCGACGCTATGTGGCGATGCTATGTGGCGATGCTATGTCAATTTGTTCCACAAAAACGCCCACACGTCCGCCGTCTCTTCGATCACTTTGGCGGTGGGTTTGCCGGCGCCGTGACCGGCTTTGGTTTCAATGCGAATCAGGATGGGTTCGTCGCCCGCCTGGGCATGTTGCATGGCTGCGGCGAACTTGAAGCTATGGGCCGGGTAGACACGGTCGTCGTGGTCGCCGGTGGTGATTAGGGTGGCGGGGTAGATTGTCCCCGGTAGGGCGTTGTGGTAAGGCGAGTAGGCCCTGAGCGCGTGGAACTCGTCTTCGTTGTCGGGGGAGCCGTAGTCGCTTGTCCACGCCCAGCCGATGGTGAATTTGTGGAAGCGCAGCATGTCGAGCACCCCCACAGCGGGGACAGCCGCAGCGTAGAGATCAGGGCGTTGGGTGAGGCAGGCGCCCACCAGCAGCCCCCCATTGCTGCCGCCGCCAATCGCCAGGCTGGACCGATTGGCGTAGCCGTTGGCAATCAGCCACTCCGATGCTGCAATAAAGTCGTCGAAGACATTCTGCTTCTTGAGGATCTTGCCGGCGTTGTGCCATGCTTTGCCGTACTCGCCGCCGCCGCGTAAATTCGGCTGCGCAATGACACCCCCCATCTCCATCCATACCAGCCAGGACGCACGAAATTGGGGCGTCAGCGAAACGGTAAAGCCGCCGTACCCATACTGGTAGAGTGGTACGCTGGGGCCGGGTGTCACGTCTTTGCGACGGATGATGAACATCGGCACGCGTGTGCCGTCTTTGCTTGGGTAAAAGATCTGCTCAGTGACGTAATCTTCGGGATCAAAGGGTAGCGCCGGCTTGCGGAAGAGTGTCAGTTCGTCGCTTGCCACGTCGTAGCGGTAGATGGTGCCGGGCGAGGTGAAACTGGTAAAGGCAAAGAAAGTCTCGGAGTCGTCGCTGCGCCCGCCAAAACCGCCAACGGTGCCGATGCCGGGCAGATCCAGCGTACGCACAAATTGTCCGTCTGTGGCGTAGATGTGGACCAGGCTCTGTGCATGGTGCAGGTAGACAACGATCAATTTGCCGCCGACGTAGGAGACATCGTCTATGGCGTCGCTGCCTTCGGCAATGATCTCGCTCCAGTTTTCGCGTTCAGGGTGGCGGACGTCGATGGCAATCACCCGCCCGTTGGGGGCGTCTAAATCGGTGTAAATATAGAACAGAGGACCGTCGTTGCCGATGAAAGTGTAATCGGCCTCGAAATCTGTGAGCAGTTCCACAACTGGGCCACCCTCCGCCAGATCCTGGTAGAAGAGGTTCGAGAGGCGATGGGTGCCTTTCCAAATAGAAATGATGAGGTATTGACCGTCTTCACTGACGCGGCCGTTAAAGCCCCACTCTTTGTGATCAGGGCGGGCGTAGACCACTTCGTCTTCGCTTTGGGGGCTGCCCAGAGAATGGTAGTAGAGCTTCTGGTTATAGTTGGCGCTCTTGTAGGTTTCGCCATCTTCGGGTTCGTCGTAGCGGCTGTAGAAGAAACCGGCGTTGCCTTTGGTCCACGATGCACCTGAGAACTTGATCCATTGCAGGTGATCGGTCAGATCCTCGCCTGTCTCCACCGACCGCACCCGCCACTCCATCCAATCTGAGCCGGACGCGGAGAGGCCGTAGGCCAGGTAGCGACCGTCTTTGCTAACGGCGGAGCCCATCAACGCCACGGTACCGTCCTCGGAGAGGGTGTTCGGGTCGAGCAACTCTTTGGGTTCGGCGTCGAGCGAGTCCATCCAATAGAGCACAGCCTGATTCTTTAGTCCTTCGTTGTAGGTAAAAAAGTAGCGGCTACCTCGTTTGAAGGGAATGCCATGCTTTTCGTAGTTCCAAAGTTCGGTCATGCGATCGCGAATTTCCCGCCGACGAGGAAGCTGTTCGAGCAGAGAGAAGGTCAACCTGTTCTGATCTTCGATCCACTGGCGTAGTTCGGGGGTATCGGGTTCCTCCATCCAACGGTACGGATCGACAACATCCACACCGTGTAACGGTTCGACTAGATCCTCACGGCGGGTGATGGGGTAAGTTCGGGTAGATTGCATGATCTTTCCTGAAAGAAGGGGAATGGTGATTAGGTGACTGGATGATCGTGTAGAGATGATAATGGGATGATGCAGGTCTGCCACCTGCCACCCTACCAGGATTGTCCTATATTTTTGCCTTTTGCAGTTTGCCTTCACCGCGCCGTCCACCCCAGGTCAATATTGAGGGCCGCCCCGGTAATGGCGGAGGCGGCATCTGAGCAAAGATAGGTGACCAACGCCGCCACTTCGGCGGGCTCGATCAGCCGTTTGATGGCTGCCGGCGCCAGCATCACGTCCTCGATGACGGTGTCGGCACTGATGTGACGAGATTCGGCCTGAGCCGCGATCTGGCTTTCAACCAGCGGTGTACGCACATAGGCCGGGCAAATGGCATTGACCGTAATGCCATGGTTCCCACCTTCGAGAGCCGTGGTGCGGGTCAGGCCGATGAGCCCATGCTTGGCCGAAATGTAGGCCGCCTTGTATGGCGACGCCACCTGACCGTGGATCGAGGCGATGTTGATCACCCGTCCCCAGTGTTGGGCTTGTAGATGGGGCCAAACGTATTTTGTAAGCAGAAATGGAGCGGTAAGCATTACAGCCAACATGAGATCCCATTTGTCCTCGGGGAAGGACTCGATGGGCGAAATGTGCTGAAAACCTGCGTTGTTCACAAGGACGTCAACACGCCCAAACCGATCAATGGTCTCGTCCACCACCCGACGACAATCACGCCGCTGCGCCAGGTCGGCGGCAACAAAATGACCGTTGAGACGGGCGGCCAGGGTAGTGCCTTCTTCTGTGTTGATGTCGACGAGAACCACAACATAATTGGCAGCGGTAAGTGCTTCGGCAACAGCCCGGCCGATACCGCCGAGCGCGCCGGTGACTATGGCTGTACGTCGCTCATCCACAGATGGGTTCTCCTTTGTCACGGCTGACGATGACGACATTTTACCATTGAATTCATCTGAGCGAAATTGACCGGTTTGGGCGGGCGTGTTCAATGTAGGTGATAGAGAAAAATGTTCCTTTTGCGCTGTCTGTTTTGACAGCACCCGCTCGATCTTGTAAAATTTGCCACAATCCCACCCAATTGGACAGGGAAAAGGCTAGGCTCTTATCTGTTCCATCTGTGCAAAACAGAACAAACGCAGCGTGCACACGAGTATTACCCGATTTGTGCAATCTCAATTTCAGGGTAAAATCGTCTTGTCACCATCCAAGTGTATATAAACTTCCAAATGAAACGAAAGCTGATCCCCCTGCTTCTGCTCGTTACGTCTGCGGTGTGGCTCATTGGTAGCTACTTGCCGCAAGGCGTGGTCCCCTGGCGCACAATTCCAGGGGATGGTATGGATGGTTTTCTACGCGTAGCGATTGTTGTTTCGGCGCTGCTGTTTGCATCGATTCAGGTTGTTCTGGTTGCCTCTGTCTTCAAGTTTCCTCAGCGTGTCAGCCGTCATGACGGTAGCCACACTACCCAAGAAAGCACTGACCATTCAGGTCCTGAAGCGACTTCCGTAGCGGGAACCTCCTGTGTGGATGAGAGCGAAATTGTGATTAAACGTCGCTGGGAACTGCTTTGGACGGTTACGCCGCTGGTTGCCTCACTCGCGTTATTTGTAGTGAGTTATTGGGCATTGAGTGGTTAGTTGGATTGTCTGGGTGGGCATGATAGCGTCTACCCAATGATTTCCAGCATGTGATTTCCAGCATATGTTGATTCTTGATCTGATTCTTTATTTTTACTGCGATTTTTGACACTTGTTTCTTTCTTTTGCGGTATCGTTTCTTCCAAATTGAGGGAGCTGTATGCAAAACAATCAGCGACACTTTGTGATTGCAGGCGTGCTAGTCGTGGTGAGCACTTTCCTGGTCTACTGGTTGCTGGACGCCGTCTTGAAGTTGCCGATCCAGGGTAGTGGGCAGGCTTTTGAGATCGATCAGCTTTTCGACTACCATATCTGGTTGATCGCGTTCCTCTTCTCTTTAATTACTGTCTTTATGCTCTATGCGTTGGTCGTCTTCCGTCACCGCGCTGATGAAGACGAAGATAAAGAGGGCGAGTACTTCCACGGCAATGTGCGTCTGGAAATCGCGTGGACGTTGATCCCGTTGATCTTCGTTGTCTTCTTCTCTTTTGAATCGACTCGTGTGCTGATCAACATCACACGTGAAGACCCCAACGAATACGTGATCAATGTCGAAGGCTACCAGTGGGGATGGAATTTTACCTACCCCGAAACCGGCCTTGTGACCCAAGAATTGGTCTTGCCTGCCAATCAACCGATTCGCCTGGACATGACATCGCGGGATGTACTGCACAATTTCTGGGTGCCTGAGTTCCGTGTGAAGCAGGATCTGCTGCCTGGGTTTACACCACAAGTTTTGCGTTTCACACCGGTGGAGACAGGTGAATACACGGTAGTTTGTGCTGAACTGTGCGGCCTCAACCATACTGGTATGAATGCCATTGTGCGTGTTGTTCCTCAAGACGAGTTTGCTGCCTGGATGAATCAACAGGTCGCGTCCAGATAGTTTACCTAGGGGAGAAACTTTATGTCATTATTTTCAATCGGATTGGTACGAGCGATTGTAGGTCAGATTTTCGGCACGTTAGCCGGCATGATATTCGTCATGCTGGTGCGTGTCTTGATGGGGCTTGAAGCATGGTCCGCCGAACCAGCCTGGGTTGTCGGCGCGGTCTTCGGTATTATTGGTTCGTTGCTGGCAGTAGGTGTTTTGGATGACTGGTTGAAGTGGATGCGTGGGATTGAAACGCCGATGCACCATGGCCCGCCAGAGGGCAAACCGGCATGGATGCGCTACTTTGCTGTGGACTATAACCACAAAGTCATCGGCATTCAGTATACCGTGTGGGGTATCTTCCTTTTGTTGATGGGCGGTACCGCAGCGTTGGTTTTTCGGGCTGAGTTGGCAGAGTCGGGCCTACAATTTTTGGGGTTGGATCTTTACAACAGCCTAATTGGTATACACGGCATGATCATGATTTTCGCCATTCTGCTGGGCGTTGGCGGTATGGCCAACTATCTGGTGCCGCTTATGCTTGGCGCTGAGGACATGGCCTTCCCTCGTTTGAATGCGTTAGGCTTCTGGTTCAACGTGCCGGGTAGCTTGTTGCTGCTCTTTAGCATCTTTGTTGGTGGCTGGGATTCGGGCTGGACGGGTTACCCGCCCCTCAGCGCTCGCGGCCCTGTCGGCTACCAGTTGTTCTTCCTGGGCGTCTTTGCGATTGGTCTTTCCTCTATCGTGGGTTCACTGAACCTGCTGGTGACCATCCTGCGTATGCGCCCGAAAGGCATGAGCCTCTTCCGCATGCCAATCTTCTGCTGGGCGGTCTTTGCCACGAGCCTCATCCAGGTGACGGCGACACAGTTGATCGGTCTTTCGTTCCTTATGGTGTCGATGCAGCGTGCAATGGGCATGGGCTTCTTCGACCCTGGCACCAGCATGAACCCCATGATTGGCGGCGGTGACCCGATTCTCTTCCAGCATCTTTTCTGGTTCTACAGCCACCCGGCGGTCTACATCTTTGTATTGCCTGGGTTGGGGATCATCAGCGAGCTGCTGCCCGTCTTCGCTCGTAAGCCGCTCTTTGGCTACAAGTGGATTGCCCTTTCCAGCGTGGCGATTGCCATCGTCGGCTTCCTGGTTTGGGGACATCATATGTTTGTGTCGGGTTACAACGACATCCTGCGCATTCCCTTCATGTACAGCACCTTGTTGGTGGCGGTGCCCACGGGTGTGAAGTTCTTTAGCTGGCTGGGCACGATCTGGGGTGGCAATCTGCGCTTCCAGACGCCGATGCTCTTTGTGTTGGGTGCGATTTCCGTCTTCCTTATCGGCGGTTTGAGCGGCCCGATCCTGGCCACTGTACCCACGGACATGCCGCTGCACGATTCGTACTTTGTGGTGGGCCATTTCCATGCCACCATGTTTGGTGGTTTCGTCTTCCCCTTCTTTGCTGCTCTCTACTACTGGTTCCCCAAAGTCACGGGGCGCATGTACAACGAGACGCTGGGCAAGATCCACTTCTGGATCATGACGCCCGCATTCTGGATACAGACGTTGGGCCAGATGGGCGTAGGTGTCATGGGGATGCGTCGTCGCATCGCCGACTATGATCCATTGCTGGGGGCCGGAGATGTGACGGCATGGCACGTTGCTATCACGGTCGCTGGTTTCGCCATCGGTTTCAGCGTCCTCTTGATGTTGTGGAATTTCTTCCAGAGTGCTGAAGTGGGTGTGCTGGCTGGTGACAACCCCTGGCGCTCTCGTTCGCCCGAATGGCAGATCCCCTCGCCGATTCCAGAACACAGCTTCTCTGCCCCGATGGCCGTTGTGGGCGAACCCTACGACTACGGTCTGGCCGGCTCATCCTACGTGAGTCTGGCGCGGGCTACAGGAGACGATTAGGCTTAACGAGTAGTGAGTAATGAGAAGAATGAGTTCCCCCGGCCTACTCAACTCATTACTCGTTAAGAAAGAAGACCGCATTCGAACGACGCGATATCTACCGAATTCCGGAGCATCCGATGTCTGAGAAAACACAATCCAAACCGCGCAAGTCCATTTACCGTCAGGGGTACGTAGTTGCCCTGTTGTTGGCTGTTATTACGGTGATTGAATATTATGCTGCTTACTTCACATCGTCTGCAATTGTGATGTTCTTGCTGGCGATTTTTAAGGGAGCCTTGGTTCTGAATTACTTTATGCATATCAGCAATGTGTGGTCATCCGAGGAGGGACACTAAATGTCTGCTGTAGTTGCCAATGCGATGGCGCTCTATCGCGAACAGACCCGCAACAACCGGCTGGGCATGTGGATCTTCTTCGCGTCGGAATCGTTCCTCTTTGCCGGTTTGTTGGCGGCCCGCTTCTACCTATGGCGCCACGAAGGACAAATGGTACGTCCCGAACTCGATCAGGTTGTTGGGTTGGTCGTTACTGTTGTTCTGTTGGTTAGCAGTTATTTTATGAATAGGGCTGAAGTGGCGATTGCTAATAATAACCGTAGCGATTTCCTGGCCAGCCTATTGATTACTGCCATTCTGGGGACGATCTTCCTCGTCGGCGTCATGATCTTCGAGTGGGGTATGTTTCCTGCTATTTACGAAGGCCATTTGAAGCCGACGGATGGTGTCTTTGGCGCTCTGGTCTTCGGTATGACAGGCATGCATGCGTTACACGTCTTGTCGGGTATTATCCTGATTTTGAATGTGTGGTGGTTAGGCGTACAGGGTCACTTCGACGCCGAGAAACACTGGGGTGTCGAAGCTTGTGCTATTTACTGGCACTATGTCGACCTGGTCTGGATCTTTTTCTACCCGGCGCTCTACCTAATCGGTTCCCCCATGCATTAAGCATCTATCCTGAGATTGACAGCTATTCGGTCAACATTCCCGAAAAGTGGATGCGCTGATATTTCAGGTTAACTGCTAAGGGCGAATGCGTTGTACAACGCTGTACGCATTCGCTGGGATGGATTTCTAACTCGCGACCGTGCAAGAAGCCATCCCATTTTTGATATTGACTCGTACCGGCAGGTCGCATTGATTCGCGGTTCTGCCGGTTGTTCTATATTTGATACTTATGAATCCGATTACTCAAGCCCTGCTTCTTTCCTGGGATCTCCGGGTGGGAGTGATTGTCACACTGGTGGTGCTGGGGGCATTGCATATTCACGGCTGGCGACAACTGCGCCTCCGTGGTCGTACGCGCTTTGCCAACGGCTGGCGTTTGGTCTCTTATCTCGCCGGATTGCTGATTTTGGGCATTGCGTTGATGTCGCCAATTGATGTACTAGGTGATCAGCTTTTCCTGATGCACATGATACAGCACTTGCTGTTGATGATGGCGGCTGCGCCGTTGTTGATGTTGGCCAACCCTTTCCCTACCTTTTTGTGGGCGTTGCCTCGCCATCTACGGGTGCGGATCGGCAGTTGGTTCGCGCCGGGCCACCCGCTGTACAATATGCTTGCACAGGTCTTAAGCCCGGGTATTTCGTGGATGATCTTTATTGCCGTCTACCTAGGCTGGCACGATCCCAATCTCTACAATCTGGCATTGCGCAATGATTTTGTGCACGATGTCGAACACATCACCTTTTTTGGGGTTTCAATCCTCTTTTGGTGGCGCACCATCGGTGCCGGCCCACAGATCGGCAAGCGACTTTCTCCAATGGTGCGGGCGGCTTATGCCATCTCGTTGATTCCCCCCAACATGCTCACCGGCGTCGCCATCACCTTTGCTACCAGTCCAATTTATAGTCATTACACCACCGTGCCGCGCCTCTACGGCATCAGTGTAATGGATGATCAAGTGTGGGCCGGGTTAATCATGTGGATTCCGGGGAGCATGATGTACATCGTTGCCGCCATCTTTTTGGTGGGGATCCAGATGAACCGGGCGCGCCGTGTAGAACTCAAAGCGATGGCGCAGTCCACATCTCCCGTGACGCAGGCGGACGAAGAGCGTCGTCGTCAGGCTGAATGGCGACGGACGCAGCGGCTCCGCTCTAGTCAAGTCTAAATCTGATGAAACAATTTCAATGTTTGAATAGTGTACAGAAGATTTTGATCCACAAAGACACACGAAAAACCACGAAGAGCAGATCTCTCCTTCGTGTAATTTCGTGTGGCTTGGTGGATCATTTATTCTGGGGATTTGCCCTGGCGCTGATGTTCCTCGTCGCGTGGACAAGTTTGTCTTTTGCACACGGTGGCGCGGGCTACCCCCAACTCACCAATGTGGACATCGGCCCCTATCGTATCTTCGTCTGGTCTGATCCTGAACCGCCACAAGTTGGCCCGTATCACGTCGCCGTGGCACTCACCGAGTCGTTGGAAGGCGATGCCAGCGGTTTCGCCGGACAGCCGATCCTCAATGCAGACATCACTGTCAATCTGGTGAACCCGGAAACCAGCGTGGTTCTGACCAGTAAAGCGACCCATTACGACGCCGTCAACAAGATCTATTACGAGACTGATTTTGAAGTAGACACACCAGGCGAATGGCGCGTGGAACTAATCGTCGTCGGGCCTGACGGGCCGGCGCAAGCGACCTACATGACCCAGATCGCACCGGCGACCTTTAATTGGACGCCAGTTTTCGGGGGCGTAGCAGCGCTCTTGCTCATTGCAGGTGCTGTCTTCTTTCATTTTCGTGTGCAGCCCCAGCAAACGGCGGTGACAACATGACAACTCTTCTCTCGCTTCCTAAAACAATGTTCAACCGCCATTGGTGGTGGAAAACGTTAATCGTCATCGCCGCTATGGTCTTCATGGCCGGGCTGGGCAACTGGCAATTGCTGCGCCTGGATCAACGCCGGGCCTACAACGCCGAACTGCTGACCAAACTGGCCGCTGCTCCCATTGTTGTGGACGGTAGCACCTTGCCTGAAGAACCGGCGGCGCTGGTCGATCGCAGTGCCACCGTACAGGGGACCTACAACTTCTCTGAACAGATTGCAGTCAAGAACCAGAGCCACATGGGGCAGCCCGGCGTTCATCTAGTCACCCCTTTTTACATCGACGGCAGTGACCGCGCCATCCTGGTGAACCGTGGCTGGGTGCCCTTCCGCGAAGGTACATCCGACCGGTGGGGACAATTCGACGAACCGGCGGCGCAGGTGACGCTAAGCGGCTATCTGCAAAAGTCACAAAAAATGCCAGACGGTAGTACCACCGCCGTCACCGAGGCGCCGCAGGAATCGTGGTTCCGCCTGGACATCGAAGCCATCCAGACGCAGATCGACGCGCCATTGATGCCGGTCTACTTTGATCTGGCGCCTGAAGAGGGGCGGCTGACCACCACCTTGCCGGTGCGCATCCAGCCGGAGACGGAAATCACTGAAGGCAGCCACCTGAGTTATGCAATTCAATGGTACGCTTTCGCCCTCATCGCAGGGATCGTCTATGCAGGCGTCGTGCGTCGCCAGGAACGCGAACGCACCCAACCGGCAACTTCCAGTGAATCCGATGGCCTTAATACCCAAAATCCGGTGACGCTCTGACTGTCCTGGTGCGGTGGTGTGATAGAATGGATCACTGAAGAACGACGAAGGACGACGAAGGATGGTCAACAAAGGACGAATGTTGAGTTGCATATGCCACCGCAACTCCGTCGTAACGGCAATCGAAAATCGTCAATCGAAAACCGTCAATCGCAAATCGAAAATCTTAGGAAAATCATGCAACTCGATACCTCCTTTTACAAAAGTACGGCCACTTCTGAAGCCGAGGAGACCAGCACCGCCGGCGCAGGTCTGCGCTTTCCTCTGCGTGATTTGGTGGCGTTGACCAAGCCCAAGATCATTGCCCTGCTCCTGTTGACAACACTAGTGCCCATGTATCTGGCCGGTCCTACACCGCCTAGCCTGGCGCTGATCCTGTGGACGATGCTGGGGGGATTCCTGGCCGCCGGTGGCGCCAATGCACTCAACCAATACCTGGATCGGGACATCGATCATGTGATGGTGCGCACCAAGTTGCGTCCTCTGCCCGGTGGGCGCATGACGCCGGCGCAGGTGCTCTTCTTCGGTATGTTCCTAAGCGTGTTGAGCTTTGTGCAACTGTGGGTGACGGTCAATCTGCTCACGGCGTTGCTTGCCTTTGCCGGGATTTTCTATTACGTGATCTTCTACACCCGCCTCCTCAAGCGGACAAGCACACAGAATATCGTGATTGGTGGGGCGGCGGGTGCGATTCCGCCGTTGGTGGGCTGGGCCGCTGTCGCCAACGAGATCTCTTTGCTGCCCATCTTTATGTTTGCCATCATTTTCTACTGGACGCCGCCCCACTTCTGGGCGCTGGCGCTGATGCGCAAGAAGGAGTACCGCGCCGCCGGCGTGCCCATGCTCCCCGTCGTCGTCGGGGACGTGGAAACCTACCGACAAATCATTCTTTACAGCGTGCTCCTGCTCATCGTCAGCACTGTCCCCGTCTTTTTGCGGCTGCTGGGGCCGGTCTACCTGCTCTCGTCGGTTGTGCTCAATGGCATCTTTCTGTGGCAGGCGCTCCAAATCTGGGGTCACCCATCCAACGCCAATGTCTGGCGGCTCTACAAGTACAGCCTGCTCTACCTGGCCCTGCTCTTCCTCTTCATGGGCGTGGATCACCTCTTCTTTACCGCACCGGACATGATGATGCAGTTCAGCGTGCGACTGCCGTTTTGAGAGATTAGAGACTGGGGATTAGGGACTGGGGACGTGTTAATGATCTGTTGCCAATGTAGCTTCAGTCGCGGTGTGAGTCACCTAATCACCAATCTCTAATCACCAATCACCTCTCCAGTGTGCACTTCAACACAGAGCGACGCCGAGGCGTCGCTTATTTTATTCCTGTAGGTATCGTGTTTCCCATCTCAGCCGCGGTTTCAACCGCTGGGTTACCGCTGGGTCAACCAGTGTGCCCCCGAACCACGCGAACCCCTACTTGTGCAGGATGATTCAATCTGGAGGTATTTCCTATGCGCTCATTCACCATACGCAGCGAATTTTCTGTTCTTTGGCGGGTCTTGCTCGTGTTTACGCTCCTCTTCGGTGGACTGCCGCTCCATCACACCCACGCCGCGGACATCCCCGTACCCCCGCGCCAGGACACCGAAATCGAGCCCGCTGCCGTTGACGGCCCCACCGCCCGCTCCGCCATCTTCAACGGCACCAACGCCTACGTCGAAGTCTCCCCCACTGCTGCCCTTCACCCCACCGACGAAATCACCATCGAAGCCTGGGTCTGGCGCGATGACGTCGCCCGCTGTGAAACCGTCCTGGGCAAAGACTTTCAAACCAGTTACTGGCTCGGCTTCTGCTCCGGCAAAGTCCGTTTCTACCGCGCCGGAATCGGCACCAATGTGGACAGCACCAGCGGCGTCCCGGCGCGGCGGTGGGCCCACGTCGCCGTCACCTATGACGGCAGCAACGTCCGCTTCTACATCGACGGCGCACTGGATCGCAGCGTCGCCGTCACCGGCTCGTTGACGAGCAACACCCTCGCCTTGGGCATCGGCGCCGACCTGGGCGCGTCCTTCCCCGACTACTACTACAAAGGACTGCTCGACGAAGTGCGCCTGTGGAACGTCGCCCGTAGCCAGGCCGACATTCAGGCCGACATGTACAGCGAAGTTGACTTTCGGACAGGCCTTGTCGGGGTATGGCGACTCAACGGCAACGCCGTGGACAGCCGCGCCCGCTTCAGCAGCACCGCCCGCGGGGATCTGGACTACCGCAGCAACGGCGTACTGCCCCGCGCCATCGTCGTGCGGCGTAACACCACTGCCACCATGACCGTCGATGGTGTGTGCAGCGTGGGCGAATACGGCAACGCCGAGCGCGTTACCATCGATCACGAAATTGGGCCACTGCCCACTGTCTTCGCCCAGTACAACGACGCCAATCTCTACATCTGCATGCAAGGACTGCCTCGCGGCAGCACCGCTCCCTACGCCGCTGTCAACATTGACCGCGACTTCAGCCGCGACAGCAGCGACCAGCCCGGCGACTACCGCTTCCGCATCGATTTCGACGGCACGCTCACGGCGCTGGAAGGCAACGACGGCCCCGGTTACGCTCCCTTCACGCCGCCCGTCGGCTCATGGGACGGCGCTACCACCAACACCGAATTCAACTGGTCAGCCGAGTACCGCTTCAGCGCCGCGTTGCTCGACATCACCACGTGGACGGGCCAAACCATCGGCGTCGACTTCGGCCACTACCAGTACAACAACATCAACGATGAATTCCACTGGCCCGTAGACGGCAGCCTGGATCGTCCTGACCGCTGGGCGCCCATGACGTTCAGCGCTTCGTCTTCCACCACGGCCCCCACCTACAACTTCAGCGGACATGTGCGCCGTCAACGCGACAACGCCGGCATCGAAAACGCCACCGTCTACCTCTTCGCGTCCTCACCCACGGGGACGTCGCTGGCCGGCACGGCGCAGACCAACGCATCAGGCGCTTTCAACGTCAGCTATCAGGGATACGGCACCGGCATCTTCATCCTCCAAGAAGAGGACCCACGCGGCATGCGCTCCGTCTCCGCCGCGGCGGGGACAGACGGCACCGTGATCAACGCCAACGCCATCCGTTTCGATGCCGCTGCGGGAAGCTACCAGCCCGTCACCTTTGTAGACACCGACGCCCGCCCCGTCACCCGCAGCTTTGATCGCCACTACCTCATTGTCCACGGCGGCGATGTGCGCCAAAGCGATCTGTGGCCGCTGGTGGAACAAAAACGTGGCCAGGGCTACCAGATCGAAATTGTCAACACGAGCCTCATCGAAAGCACCGTCAGCGGTCGTGACCTGGCCGAGAAGATCCGCAACTGGCTCAAGGATCGTTGGCAGGCCCACCAACCCGCGCCCGTCTACGCCCTGCTCGTGGGCCGCGCCGACGTGATCCCCGTGCGCGACGTGGCCTGGAATTCGGAAGATCTGCCCGATCCCTCCTCGCCCAGCTTCTCGCCGGCCTGGCCCACCGACTGGTACTACGCCGATCTCGATTCCAACTGGGACAAGAACAACAACGACTTCTTCGGCGAAGATCTCAACTGTATGTGGAGCTTCAACGCCGATTGCCCGGCAGACCGCAACACGTTGGAAGGACCGTTCGGCGGCCCCGGCAACGAAGACAACTGGACCGCCGAGATCGCCATCGGGCGGCTGGGCGTAAGCACGCCAGCCGAGGTGCAGGCCGCCCTGCGCACCGCCGTCAGCTTCGAGCGCAGCGGCGCATTGGACAAGAGCGCCGCTGTCCTCGCCGGTGGGCTGTGGGGCTGGGACGGCCGATCCTGGGTCACCGACGAAGACGGCAGCAACGGTCGCTACATTGCCGGCGGCCAGGCGCGCTCCGACGGTTCGCTCTACTACGATTGGGACGGCAGCCGTCCTTTCGGCCTCGACACTGCCACGGCGCTGGCCGGTCAACTGGAACCGCTGCTCAGCACCCACATGACCGACACCATCACGCTCTATGAGTCGAGCAACCCGCACAACGATCCCAACCTCAGCCCCACCGCCGCCACGCCCGACATCGCCCTCAGCCACGCCAACATAGACGACGTCTGGCAGAATCAGCGCTTCGGGTTGATGAATGTGGCCGGACACGGCAACGAAAACGGCGTCTGGGGCCAATCCTGGATCAACGACTGGAACGACAACAAGCAAATCGAACAACCCAGCAACCCCGCAGATTGCCCCGACGATTCCTGTTGGGATCTGAGCAGATGGTACAGCTACATCGACCGCGACGTACCCGCCCCCGCCGGGCTGCCGTCGGTGGTCTACGCCAACGCCTGCGGCACCGGCGGCGTCTCGTGGAGCAAAATCACCAACGCCGACGGTTCGGTGGTCACCAGCTACGGTCCGCGCGCCATCGGCGGTGACATGATGTCGCTGGGCAAGTCCGCCGCCTGGCTCGGCTCGCTGGCCGTGGTCCCCGTCACCGGCGTGGACAACGCCCAGACCGTGTTCAACCGCGAACTCCTGCAAGGACGTCTCCTCGGCGACGCCACCTGGAAGTCGTTCAACGTCCTCGCCACCGACAGCCTCGACGACATCCGCACCAAGACAATGACGCTTTTCGGCGACCCTGCCATGTCCTACTGGGGCAACGGCGCAGACGCCCTCGCCCCCTGGCCCCAGGACAGTCGCGACTGGTGGGCAAGCAGCGCCACGCCCTACCACGGCCCCACCGTAGGCCGCATCACCTGGACGCTGAACGACGTCACCTCGCCGCCCACCGTTAACCGCGACGGCAACGTTGTGGCTGGGCGTTTCGCGCAGTCGGCCATTGTAGCCCCCGATGGCAGCGTCGTCCTCTCCAACACCCACGGCGCGGTGCCGCCCTTCCCGGATTTCAACACCTCTGCCGCCATCGGCACAGACGGCGTCTACTTCGCCGAAGCGCGCTACCTGCACGTCCTTGCGCCGGATCTCCAGATCCGCGACGTCATCAGTCTGGATGCCGCCGCCATCGGCGCGCCCCGTCTCGGCCCAGATGGCGTTGTCTACGTCCCCACCGATCAGGGGATGCAACGCATTGTCGGTCGGCAGGTGACCATGCTGAGCGACGTCACCGTCAGCGGGACACCGGCCTACGCGCCCGATGGCGCAGTGCTGTGGACGACGGCAGACGCCATCGTGCGCCACGCCGTCGACCGCTGGGGAAACGACAGCCTCACCCAACGTCCGATCGGCGCTGGGATGCTTACCCCGCCGGTGGTCACTAGCCAGGGCGTCTATGTGGTTGGCGGCGACAACGGTCTCCTTTTCACCGGCGCAACCAACCCGCTTGGCAGTGGATGGAGCGTGAATACCGGCGCGGCCATCGTGCACAAAGCCACCGTCGGCTTCGATGACACCGTCTACGTGGGCAACAACGGCGGCGACGTCATCGCCCTGACCCCAACCGGCAGCGAAGTGTGGCGCACCAACCTGGGCACGCCTATCGCCGCCACGCCCACCACCGACGGTACACAACTCTTCGTCAGTGCCGGGCGCTACCTCTACGCCCTCGATCTTGTCACTGGCAGCCAGAATTGGCGGCTCGATCTGGGCGGTACGCTCGGTGCCCGCAGCCAACCCGTCATCGGTTCCGGGCGCATGCTCTACGTCACCCGCGCCGACAACGTCCTCGTGGGCGTGCGCCCCGACGCCTGGCTCACCGTGCCCAGCGACGTCCTCGTGCAGGCGGGGATCGGCCAACTCAGCATCTCCTGGCGCGACAACACCGTCGGCGAAAACGGCTTCCGTGTCGACGCCTGCACCCTCACCGGCGACTGCACCGAGACCGTGCAGGTGGCGGCCAACGTCGAAAGCGCCGTCCTTTCGGGCCTCGATCCGGATCTGCCCTACTTTGTGCGTGTGCTTGCTTTGGGGGACCAGAACAGCGTCGCCGCCGGCTCAGCATCTGCTTCCGCAGAGATGCAGTCCGCGTCTGAGTACGCGTTGTCGGGACCGATGCAGCCGCTCCCCGCGTTGCCTGCCGTGCCGACTGTCACATCGGTGCAAACCACAGGCAGCGAAAGCCTGCGCGTCAATTGGTCCTTCGGCGGCGACGTGGACGCGCTCAACAGCTTCCGCATCCTGCGCAGCAACAGCGAGGCCGGAAGCTTCGTCGAAGTTGCCCAGGTGGGCGCGGATCAACGATCCTGGCGCGATGAGGCGCTCAGCCCCAACAGCACCCGCTTCTACAAAGTAAGCAGCGTCAACGCCGCGGGCGAATCCGCCCCGTCCGCCCCCGCCCAGGGGACAACCCGCAGCGTCACCCTGCCTGCGCCCACCTCCTTCACGGCGCGGCTGGTGGGTGGGCAGGTCATCCTCACCTGGCTGGACAACGCCGACGGCGAAAGCGGCTACATCGTCGAGCGCAGCGTCCCCGGCGAAGCGTTGTACACGCCCATCGCCGTCCTGGCGGCGGATGCCGTCACCTTCAGCGACGATGCCGAACTCTTTGGCGGCCGTTTCGAGTACCGCGTCAAAGCCGTCGACGTCTCCACGGAATCGTCCTATGCGGAGACGAGTGTCAATTTGGGTGCGGCGGTGAATCTTCTCTTCTTGCCGAATGTGGGGAAGTAGGGCGCAACCTGGAGAAATTAGCGTGGCTTGCCTCATTGCGTAACAGATAATTGTCACTGTACAGCTAACGTTATGGGGAACGACACGAATTCCTTCCTGGATGTCTTCATGCGTATGTGCTAAACCCACAACACAACCACCCCGCCGAGGACCATGCCCTCGGCGGGGTGATTTTTGGTTACGATACCGATTGTAATCGAGGACCAGCCCCGCGTCCGGCACCAGCGTGTCTGGGGGGTGGAATTGTCCTAGCGGAGGGTCGTCTGTTGGCGACGGACCACTGACGACCGACGACGGTATCTCCATTGTGAGCAATAGACATGGGCTGTCAATGCTTAGTTTTTCTATCTTTGGGTAGGTGACGCGCATAAGACAAGCGATGGCAGTAAGGGTTTCGCTGAAAGTCACACAACACCGCGTTGATTCCCCACCCCACCCCTTGACAAGAACATTCGTTCGGCTAAACTGCCACTATTACAATGTGACAGGCGTAGAGTTCTGCCCCAATCACCAGTCACAAATCACCAATCCCTATTCTGGAAGTGTGCATGACCCACGTCCACGACAGCGGCTATAAGATCCTCTTCTCAAATCCTACCATCTTTCGCCAGTTGATGGAGACCTTCGTCGCCCAGCCTTGGGTGGCCCAACTCGATTTCGACCGCGCCGAACGCGTGGACAAGTCTTTTGTCTCCGAAGACTATCAACACACCGAGAGCGATCTCATCTATCGCCTGCCCTGGGGCGACGACGAACTCTATGTCTACGTCTTAATTGAGTTCCAGTCCACGGTGGAAAAGTGGATGCCGTTGCGCATGCTCAACTACATCACCAACTTCTATATGGCCTGGCTTCAAGGTCGCAAGGGTGTAACCAAACTACCGCCCATCTTCCCCCTGCTGTTGTATAATGGAGACGAAAATTGGTCCGCCGCACAGACGATGGCAGAGTTGGTGGAAGCAGAACCTGCCCTGGGCGATTACGCCATTGGCTTTCGCTACTTCAAACTGGCAGCCAACGAGTTCAGCCAGGAGCAGTTGCTGGGCATTCAGAACATCGTCTCCACGCTTTTCCTGGCCGAATCCAAACCGGATATCAACCTGTTAACCGAGCAGTTTCTGACGCTTTTTGACAGCGAAGAAGACCGGCAAGCCATCTCGCTCTTCTTCAACTGGTACAAACAACTGACCATTTACGGCTACGTCAAACCCGAAGATTACGCCTCGCTGGTTGAAGTTTATCGTTCTGCAGAGGAGGTCACTAGTATGCTACAGACGAGTATAAGGAAACAACAAGAACGATGGTATGAGCAAGGTATTGAGCAAGGCATCGAGAAGGGCATTAAGCAAGGCATCGAGCAAGGCATTGAAAAAGGCCGCGAGGACGCTCTCCACCAGACCGCCCTGGCTATGTTCGCCCACGGCATTGACCCCGTCCTCATCGCCGAGGTAACCGGCCTCACCGAGGACGAACTCAACGCCCTCCTCACCTCCCCCCCGCTCGGGGACGCGAAACCCTAATCGACTAGTATTCTAAAGTAATGCTACTTTGATAACCGAAGTTTGTGTTGGACTAGTGACGCCGGTTGAGTAGCGCAGCGTATCGAAACCAAGGAACGGGTCTACAGAAAAACAGGTCTCGTCGACCCGCTTGGTTTCGATACGCTGCGCTACTCAACCGGCGCTAGTCAAACTATGGGTTTCAAAGTAGCTTCACTTTAGCATTGCCCAATGTCGACAAAAAAGAGCGGAACCAGCCTTCTGGTTCCGCTCTTTTTTGTTGGGCCTGTTCCTATTTCTCCACCCATACCGGTGTCGGCTGGATTTCGGGCTCCGGCGTGGAGCCGGGATCAGGGCGACCGCTGCCTTCGAGGCGGCTGACGGCGCGTACAGTCATGTCGGCGTCCACATAGAGCTGGCACGACAGACGCACATCCGAAAGACCACGTTCGGCCAGCTTGTCCTTTTCGGCCTGGGTTATGCGATCCGGTTCCCCGTCGACGAACTCCACCTGGCAGGTGGTGCACTTGCAATTGCCGCCGCAGGCGTGTAACTGATCCACACCGGCATCTTCCACCATTGCCAGTACCAGCCGCTTGCCCATGGGCACTTCCACCGTCTCGAAACCTTCCACCGTCAACTTCGGCATGATCGCTCCTTCTTGTTGTTGGGTTGAGTATGATGCTACCGATGGTAGACAATGTTGTGCGCGATCACAGTAACAGGGATCGCTAAGAATGACGACGGACGATGGACGACGTGCAGGGCACATTCTCACCAGTGGGCGTAGCTCACTCTTTTTACGTTACACAAAAGACGCGAAAAGGACGTGTGCAACGCCGTCACGTCGTCTGTCGTCCATCGTCCGTCGTCATTTCTCCACAAACACAAACATCAAATCGTTTACATTTGTGCGCGTCGGCCCGGTGACCAGCAGATCGTCCGTCGCCTTGAGGAACGGATATGCGTCGTGGCGGCGCAGGTGATCGAGCGCACTGAGACCGGCCTGTGCGCCGCGGGCGAGGGTTCCACTGTCCGCCATGCCGCCGGCGCTGTCGGTGGGGCCGTCTGTGCCGTCAGTAGCTAACGAGACGACGGTGACGCCGTCCATGTCGCGCAGTGCCAGGGCGGCGGCAAGCGCCAACTCCTGGTTACGCCCACCGTGACCGTGTTGCGCCCCCAACGTCACCGTCGTCTCCCCACCGAGGACAATGCAGGCGGGCGCGGCAATGGGACGGCCACTGTGGCGTACTTCCTTGCCCAGTGCGACTAGCACCTTCGCCACCTCCGCCGCTTCGCCTTCCACGTAGGTGGAGAGGAGCAGCGTGTTGTAACCCAGGCTGTCAGCCCGCGCCAACGCTGCCTGTGCCCCCAGATCATTGTCGGCGACGACCAGGGTCTGCGTCTGCGTAAAGATCGAATCGCCGGGCTTAGGCGTATCGGCGATGCTGCCTGCCAATCCTGCGCGTAGTCGAGCCGTCACCGCAGAGGGTAGTTGATCAACCAGATCGTACTTTTCCACCAGCGCCCAGGCATCGGCCCAGGTACTGCTGTCAGGCACGGTGGGTCCACTGGCGATGACGTCCAGCGGGCTGCCGATCACGTCGCTGAGGACAAGCGTGATCAGTGTGGCCGGGGCCACGGCGCGCGCCAACTGTCCGCCTTTCAGCGCGCTGCAATGCTTGCGCAGCACATTAATCTCGTTGATCGACGCGCCACAGGCAAGCAGCGCCTTGCTTAGACCTTGCTTATCGGCCAGGGTCAGCCCTTCTGCCGGAGAGACGAGCAGCGCCGAGCCGCCGCCTGAGAGCAATGCGATGACGAGATCGTCCTCGCCGGCGTCGTGGGCCAGCCCCAGAATCGCTTGCCCTGCCGCCACGCCCGCCGCGTCGGGGACGGGGTGGCTAGCCTCCACGATGCGCACCCGTTGGGTAGGCGCGCTGTGTTCCGTCTTCACCACCACTAGCCCGTCTATGAGCACGTCGCCCAGCACGTCCTCGACGGCCTGGGCCATGGGCGCACCTGCCTTCCCCGCCCCAATCACAAGGACACGCCGATAGCGCGCCAGATCGTAGCGTCTCCCGCCCACGAGCAGTTCGTTTCCGTCACGTTGCAACGCCTTCTGCACGGCCTTAAACGGATCCACAGCATCCAGCGCAGCCTGAAGCACCGAAACGATCTGTTCTCGCCGCCCATCCGGCCTCAGTATTGAAGGATCAAAGGACATGGTTTTTCTCCTGATCTTTTTTGTAGACATGGAGGGATTGGTGATTGGTGATTGGGGCGGATCTTGTTTCTGCCCCAGTCACCCATCACCAATCCCTTCTCAAAAAGAAGCCACCTCTCGTCGGAGAGGTGGCTTCGGAAATTCTTCGTCTGCGACGAGCCGGTTGCTTATTCGAGATTGGCCGTCACGTTGACGTTGGCACTGGTGAGCAGCGGCAGAATGTTCTGGCCGAGCAGAGCGCCGATGCCTTCGTCGCTGAGGATGCTGCTGAACTGGGCCGGCAGGAAAGGACTAGCTACGTCCAGCGTGTTTTCCAGAGTGGCTGTGTCGTAGCTCAGCGTCATCAGCGTGGTGTCGCCGCCCATGATTTCCATCATATTGGGCGAACCCACCAAACGCACCTGATTAAACTGACCGGCGAGGACGGCGTTGAGATTGGCGGGTAGATCCAACGGCGGCAGGCCAAGTGCAGCCAGTACTTCCACTGGGATGCCACCGGCTTCCACCAGTCGACCGTTCTCGTAGTTCAACACCAGTTGCACCACCGGCGGATCGATGCCACCCAGGTCGGGGGCCTGCAACTGCATCTGCGTCACGTCGAAGTCGGCAGGCACAACAATGGCAGTCGCTCCCTGTGCAGGCGGTAGGCCGACCTGGAGGCCGATGTCGGTGGTCTGGAGCAGTTCCAGCACCGTGCCCAGGAGCTCGGGCGATACGGCGACCAGTGCACCCACCACCTGCTGCACGGTGTCGAGGGCGTCTACGTTCCACGAAATCACGGGCAGCGCTTCGCCGTTGACGGCCAGGTAGAGGCTGTTGCCCTGAATGTCGAGGTTCACCTGCTGGAGGTCGGCAGACTGTAACAGGGCGATGGTTTCCGCCGGCAGCAGCGAACCGAGGCCCAGATCTGCACCGTAGACCAACAGGCTGCCGTCCTGCTGGACGGTGAGCGGGATGTCGGTGAGGCGCGTGGCGGGTGCTTCGCCGCCGTTAAGGCCGACGACAATGTTGAGGTTTTGCGCCGTGATCAGCGGTAGGTACTGATTCACAGTGTCAATCAAGCCGGTGTCACCGGTCAACGCGCCGACGAGGGAGAGCAGGTTGCCCAGCGACTCATCGGTGTAGGTCAACGCCAGCAGTGTGGACTCGTCACCGCGGACGACTAGCACGTTGCTGCTGCTGACAATCTGCAACTGGTTGACGCCCAGGCTGTTGAGGATGTTCACAATGTCGGCGGGTAGGGCGGGGATGGCGATGCCCAGGCCGCTCAGGGTGGAGACGGGCAAACCGGCCACCGACTGCAACTGTCCATTCTGAAGGACTGCGCCGATCTGAATGTCAGGTTCGGGCAGGCCAGCCACATCCGGTACGGTGGCATCAACGGCCACTGGTTCCGCCGAAGTTGCGGGGGCAACGGCAATGGACAGCCCCAGCGGGCTTTCCGAGAGCAGGCCCTGCACAAGGGGAAGGACACTGCCAATCATGTCGGCGGGCAGCCCTAGAGCAGGGGCCAAGTCGCCGATTAGCGCCAGGGTTTCGGGGCTCCAGGTGATCACTGGCAGCGCTTCGCCGTTAACGGCCAGGATGAGGTTGTCTTGGGCGATGTTGACGAAGAGTTGCTCCACGCCGGCACCCTGTAAGCTGCCCACAAGATCCGCACCCACATTGGTTACAGCGATGCCATAAGCGCTCAGTCTACCGTCGGCCTGTAATTGCAATGGCACCGAAGCAATCTGAATGCCGCCCACGGGTTCGCCGGTAAAGGATACAGCCACTTCGATGTCTGCACCTTCAAGCTGCGGGCCAAGGTCGGCCAGTGTGCTTTCCATGGGCGTGCCGGCCACAAAAGGCTGTGCCAACCCAAGCGCACGCCCCAGGCTTTCGCCGTTGTAGGCGATGCTGGGCAGTGGCTGGCCATTGAGCGCCAGTTGAATGCCGGTGGACGAGGTGTTGATGCTCACCTGTTCGGCGTTAATCTGTTGCAAAATTTGGAGAACATTGGCCGGCAGTGCAAAAGCAATACCCAGGTCCGAGAGCGATGTACCTGCAATGCTGGCATTGCCCGATTGATCAAAGGCGAGGCCGTTGATGGCAATCGGCCCAATGGTGGTGGCAACGTCGCCACCCGCTGTAACCGGGGTTTCACCGCGCCAGTTAGGAATGTCCAATGCGGTGGCGCCGGAAGCTAGCGGCAGTCTCAGATCGACGCCCAAACCGATCCGCCGCGCCCAGGGCAGCGCTGTGGCCACAGTGTCGCCTGGTACGCCGTAGCTATCAAGCGCACCACTGCGCAGGACGCTGTTCAGCGTCTCTACAGACTGGTCATTCCAGGCGATATAGGGCAAGGCCTGACCGTTCTGGTAGAGGAAAATCCCATTGTGACCAATGCGGATCTCCAGTTCCTGGACGTTGGCGGCTTGCAGTTGAGCAATGAGCGAAGGCTGGAGTCCAATATACCCGAGGCTGAAACCGAGCACAGAGGCGTTGCCCTGTGCATCGAGCGTTACGGGTATTGAGGGAAGATTGAACCAGGTGGAGCCTTGCCCATTGCTGCCGTTGCATGCCGTCAGCACCAGACTGGCGATCAACACGACCACTACAGTGCGGAGAGTACCCTGTTTTGCCTGCACGTGCAGTCTCCTTTGCGCGTTGAATCGTCGGATATAAGGTGAAAAAAGAAGTTCTCCTGATAGGGGGATACTACGCAACCTAATGCGTCACATAGATCGCGCATATAATACAACATTTCTCCTATGGATACAAACAAACTTAAGCCCACAGGCTGGATCGCAGAATAGAACGCGGATGAAGCGGATTGAGCGGATCACGGCGGATTTTTATCTGATTTATCCGTCAGATCCGCTTCATCCGCGTTCTATTCTGTTCTGCAACGCGTTCAGCATCGCATCCTGATCGCTCCAGGGGGTTTCGATTTCGCCAAAGCACATACTGCGCTCGTGTCCTTTGCCCAAGGATGCCACCACGTCGCCAGGACGGGCCATGTCGATTCCCTGCTGGATGGCTTCGGTGCGGTCGGGCACAATGCGGTAGGCGTCGGGTGTGGCGAACTCTTCCACACCGGCGGCGATTTCGGCGTTGATGGTGTCGAGGTCTTCGGTGCGCGGGTCTTCGGCGGTGATGATGGTGTAATCGGCGAGGCGTCCGCTCACTCGACCCATCAGGCGGCGTTTGGCCTTGTCGCGCAGACCGGCGCTGCCGAAGATGGCAATCAGCCGCCCACCATCGCCCACCAGGGGGCGCAGCGTGTGCAGCGCTCGTTCCAGGCTTACGGGCGAGTGGGCGAAGTCCACCACGGCGAGGAATTCCTGTCCACTGTTCATGCGCTGCATACGCCCCAACACGCCGGGCAGCGCAGCGATGCCCGCCTGCACGGCGCTGGGGGCAATCCCCAAAGCCAGCGTCGCCGCCGCCGCACAGAGGATATTGGCTACATTGAATTCGCCAATCAACTGCGTTTCCATTTGGATTACACCACCCCACCAATGCAATTCGAAGCGGGTGACGTCCGGTTCATAGGTAATGCGGTCGGCATACACATCGACGTGTGTCTGTTGCGTACTGTAATGGAGGATGGTCAATGCGGTCTCAGGTTTGTTTGCCGTCTCCTCGGCCAGCACCTTTTGCAGTAGGGTGAAACTGCCTTCGTCATCGGCATTGAGGACGGCGACACGGGGCCCCCCTGGTTTGGGATCTGAGCGGTAAAGTGCCCGAAAGAGCAACGCCTTGGCAGCCTGGTACGCCTCAAATGTGCCGTGGATATCGAGGTGTTCGTGGGTGATGTTGGTGATAGCCGCCACATCGTAGTCTACGGAAGCCACACGTTTTTGATCTAGGCCAAAGCTGGTGCTTTCTACAATGGCGTAGCGACAGCCGGCGTCACGCATCTGCGCCAGGTAGCGTTGTACGTCGGGCGCTTCAGGCGTGGTAACGTGGAAACCTGTGTCCTGTTCCACGCCGCCGATACGCGCGCCGATGGTGGTGAGCACGCCGGTGTCGCCACTCTTGGCCGCCGCTAGGATTGACTCGATTAATGTGCATGTCGTCGTCTTGCCGTCCGTGCCGGTGACACCGATCACGGTCATCTGCCGCGAGGGGAAGCCCTGTAGCGCCGCGTTGAGCTTCGCCAGCGCCTCCCGCCCATCTTCTGCCATCACATATACCACCGAGGACGGGATCTCGATCCCCTGCGCGGTCAACTCCTCTGGCGGGCGTGTTCCTACCACAGCCACCGCACCCGCCGCAATCGCTGCGGGGATGAAGCGGTGCCCGTCTACGCGCAAGCCCTGCACCGCCACAAAGACAGATCCTGGCGTCACCTGTCGGTTGTCCCCGACCACTTGGGAAACAGGATGCTCGATGCTTGGCGCGTCGAAGCCACTAAGTTTGAAGAGTTCGGATAGGTGCATGATGATTCTTAAATTTCCCCTGGTCCGCGCACCAGCGCCAACCCCGCAATGAGCACGACGACAAAAAAGACGATCCCCGCGCCCACCCAAATCGGGGGCAGCCTGGTGACGTTTTCGCGCGCTTGTTCTAGGGGTGTGGGCGTCGGCGTGTCTGTGGGCGTAGGTGTAGCAGACGGCGTCGGCGTGATGGTGGGTGTTGGTGTTTCTGTGGGTGTGGCGGACGGTGTCGGCGTCTCGGTCGGCGTCGGCGTTTCTGTCGGTGTTTCGGTTGGCGTCGGCGTGGCCGTCGGCGCAAAGGGATCCGGCGTTGGGGTGTCGGTAGGTGTAGCTGTCTCCGTTGGTGTCTCGGTAGGCGTGGCCGTTTCGGTAGGCGTCGCCGTTTCCGTGGGCGTCAACGTGGGTGTTGGCGTCTCTGTCGGTGTCGCCGTCTCGGTGGGCGTGGGTGTTTCCGTTGGGATTGGCGTTTCCGTTGGCGTGGGCGACGGCGTCGGTGTATTGGACGGGGTGGGCGTGGGCGTGGGCGGAGGCGGCACCAGCGCAGGGATCAGTAGATCTAGTTCTTCGATGGCGTCAAAGGTAAATCCGCCGTCGATGCTGCGCACAACCCAGCGGTCGGCTGTCCCCGCGTAGATGACGCCTGGCGTATTCGCCGCCGGAGAAAGATTGTAGACTTCACCGTTGTATGGCTGATCGTTGAGGGTGGCCTGCGTCCACTGGGTGTCGAGACGCTCCCTAATGCCCTGATTCGTCCCCAACACAAGGCGGTATCCGGCAGTGGCGACGTCGAAGATCTGTAAACCGCCTGGCAGCGCGGTGTCGCGTTCCCAGGTTACGCCGTCGGCGCTACTGTACAGACCGTTGGCAAAGGTTCCCGCGAAGAGACGATTTTCGAAAAGATCGAGTCCGCGTACAATCGCACCGGCCGGAATGCCGGCTACTTGTTCCCATACCATTGTCCCTGGTGGTAGGCGGAAGAGACCAGCATGCGTCCCAGCATAGAGGACGCCGCCCAAATCAGCAAAGGCGCGCACACGTAGGGCATCGCCGGTGAGGCCGCCTGAAAGCCGTTCCCAAGTGCCGCCTTTATCGGCACTACGCAAGACGCCGTCAAAGCGCGTCCCGGCGTAGAAGACGGTCTGTCCGTTTTCAACCCGGGCAAAAAGACGCCCCACGGCGCTGTTCTGGCTAAGCACCGTCGAAAGCGACGGCTGCAGACGCCAATTCTGCCCGCCGTTTTCGCTAATGTAGAGTGCACCAAAGCCACCATCTGCGGCCAGGGCGAAGTCGGCATTTTGTGGATCGAAGAGCAACGCTGCGATGCTGGCATTGGCCGGCAGCGGGGCATCCGCCACTGTCCATGTGCGGCCGGCGTCGGTGCTGCGATAGATGGCGGCCGGTGAGGGAGAGTTGAGCGTCCCCGCCAGCACCAGGGTTGGATCATCAGGCGCGACGGCTACACCCAACACTGGATTGGGACTGGGCGGCGTAGGGACCTGCGCCGCCAATTCCCGCGGCAACAGGACCAAGGCCAGTATCCCCAAGAAAATCCACATAGACCACACCGTCCTTGCGAACGGTGATCTTCCAATCGGCATGTATGTCTCCTCAGAGAGGACAATGACAAGGTGAACAGGTGCATAGGCGACAAGGTGAAGGGGTGATCGTGTTGAGCGGATGATGGGATGATGCGGATCACCTGCAAACCTGCCACCTGCACACTTCAAACGTCTTGGATTATACGATAGCTCCACCAAAGCGCCAAGAAGATCGGGGAAACTGGAACGTGCAGGCAGGGGAGTGCCTGGCACTGCGGTCGCGTCCTGTCAATATCCACAAAAGTAACCCGCCAGGTTTCGGAGAACCTGGCGGGTTTGTCACTATCGATTGTCTGCTTGCTCATTGTTTGGCAAGCTCACTCACTAGTCACCTAGAACGGCAGCCTGAACAATTGATTCGATGCGTCGTTCACCCAGTTGATCACCGTGATCGGGTAGATGCCGATCCAAAGAGTGGCGAGGGTGCAGATGAGCAGGCTTACCTGCGTACCCACCGGCACATCGAGGACGGCTGCGCCGCCTGTCACACCGCTGATTTCCTCTTCGCTGTCGAAGAACATGGCGCGCACGACGTTAAGGTAGTAGAACGCTGCAATCCCGGCGTTGATCATCCCCGCCGCCGCCAGCCAGAAGTACTGATGCTGAATCGCAGCGCCGAAGACGTAGAACTTGCCCAGGAAGCCGCCTGTCAACGGGATGCCGGTAAGGCTTAGCAAGAAGATGACAAACATCGCTGCCAGCCAGGGTGCACGGCGAACCAGGCCGTTGAAGGCGTTAATGTCGGTGCTGCCCACCGTCTCTTCCAGCGCCATCACTACCAGGAAGGCACCCACGTTGGTGAAGATGTAGGCGAACAGGTAGATGAGCACGCCGTTAAGACCGTTCATACCGCTCTGCGAGTCGGCTGCGACGGCAACCAGCCCCATGAGCACATATCCGGCCTGTGCCACTGAACTATAGGCCAGCATGCGCTTCACGTTCGTCTGTCGCAACGCGGCCAGGTTGCCCATTGTCATGGTGATAATGCTAAAGCCGGCCAGCACAGGCACCCAGTTGACTTCGAAGGGTGCCAATCCCACCACGAATACACGAACGATCACGGCGAACGCCGCAGCCTTCGACGCTGTAGACAGGTATATGGCAACCGGTGTCGGTGAACCCTCATAGGTATCGGGTGCCCACTGGTAGAAGGGCGCAAGGCTTGCTTTGAAGCCCAGACCTACCAACGTGAGAATCGTGGCCGGAATCGCCACAAAGCCGAGGCCGCTCATCTCTCCCGCCGTGTTCATGCTTGCGGCGAAAAAGGTTGCGATGTCACGTAGGTAGAGAGAACCGGTGGCCCCATAGAGTAGGCTGATGCCGTAGAGCATCACCGCCGACGCTATCGAACCATACAGGAAATACTTCAACCCGGCTTCGTTGCTGCCCTTTTCTTCGCGTAGGAAACCAGCCAGCATGTAGCTGGTAATCGACAGGAATTCGATGCTGATATAAATAAGCACCAGGTTGTTTGCACTGGCCGCTACGCTCATGGCCAGGCTGACCATCAGGTAGAAAGTCCAGAATTCGCCTTGATTCTTGCTGCGGCGGTTCATGTAGCGGCCGCCGGCAATCGCCGTCAGAACCATACCGGAGAAGATGGTCAGCTTGATGAAGCGGGCGAAAGCGTCCACATCCATCATGCCGAAAGCAACTTGCGGCGGCACGTCCATTTGAAGTATCACGGCCAGCAGCGCCGCGGAAAGCGTTAGCACCGAAATCGCCATATAGCTCAGGCCCGACTTGCTTTCACTTTTGAAAGCAACGTCCAGGCAGAAGACCGTCAGCGCGCCCACCAGCAGGATCATTTCCGGTGCGAGTAGTCCAAAGTCGTACAAGGTGACCTCCTCGATCTAGGAAGCAAGTGGTGCGCCGTTAGGGCAGGCTCAGGTTCGAGACAAAGTTGACAAGTTCTTGCGCCGATTTGTTGAAGTAGAGCAGCAAGCCTGTCGGGTAGACGCCGATGATGAACATGCCAAGCACCAGTGGCCATAACGTTACCTGTTCGAAAGCCGTTACATCCGTGGGGCCGTCTGCGTGCTTGCCGTCCACTGTTGTCCAGTGGGTATGGCGTTCGGCGTCGTATTCACCCAGGAAGATGTTCTGGATGATACGGTAAAGAATGTAGACGGCGGTAATCACAATACCGATGGTGCCGAAGGCCGCCCAGTAGGGGACAAGCGCAAACGCACCGCGGAAGGTGAAGAACTCCGCCCAGAAGCCGGCCAAACCGGGCAGCCCCAGGCTGGCAAAGGCCGCTACCATCATCAAGCCGTAGAAGTAGGGCGTCTTCGCGGCCAGCCCGCCAAAAGCGGCCAGTTCACGCGTATGCGCCCGTTCATATATCACACCCACCAGGAAGAACAATGCCCCGGTGATAATACCGTGATTGAACATCTGCAACGCCGCGCCGTTGATGGCCATGGTGGCGCTGTCGATGATATGTTCTGGGCTGACGCCAAAGTTGCTGGCGGCAGCGGCCACGGCTTCCGGTGTCATTACCGTGGCGGCGGCGCCGATACCCAACACCACATACCCCATATGACTGACTGAACTGTACGCAATCAGCCGTTTCAAGTCGGTTTGCGCTACACAGACAAACGCACCGTAGACAATTGCAATGGCGCCCAGCGCCACCAGCCACGGCGCCCAGTAGACGGCCGCATTGGGGAAGGTGGGCAGCATCATGCGCAGCAGACCGTAGGCGCCAAGTTTGAGCAGCACACCGGCCAGGATCACACTACCGGCGGTAGGCGCTTCGGTATGGGCGTCGGGTAGCCAGGTGTGGAAGGGGAAGCTGGGCACCTTGAAAGCAAAGCCCAGGAAGAGCCCCCAGAAGGCCAGGCTGGCCAGGGTCAGGTCGTCGGCGAAGGGTTGTGCAGCCGCCGCCTCAAGAATGTTGAATGTCCCTGTGGCGAAGTAGATGCCCAGAATCGCCAACAACATCGCCACCGAACCGACCAAGGTGTAGATGAAGAACTTGATCGAGGCGTAGTTGCGGTTGGCGCCACCCCAGATGCCGATGAGGAAGTACATGGGCACCAGGCTGATTTCCCAAAAGACGTAGAAGAGCACGTAATCCAGCGCAACGAAGACGCCTAACATGCTCATCTGCAGCAGGTGGAAGAGGAAGAAATATTCCTTGACCCGCTTGTTGATCACGCTGGCGCTGTAGTAGAAGCTCAGCGTCGAGAGTAACGTGGTCAAGAAGATCAAGGGCACACTCAAACCGTCCACACCTAAGTGGTAGCTGGCATTGAGTGGTGGAATCCAGTCGGCCAAGGTGATGAACTGAAAGCCGCCCACGGTGTAGTCATAGGCAAAGAGCAGGTAGATGCTTAGCCCCAACGGTAGCAGGCTGGCCAGAGTCGAACCGGTCTTGATGCTCCGGTCCGACTTGCCGAAGGCCAGCACCAACAGTGCTGAAACCAGCGGCCAGAACAGAATGACGGTCAAAATCCAACCGTTAACTTGAGAATCCATGAATTCCTCTCCTCAGCAGCAGAACAAGTTGTGTGTACCTGAGAGATACGGAAGACGGTGGACGGGAGACGAACGTTAAGTCTGTGAATGTGCTTTTCGTTCGTCTCCCGTCTTTCGTCCTCCGTCCACTGTCTTGGAACCGATACAGCGTAATCGAAACAAATCCCGAAAACGGCTACACCAGTGTCAAAATCACTGGCAGCACGTTCAAGAAGAGCCAAACTGCCGCCGTCAGCAGGCCGAAGAGCAGATAGGTCTGCACACGACCATCCTGCAGCAAGCGAGTGACATTGCCGGCTTGGTCGGAAAGCCAACCGACGCCGTTGACCAGCCCATCGATGACATACCGATCAAACGCCGCCAGCACAGTAGACAGCGCGATCGCCAGCCGCCCGATCCAATTGACAATCCAGTCGATAACCCATTCCCGATCAAAGAGCGCCAGGAACTTCGAGAAGGCCAGCGTGAAAGCAACCACCGTGTCGCGGTAGAACTCGTCGACCCAGTATTTGTTGTGCCACATAGTCCAGATCGGGCCAAAAAGTTTTGCCAGTGGGTCGATCTGTCCTTCTTTTAAACCTTTGCCGTAGACGAGATAGCCCAATCCTAGGCCACCTAGAGCCACCACCACCGACGTCAATAGTGGCATCCAGCTAAAGGTGAGTACATGTGGGTGCAGGTGCATGTGCAGCAGGTACGGTTCGAGAAAATGAGCGAGCCAGTTGGGCACAATGCCACCGATAAACGGAATCTTTTCGGGGATACCCACCCAGCCTGCACCGATAGCGAAGACACTGATCAGCAGCAGCGGCACTGTCATGCTGGCAACACTTTCGGGAGCGTGCCGAGCGCCTTCAGAGCGAGCTGTGCCTAAAAAGGTGAGGCCAATTTGGCGCATGGTGTAGAAGGCGGTGAGGAAGGCAGAAAGCGCCAGCGTCCAGAAAATCCAGAAGTGCGCGTCGCCCCAGGCCACCGCCAGAATCTCATCCTTCGACCAGAAGCCGGACGTCACTAGCGGGAAACCGGAAAGCGCCAGACCGCCAATGATAAAAGTCCAGCCCGTGCGCGGCATGCGTTCGAGTAGACCGCCCATGTTGCGCATGTCCTGAGGATCTTCGGGATTCAGCGCACCGTCCTGGCGTTGGATGACGTGGGTGCCATGGCCGTGTTCATGTTCGTCGTGCCCATGACCATGCTCGTGGGCGTGGTGGAAGCCGTGCTCCACGCCGTGAATCACGCTACCCGAACCCAAGAAGAGCAGCGCCTTGAAGAAGGCATGGGTGAGTAGGTGGAAAATCGCCGCCAAGTAGGCGCCCATGCCGATAGCTGCCACCATGTAGCCGAGCTGGCTGATGGTTGAGTAGGCCAGCACACGCTTGATATCCCATTGGGTCAGGGCAATAGTGGCGGCAAAAAGCGCGGTGAAGGCGCCGATAAAGCCCACAAAGGTCAGTACACCGGCAGAAACTTCACCGGCATATTCGTAGATGGGGAACATGCGCACCAGCAAGTAGACGCCGGCAGAGACCATCGTCGCCGCATGGATCATGGCGCTGACAGGCGTGGGGCCTTCCATGGCATCGGGCAGCCAGACGTGTAGTGGGAATTGCGCACTCTTGCCCACCGTACCGAAGAAGAGCAGCACGGCGATGAGGGCAATCCACGGCACACTGCCGAAGATGGGAATGGTAACGCTGGTCTGTGCCAGGTGTTCCAAGTTTTCGGCGGTGAAGAGTTCACTGAAGCGCAACGTGCTCGGTTCGCTCTGGATGTAGAGGAACATCATACCGATGAGCATGATGGCGTCGCCGATGCGGGTGGTCATGAACGCCTTAAACGCAGCCTTCTTGGCCGATTCCTTCTCGAACCAGAAGCCGATGAGCAGGTAGCTGCACAGCCCCATGATCTCCCAGAAGATGAAGAACGTGAGCAAGCTGTTCGAGATAACCAGGCCCAGCATGCCTGTGGCAAAGAGGCTGATGTAGGCGAAGAAGCGGCTGTAGCGGGGGTCCTTGTGCTGCGCGTAGGCTTGCGGGAAGTCTTCGCTGCGCAGGTGCCCGGGAAAGGTCATGTAGCCGCTGGAGTAGATGAAGATCATCAGCAGCAAAAAGGGCACCATGATCAGCATCAACGCGTTGGACGGGTCCACTGCATAGCCGATCACAAGCTCAGACGCGCCGGTAGGAATGCTGTAAAGCGCCCGATCAATAGGGTTCTCGCCAAAGTGGTCGGTGAAGAACGACGCAAAGGCAATGCCCCAACCCAACACAAAGCTGATGACTACCGATCCGATGGCGACTAATGAACTGCCCCGTTTGTTGCCATTCAAAAACAAAACAATGGTCAGAAAGGCCAGGAACGGGGGGATGGGAATAACCCATGCTAGATTGAAAATACCTTCCATGAATCAACCTCGTTGTCTTGATTGGACATCCGAAAGCCGCAAGCACTCACGGCATGGGTCTACGTACGAAGACTGCTCAGCAAGTTCGCCGTGCCGTATCCAACCAGCAAACCCAAAAAGGCCAGGGCGAACAACCAGAGATCATTGGCAATCTGCGAGAAGCTACCGATGCCAACGAAGATCACTGCGCCAAGTAGCGAAAAAAACAAACGGTTTCGCTGGTCCGTCTTTCTGCGTTTAGCAATGGCTAGCAATTCGGCGGCGTCGGCATAGTCAGGCGCATGCTGAACAATTTCCTGTAAAGCGTGAACCGCTCCTGTGTAATTCCCGACCTGCATCTTTTCCTGCGCCAGCCCGTAAAGGAACTCGCACTGTTTTTCCAATGAGCCAGTCAACAACTGTTTTGGCATGTATGTTTGAGATAGAAACTATGCTAACAGAGGAGGGCGGAAGACGGCGCCATCCTAGCAAACACACGTCACCCAGACAGCGACTTCAGTTCTTCTACGTTCACAGTCTTACGCGCTCGGTAGACGGAAATAATCAGAGCCAGACCTACCGCCGCCTCGGCTGCTGCCAATGCGATGATGAAGATGGCAAAGACCTGTCCAGAGAGATCCGCGAAAGTGTCACTGAAACGCCAAAAGGCCACCAGGTTAATATTCGCAGCATTGAGCATCAACTCAACGCCCATCAGAATAGCGATGGCATTGCGCCGAGCCAACGCGCCGTAAAGACCACAAGCAAACAAAAAAGCTGCAACAATAAGATACCAGGTCAGTGGAACCACAACATTCCTCCCTCGGCGTTAGATTTAGCGGTCGCGGGCCAGCATGACAGCGCCGACCAATGCCAACAACAAGAGCAGCCCGAGCACCTCAAAGGCCACCACATAGGTCGTAACAAATTGCACACCCAGCTCTGCGATCATCGCCTCCGGTGACACAAAAAGGCCGTCCGCTGTGATGAATTCGCCTGCTGACGTGACGGCAGAACCTGCCGCAGCAAAGAGTTGGGGGGCTTCATTCGACCATGGTGTCGTCTGAACAAAACCTAGCAGTGCTGCAAAGAAGAGGAAGGCAAAGAGTGCCGACTTTCCCCACTGCCGGTTCATCGGCGAGGTCTTGCCATACATCATGCCGCGCGTGAGCATGATGGCAAAGGTGATCAGCGTCGAAATCGCGCCCACATAGACAAGCACTTGGCTCACAGCAATAAACTCGGCCTCTAACATGACGTAAAGACCCGCCACGCCAAAGAGCGTCGCAACCAACGCCAACGCATTGTGAAAGAGATTGGGGCTTGCCACCACCAATACAGCCGAGACCATCGTGAAGAGCGCGAGCCCTGCAAAGATCACTTGATCAATAGACGGGAGATGGATTTCTGGCATAGTAACGTCAATCCTCGTTGAGTGAATTACTCGGCAGGCTGCATCGTGCCGATGAGTGACCGAGGCGTGAACTCACGCTTGGTGCGTAGGCCTTCGCTGCGGAAGTAGGTGTTGAGCGTGCGTACCACAATGGCCACCAGCCCGATATTGGCGACAAAAATGAGCACATACTGAGCCGCCAACGGTACAGGCAACTTCTGGATAATCGCCTGCACCACAATTAGGGCCACCATCGACGGCACCAGCACCTTCCATGCAAAATACATCATCTGGTCAATGCGTACACGGGGGAAGGTGCCACGTACCCACTGTTGTAATATGTACACAAAGTAGGCCTTAATAAAGAAGTAGACCAACCCCAGGATCGGCAGTTGATCCACAAATGGACCCTGCCATCCACCCAGGAAGAGCGCTGTGATCAACGCACACCAGATCCAGGCATTGACAAACTGCGCCAGGAAGAACATGGCGAACTTCATCCCCGAGTATTCAATGTGAAATCCGGCAATCAACTCCGATTCGGCTTCGAGCAGGTCAAAAGGCGTCAACTCCGCTTCGGCTAAAGTACTAATGAAAAAGACAAGCAACGCACCCGGCATCAAGAAGCCCAGCCAACCCAGGCCCAGGTTAAAGCCGAAGAGCTCTAACGATTGGAACTCGGCAATGCCTGCCAGACGCATCGTCCCTGTGACGAGGACCACGGTAAGCACGGCCAGCACCATCGGGATCTCGTAACTCAGCAACTGCGCCACCACACGAAAGCCGGCCAAAAGGGCATACTTATTATTACTGCCCCATCCGGCCATCAGGGCCGCCATCACAGCCACCGATCCCAGCGCCACCACGTAAAGAATACCGACGTTTAGATCCACGCCGATAAAGCCCGGTGCGAAGGGGATTACGGCCCACAGCATCACCATACCGAAAACAGCCAACACCGGCGACAGATTATATGCAATCTTGTCGGCTTCGGTGGGTGTAATGTCTTCTTTTGACATGAGCTTAAGGGCGTCGGCGGGCGTCTGCATTAGCCCAAACGGACCGACGCGGTTCGGCCCAATGCGATCCTGGATGCGGCTCACTACTTTGCGTGTGATCCAGATCAGCAGTAATGCTGAATTTAGTGAAACAAAAACCAAAACAAAACCACCGATGCCAAAGGCAAGGATCGTGGCCAGCAGCTCTGGTAAACCCAGGCTAATCAGCCAGTTGATAAATGCGTCACTCCAGTGTTGTCGCATTCAGAGAACCTCCATCCAGATCGAAAATGAGGGAATCTACAGCCAATCCGGCCACTACTGCCATTCCAACGCACCCTTGCGCCAGTCATAAAGCAGACCGATCACCAGGAGTAGAATGAAGAAAATCGCTGCGATGACGCCGAAAAGATCAAGGGACCTGTATGCCAGTGCAATCGGGAAGAGGAAGATTGCTTCAACATCAAACACCACGAAGACGAGACCAATCAGGTAGTACTGGGCGCGAAATTGCACCCAAGTATCACCAATAGTCTCGACACCACTTTCGTAGACGGCATTCTTAATGGGATCAGGGCGACGTGGGCCAAGGAAATGACCAATCGTGATTGCCGCGACCGGTACAATCACCGCCAGCGCACTCAAAATCAAAATAAACGCGTACTGGGAGAGCATAAACCGCTCCTTTTACGGAGAAATATAGAAATAGCAAAGCGATTGTGTGGAAAAGTACAAAGCGTCGGCATTATAGCATAGCGCAAATTGAAAAGAAAAGTTTTCAGCCTAAAAAAGTAATTTTAATTCTGTAATCGGCTATCCAATATCCTGAACTTGACTGCTCTCTAGCCCGAGCGATTGCCTACCCTACAACAAAGCTCCAAATTTCACAAAACTTTGGATTCTCTTTGACAACCAATTCCCTTCATGCTAGAATCACGCACGTTCGTGGCAAAATGCACGATCCATTATCGTCTTGCTTATCGTCTTGCTTCTGCCCGTTTGGGCACACTCAGTACGTTTGTCCGCACTTTATCCACCGCCCAGATAGAATTCAATATATTCACTTAGGAGTGTTTCATGGCGTCCGACTACATCCCACTCCTCGTTTTGCTTGTGCTTGCCACCGCTTTCGCAGGCATCGCCATCGTCGTTCCGTCTTTGCTTGGCCCCAAAGTACCCAATAAACAGAAGTTGGAGGCGTACGAATCGGGGATCATTCCGTTTGATGACACGCGCCGTCGCTTCCCTGTAAAGTACTACCTCGTCGCTATGCTCTTTTTGATCTTCGACATTGAGGTGATCTTCCTTTACCCATGGGCTTCTGTGTTGCGTGATCTGCGTGTTTTCGCGCTGATAGTGATGGCGCCATTCATGCTGATCCTGATCATCGGCCTGATTTATGAATGGCGTAAGGGTGCTTTAAATTGGTAGTGGACGCGAACAGACAGATGGCGATATATGTCTACGTCGTGAATCCTTCCGTGCAGGTCATTTCCTGAACAAAGAATGACGTTGATTGTGAAAAGATAACGTTTCCAGGTGGAAATTTTGCTTCACTGTCTGAATGTGCGCTATATTTAAAAATGCCACATTAACAATGCCACGCACCACCAAATCGAATCAATGATTTTCCGGATCGGCGATGCTCCGTGTATTTAGAATCTGTCCTGAAATTTACAGCAGCCCGGCGTAACAAACCGCGAACGTGCTGCGGCGTACTGTAATTTCAGGGTAGAGACTTATATCGGTACAGCCGATCTAATTTCTGCCTAGAGATCGCCCGCGTCTTGCTTAGATTCTGTGAATCTGAACAGTTGAGGTAAAGAATGGGTTTAGAACAGCGACTCCCTGAAGGAATCCTAACCACGTCCCTGGATCAGCTTGTCAACTGGGGACGGCAGAACAGCACCTGGCCGCTTCTCTTCGGCCTGGCTTGTTGCGCGATTGAGATGATCGCCGTGGGCACTGCCCGCCACGACATCGCCCGCTACGGCTCCGAACTTTTTCGTGCCAGCCCACGTCAGGCCGACTTGATGATTGTTTCAGGGCGCGTCAGCAATAAGATGGCGCCGGTGATCAAACGCATCTACGATCAGATGTCAGCGCCCAAGTGGGTAATCGCCATGGGCATCTGTGCCAGTGCCGGTGGCCCGTTCAACAATTACGCCATTATTCAAGGCGTCGACAAAATCATTCCTGTTGACGTCTATGTACCTGGCTGCCCGCCGCGACCCGAATCCTTGCTCTACGCGCTGGACAAACTGCGCGAAAAGCAGGGCAAAGAAAGCATCCGCGACTATATCAAACCCAGCCGCGAACGCGTCCCCAGCCTCGAAACTATTGCTCCGCTGGGATAGTATGATGCGTAATGCGTAATTGGTCGACATGATTACCGCCACTTGGAAACCAATTTCGTCTACAAATTACGCATTACGTCTTCTCTCGGCGCTCTTTTTGCACACAACGCTGCACCCGTTCGGAGAACACAATGTCACCACTGAATACTTCTCCTCTTTACCGGCAATATGAGACGCTGCCCAGTCTCAATGTGCCGGGCATTCCGGCGGTTGCGCCGCTGCCCACCGGTGAAACGGACGATACCCGCTCCATCGCCGAACGCTTCGGCGACGACATCATCGCCGCCGGTCTGCACAATGGCAATCAGGTTGTCTATGTGCAACCGTCGCGTCTGCTCGAACTGGCTCAGTTCGTCAACCGCGATGCCCAGTTGAAATATGAATCGCTGGTCGATGTCACCGCGCTGGATCGGTTAAAGCTGCCCATCGGGCCCCACGATGCCCGCTTCCAGGGCGTCTACCAGTTTCGTTCTTACAGTCGCAAAAAGCTCTTGACGGTGGTCTCCCCCGCAGTTGGTGGTGACAGCCCACATCTGCCTAGCCTCAGTGGTCTATTTCAGAGCGCGATTTGGCCAGAGCGAGAGACTTATGATCTCATGGGTGTCGTCTACGACGGTCACCCTGATCTTCGCCGTATCATGATGCCCAAACATTGGCCCTACCATCCCCTACAGAAACAGGTGCCGATAGGTGGCGAAGAAGTTCCTTTCACGCCGACTTGGGACGATCCCGAATTTGAGACTTTCGGCACGCAGATCCTACCGTCTAGCAGTGCCAAGCCGGATCTGCCCCCTGGCATGAACCGTGAGAATATGATCATCAACATGGGGCCACACCACCCCAGCACCCATGGTGTCCTTCGCCTTGTGGTGGAACTGGACGGTGAACAGGTCGTGCGTATAGACCCAGACCTGGGTTTCCTGCACAGCGGTTTCGAGAAGACGGCCGAATTCAAGCGCTACAAAGATTTTATCTACTACACCGACCGCATGGATTATCTGTCGGCGATGAACAACAATCTCTCCTTTGCGCTGCCCGTGGAACAGATGTTGGGCATCGACGTTCCCGAACGTGGACAGGTAATCCGGGTGATTATGGCGGAGTTGCAGCGCATCGCCGCCCACCTCTTTTGGCTTTCCACCCATGTTCTCGATATTTCGGGTACAGGCATGAGCTTGTTGATGTACGCTACCCGTGAGCGCGAACGCATCCTTGAACTTTTCGAGATGGCCTGCGGTGCACGTCTGACCGTCAGCTACCTGCGGATCGGCGGTGTCTGGCAGGATTTGCCGCCCCGCTTCATTGAAGAGCTGAAAGACTTCATCCGTGTGATGCCGGGCAAGCTCGATGATTATCACGCAATGCTTACCGATGTTCCCCTCTGGGTGGAACGTCTCGATGGCATCGGCTACATCAGCCGCGCGGACGCATTGAACATGGGCCTCACCGGCCCGATGCTGCGTGGCAGCGGCGTCGACTGGGATCTGCGCCGAGATATGCCTTACTCGGCCTACCCCATGTTCGACTTTGAAGTGCCTACCAGCGACCGCGGTGACGGTTATGGTCGCTATCTTTTGCGCATGGAAGAGATGCGCCAGAGCCTGCGCATCCTCGACCAGGCGGTAAAGAACCTGCCCAAGGGGCCGTTCAAGACTGAGAACCGCAAGGTCACCCCGCCGCCTCGCGCCGAACTCGACGTGAGCATGGAGTCGCTGATTCACCACTTCAAATTGATGACCGAAGGCTTCCTCGTGCCGCCGGGCTTCGTCTATGGCGGCGTGGAATCGAACAAGGGCGAACTGGCCTGCTTCGTCTACAGCGACGGATCGGCCAAACCATATCGTGTCCACATTCACGGGCCGAGCTTCAACAATCTCTACGCCATCGATCACATGTGCCGCGGTGGCATGCTCTCCGACGTGGTAACGAATATCGGCTCAATTGATATTGTGTTGGGTGAGGTTGATCGATAGTAATGCGTGATGCGTAAACCAGAGAATCGCATCACACAATCGACTGTTGATGACAATTGCGCATTACGAATTGCGCATTATCGTTTGCTAGATGTGTTTCACTTGCGAAGGAAGTAGGAGACACTGAGATGACGCTACCTGCCGATGCACCGCTGACACAGGCGATGCGCGCGGAAATTGCTGAGATCATCACCCGCTATCCCGAAGGACGACAGCGGTCGGCGATCCTGCCCGCGCTCTATGTGATTCAGCGTGAGTATGGCTATTGTGCTGTGCAGCCGCAGAACGAACTGGCCGAAATCCTTGACCTGGCCCCGGCAGAAGTCGGCGCAGTGGTTGGCTTTTATAACATGTTCCACGAAGCGCCTAAGGGCGAGTACCACGTGGAAGTCTGCACCAATGTTCCCTGTATGCTACGCGGTGCGGGTGAATGTATGCACCACCTGGAAGAAAAGCTGGGCATCCACCACGGTCAAAAGACCGCAGACGGCAAGTTCGCCCTTGATCACATGGAATGCCTGGGATCGTGTGGCAGCGCGCCCATGGTCTCAGTCACCGAGCAGACAACCGGCAAGATCCGCTACTTCGAGGAGCTCGATTCCGCCGCAGACGTGGAAAAGATGCTCAACGTCATCGAAAACGGCAAGGCGTTCGACGTCCTCGAACGGTGGACGCCCGACGGCGATCCCGATAGCACAGGCAAGGCCGCCGGTCCTTATCGTTTCGGCGGTATGGAACCCCGATACCTGATGGCGCGCATTGCCACGCCCGACGGCCACAAGATCGATACCTACGAAGCCGATGGCGGCTACGAGACTGCGCGGCGTGTCCTCACCGAGATGACCCCTGCCGACATAATTACACAGATTAAAGACAGCGGCATCCGCGGTCGCGGCGGCGCAGGCTTTCCCACCGGCATGAAGTGGAGCTTCATCCCGGCTGGTGTCTATCCTCGCTACCTGGTGGTTAACGCCGACGAGTCGGAGCCTGGCACCTTCAAAGACCGCATCATCATGGAATATGATCCCCACCAGTTGATCGAAGGGATCATCATGAGCGCGCACGCCATTGAAGCGGAGCGCGCCTACATCTATATTCGCGGTGAATATTATTTCGGTTACACCCGGCTTCTGGAAGCTATTCAAGAAGCCGAAGCCAAGGGCTATTTGGGCGAAAATATCTTCGGGTCGGGCAAGAACTTGCGCGTTGTCGTCCACCGCGGCGCGGGTGCGTACGAATGTGGCGAAGAGACGGCGCAGCTTTCCAGCCTGGAAGGCTACCGTGGACAGCCCCGCCTCAAGCCACCCTTCCCCGCTGTGGAAGGTCTGTACGCCAAGCCCACCATCGTCAACAACGTGGAATCAATTGCCAACGTCACCCATGTCATGCGCCATGGCGTTGCGTGGTACAAGCAGTTCGGCACCGAAAAAAGCCCTGGCATGCGCATCTTCTGTCTAAGCGGCAATGTGAAGACGCCCGGCGTCTACGAACTGCCGCACAGCACGCCGCTGCGTGAATTGATCTATACCTACGGCGGTGGCCCTGTCGATGACAATGTGCCCATTAAAGCTGTGGTCCCTGGTGGACTCTCCATGAAGTTGCTCACCGCCGATCAACTCGACACACCGCTCGACTATGAAGCCATTCAGGAAGCCGGCTCATTGCTCGGTTCGGCGGGCGTCATCGTGATTGACGAGAGCAACTCAATGGTCTCGATTGCACGCCGTACCCTCAGCTTCTACCGTGAGGAAAGCTGCGGCAAGTGTACACCCTGCCGCGAAGGGACCGCCTGGCTCGAAACGATCCTCTTGCGCATCGAAGAGGGCGGCGGTCGTACCAAAGACCTGGCCCTGCTTGAGTACATTGCTCGCAACATAGCCGGCAAGAGCTTCTGCCCCTTCGGCGAAGCAGCGGTTTGGGGGATGCAGAGCAACCTGGCCAAATTCCGCAACGAATTTGACAAGCACATTGTGTCCACCAACCCCAGCGAACTAGGACCCGAGATCCCGATCCGTCCTATTTACCGGCCCGACGCCCTTCAGGGCAGCGGTCTGCACGAAAGCGTCTACCCGCAGACTGGCAAGATCATCCTCCACGACACAATCGTGTCCGACGGTGAACCTGTGCCTGGAGACGACTGATAACCGGCGACGGAAGACCGGCGACGGAAGACGAATGTAGAGACAGTCACTTCCGAGGCGAGAACATCGTTTCGGCAATCGAAAATCGTAAATCGACAATCGTAAATCGACAATCGTAAATCGACAATCGTCAATTTCACCCGTGCCTGCGCATGAACCCGTAGGAATGAGCATTCATGGCCGATAACGTAACCCTGAAAATCAACAACCGCGAGGTGTCTGTCCCCCCTGGAACGCTGGTGGTGGATGCTGCCGCGCTGGTCAATGTGGAGATTCCGATCTTCTGCTCCCACCCCAAGCTCGATCCGGTGGGCTGTTGCCGCATGTGCATGGTCGAAGTGGAAGGCCCTCGCGGCAGCCGCTTGATGACGGCGTGTACACTGCCGGTGGCTGAAGGAATGTCGATCCTCACCGAGACGGAACAGGTGAAATCGGTGCAGGAGGCCAACCTGGGCTTCATCCTGCTCAACCACCCGCTCGACTGCCCCATCTGTGACAAGGGCGGCGAATGTCCGCTTCAGGATCAGACAATGCGCTTTGGGCCAGGGATTAGCCAACTGGTGGAACCCAAGCGCCTGAAGAAGAAACACTATTTGATCTCCGACACCATCGTCCTCGATCAGGAGCGGTGTGTCCTTTGCTGGCGCTGCATCCGCTACCTGGAGGAATGGGAAGACAAGCCGCAACTTGGCCTCTTCCACCGGGGATCAGAGACAATCATCGACATTCAAGATGGCAAGCCGGTGGACGCCAAGACCAGCGGTAACATCATCGACATCTGCCCCGTCGGCGCGCTGACCAATCGCGTCTCTCGTTTCGCCTACCGTCCTTGGCAGGTGGAACGCACGGCCAGCATCTGCACCCAGTGTTCCGTGGGCTGCAACCTGCGCATGGACAGCCGCACCCATGAACTGCGCCGTGTCATTGCGCGCGAGAACATGGGCGTCAACGACACTTGGCTGTGCGACAAGGGCCGTTTCGCCTTCGACTGGGTCAACGATGAAACCCGTCTTACGATGCCGCTGGTACGCAAAAACGGTAAACTCGAACCGGTGCAGTGGAGCGAAGCGCTCATTTACATCGCCGAGCGTCTTAATGCGATCAAGGCCGAACATGGTGCGGACGCAATCGGTGGCATCGGCAGCGCCAAACTATCTAACGAAGCCAACTACCTGCTCCAGCGTTTCATGCGCCAGGTGGTAGGGACAAACAACATCGATCACCGCAACGGCGGCGACGTGGCGGCTATCAATACTGGTCTGCCCGCCCTGGCCGATGTGATGAAGCCGCAGTACGGGCCAAACCCGAAGGTAGACACAATCTTCCTCTTCGGCATTGATCCCAGCGAAGAACTGCCCATCCTCGATTTGCACCTGAAGCGGGCTGTGCGCCGCGGTGGCGCTAAGTTAATCATCGCCCACCCTCGCCAGGTGGAATTGACCCGTTATCACGGCCCATACATGGCCTACAAGCCCGGCACCGAAGCCGCCCTGCTTAATGGACTGGTCAAAGCAGCGTTGGAATCGGGCGTAGAACTCAAGAGCAACACCAACGCCGGTTTGGACAAACTCAAGGAGTGGACCGCCAACGCTGACGATAAAATGATGGCGGAAGTCTGTGGTGTGGACGCCGACGCCGTGAAGGCGGCGGCCAAATTGCTGGCCGAGAGCGAAAGCGCGCTGATTGTCTACGGCCCGATGGCGGCGCAGGGTGATGCAGGCCGCGAGGTGATGGAAGGGCTGGTCAATTTGGCCGCACTTACCGGCCACTATGAGCGTCTCGCATTCGTCGGCCTTGATGCCAACAGCCAGGGCTGTCGCGACATGGGCGTGCTGCCGGATCGTCTGCCGGGCCATGCTGCACTGGATGAAGAGTCAGCACAACGTCGTCTGCGTGCCACTTGGGGCAGCAGCGTGCCCACAACATCGGGCAAGACCTACAGCCAGATGCTCAACGCTGCTGGGGCCGGCATCAAGGCGCTCTACGTCATGGGCGCAAATCCTGCCAGCGAACGCCCTGAGTGGGCCGCCAACCTGGAAAAACTCGAACTGCTCGTCGTCCAGGAAATTTTCAACACCGAAACCACGGCCCGAGCCGATGTGGTGCTACCCGCCCTCAGTTGGGCCGAACAGGACGGCACCTTCACCAATCTTGAGCGCCGTGTTCAGCGTGCGGTGAAGTCTGTAGACAGCCATGACTCCCGAGCGGCGGCAGACTGGATGATCCTTGATCACCTCGTCAACCGTATGGGCTCCGACTGGCCGTTCGCCGATTTGCGTGGCGTCACCAAGGAGATTACCCGCACCGTACCCATGTATGCCGGTCTCTCCTGGGAAGCGCTGGGCGACCAGGGTCTCCAGTGGGATGCGTCGTTGGCGCGACCGAGGCCGTCTTATCGCCAAGCAAAGCAGAACGCCATCCCTGTTGATCAGGAATACCCAATGGCGCTGGTAAGCGGTACCGTCCTCTTTGACGGCGGCACGCTCTTCTACAGCAACGAGACGCTACGCAACATTGCCGTCTCCGCGGTGGTGGCGATTCACCCCAACGATGCGGACGGTCTGTCGCTGGCTGAAGGTGCGCTTGTCTCCGTGCGTAGCCCCTACGGCGCATTGGATCTGACTGTCAAAGTCGACGCCCAAGTACAACCCGGCACCGTATGGATTCCCGAAAGCCTGCCCGGCGCTCCCGTCGGTGCATTGTTGAACGGGCGTATGGTGCAGGGTGTGAAGATTGAGAAGAGGGATTCGTGATTGGTGATTGGTGATTAAGATCGTGTAGACGAGGTGATGCCCCATTGGCGTCAGTTTCCTGTCTGCCCCAATCACCAATCACTATTCACCAATCTCCAATCACCACGAAGGACACGCTATGGACTGGCTTAATTTCATCGTGTTTCCCGCGATTCGGGCCTTGATTTTAATTGTGGTGCTGCTAACTGGGTTTGCTTACTTGACCTGGTTCGAGCGCAAGCTGTTGGCGCGCTTCCAGGTCCGCTATGGGCCAAACCGAGCGGGTACATTTGGTCTCTTGCAGCCTGTCGCTGATGCGGTGAAGGCGATCTTTAAAGAGGAGATCATCCCCAACCACGTAGACAAGCCTGTTTACCTCCTGGCGCCGGTGTTGGCACTGGTACCTGCGCTGGTGGTGTGGGCGGTCATTCCGGTGGCGAACGGTATTCCGGCAATTGCTGACGTGCCGATTGGCTTCTTGTGGATCCTGGCAATTGCAGGTGTCGAGAGCTACGGTATCATCTTGGCCGGGTGGAGTAGCAACAATAACTACTCGCTGCTGGGCGCATTGCGTTCATCTGCGCAGATGATCTCGTATGAGTTGCCGCTTGGTCTCTTCTTGGTGAGCATCCTCATGCTGGCCGGTTCTTTCAGTTTGGTGGAACTGGTGGAAAATTCACGGCCCTGGTGGGTTTGGCTGTGGCTGTGGATCGCCTTCCCCTTCTTCTTTATCTGTATCCTGGCCGAGAACAACCGCAGCCCGTTCGATCTACCAGAGACGGAAAACGAACTGGTGGCCGGTTTCCAGACCGAGTACGGCGGCATCAAGTTTGCCGTCTTCTTCATCGCCGAATACGTCAACATGATTACGTTGAGCGCGATCATGGCGACCCTCTTCTTCGGTGGCTGGCGCGGTCCGTTTGCCGAGCAGTTCGTCTTCTTGGGGCCGATTTATTTGGGGCTTAAGATCATCGCGCTGCTCTTCCTCTACGTGTGGATTCGCGCCTCCATCGGCCGTCCGCGCTATGACCAACTGATGAGCTTCTGCTGGAAGTTCCTGTTGCCGCTGAGCCTGGTGTATATGTTGATCACCTCAGTGCTGGTGGTCTTTTTTAAGTGATTGGTGATTTGTGAGTGGGCAGATAAGCCCTGCCTAAGTCATTCTAGTCTGGTTACAGTGTATATCGAGGCCTTTTCAATCGTCGCGTACACTCGCTCAACCGGTACACGCACCAGGCACTACGTTCGATACAAAAGGGAAACAAGATGGCATTAAGAGACTACATCAAGGGTGCAGTCGATATTGGGAAGGCAATGGGGATAACGCTCAAGTCTTTGCGCCAGATGCCGGTGACGGTAGAGTATCCCGACGAGCCGATCCCGATCTATCCGCGTTTCCGCGGCAAACACTATCTGCGCCGCTACGACAATGGGCTGGAACGTTGTATTGCCTGCCAACTGTGTGAAGCGGCTTGCCCAACGGGTGCGATCTACGTAGAGGCCGAGGAAAATGATCCGGCCAACCCGATTTCGCCGGGTGAACGCCATGCCAAGGCATACGAAATTAACCTGCTGCGCTGCATCTTCTGCGGCGACTGTGAATATGCCTGCCCTACCGAAGCGATTGTGCTAGGGCATGAATTCGCAATGGCCAACTTCGACCGCAAAGACTTTGTCCTCACCAAGGACGTGTTGCTCAACCCGAGTCAACCCAACGTCATCATTCGACCGGAGTAAGTGCGATGACTCTGTCGCTTCTCTTCTTCTTAGTAGTAGGCGCGGTTTGTCTGGCAGCGGCGGTGGGCGTGGTGCTCAGCCGCGAGCCGGTGCACAGTGCGCTTTTCCTGTTGACAAACTTCGCTACCTTGGCCGTCCTCTATGTGACGCTGGAGGCGCAGTTTTTGGCCGCAGCGCAGGTGATCGTCTATGCAGGCGGCATCGTGATTCTGATCCTATTTGTGATCATGCTCATCGGCGGGTCCACTACGGATTTTACGGCTCGACATCGTATGTGGAGCCGGTATGCGGGTTTGATCCTGGGGATCATTCTGCTGGGTGGCCTGGGCTATACAGTGTTGCAACGAGTGGAAAGCGTATCGCCGCAAGCTGTGGCAGCCATGCAAGGTGGTGTGCCCCGTGTGATTGGGCTGGCGCTGTTTACCGATTATGTGCTGGCCTTTGAACTGGTGGGCATCCTGTTGCTGGTAGCGTTGCTCGGTGCATTAGTGTTAGGACGACAACCAGAAGAGGAAGCAGCGACCCGTGTCGAAGCGGCTGACCAAAAGAAGGAGTTGCAGTCCTCATGATTCCAACCAGCTACTACCTGATTTTGGCGGCATTCATCTTCACGATTGGGGCTGTCGGCGTCCTCGTGCGGCGCAATGCCCTGATCGTTTTCATGTGTGTAGAGATGATGCTGAATAGCGTCAACCTGACCCTGATTGCGCTAAGCCGCCAGTGGGGCAACGTCAACGGGCAGATTTTCGTGTTCATTATCATGGCCGTTGCCGCCGCCGAAGTGGCAGTTGGGCTCGCCATTCTTATTGCGAACACGCGCCATCGCAAGAGCATCAATATTGACGAGATTGATTTACTAAAGTGGTGATTAGGGATTGGTGATTGGTGATTAGGGCAGAACGTGATCGCGTCAAATATTTTCTGCCCTAATCACCAATCACCAATCACCAATCACCTCCCCTCCGGGAGTTCGGCCTTATGTTCACAGTTGCCTGGCTTATCTTTCTCTTTCCGGCGCTTGGCGCGCTGGTCAATATGCTCTTTGGCGACCGCCTGGGCAAGAATGCCATCGGTTGGATCGCGTCGGGCGCCATTGTGGCGTCTTTTGGCGTAGCGGTGGCGCTCTTCTTCGGCCTGATGGGGCTGGACGAGCATGATCGCGCCGTAGTGATTCCCCTATGGGAGTGGATCACCATCGGCGGCTTCAGTGTAGGCGCGGCTATGCTCATCGACACGTTGAGCGTGACCATGGCGCTGGTGGTGACGGGTGTGGGCGCGTTGATCCACATCTACGCCACCGGCTACATGCACGATGAGCCACGCTTCCAGCGCTTTTTCGTCTACCTCAATTTCTTTGTCTTCTCCATGCTCATCCTCATCCTCAGCGACAACTTTTTGGGGATGTTTGTGGGTTGGGAAGGCGTGGGCCTGGCTTCGTACCTGCTCATCGGTTTCTACTTTGACCGCGAAGATGAGACCTACGGTGCCTACGCCGACGCCGGCAAGAAGGCGTTTATCGTCAACCGTGTAGGCGACTTCGGCATGATGCTGGCGATCATGGCGATCTGGACGTCGTTGGGTACGTTGCAATTCCAGGAAGTGCTGGCCAACGTCGATCTGATTGCGCAGGGCACGTTGGTTTTCATCGGCCTGATGCTGTTGCTGGCGGCCACCGGCAAGAGCGCCCAATTGCCGCTCTTCGTCTGGCTGCCCGACGCCATGGCCGGCCCCACGCCGGTTTCGGCACTGATCCATGCGGCGACGATGGTCACCGCCGGCATTTACATGATTGCCCGCACCAGCGTTATCTGGGAAGCGACGCCGTTGGCTTCGGAAAGCGTGGCCTGGATCGGCGCGTTGACCGCGCTGCTGGGGGCTACAATTGCCGTGGTGCAGGTGGATCTTAAAAAGATCCTGGCTTATTCCACGATTTCGCAGCTTGGTTACATGATGCTGGGTGTGGGTGTGGGGGCGTACGCTTTCGGTATCTTCCATCTGGTGACACACGCCTTCTTCAAGGCGTTGCTCTTCTTGGCGGCGGGGAATGTAATGCATGGCCTGCCTGGCGGCGTCTTGGACATCCGCAAGATGGGCAACCTGCGCGCCAAGATGGGGACAACCTACCTTCTCTTCTTAATCGGCTCGTTGGCGCTGGCCGGCTTCCCGTTGATGTCGGGCTTCTTCTCGAAGGACGGCATTCTGCTCAATGTCTTCTTACACAGTCCCTTCCTTTATGCGATTGGTCTTTTTACGGCGCTACTGACGGCATTTTACAGCTTTCGTGCTGTTTTCATGGTCTTCTGGGGCAAAGAACGGGATCACCATCTGTGGGATCACGCCCACGAAAGCCCGTCTGTAATGACAAGGCCGTTGTGGGTGTTGGCCGGTTTGTCGGTTGTGGGTGGCCTTCTCAACCTACCCTTTATCTTGACGTTGGAACACTGGCTGGAGCCTGCCATCGGTGCGAGTCGCTATTACCCCGATCCGGTGGTGGAATGGATCTTGCTCTTTGTCAGTGCAGGGATCTCGGTGGCCGGGATCGGGTTGGCCTACTTCCGCTATGTGAAGGGTGCAGGTTGGGCGACAAGCCTCACCAATGTCTTCAAGCCGCTGGAAGGCGTCGCACAGCACAAATGGTACATCGACGATCTCTACAACGCCGGCATCGTCCGCCCGCTACGATGGGTGGGGCTGTGGTCGGCCAGTGTGGTGGATAAACGCACTATCGACGGCGCGGTCAACCGCTTCGGCAGCGCCCACTTGATCCTCGGGAACGCGCTGCGACGTGTCCATAACGGGTTGGTGCCGACGTATGCACTGAGTCTGTTTGTGGGTGTGGTGGTGGTGGTGGTCTACTTTGTGATGGCGATATAGTTGGTGTACGGTGAGGCAAGAGACAAGGCTCTGGCTAGAGCAAGCGCAACACGATCTGGAAGTTGCGTTTAGCAATCTCGCCATTGGTCTTTTTGACGTGGTTTTGGTCTATTGCCAGCAAGCTATCGAAAAAGGCCTCAAAGCGCTGTACATTGAACAAACAGGGATGCTTCCACCGCGAACCCATTCGCTGGAAAGATTGGGTGAAGCGACTGGCGCGCTGGGAACGGCGCGTACTTCACTACTGCTTCTTGAAGATTACTACTTTCGGCTACGATATCCCGATGTAGATGACGAGGAACCGCCGTTCAAATCGGTTGGCGCAGAAGAAGCTAAGGATGGCTTAAAGCTGGCGCGTGAGTTGCTAGTTGCATTGGAAAAGGAGATACAAGATGAACATGAATCTCGACAATCCAAAGCTGACGGCGGAGGCGCGGAAAATTCTGCAGATGTTAAATGATCGATTTGGGGGAAGGATTCAAGATTTGTATCAACCTGAAGTGGTGATTCTGTTTGGTTCCTTTGTCCACGGCACACAGGACGAATGGAGCGATGTCGATCTGTTGCTCGTCTCAACAGCATTTGCTTCCACGCCTAAAATACGCCGAAGATCGACTTTCCTGCTCCAAACAGGACTCGTTGAAGACGAAGAATTATTTATCGAGCCACTGTGTGTAACACCATCGGAGTTTAACCGTGCGGTTCATCTTGCATCGATTCAGCAAGAGGCGCTGCGCACCGGCATTGTGCTGCTGGATCGGACGGGTTTGACAGAGGGTGTCCTCTTACCAAGTAAACCGACGGTTATGCAGTAGATTGTCTGCAGTGGAACTATGCTACAGAGTGTACCTAGAATTTTATCGGTACAGTAACCGTGAAATCAACCTGGCGGAGATGCTCGATGCTCACGGGATCGCCAGGAGTAGCAGGGATTTTCCCAAAGATTGCAGTCACGCAACCTGGAGTAGACGGATCTAATGAACTACTTACTTTCGATTATCACCTTCTTGCCGCTGATCGGTGCGGTGATTGTACTCTTTGTCCCTGGCGATGGGGCGAAAAAGACTGCCGCCCTTGCTACATCGGTGGTGACCTTCCTGGTGAGCTTGCTGCTCCTCACCGGCTGGCAAGACAACGCCGGGATGCAGTTCTTGGAAGAGTTCGCCTGGATGCCGGATTTCGGTATCTACTACCGCATGGGCGTGGACGGAATCAGCCTGTGGTTGGTGCTGCTCACCACCTTCCTCATGATCATTGCGGTGGCCTTCTCGAACCAGCACGTCAAAGAGAACATCGGCGGCTACATGGCGTTGATGCTGATGATGGAGACTGCCACCATCGGTGTCTTTTTGGCGCTGGATCTGGTGCTCTTCTACGTCTTCTGGGAGTTCAGCCTGATCCCCATGTACTTCCTCATTGGCAAGTGGGGAGGTCAGAACCGCGTTTATGCGGCGCTCAAGTTCTTCCTCTACACGCTGGCCGGTTCTACGCTCATGTTGGTCGCCATTTTGGCCGTTTACTTCCAGACGGGCAGTTTTAACATTTTGGAATTGCCGGCGTTGGCGACATCTTTGCCGGCGTGGTTGCAGCAGGCGGCTTTCCTGGCCTTTGCACTGGCTTTTGCCATCAAGGTGCCGCTCTTCCCCTTCCACACCTGGTTGCCCGACGCCCACGTGCAAGCGCCCACCGCCGGTTCGATTCTGTTGGCCGGTGTGCTGCTCAAATTGGGGACCTACGGCTTCGTTCGCTTCGCTGTGCCGATGTTCCCTATTGCCGCCGCCGACTATGCGCCACTGATCTCGATTCTGGCCGTGGTGGGTATCCTCTACGGCGCGCTGGTGGCGCTTGTGCAACGGGACATCAAGTCGCTGGTCGCCTACAGCTCAGTGGCGCACATGGGCTTCATTGTGCTGGGCATCTTCTCGCTGAACCAGCAGGGTGTTAGCGGCGCGGTGTTGCAGATGGTCAACCATGGCCTGAGCACCGGCGCACTCTTTCTCATGGTGGGTATGCTCTACGAACGCCGCCATACCCGTGACCTGGCCGAATTCGGCGGGCTGTGGAAGAGCGTGCCTGTCTTCTCGTTCTTTTTCCTGGTGGTGGCGATGAGCAGCGCCGGATTGCCCGGGCTGAACGGCTTCGTGGGTGAATTCACCATCCTACTGGGGACCTTCGCCAGCAGCCCCTTCCTGGCGGTGCTGGGGACGGCTGGCATCATCCTCGCTGCGTGGTATCTGCTGGTCGCCTTCCGCCGTATGGCGCAAGGACCACTCACCAATCCGGCCAACGAGAAGGGCGTCCTTCCCGATTTAAAGTGGAGCGAAATCGCCATGCTGGTGCCATTGGTTCTGCTCTTCTTTGCACTGGGGCTTTTCCCCAACCTGCTTTTGGATAAGATTAACCCATCGGTGGCCGCGATGGACGTGATCTATGATGCCACGCCTGCCGTCGTGCTAGAGGTAGAACACTAATGGATCTCTCGATTCTGACTGAAAACTGGACGGTTCTCCTGCCCGAAATGGTCCTCACCATCGCCGTATTGGTGGTGATGATTGTGGACATTCTACCGGGCCGCAGCACGAGCAGCAGTGGCGTGCTTTCTATCCTGTCGTTGGTGGGCATCGGGCTGGCCCTGGCTGCCAGCGTCTTTGTGTGGACACAGCCGGATGCGATCTACCTGGGCAGTGCTACTGCCGACAGTTTCGCCTTCGGCGTGCGTCTGGTGGTGCTCCTGGCGGCAGCGTTTGGCGTGCTGCTCAGCCAAAACTACATCGACCGCATCAGCAAGAACATCGGCGAGTACTATGCGCTGATCCTGCTGGCAACGGTGGGCATGATGTTGATGGGCAGCGCCATTGACCTCATTATCATCTTTTTGGCGCTGGAAATCTTCTCTCTGGCCGTCTACGTGCTAAGCGGCTACTACCGCGAAAATCCGCGCAGCACCGAAGCGGGCATGAAGTACTTTTTGCTGGGCGCGTTTGCCAGCAGTTTCTTCGTCTACGGTATGGCACTGATCTACGGCGCGGGTGGCACCACCAACCTGCGTCTGCTGGCCGAATCGCTGCAATCGCCCGCTGCCAATCAAATGCTATTGCTGCCTGGCATCGCCCTGTTGATCGTCGGATTCGGCTTCAAGGTGAGTCTGGTGCCTTTCCATATGTGGACGCCCGACGTCTACCAGGGCGCGCCTACACCGGTGACGGCCTTCATGAGCGTCGGCACCAAGACCGCCGCCTTTGCCGCCTTCATTCGTGTGCTCACCGAGGCGTTGCCTGCTCAGCAGGAGACCTGGGGCTGGATGCTGGCCGCGCTGGCCGTCATCACGATGACAGTAGGGAACCTGGCTGCGCTGCGCCAATCCAGCGTGAAGCGCATGCTTGCCTATTCCAGTGTGGCCCACGCCGGCTACTTGCTGGTGGCGCTTGTCCCCGCTACCGCGCAAGGCGCAGGCGCTGCGCTGTTTTACGTCTTTGCCTACGCCTTCATGAATATCGGTGCGTTTGCCGTCCTGATTGCGTTGGAGAAAGCGACGGATGGCGACGTAGAACAGGAACGCTTTAACGGCATTGGCAGCCGTCTGCCCTGGCTGGCGCTGGCTATGGCAATCTTCATGTTCAGCTTGGCAGGGATTCCGCCGTTGGCGGGCTTCTTCGGCAAGTTCTTCATCTTCAAAGCCGCCGTGGACACGGGATGGGCCTGGCTGGCTGTGGTGGGTATGATCAACAGTGCCATCAGCGCCTACTACTACCTGCGCGTCGTCGTGGCCATGTACTTCAATGAAGGCGGCAGCGTTGAACGTCAACAGTGGCTCGGCCTCAATGTGAGCGTGGCCGTCGCCGCTATCGGCACCGTCGTCGTTGGCCTCTACCCGACATTCTGGACGAATCTGTTGATGAATTTGGGTGGATGAGTGGCGAAGTTTGGGGAATACAAAAGCCGTGGCGCTTAAGCGTCACGGCTTTTTTGATCCGAGTAGTGCGTAGTTCGTAGTGCGTAGGTTCTCGTTGAGGCACTGGTTTTGAAGTCAGAAACAATCGCAGCGAACGCTACTCAACGGACTACGCACTATTCCTACCACGCATACGCCTCCGGCGCTTCCCCACCAGGACCGGGCCAGATCTCGTCGAGACGTTTCATCACGTCATCGCTAAGATCGATCTCCACGGCGCGGGTGCTTTCTTTAAGCTGCTGCATCGTGCGCGGACCGATGATGGGTGCAGTGATCACAGGATTCTTTAGCATCCAGGCCAGGGCGACGTCGGCAGGTTTTTCGCCCAATTCGGCGCACAAGGACTCGTACTGCTCCAGTCGGCTGCGCACTTCGGGCGAGGCCGCTTCGAGCCGTCCTTTGGCGCGGTCGCCGCTGGCGTGTTCACTTCCGGCCAGTAGACCGCCACCCAGCGGGCTGTAGGGGATCAGCCCCAGCCCATACTCGCGACAGGCGGGGATCACCTCTAACTCGATCATGCGCATGTTGAGGCTGTACTTGCTCTGCTCAGAGACCAACCCCATGAAGTTACGCTTCTCGGCGGCGTGTTGCGCCTTGGCGATGTGTAGCCCGGCGAAGTTGCTGCTGCCCACATAAAGCACTTTCCCCTGCTGTACCAACAACTCCATCGCCTGCCAGATCTCCTCCCACGGGGTAGTGCGTTCCACGTGATGCATCTGGTAGAGGTCAATGTGATCCGTTTGTAGGCGGCGTAGACTGTCTTCACAGGCTTTGCGGATATGATAAGCCGACAGCCCGCGATCGTTGACGCCGTCGCCCATCGGCCCGTAGACCTTGGTCGCCAGGACAATCTTGTCGCGGCGGCTGTGATCTGCGCCGATCCAATTGCCGATGATCTCCTCGGTGTAGCCGTCGCGCACATCACGACCGTAACGGTTGGCCGTGTCGAAGAAGTGAATGCCCAGTTCCAGCGCCCGATTCATGATGGCGTGGCTGTCTGCCTCGCTGGTGCGTGGGCCGAAGTTCATCGTCCCCAGGCAGAGACGGCTGACAGTGAGGCCGGTGCGGCCGAGTTTGGTGTATTGCATGGGATTCCTCCTTGGGGGATTTGTGATTTTCGATTTGCGATTGATGATTTACGATTGTCGTGTTGAGTCAACGAGCGGTCATTGGCTGCTTTCGCTTTAGCCATAACACATCAACAGTCTGATGTACTTTCACACCCTCAACCGGACAATCGTAAATCGTCAATCGCAAATCGAAAATAAAACGGGCGAGGAGCACATTCGCACCCTCGCCCGTTTCTCTTCTTCGTTTAGCTCCAGAGCCGGTCGTTAGAGCGCTCATTGTCCCAGAGGTCGGTCGGGTCATCGAAGTAGATGGGGTCGCGCGGGTCGATGTACTTGCGCATGGCTTCGTCGTTGATGTCGTCGAAACCCAGACCCGGTTTTTCGGGCACCTTGATGAAGCCGTCCTGGATCAGGGGCACATCGAGGCCGATGACCAGTTCGTTCCATTCCGGGTGATCGACGGAGTGATTTTCGAGTACAAGGAAATTCTCGGTCGCCGCCGCACAGTGGACGTTCGCCAGCGCCGAAATCGGCGAACCGGCCATGTGCATGGCCATGGCGATGCCGTAATCCTGGGCCATGTCGCCGATCTTCTTCGTCTCAAGGATGCCGCCGGAAGAAGCCAGATCGGGGTGGATGATGTTGACGGCGTTCTTCTCCAGCAGCGGAATGAAGCCTTCTTTGAGGTAGATGTCCTCGCCGGTGCAGGTGGGCGTGTCAACGGCGCGGGTTAGCTCGGCCCACTGATCGGCGAACTGCCAGGGGATCATGTCCTCGTACCAGGCCAGCGTGTACTTGTCCAGCGCCTTGCCCAGACGGATGCACGACTTGATGCCGATGTGGCCGAAGTGGTCTACAGCCAACGGGATTTCGTAGCCGATGATGCTGCGCACGTCCTCGACGTATTGGCAGAGGTGGTCAATGCCCTTGTCGGTGATCTGGATGCCGGTGAACTGGTGCATGATGCTACGGCTCTGGAGCATCTCCGGCGGCGCGATCAGCGCATCGGGGATGTTGTGCAGCAGTTGGATGCCCACGTCCATTTTGAGAAATTTGAAGCCGTTGTCCATACGTCCCTTGAGGAGGCGGCCCATTTCCTTGCCGTCGGGGACGGAAGGCGTGTCGCTGTAACAGAGGACTTTGTCGCGGAACTTGCCGCCGGCCAGCATGTACGCGGGGACACCGTAGGCCTTGCCCGCCAGATCCATGAGCGCCATTTCCACGCCGCAGATACCGCCGGCCTGTCGTGCATGGAAACCGAACTGCTTGATCTTGCGGAAAATCTTGTCGATGTTACATGGATTTTCGCCGATCAGGCGGCTCTTAAGCAGCAGCGCGTAGGTCTTGCTCGCCCCGTCGCGTACTTCGCCATAGCCTGAAATGCCCTGATTGGTGTCGATGCGGATCAACGTCACCCGCATGGGGATGCCCGCTAGATTGGCAATACGCACGTCCGTAATGCGCAGATCCGACGGCTTGGAATTGGTGTTAACCTTATCCAGTGTCTGTTCAGTCATTGTTCTTTCTCTCTTACTAACGCTTGCTGGTGAAGCTACTGGGATAAAAGTGGGGAACCGACCAGATGGTCATAAACTAGTTTAGCTCAGGTGGCAGATTTGTACAATGGAGGCAAAATGTGATGAGGTGCCTATACCTTTACAGATGCTAGAGGCACAATTCAAAATCTAGAGTTGACAAACTAATTGAAATAGTTTATAAGCTAATTATATTAGTTTGCGTGTAAGCTTGGCTTAGGAGAGAAACCATGAATGCTTCGCAATCCCTCGAACGAACGCAGTTTGTAGAACGCTTCCGCGGTCACAAAGTCACCCGCTTTTGGGTAATGAATACCTACCTCATCGAAGAGGACGACGGCTTGACGTTGATCGACACGGGCATGTCGGGCAGCGCAGACTCGATCCTGGCGGCGGCGCAACAGCTAGGACAGCCGATCCGGCGCGTCCTATTGACACACGCTCACACGGATCATGTTGGTTCGCTGGATGCGCTGGTGCAGCGGCTGCCGGATGTGGCATTCCTGTGCAGCGCGCAGACAGCCCGGTTCCTCAAAGACGATTTCACCCTCGCGCCAGGACAGGCCGACACACCGCTCAAGGGCGGCTTCGTGCGGTGTGAATCGACGCCGACGCAGACGGTCAAGCCCGGTGATCACGTTGGTTCGCTCCAGGTGATTGCTGCGCCGGGTCATTCGCCGGATCATATTGCTTTCCTTGATACGCGAGACGGCACACTCTACGCCGGTGACGCCTTCCAGACACAGGGTGGGTTGGCCGTCGCTGGCGACCTGCGCTGGCGTTTCCCGCTGCCGGCTTGGGCGACGTGGGACATGTCCACTGCGCTGGCAACGGCGCAGAAATTGGTCGATCTCAAACCATCCCGTTTGGCCGTTGGACACGGTTCGATGCTCGAAAATCCCGTCTCTGCGATGAAAGAAGCCATCGCACAGGCAGAAAGGAACTTCCGTGATCAAGCGTAGAACATTGAACAAAGAAGCCGTGGTGCGCCGCGCTGTGGAAATGCTCAACGCCGGCGGCAATCCCGACAGGCTGTCATTGGCCGAATTGGCGGCGTCTTTGGACATCAAAGCGCCGTCACTCTACAACCACATCAGCAGCCTGGAAGGGTTACACCGAGAACTACATCTCTACACCTGGCAACACCTGGGGCAGGCAATGCGGGAGGCGGCGGCCGGTCATGTTGGGCGTAGGGCGCTCTTTGAACTGGCCTATGCCTATCGTGTCTTCGCCCAGGCAAATCCGGGGCTTTATCGGTTGTCTTTGGCCTCGGCCATCAACAATGAAGACGCCGAAATGCAGGCAGCCGGCAACGACATTCTTACCACCATCATGCTGGCCTTCAACTCGGTGGGCATGGCCGGCGAAGATGCAATCCACGCCGTGCGCGGCTTTCGCAGCCTGATCCACGGCTTCGTCTCGCTGGAAAGCACGGGCGGTTTTGCCATGCCCTACGAGATCGAAAAGAGCTTCCACCGCGCCGTCACCGCCTATGTGGACGGTGTCCTGGCTGTGGAGACGAAGACAGTTGTAGCGCAGTGAATTTAGAGAGTTGATCCACGAAGGCACACAAAGAAACACAAAGAAATACAGAGGGAGAAGAAGAGCGGGACACGGATTTCAGGATTTGAACGATAGACAAAGAATTCACCGCAAAGAGCGCAAGGAACAGCGCAAAGTAGATTAGATCCGCAGAGCAAAAGGATTCAGAAAAGGAACACAGATTTCGCAGATCACCACAGATTTGCCTCTAGCATCTGTGCAAATCCGTGAAATCCGTGTCCCTCTTCTTTTCTCTTCCTTCGTGTGCCTTCGTGGATCAACTCTGATCTCAAAGTCTGATATCGGGCTTGCTCCAGCTATCGCCCATCGTGCGCACGCCCACGGCTTTGCCTTCGCCCTCGCTGATCTGGATGCGCACGTCGTCACGCTGCCAGAGGTCGGGGTTAAGATCGATGCCCAGGCCGGGCCGATCTGTGGGCAGGGCGGTGTGACCATCGACGATCTGCACGTCGAGGTCGGTGAGTTCGCCGAAGTAGGTGCGATAGAAGGCGCGCACCGTCTCCATTTCGAAGAGGTTGGGGATGTTGGCGGCCACGTGCAGGTTGGCGGCGTGTGAGATGGGGCCACCGGCATTGTGCAGGACAAGCGGCAGCCCGAACGCCTCGGCCATCGACGCCAGCCGCTTCGTCTCGGCGATGCCGCCGGTCCATGCTACGTCGGTCATCACGATCTGGCTGGCGGCGGAGGCGATCCAGTCGCGCATCTGCCAGCGGCTGAGCAGTGTCTCGCTGCCCACAATGGGAATGCGTGTCTTTTCGCTCAGGCGTTTGATTTCTTCAATGTTGGGGGCGCGCAGCACTTCTTCTATGAAGTAGATGTTGTACGGCTCCAGCGCGTAACAGATCTGCTCCATGGCGGCGCGGTTGAAGCGGAAGTGACACTCGATGCCGATGCGGAAGTCGTTGCCCACGGCGTTGCGGATGCTGCGCACCGGCTCCAGGCCCCGTTCGATCTCCTCGCTGAAGATGGATTGTCCCAGATTGCGTTCGCTGTATTTGTCGAAGGGCCAGATCTTGACGCCGTGGATGCCCTGTTCGCGTAATTCCAGGGCCAGATCGCCGGCGTCTTTGTGCCAGCGCTCAAAGTCGTTATACGCGCCGTGACCGATGCAAGTATTGTAGGTGCTGATGCGGTCGCGCACCGCGCCGCCCAGCAGACGGTAGACCGGAGTCCCCAAAGACTTGCCCAGGATGTCCCAGAGGGCGATTTCCACGGCGGAGAGGGCGCGTAGTTCGGCCCCGGCGAATCCATGGTAGAGGATCGTATCGAAGCTGAAGTTCCACAGCCGCTCAATGTCGCGTGGATCGTTCCCCAGCAGGATCGGGGCCAGCGTGCCATGCAGCGCGCCCAACGAACCCGGGACCTTGTCGTAGGTTTCGCCCAGCCCAATGATGCCCTCGTCGGTGTGGACGCGCACCAGCAACAAGCGAGGAAGACGGTCGAAGGTGAGTGATTCGATTTTGGTGATTTTCATAGATTACCACCGCGCCGCCATGAACTTCCAACCCGGCTCCACCTTCTGCATTTCGATCTCATCGTTGCGGACGGTCAGCCCACAAGAGTTGTACTGTTCGTGCAGTTTGGCCAGCGCTGCCCGATCCAGTTCGATGCCCAGCCCCGGTTCGCTGGAGACTTCGATGGCGCCGTCCTCGAAGTGGAAGCGGCCCTGGGTAATCACTTCTTCGCTCTGCCAGGGGTAGTGGGTGTCGCAGGCGTAGGTGAGGTTGGGCACTGCCGCCGCCAAATGGACCATCGCCGCCAGTGAAATGCCGACGTGGCTGTTGGAGTGCATGGACATGCCCCGCCCAAAGACACGGCAGAAACGCGCCAGGTCCATGGACGCACGCAGGCCGCCCCAGAAATGGTGATCGCTGAGGATAATGTCCTCGGCGTGGAGGCGCACGCTGCCGGGCAGGTCATCGAACGAGGTTGTGCACATGTTGGTGGCCAGTGGAATATTCACCGCCTCACGCAGCGCGGACATGGCTTCCTGCCCGCGTACGGGATCTTCGTAATATTCGAGCACGCCTTCCAACTGCTTGCCGTACTCGATTGCCGTCTCCAATTTCCAAATGGCGTTGGGATCGAGGCGTAGCGGCGTCCCCGGCCCGAAGGCTTCGGCCAGCGCCAGCATGGAATCGACCTCGATCTGTGGTTCCATTGCGCCGCCCTTGAGCTTAATCGACTTGAAACCGAATTCTTGGCACATGGCTTGCGCCTGTGCCACTACACCCGCAGGATCGAGCGCCGCCGCCTGCCGCGCCGCCGCCCAGCCTGTGGCGTTGGGATCGGTGCCGAAGCCCAGTTCGCCGCCGGCGCCTTCGTACTTGTAAAAAAGATAGGCCGAAAATTCCACCCGGTCGCGCACCTTGCCGCCCAGCAGATCCACCACAGGACGGCCAATCGCCTTGCCCGTCAGGTCGAGGCAGGCCACATCCAATGCACTGATGACGTGGACGAGCTTGCGTTGATCCCAGGGCGCAGTGCCGCGGTCGTCGTCCACAGTGCCGAATCGTTCGGTCAGCCGCATTTGCAGCCCATTGAAATTGAATGGATCGCTGCCGATCACCACCTCGCGTGCTGCTTCCAGCGCCGCCAGTGTGTCATGATGGCCGGGGACCTCACTCAGCCCGTAGATGTTGTCATCGCTGACCAGTTCCACGACGATGCGCAGTGCGTAGGGCGCGTGCAGCCCAGCGGCATTGAGCAGCGGCGGATCAACAATGGCAATGGGGGTGATGTGCATGTCGGTGATGCGCATGGATTGGACCTTTCCAGTTTGTTGGTTTGGATTGGGTTTGTTGGTGGACAAGAGTAGTGCGTAGCGCGTAGATCAACGGACTACGCACTACGCACTATTTATTATCGATGCAATTTGCCGCAAATGGGTAAACCGTCTCTACCCCTTCACACTACCCGCTGTCAACCCGGCCACCATAAAGCGTTGGCCGTACATGTAGAAGATGACCACGGGCACAGAGATGAGCAGCGACGCCGCCATCAACATGCCCCACGGGTAGATATCGCCGAAGATGGTCTGCGCCAGGCCCACAGGCAGCGTCATCAATTTGTTGCTGTTGATGAAGACGAAGGCGAAAAGGAATTCCTTCCAGGCGGCGGTGAACGAGAAGAGCGTCACCGCCAGCAACGCCGGCGTGGTGAGTGGCAACATAATGCGCAAGAAGGACTGTAGCCGGTTCGCGCCGTCTACCATAGCCGCCTCTTCCAATTCAAGTGGAATGGAGCGATAGTAGCCCATAAGTAGCCAGGTGGCGAAAGGGACCATGCCGGTTGGATAGGTGAGGATCAGCGCCCAGCGCGTGTTGATCACCCCCAGTTCTGCCAAAATCCCGTAGAGTGGAATGAACATCAACGCCGCCGGTAGCAGATAGGTGATGAGCAGCGCCGTTGTCATCAAGTCTGCGCCGCGGAAGCGCAGACGGGCCAGCGCGTAGCCACCCAGACTAGAGAAAACCACCGCCAGGAAGGTGGTGCTGACGCTGATGATGGCTGAATTCTGGAACCAGACGAAGAAATCTTCCTTGAAGAAGAGTCGGTTGAATTGGTCCGTCGTCCACGGATCGGGCCAGAAGACGCCGGTCCGAGCGCTAATCTGAGGGTCTCCCTTAAAGGCCGTAATCAGAATCCAATAGAAGGGGAAGAGTACAAACATGAGCAGAATGATCAGGCCAATTGAGCGCCCGATGGTGCCGATGAGGTCCCCGCGTTTCCTGCTCGGCCCGCCAAGTGCGCCCTTGGGAACGACGGCGTTGATGCCCCGCAAGAGCAAATAAATGGGGAAGGAGACAATGACGCCGATCATGCCAAAGACCCAACCAACGCCGCCGATGACTGCATCCTGCCAGGTGGGTTGTTCGTCGTCGCGTGCCATGTCACGGCGCATGTAGCGTGAGAGCAGCAGGATAAAGAAGACAAGAACCGGCAGCAGGCTAAAGGCTACGGCTGTCCCTGGGCCGAACTGGAGCGAACTAATGGCCTTTTCGTAGGCAAGAATCGAGTAGACCTTGGTCATGTTGCCTGGTCCACCCCCTGTAAGGAGGAAGATCGTCTCGAAACCGTTGAATGTCCATACAGTGGAAAGCAACGTCGCCACGGCTACCACATAGCGTAGACCCGGCAAGGTGATGTTGAGGAAGCGATCCCAGGTGTTGGCGCCATCGATTTCGGCCGCTTCATAAAGCTCCTTATCAATGGAACTCAGACCGGCCAGGATATTGACGGTGAAAAAGGGAATCCCAGCCCATACGTTGACGGCAATCACACTCATCATCGCCAGCGCCGGGTCGGAAAGCCAGGCAACAGGTGTGTCAATTAAGCCCAATTGCATCAACAGCGGGTTTAGGCCGCCGAAGAACGGGTCATAGATCGAACGCCATGCCAGCGACTGCACCACCGATGGAATAATCCACGGCAACAGCACCAGGCCAGTTAGCAGATTGCGAAACCGCTTTTGTGAATGCAGCAACAATGCTGCTATCAGTCCAAAAAGCAGCTTAAAGATAACCGACCCCGCCGTGAAAACGACTGTTGCCTCGACTGAGTCCCAATAAAAAGGGTCTGAATAAAGCCGGAAGTAGTTATCGAACCAGACAAAACGAGTTTCGCGCGCCAGCGTGCGGATGGTCATGCTGGTGTACGCAGCCCTGACGAATGGCCAGGCGATGAGCACCGTCATTACAGCGACAATCGGCGCAATAAAGACAAATGCAATCTTCCAATCTCGCCCAAGCAACCGCTCTAGCGTGTTGCGGCGGGGTGGGCGCGACGAGTAAGTAAGAGGCGCGGCTTGTTCTGCCATGATGTCTCCTGTAAGCAAAGAGCCAACCAATCAAAGGGGCCCCAAATCACTTTGGGGCCCCTTTGGGAAGGCCGAAAACTAGAAACTCATGCCCATCTCTTCAGCAATCTGGGCCATACGATCCTGCGCCTGCGCCACGGCATCAGCGGGGCTGACATCCTGTGTGATGGTCTGCGCCATCATGTCGTTGAGCACAGACTGCGCCTGTACAGCGTCGAAGTAGGGGCTGGGCGGCGCCGGCCAGGAGAAGCCTACATCGGTGCCCTGGGTCTGTTCGCCCATGCGCTTCAGGTTGTCGTCGGCATCAAATGCGGCGACAACGGCGTCCATCGCATAGTAGTTGGCGTAAGCCGGCAGGAAGAGACCGGCCGATACCAGCGAAATCGGCAAGAAGACATCAGGATCGAGCAGGTTCATCGCCAGCGATTTGGCATCAGCGATGTTCTTGGCGCCACGCGGGATCTGCATCTGCCCGTTGCCACCACCGCCGATGAACTGTTCGCCATACGGCCCCATGGGGACGTGTAACACGACGGTGTCTTCGAAGTAGGGGCTGCCGTTGGCCTTAGCCGCCGCGTAGACACTGGCGGCATTGGCCGTGTAGCCGATGTTGCCTGCCAGGTAAGATTCATTGTTGCTCGCATCCGTCCATGCCATTACGCCTGGCGGAATAGCTGCTGCGTACTGCTCGTTGGTGTAGAGTTCGGTCAACCATTCCACCGCGGCGACGGTTTCGGCGGAGTTGAAGGTCAACTCGCTCATGTCGGCGTTGGTGACGCTACCGCCCCAGTTCTTGATGATGTCCAACACAGTACCATGGCCGTCGCCGCCGCGGTTGACGGTGCGGCCCCAGCCATACATATCTGGGCCAGATGCGGCCACAGATGCTTCGCGGATCTGATCGTAAGTGGTCATATCGGTCAATGGATCAACGCCGATGGCTTCAAAGACGCTGCGCCGGGCAAAGTGACCGCCACCGCTGTTGATGTAGGGAATGCCGTACCACTCGCCTTCGATCTGGTTGTTGGCGTAATGGCCGAAGGAAGGTTCGCCGTAAAGTGCAATGGCCTCAGTCACCGAGTCGGAGACGGGCTCCAGCGCGTCGAAAGCGTAGAGCTGCTGCACCAGACGCACATGGTAGACGAGATCCGGTGGGTTGCCTGCTTCGACCTGTGCCAACAGTTTCGGCACGAAGTCTTGGTTGGCTTCGGCGGCAACAGTGGACGTTTCAACTTCTACATTGTTGGCGGTGGCCCAATTCTGTACAGCCTCTGCGAACAATGTCTCCATCTCCTCGAAATATTCGCGGCGATGGTTGACAACAAGGGTGCGGGGGGCTTCAGCAGGTGCACCGGTATCACCGGCTGGTGCTGCTGGGACGGCACAGGCGGCCAGGGCTGTCATACCGACAGCGCCACCCATCAGGCGTAGCATCTGGCGGCGAGACAGCGTCTGCGCAAGCGGATTCTTCTTCTCCATGTGTAGGGATCCTTTCTAATAAATCGGTGTAAAGGTGAACTGAATCACAAGTAAGCGAAGACCAGAGTGGTCAAATGCGGCGTCAAAATGGACAGGGGAAATGACCATGCAGACGCATGTTGAATTCACACGATTCTATTGCTGTCACTTATACAGCTTTTCAGAAAGATGTTTACTGTTGGGGAAATGTGGACAAAGTCTATCACAGCCTTACGTCAGCTGCAAACAGAGATTAAAGACTAAAGGTCGGGGATTTATATTGTATTCAGGATCCGAGAACGCTTAATCGCCTGATATAGCTCAATTGGAGATCAGGCGATTAAGCGTTCTCAGAAACTTAACACAATCACTAATCACCACTCCCGCCGGCTGCCAGCCACTGCTGATAGTCAGCCTCGATCTCTTCGCTCCAGGCGCGGTCAATTTCGCCGGGGGTGTACTTGCCTTCGGCCAGCCGCATCTTGCCGAATTGGTCGCGCACACGGATATCTTCAGATCGCTCCACCACTTCCTGGATCAGGTGCGGTGGGATAAAGATGACGCCGGTCGGTGTGCCCAAGACGGCATCGCCGGGCAAGACGGTGACTTCGCCGATGCGGGTGGGCATGTTCACACCGGTCAGCGTTACATTCTTAATGGCGGTCGGGTCCATGCCCCGATGGAAGAAGGTGACATCGGTCAACTCGCTGATGCCTTGGAAGTCGCGGATACCGCCATCGATCACGGCGCCGGCGCGTGTGCGTTTGCGCACCGACGTTGAAAGATTGTCGCCGACGAAGGTGCCGTCCTTCACTTTGCCGAAGAGATCGACCACCAGCACATCACTCATCTGTAGTTCGTCGATCACCCATGAATTCTGGCCACCGATGCGGCCTTCCTCTTTACCCTGTGCCTCAACTACTGCCTGCAAGTCGGGGCGCAGCGGCATCATGATGCAGGGAAGTGCTCGTCCCACCAAGATCTGGTCGGGGTGTGTGCGCAGCCAATTGCCCACAAACTGGTACTCGTAGCCATGTTTGCGCATCGTGCCCCATGCTTCTTCGGTTGTCACCAGCTTCAGCCGCTCAATGAGATCATCGGGAATGCGCGGGCGTCCGTCTGGGTAACGGTCAAAGGGATTGTTGGGCGTAAGCGCGATGACATCTTCTGGGCGTGGGAAAATCTTCATGCCGTCTGTGCCTTTCTGGGGTTAAGAGGGTGGAGAAACTACATAAGTCTACCCGATGGCGACGGCAACAGCAACCTGATTTCCAATTTGCCACAAATCCAAAGCCGGCCCCGGATAGAACTCGGATTGGGCGGAATGGGTAGATCCAATCCGCGCGGCGACAGTGCCTGGCACTGTTTGCCTCCAGCGTGAAATATACCCCGTCGATCGGGTGCGCTGACAGCCGATGACGACTCTGTTATACTCATGCTTGGGTGTCTATTAAACTTCTTTTCCTATCGGTCTGCGTTTTCGAGGACAGTGCATGGCCTACACATTTACTGATCATTACCGTCCTGTGCGGTTGATGCTGCGCATTGACGGCCTCGTGGTGGGCCTCGGATTGGGGACACTACTCCTCATCTACCCTGTAGATCTGTTGACCGGACTCGGTTTTGCTGCAGGCAGCCCAGGCTGGCCGGCGCGTGTGGCCGGTTCCAGCCTCATTGGCCTGGGGATCGGCCTGTTTGTGGCCGCGGGCGAACCGGATCTGCGCGCCGCATCACTGTTGACGTCTATGATCAGCAATGCCCTCATTGCGGTTTCTCTCCTCTTTGCCTACTTTCAAGGCGAATTGGCCAATCTCAGCGCCTGGGGATTGGTGTTGCTGATTGTCCTCTTCGTAGTTTGCCTCGTCACCGCGGTGTTGCCAATTCCATACATGCGCGGGCTTGAACGGATCGGCACCAGATCCGGACAGTGAAGGCAACTGAGCGATGAGGGCATTTAGTGCGTAGGCGATTGAGCGCTTGGGGATCGTGTCGAACGGCTGATTGCTTCAAGGCCGCCAATCGCCTAATCGCCCATTCTCTTCCCACTACTATTTGGAATCAGAATTACGACAAGATCTCGATCTTTCCCGTACAATGTGATCATTCTTCCTCCTCCTTTGTGTGTAGAGAAGGGCGGGCCGATATCGGCCCGCCCTTCTCGCATGTAGAGGAAAATTGTTGGTGGCTGTCTGGTGCATGTGCTAGAATCCGACCATTGTCCACTTCATCTCTTTGTCTTCATCTCTTTGTCTTCATTTCATTATCGTTCCGAGGTCCCCAAATGGGTTTTCTGAAGAAGATCTTCGGCGCCACCAAGCTAGACGGCAACGCATTGGCCCAGTCCGGCGTCAAGGAAGAGTATGCACAGATTGATCTGTTAAGCTGCTTTATGGAACCGCGTGTACTGCATGATGCGGCCGAGATCCGCCTTTGGGATCGAGTGTTGCCCCGTCCTTATGCACAGCAGATTGAGCTTTTTCAGAAACAAGGATGGTTGTCCGGCGGTGAAAAGATGCAGGTGACGGCGATGGCGCGCCCGTTTGTGGAGACGTACCAGCGCCGCCAGGACACATGGAAGCAACAGGCCATGGACGGCGTGCGCAAGGCCATCGCCCAAAAAGACACCAGCGAAGCCCTCGATGTGCGCCGCCGTTATGAGGCTGCCCAGCCTCTGGGCAAGGCCGAATGGACAGGCCCCGAACCGCAAATGAGCCACAGCGCCCTTACGCGACGTATTCTCTTTCTCAACCATCGGCTGATTGAAGGGCTTAGCCCGACCACGGTGGAGTGGCTGAAATTCTACGCTGCTGAACAGCACCTGTGGGGCGCTCGTTGGCATCTCTCGGCAAGAGACATACCCGCCGACGTTGCCGCTGATTTGGCGACCGGCGAAATGGACGGCGTTGAATCGGCCTACTGGCGCGCCTATCAACTGGCGCTCTACGTGGACAATCAGGAAACTTGGCAGCGCTGTAAAGGTGGCGATCACGTGCGCCGCATCGAAATCGTCGGCCCCAACGACGAATACACCTGCGAACAGTGCAAACCCTACATCGGCCAACAATTCCTCGTCACCCGCGTCCCCGAACTACCGCACCAGGAATGCACGTCCCCGCGCGGGTGCCGGTGTGAATATGTGCCGGTATTGGAAACGTACGAGGAGTAATACGTGATGCGTAATTGGTTGACACGGCACTTGCCAATTGGCGACCAACTCCGTCAACCATTTACGCATTACGCATCACGCATTACTCCTCTCCTTCATCCACTCCCTCACCGCCAACACAAACCCCACGGCAATCATCGCCGCCACCAGCAACATTTGATCGTGCATTGCTTCTACAATTTGTTGTGGTGCAGCCGCTTCGATAGAGGTGGTGGGCGTGGTGTAGGCGTGTAGGCGGAAGCTGAAGAATGTGCCTAGCACGGCAATGCCGATGGTCTGCCCCATGGTGCGTGTGGTGCTCAAGATCCCCGAAACCACGCCCAGCCGCGAACGGGGGATAGCGCCCATGATGGCGCTGTTGTTGGGGCTTTGGAATGTCGCCATTCCTAGACCGATGGGGATCATGTGCACGATGTAGCCCAATGCCGTCGTTTCGACACTCAGTGTCGTCAACCCCAGATAGCCGAAGAGGATCAACCCCAGCCCCACCACCGTCACAGGACGAGTGCCCAGCCGATCCGACAGGGTACCCGAAAGGGGCGCAACAATGGCCAAGAGCACCGGCACCACCGACATCGCCAATCCTACGTTGCGCTGCGAAAGACCTACCACCAGTTCCAAGAAAAACGGCAGCAAAAAGACCACACCGGCGATGGCGACAAAGGTCAGCAAGCCGTTAAACAAGTTAAGCCCAAATCCCGAAGAACGGAAGATCGACAGATCCAACATCGGGTGATCCACACGCAGTTCCGTCCACACGAAGAGGGGCAGCAGCACCATCGACAGCAGGAACAATCCCACTGCTGGCAGCGCCGTAAAGCCGATTTCCTGCCCAAGTGTAAGCGAAAGTGTGAACGTCAACAGCCCTGCCGCCAGCAACCCTGCCCCCAAAAAGTCAAAACGTTCGCGCACACCCCGCGGCCGCAAAGATGGCACATAGCGCAGCACCATCCACAGCGCCACCAATCCAATCGGCAGATTTACCATGAAAATCCAGCGCCAGCCCAGGCCCTCCAGGATGAAGCCACCCAGCGCAGGGCCGGCCACCACGCCGAACGAAATAATGCCGCCCGTGGCGCCGATGGCCTTGCCCCGTTCATGATCCGGCCACGTCTCGGTGACAATGGCAACACCCAGCGCCAACATCATCGCCGCACCAATAGACTGTACAAACCGAAAGCCAATCAACCAGTAGACGTTTGGGGCCAGCCCGCACAGCACCGATCCCAGAACAAATAAAATAAGTCCTGATGTGAAGATCTGCTTCTTGCCCACCAAATCAGCCAACCGCCCCACGCCAATCATCAGCACAGTGACACCCAACAGATACGACAGCACCACCCACTGAACCGTGGCGAAAGAGGTGTTGAGCGCCTGCAACAACGTTGGCAGCGCCACGTTCACAATGCTGCCGTCTACACTGCTGAGGAAGAGCGAGATCCCAATGGCCGATAGGATCCCCCACTTTCGGCTTTCGTCGATAGTTGAATGTGCTTGGGGAGAGGGATTGACCGCAGTCGCGGGCTCTCCCGGCTCAAGAGGATGGGGTTGTTTCGACATAGTTTTGAGGGGTCCTTTTCAAGGAGAGTGGCCCAAGAACAGAATGCAGCGGGGCGTCGGCTTTCTTTGGGCTGTAGCGGCCATATGCTATAATTTTATTGTTTTGCGTGCAGCCCTCACGCGCGAAGAACGGTGACTATTATACGTTACGCACCGTTGTGCGACAACCGGTTGAACCAATCCTGAAGCGCAAATTCAGGGCAGACACTTGCAAGGAGCAAGGTTGATGAGCTTCGATGGTCGTACCTACACTGTGCAGATTGGCGACGTGACGCGTGAACTGCCGATTTTCGCCGTTGCGCCCAACGTCAAAATTGCCATTTTCAACATGTTAGGCGACACCGAAGTCGTCGAGCAATCGGTTGAGTTATTGGCGCAGCGCGTCCCTGTGGCTGCCGAAGTGATTCTGGTGCCCGAAGTCAAAGCCGTGCCGCTAGGACATGCCCTCTCGCTCCGTTCCGGTTTGCCCTATGTCGTGGTGCGCAAGTATCGCAAACCCTACATGGTCAACTGTTTGGAGACAGAAGTGGTGAGCATCACCACCGGCGTACCGCAGACGCTCTACGTCGACGGCAAAGATCGTCCTCTGCTCGAAGGTAAGCAGGCGCTGCTCGTCGATGACGTCATCAGCACCGGCAACACACTACGCGGGATGCGCAAGCTAATTGCCGCCGCCGGGGGCCAGGTGGTAGGCGAAATGGCCGTCTTCACCGAAGGCAACAATGGCGAGTGGTCCGATATTATTGCACTGGGCAACTTGCCCGTCTTTACTGACTGATCGAAATAAAACATATGAGCCTCGACGATCAACTGCACAGAATCGAAATTCGTTTCGATGAACTAAACCGCCTGCTCTCCGATCCCGATGTCATCGCCGACTATGGGCGTATGACCGAACTCGCCCAAGAACGGAGTAGCCTCGAAATGCTGGTGACAGCCTATCGAGACTACAAATCCACCCTACGCCAACTCAAAGAAAGCCGTGCTCTCTACAACGAGAGCGACGATCCTGAGATGGCCGAACTGGCGCGCATGGAAATTGATTCGTTGGAAGACGAAGAAGTGCGGCTGGAAAGAGAACTGAAGCGGCTGCTCCTGCCCGCTGATCCCAACGACGAAAAAGACGTAATCGTTGAAATCCGTGCCGGTGCGGGCGGCGACGAAGCCGGCCTCTTTGCCGCAGACCTGCTGCGTATGTACACGCGCTGGGCCGAAGAACATCGCTTCAAAACCGAAATCATGAGCGCCAACGATACCGGTGTGGGGGGCTTCAAAGAGGTGATCCTCAACGTGCGTGGCAAAGGCGCTTACAGCAAGCTGAAGTACGAATCCGGCGTACACCGCGTGCAACGTGTCCCCGCTACCGAGAGCCAAGGACGCATTCACACCAGCACTGCCACCGTCGCCGTGTTGCCCGAAGCCGAAGAAGTCGAAATCGAAGTCAACTTGAACGATATCAAGATCGACGTCTTCCGTAGCAGCGGCCCCGGTGGGCAGAGCGTCAACACCACCGACTCTGCCGTGCGCCTCACCCACCTGCCCACAGGTATCGTCATCAGTTGTCAAGACGAGAAAAGCCAGTTGCAGAACCGTATCAAAGCCATGCGCATCTTGCGCAGCAAGCTCTATGATATGGAGATGCAGCGCCAGATGGATGCACAGGGCTCGGCACGCAAAACCCAGATCGGCTCCGGCGACCGCAGCGAGAAGATTCGCACCTACAACTTCCCGCAAAGCCGCGTCACCGATCACCGCATCAACAGAACCGTCCACCGCCTCGATGCTGTGCTCAACGGCGACCTGGACGAATTTATCGAAGAACTCGCCACTCAAGATCAAGCAGAACGCTTGCAAGAAATGGGCGAGACTGTGTAAGATCCGCTTGCTTGTCTGTGTATCGGCAGTGCGTGTGGGAAAGCTGACAGAGAATACGTCAGGAAGTCAGTACTCTTGGTGTAATTAAAGTTGGGGCGAGATCGACCAACCGGGAGGGGTCAGCGAGATAATGTGGACTGCATCACAGTGTTGACCTCTTCCCGGAAGGGTACTGCCCCAAATCTGAAATGCACCCCAGTACCCTTCACGCATCGACAGGCAGCCTGGCTTGTCCTAAAATAAAGTGAAAGTTAGGTATGGAACACTTTCCACCTACAGTGCGTTTATCGTCTCGTGTACGTTTTTATCCTGGCGCACGTGGCGCCGTCTGTCGGCTCAAAGACGAACCGGCGATATTAAAGGATAGCAACACATAAGGAGGTAGTCTTGGCTATTTTGCAGGTCAACGTCCGACCGGCATCCCGTGAATCTAAGTCTCTACGATCCCAATGGTGGGAGAAAGAGCGAACCGTCATCCACTCAACCGACACATCCTTGCAGCACTCGCAGCCTACATCGCTTACCGATCCATTCAAAATCCATTCAATCGCCACCCAATCATCCGCCGGGGTCAGGCGCGACCCAGCATCGACACGGTCTGCTATGCAAACAACGACTCCGTTGGAAGATGGAGACGATCCCTCGGCAAAGTCACCCAACGCTTTTGATGCGCACTCATCACTGGGCAGCCAATCAATCAAGTGGACATTGACGCCGTCGACGCCTGTTGGCCGCGCCCTTGTCTCTGCAGTGCAACGGCTCAACGAAGCCGGCTGCGACAGCGCTCGCCTCGACGCGCAGGTGCTGCTTTGTCATGTGTTGCATCAAGATCGAAGCTGGCTGTTCGCCCACCATGAGTATCCGCTAGACCCGTTCGAAGCCGAACAATTCACTGAACTTGTGGCGCGACGTGTCTGTCGTGAACCAGTGGCCTACCTCATCGGCCGCAAAGAATTCTATGGCATGGACTTCTATGTGGATCGGCGTGTGCTGATCCCTCGACCCGAGACTGAACTACTCGTTGATCTTGCCCTCGGTCAGATCCAAGATCGCAACAATCGCCGCGTCGTCGTGGCCGATGTGGGCACCGGGAGCGGCGCCATTGCCGTCACCGTTGCCGTCCACGCGCCTGAGACGAAGGTCTACGGGTTGGATGTCAGCGCAGGGGCATTGGCGGTGGCGCAGGCTAATGCCGACCGACTGGCCCCACAAAATCCTGTCACCTTCTTGCAGAGCGATTTGCTTGCCGCCCTACCCGAACCGGTAGACCTGATCGTGGCCAACCTGCCTTACATCACCGACAAAGACTATCAGACCCTTTCACCCGACATCCGCAACTATGAGCCGCAACTGGCCTTAAAAGCAGGCGCGCTGGGTCTTGACGTTATTGAGCGACTCTTGCAGCAGGTTCATGCCCACCTAAAGCCCAAGGGTGCAGTGCTGCTTGAAATCGGCTCCGAACAAGGAGACGATGTCATCAAATTGGCCAAGGCCATGCGTCCGAAACCCACCTATGTAGGCATGCGTCGCGACTACAGCGGCCACATTCGCATGGTGACGATAGAGTTTTAGAGAATAATTCAGCTTTGTTTGACTGAATTGGCGTTTTGGCATGAAGATGAGATGATGGGATGACGAGGCTGACCTCGTCATCCCATCATCTCATCTTCTTTTTTAGACGATTTTCAGAAAGACATTCCTGTGGTGAACACTTCTCGCCCCTTCGATCTCGTCGTCGTCGATCTGGACGGCACGATTCTGGACAAACGTTTTGAGAATGGATTTTCGGACAATGTGGTCGATACAATTGCCCGTGTACAGGCAGCGGGCGTGCCGGTGACGATTGCCACGGGGCGCGTCTTGGGTTACGTGCGCGGCGCGGCGCAACGGCTCGCGATCCAACTGCCCGTGGTCACCACGCAAGGTGCTGTGGTGGCCCATCCGCGTACTGGTGAGGTGATCTTCGAGGCGCTCCTGCCCGGGGAATTGGCGCTGGCCGTGGCGCAGTGGGTGGACCAGAGCGGGCCTGTCACCGCGCTCTATGTGAGCGACGGCAACGGCGATGTGCATGTCTACCAAAACCGCGAAGAGGACGATCCCGACTTCTATGATCATTGGTTGGGCGCGCCACGTCGTCTGCACGCCCGCTTCTACGATCTGCTGCGCAATGGTCATGCCCACACGGCGTTCAAGTTTATCTTCTTCAACCCTCGCTCCATTGAAGAAGAATTCAGCGCCTTCCTTTCCACCACCTTTGGGCCGGCGCTGCATGTCACCCGCACCCACGATCTGCTGGTCGAAGGCACCGCCGCCGGCATCGACAAGGGCGAAGGTCTGCGTCAACTGCTCGCCCACTTGCAGATCGACGCCGGCCGAGTCCTCGTGATTGGTGACAATGACAACGACATCCCCATGCTGCAACTGGCGGGCTTTGGCGTGGCGATGGGGCAGTCTACTGAGGCCGTAAAATCTGTGGCCAACTGGGTGGCCCCCCCCATCGAAGAGGACGGCGCCGCCGTGGCCATGCAGAAGTTCGTGCTCGAACCGATGGGGATCACCATGTCGCCTGAATAGCCGCAATTTCGGCCAGCGTGGCTTTGTCTAGACCGTAGCCGTTAGACGCGGCGACGTTTTGCGTCAACTGTTCGATGGTGCGCGCGCCGGGAATCGCCGCCGAAACGGCTTTAGGACTGACGGCGTAGCGCAGTGCAAACTGGCCGAAGCTGCCGTCGTGTCGTTCGGCGATGGGGGCAAGTTGCCGCGCGTGGACAATCATGTCGTCCAGCTTTTCGCCCAGCATGGCGGCGCGGTGACCTTCGGTGTCGTTTTTTTCGGTGAATTTCCCCGTCAACACGCCGCGCGCCATGGGCATGCGGATCAGAATGCCCACCCCATGTTCCTCGGCCAGTGGAAAGATCTCGTTCCCCACCCCGGTGACCAACATGCTGTAGTCCACTTGCAGCACCTGGGCCAGCCCGTTTTCAATGAGCCAGCGCCCGCTTTCGGCGTCATTGATCGAGACACCCGAAAAGCGGATCTTGCCCTGTTGCTTGAGTGTGTCCATTGCCTTGGGCCAATCGTAGGACTGCATCTCGGCCAGGCTGGGGCTGTGGAGTTGGTAAATGTCGATGGTGTCACGTTGCAGGTGGCGCAGGCTCTCTTCGGCGCGGGCGATGATGCGTTCGGGCTGCCATTCTTTGGCGCCGGTTTCGCGGTCTCGGCTCACTTTGGATGCGATGAGCACGTCCTGGCGGTTGCCGATGGCCTGCCCGATGATCGTCTCGCTGCGTCCCCAGCCGTAGGCTTCCGCCGTATCGAAGACCGTGATCCCCAGGTCCACAGCGGCGTGGACAAGCCCGATCCAGTGTGCGTCCGGTTCCTGCTTTTCCCCGAGCCGGTTACAGCCCATCCCAATCTCAGAAACGTGCGCGCCGGTGCGTCCCAGCGGTCGATAGTGCATGTGGTTACTCCTTAACCCGATTTTCCTCAATATAATCCCACACAAGCTGATAGCCCATCCCCGGCTCTTGTGACAGGTGCACGAAGCCGTCGGCGTCCATGGGGTCGGCGATGGCGGCGAGGTAGGGTGGTGGCGTTTCGTAATCGATGCCGGGGGCGAGCAGGCCGCGCTCGTAATATTCGCAGACGTCGGCGCTGGTGGAACCGAGGATCTGCAAATTGGCGAAGCCGCTCATGTGGATCTCACAGCGTACGCCGAAGGCTTCGCATAGACCTGTCATCTTTTTGACGCCGGTGATGCCGCCGCGCAGCACGTCGATGCGTGTGCGATCTGAGGCACCGCGGCGGATCCAGTCGGCGCGGGTGTAGATGCTGCCCGCTGCAATCTCCGGAGAGAGGATGGGGATGTCCAACTCGTCGCTGAGCTTTTCGTACAGCCCCACCAAATACTCGTTCATTGGGTGCTCGTACCAATAAAAGTCCAGTTCCTCTAGCACGCGGCCCACTTTGAGCGCGTCGTCGTAGGTGCGGTAGGTGCCCCACGGATCGTAGCTGAGCACCATGTCGTCGCCAACGGCGTCGCGGATGGCGTAGCAGACTTCAATGTCCTGTTCAATGTGCGACGGACGGCCGGGGTCTGATTCTTTTGTCACAGGATCGTAGAAGTAGTAGGGGTGGATCTTGTAGTGGGTGTAGCCTTCTTTTTTGCAGGCCAGCGCGTGATCGGCGTAGTCCTGGATCGTACCCATGTTGGGAAAAGTGCTGGCATAGGCGGGGATCTTCTCGCGGCAGCCGCCTAACAATTTGTTGAGTGGCACGCCGAAATAGCGGGCTTGCAGATCCCACAATGTCATGTCCACCACACTGAGGATGTTTTCGGGCAGGTTCGCCACCCACATCCAATGCCAGAACTTCTCACGGTCGAAAGGATCGTGGCCGAGTAGCATGTTCTTCATGCGTCCTTCGAGCATGGCGCGTTCGTCGGGCATGAGGCCGTCGGCGTCACCGTGTCCGTGGCCGCCCAGGTAGTAGCCCTCGACCCCCTCGTCGGTGACAATCTTGGTCAACGTCTGCACGACTTTGGTTTCGGGCAGCCACTCGCCATGCCGAAACGGTCGGCGCGGCACCCAGAACGGGATCACCTGCAAATCGACAATCTTCATCGTTTTTCTCCTCAAGTGAAGGATGTGACAGAGATTCCACCGCAAATACGGAAATGGGATAGAACGCGGATTGGGCAGATTGAGGCGGATATATGCAAAAATCCGCTCAAATCCGCTCGATCCGCCAAACCCGCGTTCTATTCTGGATACAGTTCCTGGATCAGCATCTCCAGTTCGCGCATCGTCTGTGCTTCGACGGGTGGGGCGGGGCTGCGCACTTTGTTGGTGCGCAGGATGCCGCGACGGCGCAGCAATTCTTTGTGAACGGTGTAAAAGATTCCCGATCCCTGCGCAGCGACGCGGTTGATCGGCATGATCGTGCTGTCGAAGACGGATCGCGCTGTGACTTCATCGCCGGCTTGGAAAGCGTTCCACACGGCGACGAAAGCTTCGGGCTGGCTGCAGAAAGGCATCGTCCCTACGCCACCGCGCCGCATCTCTTCGATGAAATAGCCGCCCCCCGCGCCGCCAAAGACAGTCAACACGTCACCTGCCGCGTCTACCATACCGGCGACTTTGGCAGTGATGGGTTGGCTTTCCACCTTGATGTACTGCACCCACTCGCACTCCTCGGCCAATTGACGCGCCAGCCCCGGCCCGATCACAGCGCTGGGCGTGTCTTGCAAAAAGATGGGGATGGAGACAGCGTCGGAGATGGAGCGGAAATAGTCGCGCACTTCGTCGGATGTAACGGGCATGAAGGTGGGGGGCATGATCATGAGCGCGTCGGCGCCTTTGCCCTGTGCCGACTTGCTGTAGTGGACGGCAAGGTCTGTCCCCGCGGCGCCGCTGTTGATGACCACGGGCACGCGCCCGTTGACCTGGTCCACCACAATCTGGGTGACGTGATCGCGTTCGGATTCGCTCAGTTTGAAGATTTCGCTCCCCAGCGCCACGCCCAACCCGTGGACACCGGCGTCAAGATTAAAGTTGATCAGTCGTCGCAAACTTTCTTCGTCGATGACACCGTCTTCGTGGAAGGGGGTCACCAGGATCGGGTAAACCCCGTGCATGGGTGCTGCCGGCATGGTTATTTCTCCCTGTGCTGGATGGATGGTGAGGCGTTTCTATTATCGGGGGTGTGGAAAGAGAGTGCAAGGAGGGAGAAGAAGGCAAAGGCAAAGTGCAAAAATACGACGGGAGGGACGTCGATGCCTTCGCCGCCTTCGCCGCTGTCGTAATGCGTGATGCGTAATTGGATGACGAAGATGGTTCCCAATTCACCGAAATCGTGTTGACGCATCACGCATTACGCGAGGAGTTAGACACCCCCAGTAGAGGGGATGTAAAAGCACATTAACAAGAGAACAACCATAGCCTTGGTCTGTACCGAAAGCGAAGGCAATCGAGAACAGGGAACCAAGATGGCAACTGAATGCAGAAGG
>WGMT01000073.1 GCA_016124945.1 bacterium | reverse complement strand
GTTCGGTGACATATACGCCAAGGGCGCGGCTGCGCGTGACCAAATTCTTGTCTACTTGCTGTTCGGCCTTCAATGTTTGCTCGATTTCGTCAAACAGTGCAAGGGCCAAGGCTCGCGCTGCGCGCAATTTGACGTCATAAACGCCCAGGAAGCGATGCACGACGTGACGTTCGGACAGGGGCGATGGTCGAAACTGTCCGCGAGTGGTGGTTGCTCTTGTTGTCAATTCGTCCAAGGCGCGCCGTGCAACACCTAGTGCAAAGCCGATATGCTCGTCAGCGACGAAGGCGATGATCGGTAGCCGATATCGCCAACCGCCGCGCTGAGGCTGTGGATTAGCAAGGTCTTGTGAATAGGTGAGCTCCGTGGAGACGAACTGATCGTGAATTGTGAAGTCACAACTGCCGGTGCCGCACAATCCAGCGACGCGCCAGTTGTCGTGGATCTGTACCGCCGATGTGGGAACGACTACTTGAATTACAATGGGGGCTACACCTGTGTCCACTTCGGAGTTGCCGTTGTTTACGACAACCGCTCCTGCAGAAATCCAATCTGAATGCTGGATGCCACTGGCGAAACGCCAGCGACCGTTGACTCGATAGCCGTCTGCCTCCGGGATGGCCGTACCTGCTGGAAAGACAGACCCGGCAACCGCTACCGGTCTCCCCTGTGAGAAGACCTGCGCCGTACCTTCGTCTCCCAAACCAGAGCCGATCATGGCGGCACCGCCTGCGCTCGTCATGACGCACCAACCGGCGGCTGGATGAATATAACTCAACCCTTCAATCACCTCCATCACCAGTGCCTGATCAGCCTGTGCACCCCCCAACTCAAGCGGCAACTTCAGTTTGAAGAAGCCGACATCGCGCAGCGCGTCTGCGGCTGGGCGGGGCAAGGTTCGTTGCTCTTCGGCTTCATCGGCGAAGGCGATCAATGTCTCTCGTACACTGTCGACTTTGTCCATCCATTCTTGGCGGTCTGCTGTGTGTTCCGCAACAGTCATGTAGCATTCCTTCCCAGTAGATTTTTCAGGAATCGATATCGTGCTTGGACGACGCCTGATACAGGTCCACATCTGTCTTTGAGAAGTCGTTGCCCTTGAACAGCAACGGTTCTCTTGTGGCGCGCGCCAGCGCGTAGGCAAAGCAGTTGTCAAGATTCAATGCTGCCGGATGCCTGCCTTAAATCGACCCCAGAAATTCGTTCACGGCACGAGAGAAACGATTCGGCCGATCAGCATGAACGTAGTGACTCGCCCCTAATATCTTGACATGGGCTCCGTCGGGCAGTAGAGACAGCGATATTTCCGCAAGCTCATCGCTCATGAAACCACCACTGGCTGGATCACCCTGAATCAAGAGAACGGGACACGCAATCCCTGGAAGTGCCTGGTCAAGTTGGCGGTATTGGCTAGATGCTATCTTTCGGCCTGTGGTAAGAAAGTCGAAATATGTTGGATCAAGGACGCTGAACATCTTGTACCAATCTCGAATCTGCGTCTCATCACGAGTCGAATCAATTTTGCTCAGCGCAGCCCGCTTATCACTATCTGGACCGTTTATCGACATTGCATCTCGAATCGCTCTGAACACTGCCTCATAAATCTCAGCAATCGAGTTTCTCTCCTGCAATGAAGCTAGGGGAGGATCCTCCAGTATGAGGGCACTCACAAGCTCGGGTGCCTGTAAAGCTACGGGTACGGCCACATCAGCGCCCATTGACCATCCCAAAATGCTTGCAGGCTCGGCTACTACCTCGCGTAAAAATCGTATTATGTCCTCGACGTCGTCAGAAAGAGAGTATTGGCCTGGCGTCCAACCCGAACTACCGTGCCCACGGAAATCTGGCGCATAAATGTGATGATGAACTGATAGCAGCGGAATCACCGGTAAGAATGCTTGCCATCGCTGAATCGCACCGTGAAGCAAGAGCAATGGCTTTCCATTCGGTGGCCCTTCATAATAGTTAATCTTAACGGAACCAGTGTCGAAAATCTTTTCCATGTTACCGATGCCTTTCGGGTTGAGGGTAGCACTTTTTAAAGCGTGGTGACCAAGTCGCCGCCACAACGCCGTGGTATGCCTTATCCTGGTTTGGAAGACGGCGGATGCAGGCCCAAATCTGTCTTTGAGAAGTCGTCGCCCTTAAATAGCAACGGTTCTCTTGTGGCGCGCGCCGGCGCATAGGCAAAGCAATCTCCGAAATTTAGCATCGTTGGGCAAGCTCATCACGAAGCGCCTCATAAGATGGCAGGCCGAATCTAGCTTCGATCACGCGATGCCACAGTTCATCAACTTGGTTGGCAACATCAGCAGGAAGTTCATCGCGATGAGCGCCCACATCGCCTTTGCGGACTCTTGGCGCTGCATCGCCCGGTGGCAGCATGCCGTGCTTTACCAATGCGTCCCGCATCATATGGTCGTCAAACTTGTCTGCATGGGCTTGCATAAAGTCAACAGATGCTTGGTGGGTGACCAGGGTGAGCAAATCGGGATCAGCTTCAAGTTTCAGGAATTCGGCGATCCTGCGCACGCTGCCGGCTAAATCCTGCTTCATGTTCTCGTACGCAAGCAGCAAAACGCTTGGATTGTCTCGCTGTTCCCACCATGAACAGAGATGATGAAAATAGTCCCCCGGCTCTTCGCTGTTCAGATACATGTCGCGGCCTCCATCTTCCAATCGCACATACTCAGCCAGCGTTATCGAGCCTCTCTGCCAGATCCACCCATCAAAAAAGTGGTAGTTGGAGACCAGAACATCCTTCAGGTTGCGGAAGGAGACGATGTAGCGCCCGCCCTTGGGTATGTCGTACCACGCCAGGTGGCTCTTGAATGCGTGGAACCCACCGGGCTGCGGCGCATACAAATCTATCTCATGGAACTGCGCCATCTCCAGCCACGGTACAACCTGTGAGATATCGTCAAATGACATGTCCCCGCGCGTTTTCAGACCATGGACGATCTGCTGTAGCCAGGTTGTACCGCATTTGGGATACGGAGAGATAAAGAGATCGGTTGGCTGAGCCTGGTAGCCTTTGCCGTACTCAGTGCTTTCAGCCATGAGCGGAAAGGCTTTTCGCCGTCCCTGTTCGACTACGGCGGCCAGGGTGGTTGGACGAGTAACGATTGTCATTTTTGCCCCTTCGGTTGGCAGACGTTGGTGACGCCCGGGCCCACGGCTTCCACCACCCCCGCCACCTCATGCCCAAGGACCATCGGCAACGACCGCTTGTACGTCCCCTCGATGAAGTGCAGGTCGGAGTGGCACACACCGGCAGTGATCACGCGGACGAGGGCCTCGCCGGCAATGGGTTCGCCGAAGGTCAGATCTTCGATTGTCATCGGTATGTTGATCTCGCTTAGGACTGCTGCGCGCATCGGGTTGCCTCTTTTCTACACCTTATGCGTCCACGCGCCGATCCAGTTTGAAACCATGAAGACAGTGCCATTTTCCAGCGACTCTGCTTCCAGTCGTTCGGCCAGGGTGTCAACCTCGACTTCTTTGGCTGTGGTGACGCCGAATTGCTCCATTACCGGCAACATGCTGCGCATGGTATGCTCCACATACTTGTATCCAGGCCAGTTCGGTCCGCCGCCTATTACCGAATGAGCTTGCATTTGTGGGTGTAGCAGCCCCGCCGCTTTGTACGCACTCGGCAACTTGAAGCCCATATGGCGCTCAACTCTGGAAAGCTGCATGGTTTCAATGAACCAGCGCCAGCATTTGCTCACCACGGATGAGTTGGGAATGCTGATTCCGCCCCCCGTGGTAGTGTCGAACTCCAAGAACGCCACAATGCCACCGTCGCGCAGGCTGCGTGTGGCCTGCTTTAAGGTAACGACCGGATCCAACTGATACATCAGCACGGCGCGCCCCACCACGGCGTCGAAAGCATCGTCGATCATTAGATCATTGACATCTGTGTTCAAGAAAGTGATGTTGTCATAGCCGCTTGCTTTCGCCCGGCTGCGCGCTACTTCCATAATGTCGGCGTTGCGATCTACGCCTGTGACTGAGCCGGTAGGCCCAACCATCTCGGCCGCAAGGAGGGCGACATCACCCGCCCCGCTGCCGACGTCCAACACACGCATGCCGGGTGCTATACCGGCGCTCTCGAACAACCGGCGTGTGAACGGTTCCAAAATAGCTGCCTGCTCCGTCAAGCGCTGGCGCTCGCCATCGCTGTCTCCAAGAAAATAGGTGATTCCGTTACTGGTTTTCTGTGACATTTGGATCTCCTCTACTGCCCCGGCGGCCGATAGGACGCGCCCAACTCCGCTGCCTTCTGCATGGCAGCGATGCCTTCTTCCATTGAGAGCAGCGGCGTTGTCTTTGCGGATTTGATTGCGCCACCGGCAGCCAACATGATGGCTCCTGCTGCACTGGCAACGTTATCCGGCAATTCCGTGATGCCAACGACATCGTAATCGCCGAAGGCATACCAAACACCCAGGCTCCTGCCGCCCAGTTTTGCAATCATTGCCTCGGTGCGTTCCCTGGCGTTCTGCGGGTTCTTGATGAATGCGGCCCAGGCTTCAGGTGTGTAGGTCGCTTGAATCAGGTACGTAGGCATGGGGTTTTCCTTTCAGGTGTGAAAATGGGGATGACGTGCATTTCTCTGCCCGTTGCAGACTCAATGCACCTGCCAGATCTCGTTGTCCCAACCCGGCTCGACACAGGCGCGCCAGCGCTCGAGGACCTCTGCTGTACGCGGCGCATCGCTCCATGCGGCCCACCAACGCTCGTAGTGCGCTAGATCTTCAAATTCCAACTCCAATACCACGCGCCCAGCCTGGCCAAGGCTCGACGTACAGATCCGAATGGCCGGAATATCCTCCATGTGGCTGCCGCCCGATTTGAGGATTTCGACAGCTTCCTGGTCTTTTCCGTGCTTCAAAGTGAAGACTCGACGGTTAATGATCATGGGGTTTCCTTTCGAATGATGAAGAAATTGGTCGCTTGCTACTGAAGGATCCACACTTCATTGGCGCCGCCCCGCTCGGTGATGGCATACCAGCGCGCCAAGAAGTCCTGGGCATGTTCGGAGGCAAACCAGCGATTCCAGGCCTGTTCCATTTCGTCGATGCTGCCAAACTCAAGTTCCATGGCGACGGCGCCAGAAGGGCCGTAGTGGCATTGATATACGCGCTTGGGGGCTTCACTTTCTTCCTGTATGAGCATGTCGACCACTTCCTGAACGTGTCCAGGCTTGGCAATGTAGGACCGGCGGTTGACGACCTTCATAGCATCCCTCCTAATGTGAATTGACTTACCTGCCGTAAAGCTGCTGCCACTGTGGACGGTCAAACAGGATCTCGCCGCCGGTGCGCACCGTCAGTTCGTACAGTTCGCCGAATGTGGCCCGACACCCTGGATCGGCCAGGATGCGGTCGACGGAGGCCAGATCCTTGATGTCGAGCAGGGCGACGAGTTCGCCGTTGAACGACTGGTAGACGTCGAAGGTGTTGACCCCTTCGACCTTGAGCGCCGTCGGGATCACCTTTGTGTCGAGCACCTCGTGGAGTTTGACGGCTTCCTCGCGCGACAGCGATTCTTTGGGGCGAAGACGGACTGAGTAGAGCATTGGTTTCCTCCTGTTGTTCAGTAGATAGAGACGACGAAGTTTATTCTGCCGCGGACGGCGCCGGCGCGGGCACGGTGCGCCGACCACGGTTGTAGCCTGTGATCACCAACACGGATCCGAAGACGAGCAGGGCGCAAAGAAAGAAGAAGTTGCGAAAACCCACTGCCTCGACCAGATAGCCGCCGACGCCCGCCGTCATCGCCCAACCTACCGCCAGCCCGATGCTGACGACCGCCGCCGAAATCGTGCGCCACTGCGCGTGAACCAGTTCCTGGCCGAAGATGTTGTAGGCGATGCCGCTGACGCCGACCATGGTGACCACTACCGCAAATGCGATCCCTGCCAACAGCCAGTGGTCGGCGATCCCCAACAGCAGCAAGGACAGCATGAGACCGCCGCCGGCAATCGCAAGGGTGGTGGCCGAGCCGAAGCGATTCAGCAATTGCGGCGCAAACATGGCGGCGAAGACGGGCAAAAGCTGCGCGATCCCCATGATGGCGCCAATCTGCGCAGGAGGGACGCGCAAGCCAATGTCAAGGAAGACGTTGAAAAAAGTGCGCGCTGCGCCGCCACCTGCCGCCTGCAAGAATACGATGGCCGCAAGCAGCGCCAACAGGCGTATCGGTGGTTTTGCCGCTGTCTGGGTTGCGTCCTGTTTCTTGACGCGCAGTGGGCTGATGCCCATGAGCAGCCAAACTGCGCATAGATTGGCAATCGGCGCAAGCCATAACCCGATGCGATAGGGCGCAGCATCCTCTAGCGAAAGGCCGAGCAGTCCGGCCGCCAGGGTAGGAGCCAGCCCGGCGATAATGCCACCGGCAAAGCCCATGAAGGCAATAATGGCGGACTGCGCCGAAAAGACGATGTTGCGTTCCTCCGGGCGAGCGGCCAGCATCAGGTACGGCGCACTGCTCACGTTCAGCAGCGTCGCCCCGATCCACGCCATCAGCCATCCGCCCAAGAGCCACACCGTCCACAGATCGCTGGGCAGCATTTCCACCAGTAGCATCAGGCCGATGCCTACGCCGGTAAAGGTAGGCGAGAGAATCAGCGCCGTGCGTAGCCCGATGCGGCGTGAAAGCGCACCGATCGGCAGCGCAGCCGCAGCCCATAGCCCCTGCCCGGCAGCAATGAACAGCCCGATGAACTCGATGCCATAGCCGAGCCGCAGTAGGTAGAGGTTGACCAGTACACCCACGATGCCGTAGTAGCCCAACGATATGAAACCCCAGGCAGCAATCAACTTGCGCACATCGGGGCTGAGCGCGCTCAAGATGGTCCAGTTTTTTAGCATAGACTTTCCCGCAGACGTGGAAGACGCGTAGCTTGCGCCGGATATCACGTGTGACGGTTTCCACATACACTGCGTCGAGAGGTGAAACTGTTGGATGCAGATGGGAGCGATGAAGGAACAATGTTGTGTGTGGGTTTTGTGATGTCCGCGTAGGACAGAATCGATTCTACCTGACATTCGCCCGCTGTAAGGAGGACGAAGGAGGCAATTGAGGGGCAAATGAGGGGCAATTCAGGGGAAAATGCGTCTGTACCGCTCACCGTGCAACTTGGCGCACGATCCACTGCCGCTGCAACTCCATGACAAACCGGTAGCGCCCGTGTGCATCCACCGCGAGGACGTCACGGCGCAGTAGGTGGGTCAGCGTGCCGTCGATCTGGTCGGGCGGCTGCGTGGCGCTGTGCTGCGCAGCAGCTTCCACGGAAAAAGGCGCGGCGTGGTCATGAAGCCGCGCCACGAGGACGGCCACCTCTCGTTCCACGCCGTCCAGCTCGCGCCACAGCGCCAGCAGATGCGCTTCGGCCATCTCCATCGTCTTGTCCATGGCGGCGTCGACATCTTCTGCGGTGACCAGCGTACGACGGGCACGGTTGGCATCCAACACCAGCGCATGGCAGAGCACCTGGGTGAAGTAGGGATGGCCGCCCGTCAGGCGCAGGATCTTGTCGACGGCGAGATCGTCGTAGGTGAGCAGCCCCGTCACCGGCTCTTGGATCAAACGGCGGGCGTCGTCGGCGTCGAGCATGCCCACGCGGCTGTGGACGGCGCCGGAGAAGAGCGACAGCCAGTATGGCGCCGACAGGTCGGCCAGGCGCTGCGTCCCCGCGAAGACCCATGCCAACTGCGCTTCATGCTGCATCAGGTGACGTAGATACGAGAAAACGTCCTCGCCGAGGATGCCGCCTGCCACCCGTTGCACCAATTCCTCGAATTCGTCGAAAACGAGCACCAGCCGCCGCGTTCCCAGCGCAGTGCGCACCTGCGGCAGAAAGTGCTGTGCAAAGAAGACGTCGCCGTTGCCGTTGAGCGTCTCCGGCGTGGGCGGCGGCAGGCCCACGCTTTGGGCGATTTCCACGGCGATGTCGAGCAGCAGGTTGCCCAGCCCGATGTCGTAGCCGATGCCCTGCACGTCCACGTAGACGGGCACAAACGCGTCACCCAACAGGCGCGGCAGTTGGAACAACAGCGACGTCTTGCCCATGCGTTTGGGGCCGGTGAGGAGGACGGACGGCGTCTCCGCCTTCTTGTTCAGCGCCGCGTGCAAGAACGTCCTCTCGCGGCTGCGGCCTACGAAGAGCGGGCTTTCTGCACGCAGCGGCGCCCCGGTGACGTACGGGTTGGGGATCGCTTGAAAGGGGGCTCCGTTGCCGAGGCGTTCAAAGGGCACCACCACCCCGTGGTTGGTGGTGCCCCCTGTCAGGTCGGTGAAGTGATAGCGAAAGGCGATGTTCAAGGGGCCTGTACCGGCAAGCGTTACCGGAAAGTGGAGACGCGTCGCTTCGCCGGGGAGCAAGGTGCCTGCTTCCACAGAAGCAGGCGCGCCGTTCACCGCCTCCACCCCATGCATGGCGACCGACACCCGCTCAATGGGTTGCAGACCATCGTTGCGGGCTTCGAGTACCAGGTGGGTGGGTCGGCCTGTCACCACACGGTGGGTCACCGCCGTCAACGACACCAGACTGCGCGATTGTTCCAAACGCAGGGTCTCGGCCAGGAACTGATACCAACGTGCCAGCATCGGCGTTACGATGAGCGCCGCCGTCGTCTCTTGGGAAATAGCTTCGGCGTGGAGACGGGTGCAGTAGGTGACGGCGTCGACGAGGTAGGCCATGCGATCCTCAACGGTTTGGCTGCGCTGGTACTTGTCCAATAGCGGCCCCAAGGCGGACAAGCGTGTCGTCCACTCGGCCAGGGCGGCGAAGCGCGTGGAATGGGGACCGGTAAGCCGTGTGTCTTCGGCGAGGACGGTGGTGAGGGCGGCGACGAGCTGGTCGGGGTAGGTGCAGGCCAGGCCGCGTTGAAAGAAGGCCAGGAGCGCCTGGTTGCCGGCGAATGCAGGGTTGTCGGCCGCGCTTTCGTGCAAGTAGGCGTGAATGCGCTGCAGGCCGACGGCCACGTCGTCGATCTCCTTGCGGCCGTTGACCAGTAGATGACAGCCTTCGGCAAGCACTTCCAGCGCCGGCTGCTGACGGCTGCGCAGCACGGCGGGCAAGTGCGCCAATTGCTGGGCGGCCAGTGGATCGGTCACAGCGCGTTCGAAAAGGCCGAGGATGGCCGACTGTGCCGTTTCATGGTCGGAACAGTCATCGGCCAGGAGTTCGGCCTGGCCCAACGGGGTGTTGCGGTGCTGTTCGCGTTTGCGCTCCGCCGCCACCATCTCGGCCACGAGGATGGCGGATGCCGCCTGGTCGGCCATGCCTGTGAGCAGCGCGGTTGCGGTGCGATCATACGGCTGTCCCGTGCTGCGGAAGCCGCAGAGCAATAGCCCCACCATTTCAACTTGATCGGCGCGTTGCACCGTCAACGGCACGAGCAGGTGAAAGGGGCCGTCTTCGCCCAGATTCACTGTGTCGCCGTGAGTGAGGCGGGCGCGAAAGCGTTCAGCCAGTGCGTGGAGTTCACCGTCTTCCACCGTGTAGTTGCGCGTTGCCGCAGGCTGCAAGCTCTGCTCCTCATTGCAGAGAGCCACCACCACACGATCGCACTGCATCAACGCGCAGACGCGTTCGGCTAGAAATTCGGCGATAGGGTCGACGTGGAGATAGGTGCGAACGCTGCGTGAGAAGCGGGCAAGCTCGGCCTGGAAGTCGAGCCATGAACGGTTGAAGGCGCGATTGATGCGGCTCTGTGCAAAGCGGTAAGTAGGGAGTAGGAGCAGCGCCGCCAACAGCGCGCTGGCCGCCGTGAACCAGATTGTGCCGAAATCGCCGATCCGGTTGAGGAAAAGGCTGGAGATGATCACAATCTGTATGTAGGCGAAGACGCCGCCTGCGGTTAACAGCGAGTAAAGCGCCGTCCGCCGCAGGATTGTGTCTAAATTCCACAGTTGATAGCGCAGAATCGCCATGCCGAAGCCGAGCGGCAGAAAGAGCACCAGCAGCAGGAAGATGGGATCGCGGAAAAGATTGACGTAGAAGGTCAACGCGCCCGGCCCTTGCGGCGGAATCGTGAGGGCGTAGGAGAGCGAACGCAACACTTCGGCTACAAAAAGCATGAGAAAGCCGAAGGATCCTGCCTTGATCTGTTGGCGCTGGAGGGGTGTGGCGTAGTGGCGATAGCGCTGCACCTGCGCCCACATGGCGGCACCAATCAGCGCACTGCTGAAAAGCGTGGATTGCAGCGGTGTCTTCTCCCAAGATTCTCCGTTGATAGGGTTGTAGGGCAGATCGGGGAAGGCGAACCAGGCGAGCATCAGCATGGTGGCCGCTGCCAGCCCGTAGCGTGTCCACGGCGGCGTGAGCCGCCCGTCGGGGAAGGCGAGGAAGGTGAGGGCAAAGGCCACCAGCAGCCCGAACGCCTGCATCGCTTCCAACGGCAGGTACCAGCCCGGTTGCAGGGCGACCAGGGCCGAGTCGATTGCCGGTGTGGTGAGGCCGATACAGAGCAAGGCCATTGAAATGGTCACAGCCAGCCACTCCTGGCGGCGCTGGCGGAAGATCAGCAGCGCGGAAACGAAGAAGAGCGCGGTCAGCGTGAATTCAAGGATGAGGATGTAGGCGGCGTAGTCGGCTACACTCAACCCGGCGGCGAAGAGGATCTCCGCTTCCCGCGGGTGCAACTGCTTGTCCACATAGCTCTGCTCGCCGGCAGCCCAAACGGCGTCGGCCGTGGTGCGCAATTCGTCAAAACGCAGCGGCATGCCGCGCAGCGTGACATAGATCGTAACGAGTGCCACGATCAGCCAGGCCCCTTGCAGGAGGGGCTGCAAAGTTCGACTCATGGCCAGCCCCCATCGCCCAAGATGTAGCCGCGCTTGCGAACGTTCTGCACCAGGCCGGCGTGATCGCCGAGCTTGCGGCGCAGCGTTTTGACCACGCTCTTCAGCCGCTCCTGATTTTCGGCGTCGGCTGCGTCTTCGGGCCACAACTGCGCCTGAATGTCGCTCTGCGAGAGGACACCGTCTGTGCGCGTGAAAAGTAGCAGGAGCAGTTCGTATTCGAGCGTGGCGACCTCGATCTCTTGCCCGTCCACGAGGACGCGTTGACGGGTTGTGTCGATGGTTATCGGCGGCGCGCGCAATACCCCGTCAACTTGCTGTTGCGCCAGGAAGCTCTCCAATGTGGGGGAGAGGAAGCGGCGGCCCGTTTCTGTGGGGATGACCATTGACAAATCGTGTAGCCGACGCAGCAGGTCTGGCGGCAGTGTGGCAAGATCCAGGGTGAGGGCGATCTGCTTTTGATCCACCGGCTGCAACTCTTGCCAGAGGTAGTGCCAATGGGGTTCGGCCTGGGCCAGAAATGCTACCCGCACCTGTTCCCGTGCCGTCGGCGTCAGTTCACCCGTCTTGCCGTCCATCTGGTTGAAGACGAGGTAGGCGGCCATCTGCGCGAAGAATGGGTGCGGGCCGGCCAGATCGAGGATAAAATCAATGGACGTGTCGGCAAAAGGCGCACCGGCGGCGGCGGAAAAGTGACGGAACATGGCGGTGGCGGCGTCCACGCCAAAGGGGAAGAGGTTGATCTGGGCGAAAATGTTGAAAAATGGGGAAGAGAGGGCCGAAGGTTCGGCAAAGGTCAGCCAGCCCAACGATTGCGTTGTCGCCGTCACAAATACGACGCGTCCTGTGGTTGCCAGTGCACGCAGGCTGGAAAAGAACGCAGCGCCGAGCAACGGATTGGCGCTGAGCGATTCAAACTCGTCCATCATCAAGACCAGCCGCCCCTGCGCCGCCGCAACCTTCATCACCACACTGCGGAAAGTGCGGTACCCGATCTGCGCCACCGAAGACGGCACGTCATCCGGCAATATGATCCCGCCTGCGGCCATCGCCTCCAACAGCAACGCATACAGCGTCTCCGGCGTCGCCGTGGACCAGCCCTGGCAGTCGAAATAGATCCAGCGTGTGTCGTCCTGGCGCGGTTCAGCGTCGACATTGGATGCTTTGTCGGTACCCAGATGCAGCAGCAGTGACGACTTGCCGATGCGCCGCGGTCCGACGATGGAGACGGACTGTCCTAGGGCGAGGAGGGAGCGCGCGTGCGTCACCTCTTCGGTGCGGTTCCAGAAGAAGCGGGGATCTCGGATCGGTCCTCGGTGAAAGAATGGATTGTCCAATTCCATACCCAATGTTGGCTACATGGATAGCGACACTTGTCATCCAAGAAAGCCGTAAGCGGATTATGGGGAAGATACGGGCAGAATTATAGGGTAAGTAAAGGGAAAGTACAACAGCTTTGTATATGGCAACAGGGCATCTATTGCAATCAGTTTGAGCGTCTAGTCGCCTTTGTCTAACATGCATAAGAACACGCACCTTCCCCAAAAGACGTTGTTACAGTCCACGAGAATGAGGGCTCTGTATAATGTCGTTGAATTGGACAAAGAGATGATCTCGCATGGTCTGCTGATGGTGTCGCCCAGGCCAGCCACTGTGGCCTATATCCGTTACTGTTTCGGCTGGAGTGACCATTAGAGTTAAGGCAGTCTATTTTGAGGGTTCAATCTGTAAGTGCTACCGTCCCCTCGTCCTCACCTGGGCAATCGTCGCCTCCGGCCTGCCGCCCACCGGCGGATGGGCTAACAGCCCCTGCGCCAACAGTGACAGATAGCCCAAAGGCAGAATCAACCACAGTCCCCACGTGGCCAACGTGGTGAGGAAGGCGCGCCCCTGAGTCAAGGTGGCCTGCGCCTCGCCCTGCCCGCCAATCGCCTCCGCCCACACCGCCGCATCGACACCCGCCAGGTAGTAGTTGTACGCCAGGTAGGCCAGCGCCGCCCCGGCATAGAGCGCTAATGCACCCATGACGCGCCAGCGCGAGGTGTCGGGATGAAAGCGGTCAAGGCCGATGGCCAGCAGCCCGATACCTGCCATCACCGCCAGTAACACCGGCACCGGCGGCGGGGCAAAGGCGGCGGCAAGGATGGCCAATCCTCCCGACCCGGCTATCCATCCCTGCTGCGGACGCGGCGCGCGCCAGCCGAGCACGACGAAGGCAATGCCCACGGCGATGGGGATGAGGTTCTCCCATAGTACGTAGGAAAGCGCCAAAGCGCCATTGAGAAGATAGAGGGCGACAAGTTGGACGTGGGAGATGAATTCGTTCATGGTGAAATTGTCTCACTAGGCGAGCCAGCGGTTGGCTGTTAGCAGTTGGCGGTTAGCCAGAAACGGCTATTGGCGATTGGCGGAAATGGCAATTAGCGATTGGCTGTTGGCACTTGGTCAGAAACGAATCAGAATGAACTTGCTGCAACTGGATTGGGTATGGATTCAGCGTATGTTTACTGCTGGGGTTCAGTGGCTCCGACCTCGCTGCGTGTTCTTCTCCAACGGCTAACTGCCAATCGCCAACAGCCTTACTCATTCAACGTCGAATCTAACAGGTAAACGGGCACCTCAAACGGCACGGCCAGCCGCTGCGGGTCATTGAGCGGCGTGCCTTTGGTGGTGACGATGATCTTGCCGCCGTGGACGCCGGGGTCCTGGGCCTTGTAGTCGAGGAGGCCGGTCTGCACCGACATGGCCTCGCCATTCCACAGTTCAAAGACGCGCGGCAGTCCTTCCTTGTGCGACGCGCCGGGGTAGCGGGGACGCAGGTTGTCGTTGAGCCAATCCACG
>WGMT01000011.1 GCA_016124945.1 bacterium | reverse complement strand
GGACACGGATTTCACGGATTTTAAGGATTCAGAGGATTCAGAGGGATGTAGTTGACTGCAAGGAAGAAGAACAGGAAGGGGACACGGATTTCACGGATTTTAAGGATTCAGAGGATTCAGAGGGATGTAGTTGACTGCAAGGAAGAAGAACAGGAAGGGGACACGGATTTCACGGATTTTAAGGATTCTGAGGATTCTGAGGATTCAGAGGAATGTAGTTGACTGCAAGGAAGAAGAACAGGAAGGGGACACGGATTTCACGGATTTTAAGGATTCTGAGGATTCAGAGGGATGTAGTTGACTGCAAGGAAGAAGAACAGGAAGGGGACACGGATTTCACGGATTTTAAGGATTCTGAGCGGGACTTTTGACTGCAGAGAAGATTGGAACACAAATTTCACAGATTTTTCTCTGGAATTCGTGTAAATCCGTGAAATCCGTGTCCAAATTCCCCGCTTCTTTGCATACAATCTTTGCGGCCTTTGCGCCTTTGCGGTGAACCCATCTCCTTCTGAATCCTTTTAATCTGCGCAATCTGTGGATCAATTCCGCTTTGCTGTATCACAAAATAGGTGACAAATGAAGATACTCAGCCTGTTCGCGCTCCTTTGTACATTGGGATTAGGTTTTCTGTGGCCGTCTGCCGCTCAGTCGCCCGCGGATCTGCCGCTGTTGACCCCCGACGATCTGCGTTACGAAGGCGCGTTTCGCCTGCCTGCGGACGAATTCGGCCTTTCGTCGATGAACTACAGCGAAGGTCCGCTCTTTTACCATCCGGATCGGGAGTCGATCTTCATTGTGGGGCATGCCCACCAGCAGGCGATTGCCGAATTCGCCGTGCCTGAGATCAGCAACAGCACGGTGATCACCGATCTGGCGATGGCTGCTGCGCCTGTCCAAAACTTCGCCGCCTTCCTCAACGGCGCGCCCAACGGCAACCCGCAACTCCTCGACCGCATTGGCGGGTTGGCCGTCATCACCGGCACAACGCGGATGCTGATCAACGCCTACGAATACTACGACGCCCCTGGCGACAACACCCACACCACTCTTTCCGTACGCGACGCCGGGAACCTGGGTTTCACACAGCTTGCCGGTTTCTTCGAGTTTACAGGCGGCGCAGGCCACACATCGGGCTGGATTTCGCCGGTGCCAGCGGAATGGCAGTCGATCCTGGGTGGATCGTACATCACCGGCGCGTCTAGCGGCATTCCCATCATCGGGCGCACGAGTGTGGGGCCGTCGGCCTTTATCTTTGATCCTGAGGACGTGGGGCGAACTTCACCCATTTCAACGACGAAACTGCTCGACTTCAGCTTGGACCATCCCCTGCACGAGGACCTGGAAAACAGCTCCGGTGCAAACAAGTTGTGGACGCACCTGTCGCGCGCCACCTACGGCGTCATCGTGCCGGGGACGCGCACCTATCTCACCCTGGGCTACTCCGGTGGACACGAAAGCGGCGTCTGCTACAAATGCACACAGGACAACGGCGTCGAATGTGGCGGCTACTGCGCACCCCAGACCGACGACTATTATCATTTCTACTGGCTGTGGGATATGAACGATCTAGTGGCGGTGAAGAATGGAGAGATGGAAGCCCATGAAGTGCGCCCGTACGCATCGGGCGAATTCGTTACCCCCTTCGCCGGGGACGAACCACAGTTGGGCGGTGCGTCCTTTGACCCGGCGACGGGCAGGCTCTACATCACCGCGCAAAAAGCAGATCGGGCGCAGGGCGAGTTCACCAATCCGCCGGTGGTGATGGTCTACAAAGTAGGGATCGAACGACACGCGCTCTTCTTACCCTTCATTAGCGAATAAACTATGAACCTGAACCAACTGGAAGTCCTCGTGGCGATTGTAGCCACGGGCAGCCTCACCGAAGCAGGCGAACGCATCGGCCTGACGCAGTCGGCGGTGAGCTATTCGTTGAGCAAGCTTGAAGCGGAACTGGGCGTGCAGTTGCTAGAACGGGGCCGCCTGGGTATTGAGATCACCCCCATCGGCGAGGACGTGTTGATTCACGCACGGGCGATCCTGGCGCAGGTGGAGGTGATCCGCCAGAAGACCGGTCGTGCCCGCGGCCTGGCCATCGGCAAACTGCGTTTCGGCTGCGTGCCCCACGTTTCACCGCGCCTGCTCACCGGCATCTTGCGCAGTTTCCAAACTGACTACCCAGACATCGACATCGTCGTCTTCGAGGGCAAGCCCATTGAACTCATCTCCTGGCTACGCGAAGGCATTGTAGACGTGGCGACGGTGATTCTCCCTGAACAGTTCCCAGCGTCGACGCCGTTGGCCAGGGATCAGGTGCATGTGATCGTTTCGGCTCGTCATCGGTTGGCGGCACAGCAGCGCATCACCCTGGCCCAACTGGACAAAGAATCGCTCATCGCGCCGCAGGAACAGTACGAAATGATCACGGCGCTGCCGCAGATGCAAGCCGTTTCGCTGCCCCGTCTACGCTACGCTGTCAGCGGCTATCAGACCATTTTCGCCATGGTTCGTGAAAACATGGGGATCTCGCTGATGCCCGGCAAAGTACTCACCCCCGACATAGATGGCATTGTCGGCATTCCCCTCAGCCCCACACTTTCGGTGGACATCCACATCGCCGCCAACATGGCGTCACCTGCCACCGATGCCTTCCTTGCCTGCGCCTCGCGTTGGTCACTAGAACATGGATTCCTGCCGACAGAGATGGCAGATTTAGCCACTGATTACACGGATTAAAAGGATTCAGAGGAAAGAATCAATCGCAAAGGCGCAATGGACGCAAAGGTCAGACGCGAAGAAGAAGGGAACACAGATTTCATAGATTGACACAGATTTCAGAGAAAAATCTGTGTCAATCTGTGAAATCTGTGTTCAAACCCTCCACTATTTTTCTTTACGTCCCAAGTTTGCTGCTTTCAGCTTTGCCCTCGAACGCTTCTCACTGAATCCATTTAATCTGTGTAATCTATGGATCAATTCCTGCGCTGGTACTGAACGGCCACTTGCATGAATTTTATTGATTCGAGAATCGAACATTTGATTTGATTTCATACTTCTATTTCCCTATGCTGTGATCATGTGAATTATGCAGCCCACTCATAAAGGACATTCCATGATCAACGGACTCAAATTTCTGCTCATGCCGTCGGGTGAGAAGGCGGTAGCAAAACCCAACGATGTTTTGGATCGCATTCTGGAACGCCACGACAAGAAGATCTTCCAGTTGAACAATCTGATCCACCCTTCTCCGCAGGCGGAACCGCGGCACACGTTCACACCCAGGATTCCGGCTTCTGAAATGGCCATGGCTACACTGTCGGGGCGGCAACGGCTCAAAATTCTGCCCATTATGCCCCGCTTGCTGCTTGAGATGGAGAAGAGCGCCGGTTTCTACAAAGAACGTTTTCAACCAGCGAGCAACCACATCTCCGCCGAAGCGCTCAAGGAAATCGAGGAGCTGGCCTTTGCCAAAGGCGCCACCGCCGTCAACTACGTCAAAATCCCTGGCGATTCTATCTTCGAGGGTAAGGCCGCCCCGGAGCCGTATGCGTTGGTCTTCACTGTGAAAATGGACAAGGAGAAGATGGACACTGCCCCCAGCTTCGACGCCTTCCGTGAGGTGGCGCGGGGCTACATGCGCATGGCCGTCATCGCCAACATTGTCACCAATCGGTTGCGCAAGTTGGGCTATGCCGCCTACCCCGGCACGGCGCTGGGCGGGTTGAGCGACTATTGTCGCCTCGCCGAGTTGGCCAGCATCGGCGCAATCGGCTATCACGGTCTACTCATCAGCCCCGAGGACGGCGCGCTGTTGCGCATCAACACCATCTACACCAACATCGAGAACCTGCCCATCCCCGCCGAAAACCCGCACGCCTGGGTGCGCGACTTTTGTTCACGCTGTAAAAAGTGTGTGCGTTCGTGCCCGGTGGACGCCATCTACGAGCAGCCGCAACCACAGCCGAATGGACGGGTCAAGTGTATCGAAGCGAAAACCTGCCTCGACTATTTCGCCGCCAACTTCGGCTGCGCCATCTGCATCGACGTCTGTCCATTCAGCCAGATGGGCTACGACGTGATCAAAGAGCGTTTCAGGGGCAATCCCAACGCGGCCCACTTCACGATCCCGATGAAGATTGAACTCGAATTCAAAGAAGAAGAGATTGGGCGATTAAGCGATTAGGAGATTAGGGAGCGTGTGGAGAATACGATCCCTAATCGCTTAAGCTCCCAATCGCCCAATCTTTTTGTTCAGCAAAGCCACCCCATTTCCGAGCCATACCACTCTACCAAGGAGACATCATGGCCGATTACATTTTCGATCCCAATCGGGCGGTGTTGAAGGGCAAGGACATGTTCGAGCCGCTCAACGTGCAGCGAACAATCTCGCTGGGCGAGGCAGTGGCGCAACGGCGGGTGAGCGGCGAGACCGAGTTGCTGTTGCTTAACCATCCACGCCGGCCGATTGCGTTGGTCAAGGCAGAAATGGCCTACCATCACGTGGCACAGGGCGAAATCGAGGGAGAAGCCTGGCTTGTCTCGTTTTGAATGCCGTGCAACAGCGGGGTCAGTTTGATCCCCATCGTCAACGGCAAAGTGGACAAATTCGGCGCGCGTGGACTCTTCAACGGGCTTGCGCTCCTGGGCGACGACCGCAGCGGCTCGTACTGGGACCACATCACCGGGGAATGTGTCCACGGCCCGATGAAAGGAGCGCAGCTTGCGCCTTCGCCCTACGAACTGCTCTACACCACTGTGGCGGCGGCACAGCAGTCACATTCACAGGCGCAGATTGCCATTTCACAGACAAGTATGCGTGAGCGCTTCCGCCTGGGGTTGATGCGCAGCATCATCAGCCCGTTCTACCACAAAGTGATGGGCAATCGTCTGCCTTCTCGTTTCACCAAAACCATGATCGACGAAGACACACGCCGTCCGCGCATGGATCTGGGGCTGGGCGTGTGGACGGCGACCCATCAGCGTTACTATCCGCTGGCGGCGATACGAGCGCAGCCGAACGGCGTCCTGGATCTGCTGGGGAAAGAGCGGCTGTTCCTGTGGTACAATCCAGTCGCCAAAGCGGCGGAAGCATTCTTCACCTCGGCCACGCGTACAGAAACGGCCAATGGTGAGATTGTCTTTGATACAGGGGAACGACTACGCAGCGGCGTCCTGCTTGGGGCTGATGGTCAGCCGACGAAGCCGAAGCGACCACAGCAGATGCTCACACGTTGGTACGGGTTTGCTTACACCTTCCCCAAGTGTGAAATCTACGAGCCGTCAGATAGGTAGATTTCTAGAGTTCTTGCAAACAAAACACACGGACAGCAGAGCGCAATTGCCTCTACTGTCCGTGTGTTTTTGTTTCCGGTTACTTTGTATGTGGTTTGCAGTGTGGCGTCACATCATCTAGCATTGGGGATATGGATGACGATTTTGGACGACTCTGGTAAAAGCATGAACACACCATGATCTGCAACCACGAGAGGATAAAAGACATGAAAACGAATCCTCAACTGCGGGCGACAACGATGGAGGTTCTCGACAACCAGCTTCGCGAGAATAACCCGCCCGAAACCAAAGAAACCTATGAGCGATTGTTGGCGGAAGGTCATTCCGTCGCGCAGGCGCGCGAACTGATTGCGTCTATCATCCTCACGGAGATCTACGAGGTCCTCAAGCAGAATCAGCCATTCAACCAGGAGCGGTTTGTCGTTGCGCTGAAGCAGTTGCCGCGTCTGCCGTGGGAATGACTATGGCATTGGGGAAAGACTTCTGGTAAGCGTTGAGTGAGGATCTCAACGCCAAGAGTTCATAGATATAGTTGCTACTATTACCCTTTATTTACCCTCAAGAGCATTATGTAGACTAGCGCTTGATTTTTACCAAGAAATAAGAGATTCCCTAAACGACGAGCAAAAACAAGTATTTCATAAAGTGCAGGATCTGCATCATTCTGTCATTGTTGAGAAGAATAAAAAGTTAAGTGATATGTCTCCAGATTTTGATTGGTCCTTTTTCTATAAAGAAAACTAAAATGAAACTATACAATCCCCTCCACTCAGGCGTGATCATCAAAGGGTTGTGGCTCGAACCGATGACCATCAGCATCACGCAGGCGGCAGAAGCGATGGGCATCAGCCGCAAGACCTGTCGGAAATTGTCAGACGATCGATCCCGAAAACGATTCGGCCACCCTGATCCTGTTAGACAAGGCGGCGCCTGTCCTGGGGAAGCGGTTGCAGGCGTTGATGTAGCAATGTTTGTCCCCTGCTATCACATCTAGTATCATACCCTCATGAGCAAAGCAGAGAGAATTCGCCAATACCCATTTGAAATTCGTCCTCTATCTGCCGATGATGGCGGCGGTTTCTTGATCTCATTCCCCGACTTTTCGGAATGCATCTCCGATGGCGAAACCGTTGAAGAAGCGATCCAAAACGGCATCGACGCCTTACAGGAGACCATCACTGCGCTAGAAAGTATGGGGCTACCTGTACCGGAACCGAACAGCGGCGGCAGCTACAGCGGTAAGTTCATTCAGCGCACCACCAAGAGCCTCCACGCCCAGTTGGCCGTACGCGCCAAACAGGAAGGCGTCAGCATGAACACGCTGGTGAATACCCTATTGGCCGAAAGTTTGGGTCGGCGAGAGTCGACAAGGTAACAACCGATGAAGATGCACAATCCCCCCACCCAGGCCCATTTTCGACGTCTACGACGGACACTGGTGCGCCACTGTCATGTCAGGACATGAACGCACGCGCCGTATTAGGCGATTCACGAATAACAGGAGACAACCGTGCGCACAATCGGGCTGCTAGGCGGCATGAGTTGGGAGAGCACCGAACTCTACTACCGCTGGATCAACGAAGGCGTGAAGCGGCGGCTGGGCGGGCTACACTCGGCGCGGATTGCGATGGTGAGCGTCGACTTTGAGGAAATTGAAAAGTTGCAACATGCAGATCGCTGGGCCGACGCCGGTGCGGTCCTGGCAGAGGCGGCGCAGCGCGTGGAAGCAGCCGGCGCTGACTTCCTCCTGATCTGCACCAACACCATGCACAAAGTCGTACCCGACATTGAGCGCAAGATCCAGATTCCCATCCTACACCTGGCCGACGCCACAGCGGATCGCATCAAGGCGCAGAGCATGAAGACCATCGGCCTTCTCGGCACCAATTTCACGATGGAGCAGGACTTCTACAAGGGGCGACTGAGTGAGCAACATGGGCTGAACGTCATCGTCCCCAGCGCCGAGGACCGCAAGATCGTTCACGATGTCATCTACGAGGAGCTGGTGTTGGGGATCGTCAAAGAGTCGTCGCGGCAGGAGTATCTGCGCATCATGCAGCAGATGCACGAAGACGGCGCAGAGGGGATCATCGAAGGCTGCACCGAGATCGTCCTACTGGTGCAGCAGGCGCACACGTCCATTCCGCTGTTTGACACAACGTCGATCCACGCGGAGGCGGCGGTGGATTGGGCACTGGTCCGCTAGGAACTGATTCGACTCATCGGGCTGGTCGGTGCCCGAAAGCCAACAGATATTCCATTCATGCACTTCGTCCAGAGCGGCGCAGCGACACACCAAACCGAGACACGTTTCCGCTGGGCGGCAGCCGAGCCGGGGTCGCCCTATCAGTCGGTCTGGCAGGTGACGCAAGCGCCCGATCAACCAGGACAATTCCGCTTCATCCCCGATTTGAGCGTTCACCTCGTTTTTGATCTTAGCGGCCTGCTCGATGTGGAACCCTTTCTGATCTACACCGGCATGGACTATGTCGACCTCGACCTGCCCGCCGGCGTGGAGCTGCTGGGCATGCAGTTCGCTGTGTGGGAAGCGCTGCGGCTGCGCCAGGAAACGATGAGTGAAGCAGCCACCTACGATGTCTCCATCGACAGCGACTGGGCGCACCTGATCTACTTTACCCTGCTCGACGCTCGCAATGATGGCTTGCCCGCCGATCAATCGGTTGAACTGCTTGGCAACTTTCGCCAGTGGATCGATGCGTCGCTGCGCAAGGACTTTTCCACCCACTTCTTCCAGATGACGCGCCACCCCGAAGCAGCGCAAACCCTCCCCTATTCCGAACGACACGAACGCCGCCTCTACCGCGAGTTGACCGGTCTGTCGCCGGCCCAATTTCGGCGCGTGGCGCGTTTCCAGCATGCACTCCAGCGCATCCGCGCCGAAGGCGTCCTCAGTTGGGACGAGTACTACGATCAGGCGCACTTCACCCGCGAGTTCAAAGAATTTAGCGGGCTGACGCCAGCGGTTTTCCTCGATCAATACGCTCGGTGACGGGTGCATGACCGTTCTGTACAATACAAACATACGCAGCGCCGCTATCCTTGGGGGCAGTTGACAGTCACCCTGTACGGACAATCACCCTGTACCCACAAGGAGGCCAAATGCGTTTCGTTTTCCACTTTCTGCTCATGTCCGTTGTCATCTGGCTGGTACCTTTCGTGGCCAGCATCCCCTTTTTCGACCGCACCGGCGCGTTGATCATCAACTTCTGGGCTTTCAAGGCGCTGATGACGGCGCTGCTGATTGCAACGTGCTTCGTCGCCTTCCGCCGCCTTTACCGCCGCACCGGCATGGACAAACCGGTGTGGACGTTTCATCTGCTCATCGGGTTGGGCGCGCTGACGATCAGTGTGATCCTGGATGCCGTCACCGTCATCCCGCTGACGGGGATACCACCGCTTGATTACATTCAACAAGTTGTGTCGATCTACCTGCTGATCCCCCTCATCTCCATTTACGTTGGCAACAAACAGGACCAAAACAAACAGGCCCAATTGGAGGCAATCGTATGAGCGCCGCATTAACAAACTGGCAGAAACGCTTTAGTAAAGCAAAAACACCGGTTGTAAAACAACTTGATGTAGACTTTGCCGGGCTGAAACGAGGCACGATGATGCTGGTTTCGTCGCCGCAGGAACTCGACGCCTACATCCGCAGCATCCCCGAAGGGGAAACTCGTTCGATGGAGCAGATGCGGGCAGCGTTGGCGCAGCAACACAACGCCGAAGCCGCCTGTCCGGCGTCCACGGCGATTTTCTTGCGGGTGGTGGCCGAACTTGCCTTCGAGGAACTAGAAGCCGGGAAGCCGCTCGACGCCGTCACCCCGTTCTGGCGGGTGGTGGAGCCGGGCAGCCGTCTGGCAAAGAAGTTAAGTTGTGGCGATGAATTTCTACAGTCAATGCGCGCAGGAGAACAGGGGTAGGGGGTGCAGTTCCACCAGACAAGAGAGAGTGGGCGATTAGGGAATTAGGCGATTTCAGATCCGGTTCACGATCCGTGACCTGAACTCAACGTCTCTTCCAACACGCTTCACGGTACTCGCTTATCTGCGGCGGTGGTCTGTGCCAGTCGTTGCCACAGTTCACGGTTATCTGGCCGGGCGAGGAAAACACGCCGGATCGATTCATCGCTGATGCGTGCGGCGATTCGGCGGATCCAGTCGTCGGCTAGTTGCAGCGCCTGTTGCGCCCGATCCACTTGCCCCACCCCGCGCAGGACGTCCTCGCAGTTGAGCAAAAGAAATACCGGCTCGACAGCGCCCTGAAGCCCCGCCCGTGCGACGAAGGAGAGCGTTTCTTCCACCAGCGCCAGTGCTTCGTCGCTGCGGTTGAGGTGAAAGGCAGCAATGGCGCGGCCGGCTACTGCTTCAATCCGGTTGGGATGTTGCAGCGGTTCCCAAACGGCGAGTGCTTCGGCGTAGGCTTCGGCGGCTTCGGCCCAGCGGTGCATGGACAACAACGTGTGCCCCACACGGTTGCGCGCCTGCCCTTCCTGGCGGAGCGCCCGAAGCCGCCGAAGCAGTTCCGCCCCTTTCACCCCGTAGGCCAACCCTTCACTCAACCTGCCGGTCTGGCGTAGTGTCAGGCAGAGATTGGCCGACAGCAGGCCCACATCGTCCATAGCGCCGATCTCTTCGGCAATCGCCAGCGCTTCGAGGTTGTGCGCCGCAGCATCCTCAAAAAGGCCGGCGAACTGCTCAGTCAGGGCCAGATCGAGTAGAACCCACACCCGTTTGTGGCGATGGCTTAGATTCATCACACGGCTCAAATTCTCCAGCCCGCAGCGGATCGCCAGCGCGTAATCACCATAGCGCGTGGCGATCAGCGCAAGAGAGAGCGGCAGTCGAATACGCAGCTCTTCAACATCAGCGCTAGCATTTTCCACCGTGTCGAGCAGGGCTATCATCTCTTGAAGGCGTGCGATCCCCGCGGCAAAGTCCCCGCGAAAGTGCATGGCATTGATGTGAATACGCGATTCCACCACACGAATGTAGGCCAGCAGATCAGATGACTGCTTCAACAACGCTTCGGCGCTGTCGAAGTGGAGATTGGCCTGCTCCCACACGCCTGATTCGGCATTGGCGTTGGCCAGATCAATGTGCGCCTGAATCCGCAAAATCGGGTTATCAGAGAGGGCAAGCACATGTTCGACCAACACCGAAGCTTCGCGTAAGCCACGCAGCGCCCGCGTGAAGCGCCATTGCTGAAAGAACAGTTGCGCAACTACTTCGTTGTCGCCGTCCTCATGGAAGCGAGCGATCGCTTCACGAAAGAGGCTCTCGCCTTCGGTCATCAGGCCGAAACTGGCAATAAACTCTGCAAAGACGGCAATGGACGGGCCGAGGGCGGCCATGTTGCCCGCGCGGATGGCGCCTTGCCATGCGCTGCGCACATTCTCAAAATCAACCAGAAGGCGGGCCAGATCATCTTGTGGTGTGGCAATCAGGGCGTTGAGGTAGTGCGCGCTGTGACGACGTTGTAGCGTGGCCTGCTGTGTTGCCGTCAACTTTTCGGCACTGAATTCCTGGATCAGAGGGTGGAGATCGTAGCGTCCTGCTGTTACCCGCTGTACCAGCGAATAGCCGATGAGTAGCGAGAGATCGCTCAACGTGCTTTCGGCCACGGCGGCGGCGGCCTTGCGGTCGAACCCGCCGCGGAAGACGGAAACCCGCGCCAGGATCCGCTGCTGCGCGGGGCTGAGCAACCGCCACGAATACTCGAAGACGCTGTTCAAGGTGTGATGGCGGGGGGCATAACTCTGCATCTGGCTCGGCTCTACTGCGATGCGTGCCAACGACTGGCGAATCTCTTCCACCGAAAAGTGCTCCACCCAGCTTGCCGCCAATTCAATGCCCAGGGGCAACCCATGCACTTGTTCACAGATGCGGAAGATACCGGCGGGATCTTCGATCTCATCGCCCACGCCAAAGTCAGATGACGCCCGCCGTGCGCGATCCACAAAAAGGGCAAAGGCGTCGACACCGGCAAGACCGTCGAGACGGACAGGAGCTTCGTTTTCAAGCATCAGACGCGCCCGCGACGTCGCCAGGATGTGTACCGGCGTGTGCTCGAACAGAGGGGAAAGCAACGCATCCGCCGCCGCCGTCAGGTGATCCCAGTTGTCGAGGATCAACAGCATCGGTTTGTCGGCCAGGTGGGCAACCACTTCGTCCAGTGGCGTCTGTAAGTTGGTGATCTGAAAACCGATGGCGGCGGCAATGGCCAGCGCAATCTGCTGGGGGGTGGTTTCTCCGGCGGCGATGTTGGCCAGCGGCACGAACCAGACGCCATACTCAAAGCGGTGGAGCAGATCTTGGGCCACGGCGAGCGCCAGGCTGGATTTCCCCACCCCACCGATGCCCAGCAATGTGACGAGGCGTTCACGCTGCACCAGGGTGTGCAGCCGCGTGGCTTCTTCGGTGCGGCCGACAAACGATTTTCGTTGCAGAGGCAAATTGTGCCGTGTCACCTGTACAGGCGCCGGTTCATGACGCAGGCGGGCGGCCAGGGCCTGTGTCTCAGGCGACGGCTCAATGCCCAGTTCGGACATAAGCAGGGTACGGCAATGTTCGTATTGATCGAGCGCAGCCTGAAGCTGTCCTTGGGCAGCGAGGGCCTGGATCAAGCGGCAGTGCGCTTCTTCGCGCCAGGGCTCTAAAGCAAGTTGACGGCGGGCAGTTGCGGCCAGATCTTCCCAGCGCGCCTGTTCGGCATAGCGGATTTGCAGTGTCTCTAACGCCTGCATCATCGCTTCGTGCAGATGCTCGCGGGTGGCGCGTTGCCAATCCTCGAATTCGGGGGCGTCGACAAGGTGGAAGCCGTCTAGAAAGTCTCCGGCATAGACGCCCAACGCGGCGCTGAGGCGATACAGTTGGGTCCTCTGCATTTCCACCGGCAACGACAGGAAGGCGTCTACGCTCTCGTGAAAACCGACGGCGTCCACCGTGGCCAGGAGAGTGTCCAGGCGCGCCGTGTTGCGTGTGATCAGCAGGGCGGGGTGGTTCCCCAGTAGCTTTTTTAGATTGGACAGTTCAATGCGCAGGTTGGTCCTGGCGGCGTCATCAGGCAAGTCCCCCCAAAAGAGCGTTGCCAGCGCCGAACGAGGGTGTTCCCGCTCGGGCTGAGCCGCCAGGAAGGCCAGCAGCGCCCGCGCCTTGGCCGAACGAAAAGCGTAGACAGGCTGGTCATCAAGCAAGACAGAAAAGGAACCAAGCAGTTGAATCTGGAGTGGTGCTGCCATAAGCGGAGATTCATACCTTTATCGGGTTACTACACACAAACCGGTGTACCTGCTGATTTTAGTGGAAGTGGGGGGGATAGCAAAATGGGGATTGGTGATTAGGGAATGGTGATTGGGAAGAGATCAGGCTAGTAGATGATGGGATGATGAGCCTCGTTCATCTCATCATCTCATCATCCCGGCATTGCGGTTCTCCCCAATCACCAATCACCATTCCCTAATCACCCTCATCTCTACACCAACGTCGTCGGTACGTTGTAGACACGCACGATTTCGCGCAGTTCGTCTTCGGTCAAGCCTTCGGCTTGGCCGCCGTTGACCAGATCCATGTATTCGTACAGGGCGGCGGTTTCGGCGTATTCGATGCGGTCGGCGGCTTTGGTGACCGAGAGGTCGGAGCGGGCCATGACGCCGTGTTTGCTCCAGACGACGATGCGGTGGGCGCGCAGGCCGGCCAGGTTGGCCTCCATCATCGCTTCGGAACCGGGCAGGCGGTAGGGCAGGATGCCAATGCCTTCGGGCAGGTTGATGATCGTCTCCGGTTCCCAGCGCAGCAGCCGCTTGTTGAAATAATCTTGATCGCGGTAGGCAGGCAGGTGGCTGAGGTAGGTGAGATGGGGCGGCTGCGCATGGATCAGGGCGTGGAAGTTGGTGCCGCTGTGCGATACCTGATCATGGTGGACGGCCAGGTGCGAGTTGAATTCGCTGGTCACCTGTGCAAAGAGCCGCCGCGGTGACGTGTACAACTGCGCGCTATGCCCGTCTTCGGCGATGACGATGGCCCCCAGGTTGGCGGCAGGTTCGATGTGAATGTCGCGCAGCCGTCGCCCCGAGCCGGTGACAATCACCGTCATCCCCGCCAGGGCAGGCACGGACAACGGCAGCGCAATGGGTTCCACCAACGGAAAGCGGCGGCGCACTTCGATAGGCCAGCCGATGCAGATAGAAATGTTGCCGGCGGCCCCTTCACTGGCGGCAAGTTCACTGGCCCGCTGCCCGGCCGCACCGATGGCGACCAGAAATTCGTCCAATTCAGGATAGGGTTGATTGTGTGACATCGTTATCCTCGGTGATGGGTTTACGCACGACGGTAGGGGCACAGGTGACGGTGACATTGGTGTCGGTCATGCGGGTTTGTCCTTGTGGTGGGGAGGGTTGGCATGTCCACGCGCGGAGGGCGCTTGGGTTGATTATAGCAGGGAATTGGGGTGTGGTGGGGATTGGTGGTATCTTTTTGCATATGCCGCGCCGCCGTGGACAGGCTCCTCGATCCCGAAAATGATGCCGCCACCCTGCTCACATTGGAGAAGGCGGCGCTTGTCCTGGGGAAGCGGTTGCGGGTGCGTTGGTGTAACGAATCATGTGGGACAAACGCTGTTTTCCCTGTGATACAATGTTTCTTGAATTATGTGTTAAGTGGGTGGGAGCGAAAGGTCCATGACAATGACGACCAAACCCCTAGAGGAATTGATCCATGATTTGTCTCCTCAGTTGCGCAAGGAAGTGAGGACCTTTGTTGAGTTTCTACTGAGCAAAGATCGGCAGTCTAAGCCGCATCGGTTGCGGCAAGATTGGGCGGGAACACTCCATGCCGAGGGACAGACAGGCGTTGCCCTTCAGCATCTTGCATCAGAATGGAGAACGGAATAGTGTTTCTCCTGGACACAAACATCTGGTTGGAAAGAATGCTAGGACAGGAGCAGTCCGCAGCGGTAGGCAAGTTGCTCGACACGCTAGACGTGGATGAGATCTGCCTAAGTGATTTCACTGTGCATTCGATAGGCGTAATCTGTAGTCGGCTAAACCAGAAAGATGTGTTCCGCAGCTTTGTGCAAGACGTATTGATCGAAGGTGACATATTAATGGTAAGCCTGCCCCCTGAAGCAATGTTGCAAGTTGATGAGGCAATGAGCACCTTCGGGCTGGATTTTGACGATGCGTACCAGTACATCGCGGCAAGGCGTGAGCAAGCCACGATTGTCAGTTTTGACAAGGATTTTGACAAGATTTCACAGGGGCGACAAACTCCAAATCAAGTGCTTGCCCAAAGAAAGTAGGACCAGCAGCAAAGTAACGACTCCGCCACCCTGCTCGCATTGGAGAAGGCGGCGCTTGTCCTGGGGAAGCGGTTGCGGGTGGCGTTGGTGTGAATCATAGTATGTGCATGTATGGTCGAAATTGAGACGTTTGAATGACCAAATGGGTCGAAGATAGAGGAGTAAAAAATGGCTTTCCAACAGATCACGATCGAAGTTCCAGACAAGGTCCTCTTGGCGGAAAAGACGGATGCCGAGTCGTTTGGGCGCGAAATCCGGATGTTGGCGGCTGTCAAGCTATTTGAAATGGGCAGACTTTCCTCTGATCGGGCGTCTGTACTGGCAGGTATGTCCAGAGTTGAGTTTCTGCTCAATTTAGGGCGATACAAGGTATTCCCATTCGCGGCTGAACTTGATAATTTGGAAAACGTACATGCTGAGAGCCATTAGTAGACACATGTACGCCATGAAGTCGATTAACATAAACTCCTCAAAACACTCCTCTAACCCTAAATTGATTGAGAAAATCTCCCCAATGCCTCTAGAAGAACAAAATCTAGAGCGCTATTTCGATTCGCGGGAAAGCTACTTTGTGTTTACCCCGATAGATCAGGAAAAAGGGGCAAGTCAACTTGACCAGTTTATCAAACAGCGAACATAACGACCTCGACACCTTGCCAGAGTACGATCTGAGCGACAGGCAGAGCACACGCGGCAAGTATTATCAAGCCTACCAGCAAGGACACACCGTCCGTATTCACCAGGATGACGGCAGTGTGATTACCCACTTCTTCACGTTGGAAGATGGCGCGATTTTCCTTGCGCCAGACGTTCGCGAATACTTCCCCGATGCAGAAACCGTCAACCAGGCACTTCGCGGCCTGATTGAGTTAATTCCACACAAGCGATAAATCCTCGTCTTGCTTACACTACAGATCATGACTCGATTTACGACAGCTTCGTCAAATTTCCTCAAACCAATGTAACCAAACGGGTTGCAAAACGAGAACACATAGGTTACACTTAGTACTATGATCAAAAGTTTCGCCCATAAAGGTTTGGAGAACTTTTTTCTAACCGGTAGCAAAGCGGGCATTCAACCACAACACGCAAAACGCTTGCGTTTGATCTTGGCGCAGCTTCATCAAGCAAGAGTGATTGCTGACATGAACCTGCCAACGCTGCGGCTGCATGAACTGAAGGGAGATCGATCTGGTGTTTGGTCAGTAACAGTACAGGCCAACTGGCGCATCACATTTCGCTTTGTCGATGGTGACGCCGAAATCGTGAATTATGAAGATTACCACTGAGGTGACCTACAATGAAGATGTACAATCCCCCCCATCCAGGCGAAATTATCAAAGGTCTCTGGCTTGATCCAATGGACATTAGCATCACCGATGCCGCCGAAGCGTTGGGCGTGAGCCGCAAAACGTTGTCAAAAATTGTCAACGGCAAAGGCAGTGTTACGCCGGAGATGGCAGTTCGTCTGTCCATTGCACTGGGTGCTAGCCCAGAAAGCTGGTTGGGCCATCAGGCAGCCTATGATTTGTGGCAGATTGAGCAGCAGCAGGACAAGCTCAATGCGGTGCCACTTTTGGTCTAGCCTATACAATTGGAGTTTGCAGAGGAGAAAGACAATGTCAGCTTTAGAAGCCATCCAAACGGTGCAATTCGTCACGGTAAATGACAAACGCTTCGCGGTCATCGACGCCGAAGAATGGGAAGCGCTGGTCGAGTGGTTGGAAACTCTAGAAGATTTACAGATCTTCAAGGAAAGCTACAAGGCTTTGGAACAGGCCGGCGGCGACCGTCAACACGCAGGTTGGGCGCGCTGGACAGACGTACGCGATGACATTGACTAGCCATGTACACGGTTTATGTGTCGCCACAGGTCTTACAAGAAATCAAACATTTGCCTGGGCACGTCCGCCAGCGGGTGAAACGGGTCATTGATGGTTTTGTCACCGATCCGCAACCTCCAGACAGCATTCAATTGTCAAACGTCCCTGCCCCTCCGCACATAACCCTATGCCGTTTCAGAATCGAAAAGTGGCGCATTTTGTATGTCATTGATGAACAAGAGAAGATCATCGATGTTATCGCAGTGCGACAACGACCTCCGTATGACTACGGCGATTTGAGTGAACTGCTCAAAACGATTCTCTAACACGAATGCGGCAAACTTACCGCACCGCCGTGGCCCGTCTCCTCGATCCCGAAAACGACTCCGCCACCTTGATCACTTGTAAACTTCGGCCAAAGATGAAACTGTCCTTGGCCCAAGTTTTCATGGTATTTACACGGTATCCGTGAAGATATATAATCATTCACATGATTGTCTCTTTTGCAGACGAAGCCACAGCCGACTTGTATCACGGGCGCAACACCAGTCGGGTTCGTCGGTTTCCACATGACATGCTGCAGCGTGCTTTGGTCCGACTGGATGTTCTCGATAGCGCTCAACACTTGATGGATCTACGTTCTCCACCGGGCAATCGCCTGGAAGCGTTAAGTGGCGATTGGAGCGGCTTCCACAGTATTCGCATCAATAAACAATGGCGCATTGTTTTCCGTTGGGAAGACGGAAACGCTTACGACGTTCAAGTGATTGATTATCACTAAAGGCGAAACGAAATGATCCCCGAAAATCGCATCCCTACGCACCCCGGCGTTGTGCTGGAAGAAGAATTCTTGGTTCCTTTGGGCCTCACACAAGTGGCATTGGCCAAACACCTGGGCGTCCCCACACAGCGGATCAATGAACTGATTCGGGGTAAACGGGGTGTGACACCAGAAACCGCCTGGCTATTGGCCGGCGCTTTTAAGACAACACCCCAATTCTGGCTTAACTTGCAGGCAAATTATGATCTGGCGGTGAACAGACCAAAACACGAAATTCAACCGTTGCCACTGGTGGCATAAAGCCTGAGTCATGCTTAAAACACTTCTTTGACAGATCAGGAAAAAGGGGCGGGTCAACTTGACCAGTTTATCAACCAGCGAAAACTATGAAGACTATACCCACCCCGGCCCCAGAGATCCATGACGTTCGTTGAGAAAGCCCAATCATTCGTCATCCTCGCTGCGGTCTTGGTGGGGCTTGCGCTTGGATACGTGCCTCTGATTGCCCAGCATGCAACCGGTTTTGTCCTGCCGTTGTTGATGCTGATGCTCACGGGCGTCTTTCTGCATGTCCCCGTGCACGATTTCAAGAAGGTCTTGACATTTCGTCGTGTGGCAATCGTCAGTTTGGTTATCAACTTTGTGTGGACGCCCCTCTTCGCATGGCTGCTGGGGTGGCTGTTTCTGCGTGATCAACCCGCGCTGTGGGTGGGGTTCCTGATGTTGATGGTCACCCCCTGTACCGATTGGTATCTGGTGTTCACAGCGATCTCCAGAGGCAATCTGCCCTTGAGCATGGCGTTGCTGCCTGTCAACCTGGTGCTGCAACTCTTGTTGCTGCCTGTCTATCTCTTTGTGTTGGCCGGCGCTGTATTTCCAATCGACTGGGCGCTGATTTTTGAGAGCATTGGCCTCGTCCTGTTTCTGCCTTTGCTGGCAGCCAATACGATCCGATACCTCATTGTTCGCTACAAATCGGCTCACTGGCTGGAACACAACGTACTCAATTGGGTTCAGCCGAGCCAGTTCGGATTCCTTGTGCTGGCGATTGTAGCGGTCTTTGCCTCAGAAGGACAGGCGATCCTGGCGCGCCCGCAGCGACTCCTTCACCTCTTCCAGCCCGTTTTGCTCTTCTTTGCAAGCAACTTGACGTTGGCCTTGGCGGTGAGCCGGTGGCTAAAGAGCAGCTTCGAAAATTTCGTATCGTTGACCTACACGACATTGGCCAGGAATTCGCCGATTGCTCTGGCGATCGCCGTTGTTGCTTTCCCGGACGAGCCGCTCGTTGCACTCGCACTGGTGATCGGGCCGCTCATTGAGCTTCCAGTGCTTGCCCTAACATCGCAAGTGTTGGTTTGGATCAAGCGCAAGGGGCTGTTTCCTGAAAGCACGCCGGCGTGACAGTGGGCAGCCGTTGAGTTTCTAACAACTCCAGGCCGAGATCATTCAGGGGCTTTAGATTGAGCCAATCGACAATCCTCACCAATCCAACTGAAGCGGAACTGGTTGCCGCCGTTCACGAGAACCTTCATGCGCTGTTTCGGTCGATGCAGGCGCTACCAGGCGCCGAAATCATAGAAACTGAGCAAAGCGGGCGTCATCATGCGTTTCCAACCAACGCAATGTTCAGAGGTATGTGGAGAACACGACTCCCCGTCGAGGAAACCGAAGCCGCCATTGACGAGGCAATCGCCTGGTTCGGCGCGCGCCAGGCGCCTTCGTTCTTCTGGTGGACCGATCCCGAAACCGAGCCGCTAGATCTGGCGGAACGCCTACTGGCGCGCGGATTTGATGGAAACTGGGTGGGCGACCCTGGCATGGTCGCTGATTTGTCGACCCTCAATCAAAATGTTCAGACGCCGCCGGGGCTGCTGATTCAGCAGGTCGCCGATACAGAAACGATGGCGGTTTGGCGCGATGTCTTTGCCGAGTCCTACGATATGTCCGTCGCCGAAGCACAGGCGTGGTGCGATGCCACGGCTGAATTTGGATTTGAGGCTGCACCGTGGACGATGTACGTGGCCCACGTGGATGAAAAGCCGGCGGCGACGAGTTTGCTGTTTAATGGGGCAGGCGTGGCGGGTATCTACGCGGTGGGTACGCTGCCCCAGGAGCGGGGCAAAGGCGTTGGCGCTGCCATCACGTTAAAGCCGCTGCTGGATGCGCGCCGACTGGGATATCACTTCGCCGTCCTGTTCTCTTCAAGAATCGGATACTCGGTCTACCAAAGATTGGGTTTTCGTGCGGTTGCCGGCAAGATCGGCATTTACATGATGGAATACGACTGAACGGATCTCCATAACCAACAATATAACTGCGAAAAATGAACACCTTTACCCAGCAAGATGAATCTACATTGCGAACTGCGCTTCAATCCTCCGCCGACGCCTGGAACCGCGGCGACCTGCAAGGACACGTCGCCATCTACGATCCGTCGGTGACGGTGATGACCAACCACGGCCCTCGCCCCGGCGTCGAGGCTATCGTCAAGTCTTTTGGCGACGCGTATTTTGTCAACGACAAGCCCAAGCAGCAACTGCACATGGAAAGCGCCGTCGTGCGTCCGCTCTCTGCCGATTCGGCGCTGGTGACAGGACGTTTCATCCTCTCCGGCGGGGACGATCCGGAGCGTTCCGGCTGGTTCACCCTGATCTGGGTGCGCACCGCGGAGGGCTGGCGCGCTGTGCATGATCACACGTCGTAAGCGTGGGTGCATTGACACCGGTAGGGAAATAGCGTATCTTCATTGTATACACGATATCTATATTCATGGGAGGCAAAACATGCGGACAAAAGTACAGAAATGGGGCAATAGTCTGGCGCTGCGCATTCCCAAATCCTTTGCCGCCGAAGTTGGCCTGGATGAAGACGCCGCTGTCGATTTGACGCTGATCGAAGGGAAACTGGTGGTGACACCGCTCACACCCACCGAATACACCCTTGAAGAACTACTGGCACAAGTGACAGACGAGAATATCCACGCAGAGATTCCCACAGGCCATGCCGTCGGTACAGAGGTTTGGTGACGATGGCCTACACTCCTGAACGCGGCGATGCCGTCTGGCTCAGCTTCAACCCACAAGCCGGGCACGAGCAGGCCGGCCATCGCCCAGCGTTGGTGCTGTCTCCGGCAGCGTACAACGGACGTGTCGGGCTGGCGATTTTCTGCCCCATCACGAGCCAGATCAAAGGTTATCCTTTTGAGGTACTGATCCCAGACGGATTGGGCGTGTCGGGCGCGGTGCTGTCGGATCAGGTGAAAAGCCTTGATTGGCGAGCAAGGAAAGCTCAACTCATCTGCAAACTACCCGATGACGTCATTGAACAGGTGTTGCAGAAACTTGCAACGCTGCTTGTCTAAAGACAGCTCAGAATTTTGATGATCCAATCGTGTGCCTTCGTGGATCATTATTTCTCTCTCCTCTCCTTCGCAATGCTGCAATTTCTGGATCATAACGGCGGCGCGGGCGGACAGAAATTGCCCCAATTCATCCTTGACCGCCGGTATAACCAAAGTTATACTTGACGCCATGAAAACAGCGATCTCAATTCCCGATACGATCTTCCAAGCAGCAGAGGCCTACGCACAGGAAAAAGGCATGTCGCGCAGCGAGCTGTATACCCGCGCCATTGAGCTTTATCTGCAGCACTACCGCTATGAAAGCGTCACCGAAACGTTGGATGAGATTTACGCCGTTGAGGCTTCGTCTCTGGAATCGGACCTCAAGTCGGCACAAGCCAGGACGCTCGACGAAGAGACATGGTAATTCACCGAGGTAGTATCTGGTGGGCAGATTTACCCTCTCCATCGGGCGCCGGCCCTGGCTACCGTCGCCCGATTTTGATCATCCAAGCAGACGCATTCAACACCAGTCGCATCGCCACCGTGATCGCAGTTGTGATCACGAGCAACCTGCGTCTGGCCGCAGCGCCAGGGAACGTCCTCTTGCGGGCAAGCGAGTCGGGCTTGCCACGTGATTCGGTCATCAATGTTTCGCAAATCATCACACTGGACAAAGCCGATCTGGAAGAACAAATCGGCGTGGTTTCTGCGCGGACATTGACCACTGTCGAAGAGGGCATCCAACTCGTGCTGGATCTGTGAAGCATCTACCTCATCTCCACAAGGACAACCAATGAACAACCAACCACGCCGAGCCATTGTGATGGGGGCCAGCGTCGCCGGGCTGTGGACGGCCCGTATCCTGGCCGATCATTTCGATGAAGTGCTGATCTTGGAACGGGATAGCCTCCCCGAAGGACCAGAGCCACGTCCCGGTGTGCCACAGTCGCGCCAATACCACATCATGCTGCTGAAGGGCCTGCAGCTCATGGACGATCTCTTCCCTGGCCTGCGCGAGGAGTTGATCGAGGCCGGCGCGATTCCCTTCGACACCCTCAACGACGTCGCAGTGCGTTCGCGAGGAAATTGGCTTCCCCGCTTCCCGTCGACTCAATATCTGCTCAGTTGTAGCCGCCTGCTCCTGGAAGCAGGCATGCGCCGTCACCTGCGCCGCTGTGATCGGGTTCGTTTTGTTGAGAACGTCAACATGACCGGTCTAGAAACCGACGGCGGGGCACAGCGCATCACCGGCGTTCACGTCACCCACCGCGACGGCAACGACCGCGCCGCAACCTTCTCTGCCGACCTGGTGGTGGATGCCCTGGGTCGCCGCTCACCGACGCCGGAGTGGCTGACCGCGCTGGGCTACGACGCACCTGCCGAAAGCAGCGTCAACTCGTTCTTGGGCTACGTTACCCGCCGCTACCGCATCCCCGACAAATTCCAGGCCGATTGGCGCATGCTCATGCTCCTGGCAACCCCGCCCGACCAACCGCGCGGTGGACTCATCTTTCCTGAGGAGAACGGCGTCTGGTGCGTGATGATGGCCGGCGCCAACAAAGACTATCCCCCCACCGACGACGACGGCTTTGTCGAGTTTGCCCGTTCCCTGGGAACGGAGTTTTTCCGCGCCGTCCAGGACGCCGAGCCGCTAGCCCAAGCATACGGCTACCGCGGCACCGAGAGCCGCCGTCGCCACTACGAAAAGCTGACACGCTGGCCCGACCGCTACGTGGTGATTGGGGACGCCTTCTGCGGCTTCAACCCCATTTACGGCCAGGGCATGACCGTGGCCGCCATCTCCGCCGTGGCCATGGGTGACGCCATCCGCCGCGCCGGCGGCAATTTGGACGGCCTGGCGCAGCCCCTGTTGCGCCAGATCAGCGCCATCACCGACGGGGCCTGGCTCCTCGCCACCAGTGCAGACAAAGACTGGCCCGAAACCGTGGGGGGCGCGCAGAAAGAAGGTCTCGCCGACCGCTTCGGCGCCTGGTACATCGGTCAATTGCTGGACGCCATGAGCAAAGATCCTATGCTGCGGCTGGCGTTTTTGGAGGTCAACCAATTGGTCAAGCCTGCTGCAAGTCTCTTCGCGCCGGGGGTGATGTTGCGGGTCTTTCGGCAGGGGTTGGCGCATCGGTAGATACGCCTGTGCTATACTGACCATCAACAGCCGATGCGTAAAGGAGAAATCTCATGACAATAGCACCAACACTGGATTCATTGATAGAGAAAAATCCAAATCTACGGGGCGGTCGCCCGATCATCGCCGGTACGGGGACTACTGTCCGCGCTATTGTGGGTCTATACAAACTCGGCTTGGTTGCCGAGGAGATTGCGACACAGTTGCCGCATTTAGAGTTAGCACAGATCTACGCAGCGCTGACGTATTACCACTTGAACGCAGACGAAGTTGAAGCTGACATTGAAGCTGACTCAGAAGAAAACTTACAAAGCACCGCCAACACCAGTGATTGACCATGAGCGACCGCATCAAACTGTATGTCGATGAAGATGCACAACGAACAGACTTAGTTCAAGCGCTCCGTGCACGTCAGATAGACGTGGTTACGGTGTCGGAGGCGAATCTGATTGGCCAGACAGATTCTGTCCAGTTGCAGTACGCTACCGAACAAAGGCGCGTGATCTTCAGCTTCAATCGCGGCGATTTCTTCCACTTGCATAGGGAATGGCTGCTTGCCGATCGACCTCACGCCGGGATCATCATTTCCGATCAAGTCGGCACCGGGACAGTGATGAGACGCCTGTTGCGGTTGATTGAAGCGAAATCTGCCGGTGACATGCGTAACTGGCTCGAATTCCTCAGCAATTGGGGCTGACGCAATCAATGAACTACACGGTACCCTCTATGCGTATCCTATACTATGCTGACAGCCGCACCTTTTCCGAGACTGAGAGAACACCCGATGCAACAGACAATCCAGAGCATCAACTTGATTTCCACTGACCCCGGCGTCCGCAACGGCAGACCGTGCATCGTCGGCACCTCGATTGAGGTGGCTGTCGTCGTGACGGCTAAAATCGTCCACGGCATGGAGCCAGATGAGATCGCCGCCGACTACGATCTGTCGCTGGCGCAAGTCTACGCAGCCCTGGCCTATTACTATGACAACAAACCGGCGATTGATGCAACAATCGAGGACCAACGTCAACTGGCGCTACGTATGAAAGAGGCAAGAGTTGGAAGCCGGCATCCGTCTCTATTTGGATGAAAATCTCAGTCCTCGAATCGCCGAACAACTGAGGTTACGCGGCATTGACGCCATAAGCGTGCGGGAACTGGGTTACCTGGGCGATTCAGACGAAAATCACCTGGAAAGAGCAACACGTCTGGGCCGGGTCCTGGTAACTGCCGATACAGATTTTCTACGCCTTGCTGCCGACGGTGTACATCACACAGGTATCATCTTTGGCCTTCAAGCAGCGCATTCAACCGGCGACTGGGTGAGGAAATTGGAACTCATCTGTTTTGTCTACTCGACGAATGAGTTTAAGGATCATGTGGAGTATCTTTGAGTCCAGAGGATCCGCGTGATCGACGAAAGCGGAGAGGACTACCTCTTCGAGGCAGATCGCTTTGTGCCGATTTATGTGACCGAGGCAGCAAAGGCCGTCTTTGCGCTATAGCCAACAGTGAGGATTGCCCCCCAACTCAAGGACCACACCCCCCGTGTCCCACCAACAGCTAAGTTTCAACGCATACCCCAAATTCGGCGTCGAGTTTTCGCCGCAGATTGCCGTCGCCATCAATGACTCTCCTTATCCACGGAGACGAAGTCGCGTGGAGCTGTCTTCACGCGGCCGGAGTACGCTGTTGGCCGAAAGCTTGGGGCAGCAGAAGGAATAAGTGCACTTGGCATCTAAAAAATGGACAAGATTCCGATAGTTGATTCCTGCGCCAGCCGTTCTATGCTTTCCTGATGCTCTCGCAGCAGTTGTTCGATGTGGTTGGTCGTGCAGTTGCCGACGCGCAGCCATACCACCTGTGGTGGGAATCCGTGCAGTGTGCTAAGTTCGCCAAAATCAGCATCTTTGGTGACAACAACATAATCATGTTCGCGTGCATAGGCCCAAACTTCCAGATCATCCGCCTCATCTAGTGCGAGGAGGAACACATGGCTTGAGTCTGGGAATATGTCTGCCAACCTTTGAACGAGGCGAGGCGAAAGGTTTTGGTCAAATAGTAGTTTCAGTTTCATGCAGCCAACGTGCGTCCTTCGCGCTCGGCCACGAAACTCAAGGCCGCCAGGATGTCATCGCGGGTTAGGTAGGGAAAGTCATCCAAGATTTCCTCGGTTGTCATACCGGCCGCAAGATAGGACAGGACATCGTAGACGGTAATCCGCATGCCGCGAATGCACGGTTTGCCACCGCGTTTGCCCGGCTCAATCGTAATGATGTTTTTATAGTTCATCGGAAAGCCTTTTCTTCAGATCCTGAAGGCTGAACGGTTCTCGTCTTAGCGCTTCCATTGTACACCAATCGGATCAGATATAAGCAGAAGTGGAAATACACTGGTACGAGGCGCACGGCATTGGCCGCCGTGATATGAAGGTTAAAAGGGTTCTACGAGGGTGAAAACATACGTACTCTGCATCAGCAACGAAGGCTATCCAGCGAGCCTAGAAACACGCAAAATCTACGAAGTCATCCCCGATCCAGACGGTGACCGCTTCGGCATGATCCGTGTGGTCGACGAAAGCGGAGAGGACTACCTCTTCGAGGCGGATCGCTTTGTACCCATTGACGTACCCGAAGCAGCACAGGCTGTCTTTGCGTTGGAGACGATCTAATACGCAGTTCAAACGAAAGATAGAATGACGGACGAGGATGATATTTCATCCTTGTCCGTTTTTTTGTGAATTGGTTGCAGACAGACCACCAGCGCAGCCCACGCGACAGCCCACAGTGCCTGGCACTGTGGCGGCATACCCCGACACTGATTTCCCCTTCGCTACGATTTCGCTACGTTCGATCTGTATACTTCCCCATATCGCTACGTATAACCGAACCAAAGGACCCACGCACCATGACGCATCTTCGCCGCCATTGGCTACTCGCTGTTTTGCTTCTCCTCGTCCTCTCCCCCTTCGCGGTGACCGTGACGCGTGCCCAATTTCAGCCCCACGCAGACACACTCACCGACGCCTGGAAGCTGGCCGAACGCGCCGGGCGCTACCGCTTCACCAGCCAGGTGACACAAAAGACGATCCCCGCGCCGCGGCTGGCGAATGTGGGCCAGACGGTGCGCCAGGACCACCTCACGGTGCAGGGGACGATCAACCGCCGCGCCGACCGCCTCGATCTGGCGCTGTGGGACAACACCGCCACGGCCTTTGACGCAGCTCAGGCGCTGGAAATTGTGATTGAAGAGGGCGTCGCACGCGGACGTGTGCCAGGCGGCGAATGGACCGAACTTGATGACTTTAATGATTCATTCGCGCCGGGCGGCGATGTGGCAGCCTATTTGCTGGCGGCGCGCCATGTCTCCTTTTTGGGCGAGGATCAGCTTGACCTGCCTGTGAGCATGGAAACGCTGACCCGCCGCCGCTACTATTTCGCCATCGACGGCTACACGCTGGCCGCCCACATCACCGCCCAACTCGAAGACGAGATGCGCCGCAAAGGCGAACTGCCCCCCGGCATGTCCCTGGACATGGGCAACGGCTTTCGCCAGATTGTGGGCAACGGCGAAGCCTGGCTCGACGCCGACGGCCTGCCCCTGCGCGTGATCGTGGACATTGAATTCCCCGAACAGTCCACTGGCGAGCGCATCCTCGTGCATGTACAGACCGATTTCAGCGACTTCGACCGCAGCGGCCTCGTGCTGCGCGGCGCGGCCATTGCCCGCCACATCGACGGCGCACTTTACACTGTCGGCCAAATGGTGCGCACCCCACAGGCCGGCGCTGCCCTGTTCGTTCTCGTCCTCGGCACGGCGACATGGTTCTTCCTCCAAAAATTGACACAGGATCGGCGGCGCAAGCTGGTTTCGGTGGCGATGCTGCTGGTGATGCTGACCTTGCAGGTGGCCCAGGCCGTGCCCGTCCGCGCGGGGAGCAGTGCACCGCTAAGTCGGGCCGGCGAAGCCGACGCGGCGCAGAAACCGCCCGCGCCGCCAGAGTTCAACAGCTTTGCAAATCCGCTGAGCGTGCTGCCGGCTCAGCTCCGGCAGGCGCCGCAGGACCCCGAATTCGACGGACCCGACACCGACCGCGACGGTCTGCCCGACACTTTGGAAACGGCGTGGACCACCGACATCAACAACCCCGACAGCGACGGCGACGGTCTGCTCGATGGCGAGGAAGTGCAACGCTGCCCCGACCGCAAGATTGGGCTGGTGAATAATCTGCTCACCGGCGAGAACGTCAATGCCCCCGGCTGCGCCAACCCCAAGGTGGCCGACACCGACGGCGACACCCTCACCGACCGCCAGGAAGTACACTTCCTCGGCACCAATCCCAACGACAAGGACACCGACGGCGACACCCTCAACGACAACGTTGAGGTGCTCGGCTTCATGCACAATAGCACACGCCGCTACACCAACCCGCTCAACGCCGACACCGACGGCGACGGCATCGTCGACGGTGTGGAATGCCCCAACGGGGCCTGTATCAACAGCGACGGCGTGGGCGATCCCGATGTCTTTGTCATCGACAACGACGGTGACGGGTTTGTGGGCAGTTTCGACCTGTCACCCAACACGGTGCTGGGGACGGGCACACCTTTCAACGCCGCCAATCCGTTCAATTTGCAGATCGCCAACCTCAACACGGACAAGTCGGTTTTTGTGGAATTTCAGATCCGCCCGACGAATGCCAATCACATCGGTTTCGGCCAGAGTGTGCTGGATTGGCCCACCGGCGACAGCGAAGGACAGATCCAGCGCCGCATCACGTCCACTTTCGCCGATGTGAACCCGCTGCCCGCCAACGTGGCCGCGCCCAGCCCCTACCCCGCCGCCTACGGTGACATGCGCCTGGTGCCCATGCTCGAAATCGAGATGGGCGGCGCGTCCGCGCCGCTGCCGCGTGTCCCTGCCGAGCAGACGGTGACCTTCCGCAGCACGCCGCTGCTGGCGGTGATGCAGATCTTCAAAGAGGTGGAGGCGATCACCGTTTTTGGTTTTGCCGTGGAACCCGAAGCGCTTAAGATTCGCGTCAATCACCTGAGCACGAACCACACCGGCTACACCCTGGAGATCCACAAAGCCTCGTGCCTGCAGACGCTCACCACGCCGATTTTCCCGGCGGCGCTGCTCACCGAAAACGGCGAAGTGACCTACAACAACGGCGCGCTGGCGGTGATCGGCGATGGCGGCCACGTCGCCGTGCTCAAAGCGCCGGGGCTGACGCCTAACTGTATCTCCATCCCCAAGGTGAAGGAGGATGTGACCCAGGTGCCGCTTAACTTCATTGCGCCGCTTACCCAGTTTGGCGCATTCGAGTTGAAGCAGACCGGCGAAGGCATCCTCGATTTGAGGCTGACAAACTTCACAGACACGGCGCAGCATACGGTAGAACTCTACCCCGGCACCTGCCAGGCGCGCGGCCCCCTGCAAGGATCGCCGCTGCTGCTCACGCCGGGGATATCGCGGATAGTCAACGGCCTCAATCTGGTGGAACTGGCCGACGGCAACCACGTCGCTCTGCTCAAAAAGGGGACAAATACGCTAACGTGTGCGTCTTTGGGCAATGTGGTCAACGGACCCAACACCGAGATCCGGATGATCGACGCCGCGGCCATGGCGAAAATGGGCATCACCGTCTCCGAAAAAGACAGCACCGGCGCGCTTGTGGCCCACATCCCCCTCAACATCGCCTTCGACGCCAAGACCGGCGTCAGCAGCGGCTTTGCCGCGACCATGCTTTACAGTAGCGCCGCGGCGACGTCCTGGCAGCATAAGGCGCGCATGAGCTGGTGGGTGCAGGTGCTCACCGACAACTGCACCACCCCACCCGCCGATTTTATGAAGGATCAACCCGAAGAAACCCGCATGCAAAGCTGGTGCAGCAGCAACGGCAACCAGGCCAACCAGGTGCAGCTCGTACACGTCTACGATGACGATTGGCTGTTGGCCGGTCTCTCGGTACGCGAAGAACACGACTACAACATGAACATCCTCTTCGAGGATCCGGCGACCGATACCAATCCCAACGCCGACGATCTGCTCTGGCACCTGGCCAAAGGGCTGGACGAAAAATTCGTCACTGGGGTGGATTGTGTGCGTGTCACTGCGGGCGACGGCTGCGGCCAGGACGGGCAGCGCGACCTCACACTGGCAACCATCTACACCACCTTCGCCAAGACAGCCAACAGCGGGGCCAGCGACACCGAGCGCTGGGGCATTCGAGCGGAGACCTTCCACGTCGAAAAACTCGACAACCAACTCGACAGCTACATCGACATGGGCAAGGTGATGAGCGTCTACACGCCCAACGTGCTCAACACCTACTTCAAAAACACCGACGGTACACCACGCGCCCAAGCGCCGCTTCTGCTCTTTGCCAGCGAAAACACCCAGCGTTCCATCACCCTGGGCACGCCCAACTACAGCAGCAGCCAGGCCAACGGCGTCACCGTGGACTTTGCCCCGGCAGGCCAGGACGCCCAATCCGTCTTGACCATCGCCAGCCTAAGTTGGGCGCCCTACCGCCTCGACGCAAACAGCAACAGTTGGACGTCCTACCCATTCGAGGAATATTGGGATCTGCTGGCGCTGCGCCTCAAAGATAGCGCCGACTTCAGCGCCGGTGACAACGAAAACAGCCGCACCGTAGCCGAAGGCAAGATCCGCCTGGCGCAGACCTACTTCGCCTATCTCTACAGCGGACGCGCCGGGCTGGTACAGGCAGACAACATCGCCCTGGGCCGGTTCGATCTCAACGCCTCCGCCTACGCCAGCAACCAAGAACGCCAACAGTGGGTGATCGACGCCGGCACGTTGAGCGTCTACGTGGCCGAAGGCAGGCTGGTCAACCAGGTGCTGCTGCCCATTGTGAGGCAGTTCAACACCAACGCCAGCCAATACGAACAGGCCCAGTTGCGCATGAACCGCGAAGGCGTGGCCCGCATCTCGGATCTGGACGATGCCTTCCCGGATCTGAAAGACATTGACCTGGAGATCCCGCCGGGCGGGGTGGGCGGCAATAAGTCGGCGAAGGGATGGAAGGCGGTCCTCAACGGTGCCGGCGACGATGCTGTCAGTTCGTGGTTCCGCAACTACCGCCCCGGCAACCTCAGCAAGGTAGGCGGGCGCATCACCAGTTACGGCGCCGCGGGCTTTGCCGGTGCCGCGATTGTCACCGGCGTTGCGGGCAGCATCTACTCCGGCACGCAGGGGAACGGCGTGGGCGCGGCCACCGGTGTGCTCAACGGTCTGGCGCTGGCTGCCGAAGTTGCCAATTCGGTGAGCGTGTTGGCCACGGCCAACCAGGCGTTGGTCTCAGCCGGCGCGGGTGCGAAGACCTTCACCACGGTCAAGAACGCGCTGGGCACAACGAGCAGAGCCGCCAAAATCGCCGGCGTCGTGGGGCTTGTTATCGGCGAAATCGTCAACTACGGGCTGCTCATCGGGCAGATTGAATCAAACGGCCTCGGCTATGGCAGCTTACAGGCCAACCGGCTGGCAGCCACGTCCATCGCGGCGTCCATCGTGGCAGCGATGCTCTTTACCCTGGCTTTGACAGGCATCGGGGCGATTGCCGTTGCCATCCTGGGGCTGATCGACGGGCTGATCACCCTGATCTGTGGCTACCTGAGCAGTGAGCAGCAGGCCAGCATTCCCGGCATCCTCTTCTGTAAAGGCATTACCGGCTGGCTGATCGAGCTGACGGCCTTCTTCATCTACGCCCAGAACGAGATCACACGCATCAACGATCCCTATCGCCTCAATTACACCTCCTTCAACCCCGGTCTAGCCGACTTGAACAGCGGTTTTAGCGCGGGCGCGGGCTTGTCTCTGGACATGGGGCTGCGCAACACGCTGGGGCTGGCCAGCCTGCCCATCAACCTGGGCATCTTCTATGGGTGGCAGTTCAACGACGAAACGCTGCAATCGTCGCGCTTCGCCTATGACATCGTCACCGCGCAGCCTACCGATGAGACAGCTCCCCAACTGCACGACGGCCTCACCCGCGACGAAGGACCCAACCCGTGGGCCGTCCTCGAAATGGACGCCGACGGCGACATCGTCACCGTCTACGACGACACCACCGTGAGCAAAACCAGCGGGCTGAACCTGCCGCCGACGCCGGGCATCAACCAGAAGGTCCCTGCCTTTTTGGCCGAGGGCTATCAGGTGCCTGTGCAGGAATGTATCTCGAATGCCACGCTGCTTCCCCCGCTGCCGCCGATTGTGGTCTGCTGGGTGCGTAGCCGCGGTGAGACGAACTACAACGATCTCAACCTGCGCTTCGACGTCTTCCCGGCCACGCTCGACGAATTCTACACGCTGCAATTGACCGGCACCGAGCCAGGACGCTATCGCCAGAATTGGGCGAACAATGCGTCGCTGCCCTTCCCCGCGCTGATCGACGCCGACGGCGACGGTCTGCGCTTCGACGCCGACAGCGACGACAGCCGCTGGGACAGCGACGGCGACGGCCTCTCCGACGCCGTGGAAAAGGCGCGCAACACCAACCCCGGCCAGGTCGACAGCGACAACGACGGCCTGCGCGACGGTCACGAAGCGCTGCTGGGAACCGACCCCAACCAAGCCGACACCGACGGCGACGGCCTCAGCGACGGCGAGGAAGTGATCGGCTGGTCGATTGGCTACGGCATCGACGCCAACAATGCGCCGCTGCTCAGTTGGACGCGTTCCGATCCGCTCACCCGCGACAACGACAGCGACGGCATCCTCGACAGCCAGGAGAAGGTCTACGGCTTCAACCCCAACATCCGCAACGACCCCACTGTGCTTGTCTACAAAGGAGAGGTGAGTGAACCCAAAGCGCCGCTGCTGCTCACCCGCTTTGAGGAAGCCACCAATGCGAAAACCTTTAAGGACACCTCTCTCGCAAACGGGCGCAACATCGCCGGGTGCGGAGGCGACACCTGCCCGATTTCGGGGCTGCGCGGGCGCTTCGGCAACGCCGTCCACTTTGACGGTGTGGACGATTTCTTGATCACGCCCGCCGACCCGCGCATCGGCAACCTGAGCACCGACTTCAGCCTGGCGGCGTGGATCAAGCCGGATCGGCTGACGGGCACACAGGCGGTGATTCACATCGGGCCGGGCGGCCCCAATGGCGTCGGTGGCATCACCTTCGGCCTGCAAGATGACGATCTCTTTGTGCGCTTCGAGGGCGGCGGCGGCACCTTCACCAAGGCGCTCGATCCCGGTGTGATTCCGTTGGGCGAGTGGACACACATCTCCATGGATCTCTTCGGCACGGACGCCGCGCTCTACCTGTACGTCAACGGCGTCGACCTGGGATCGCAGCTTAGCGTGCTCAAACCGGTGAGCCTCAACCCGCAGGTCGTCATCGGCGCGGCGCAACAGCCCATCAACAACACCGTCCCCGCGGACGGTAGCGCGGTGCCGACGATGCAGGTCGATCCCTTCGCCGGTGGCATCGACGAAGTCTTCATTCAGGGCTGGCTACCGCTGGATTACAGCAGCATCGAAGCCATCTACGCCGGGCGCTACAACCCCGACGACGCAGTCCTGCGCCCCGGCCAGGAGGTGACCTACAGCAGCAGCGCAGAAAATTCGCTGATGGCGCGCAACATCGCCGGTCAGCGCACGTTGACGCTGCCCGCCGCGCTCACCGATGCGCCGTCTACGCAGACGCCATTTGTGCTGGAGCCGACGCGCAGCCAGAGCTACACCGACACCTTCACGGTGAAACCCACGGCGCCGTCGGGGATCTACACACTGAGCCAGTCGGTGGCGGGCATTGTCAACATCCCTGCCGTGGATGTGTGGAAGGACCCGGCCAGCAATCAGATCTTCGCCTGGGACGGGCCGCAGACTTTCGCCGGTGCGTCGTCCACCGACAGCGGCGGCCAGGCCATCAACCTCAACAACAAGAGCTTCACGATTGCCGGTTGGGTGCGCCCCACCAACAACGACACGATCCGCCGTGGCATTCTGGGCCGCAACAGTGGCCAGAACGACGCCTATCCTTACCTGCTCACCGAAGGGCGGCAGTTGAAATTCGGTTTCGGCACGGGCAGCGGATCGGTGGCGGTGGAGGTGATCGCCAACGATAACGGCAATCCCAACGTGCTCAACCTGAACCAGTGGAACTTTGTGGCCGTGCGCTACGACCTCAGCGGCACGCTGGCGGCGGCGCAGTCGGTCACCTTCTTTGTCCACGGGGAGAAGCTCAACAGCCCGCCCACCAATGCCATCCCCAACAGCACCTTCAACAAGTTCTTCCTCGGTCGCGCCTCGAACCTGGGCAAGCTGACGTTGAGTAGCTTCACACTGCTCTGCGAAGGCGACGGCATCGGCGACGGCGAATATGACATTATCGGCAGCAGCAGCGCCGGTCCCGAAAACCTGGCGCGGCTGGTAGGCACCGAACCCCGCGGCTTCCCGCTCAATGTGACGCGCAGTTTCAACGAACAGTACGTCCTCACCCTCTGCGAAGACGACAACGAAACCAACAGCGTGTGCGAAGGTTCCGACGAGTACATGGGGAATCTCTTCTTCAACACGAACCAGCCGTCGATCCTGCCTGGGCTTGGGATCACCAACTTTGCCAATCCCAGCACGGCGACGGTCTGTGAATACGACTGGGGCATGGCGGGTTTCCCCGATATTGGCTCGTTGATGTACAGCTTCAGCAACGATTCGCTGCCCTTTGTGGGCGATTTGCGCGACTTCGAGATCCACAATGTGGCGCTCAGCGACGCCCAGATCACGGCGATTGCCACGCGCGGCGAAACCGTCGCCCGCTTCTCGTTTGACGAGATCACCGGCGCCACCACCTTCAAAGACGAAACCGGTTTTCACAATCTGAGCTGCGATCCCAACGGAGGTTGCCCCGCCGCCGGCGCGCCGGGCAAGCGCATGGGTGCGCTCACCTTCGACGGCAGCAACGATCTCGTCCAGGAACCGGCGTCCATTGCCGTGGACGACCGCATCACCGCCGATCTGGCCAACGAAAACAACGGCTACAGCCTCAGCTTCTGGATCAAACCATCCCCGCCCCAGGAGACCAGCAAGGTGCGGCCCATCTATACCGTCTACGACACGACCGGCAACATGCGCATGCAGCTTAGCATCCAGCATCTAGCCAACACCTTTGGCACAGGTTACACCTTCCGCCTGATCGACAACTACAATCTTGTCGCCAGCGGCACCTGTTTCCTGCAAGAGACACCGGAGCCATACAACAGTTGGCTGATGGTGACGGTTGAGGCCAATCCCAACGTGGGCAGTGGATTGCTGACAGTGGGCTTCCGCAGTGGCTATTGTCACTCGGTGAGCGGTCCTTTCAGCATCCCACAACCCACCGACCGCATTGTGATCGGCAACGTGCTCACCCCGCTCGCCGGCTACGCCGCCTACGAAGGGGCCATCGACAGTCTGCGCCTCATGCGCCAGCCCCAGACGATTGAAGAGATCAACCGCTATCTGGTGGAGACGTCCCCCTATGTGACGGCGTTTGAAGATCCCGGTGCCTTTAGCCGTCCCCTGACCAATGGTCTGATGGGCAAGGCGATCTACTTCGATCCTGCCAACACTGCCCCTTCACCATTTATCGATACCACTTACACGAATGGGCTGGCCCTGCTGCAAGAGGACTTCACCTATGCCGTTTGGGTGAAGGCGGACAATTTGGATGCGCTTCGCCCGATTCTCACGACGTACTATGTCAATTCAGGCGCGACTGTGCAGTCCCTCTATCTCCTGAATGGCAGGCCGGCGATTCAGAGCTTCCTGCCGGGGAGCAATTTGGTGATCGCAGATGAAAGCATCGCCGAAAACGTCTGGCAGCATCTGGTCTTTCGGCTGCGCAAAGCAGGAGCATCTTATGAAATGAGCATCTTCGTCAACGGCTTCCTGGTGAAGGTAGGAAGCTGGAGTTACCAGGCACCCACAGGAGCCGTCCGGCTGGATCTGGGGCGCGCCGTGGGGGCACAGGACTTCCGTTACCACGGCCACATGGATGAAATGACCGTCTTCGAATTGTCTGCGCTGACCGATGAGGAGATCCGAGATCTCTACAACCAGCAGAACGCCTGGGTGGACGAGACCATCGAAAACACGGTGACGGTGGACGCCGACGCGCCCGTCTCGACAGTGGAGGTGGAGAGCACCTACTTTGCCAACAAGCCCCATCTGCTCTACATCGCCACCGAGGACGCCCAAAGCGGCGTTGTCCACACGGAGTTGGGCGTGAACAGCGGCGCTTTGGGCGTCCTCAGTGGCATCCGCTGGAGCGGCGCGGCCCGCGACGACACCGACGCCGAAGGCAACACCTGGATCGGCCTCTTCGAGCCGAACGGCGACGGGCGCTATGAGCTTTACAGCCGCGCCACCGATGGCGTGGGCAACCAGGAGCCGGTGAACAAGGTCACCGCCGTCTACGTGGACGGGCGCGCGCCCACCTTCACCTTCAACACCGTGGCCGCTCTCGTGCGTCCACAGCCGTCGATCAACGAAGAGGCGGTGTGGAACGTCTACCTGGAAGGCGCTTCGTTCGACCCGGTGATCCAAGGCACGGATCAGCCGGGCAGCGGCATTGTCTCCATCGCCGTGCGCCTCTTCGATCAGAACGGCGAAGCCGCCACCCTCTTTGATACGCAAGCAGCCACCGTCGATCCGCAGACAGGCTTCTGGTCGCTGAACTACAAACTCAACGCCGCCAACCCCACCGGCGTCTACACCGCCACGGCCATCGCCACCGACGCCGTGGGCAATCAGGCCGAAGCGGTGCCGCTCACGATCCGCCTCGACACCACTGCGCCCTCGTCGCAGGTGACCTTCCTCTCGTCGCTCAACCCGCAAGGACGCGACGCCGGCGACGCCTTCCCCGCCATTCTGGGCGCGGAGAGTGTGATCCGCGGCATCGTCAGCGAACAGCCCAGCGACGTGGTTTCGCAAACGCTGGTGGCGGGCGTCGCTGGCGTAGAAGTGGCCTTCGAGCCACTCTTCAGCCACGGCAGCCCCTACCGCAACACGCCGCTGCCGCCGTCTACGCTGCTCTACCTGCCGCTGGACGAAAGCCGCCGCATCGACAGCCCGGATCAAGCCTTCGCCGACGTTTCCCCGGCAGGGCAAGCGCCGGCGATCTGCGCCGGGGTGACCTGTCCTCAGGCGGGGGCGGCGGGCAAAATGGGCCAGACGCTGGCCTTCGACGGCGTCGACGATGCGCTGGTCCTCACCAACACATCTTCGATCACTGGGTCCATCAACGGGTTGACCAACGACTTCACCGTGGGCGCGTGGGTCAAGCCGTCCACGACGCCGGGGCTGGGGCGCATCGTCAGCGCAGCGCGCACGGTCAGCAACAATGGTTGGGGATTGGCCGCGTATGGCTCGAAGCTGCTCCTCACCACCTACGGCGTGCAAGATTATGTCGGCAGCCTCGACGTGGTGAACCCCGGCATCTGGCAGCATGTGGCGGCGTATGTGACGCCCGAAAACAACGTGGAATTCTACATCAACGGCCAGTTGGTGGAGACGGTGACCGGTTCCGCCCCGGCCAATGCCGACTTGGACGACCGGCTGCTCATTGGCGCGACGACTGAAGCGGGCGAAACGGCGACGTCGCAGCACTTCCCCGGCCTGATCGACGAGGTGATGATCCGCCAGGGTCGCCCGTCCGCGGCGGATTGGCAGACTCTGTTGGGCGCAGATCCCACGCTGCACCTGCCCTTCGACGACGCCGTGATCCTGCCCAACACCAGATTCGTCAACGCGGCGGGGCTGGGCGTAGGCGATCTGGCCTACCTCGACGGCAACCTGCCCGCCGAGACCAATCGGCGCGCCGACGGCATCGTGGGCGCAGGCTCCATGCGCGTGGACAGCAACGGTGCGCTCTTTGGCGCTACGGCGCCGGGCGTGCTGGCCCATGAAAACGGCGCGTTCAGCCTCTCGTTCTGGGCCGCATTGGACGACGCCAACAGCAACATGGGCATGTGGATCGGCACCTTCGACGCCTTGAGCCGCTTGATGATGCGGGCAACGTCGCTGGCGGCGGAGTTCACCGGCAAGGACGATCTCGTCGTCAACACAGCCAATCTGGTGGGCGCGTGGCAGCACGTCCTCTTGACCTATGACGGCAGCGAACGTCTCCTCTACCTCAACGGCGTAGAAATCGGCCGCGATGCCATCGCCCCCAACAACCTCGACACCGACAGCATTGGTCTTGTCGCCATCGGGTCAACCAGCGGCGGCGGTTTTGTGGACGATGTGCGTGTCTATCGCTACGCCCTCAACGCGCGTGAAGCCAAGGCGCTGGCCGAAAGCGGCTGGCTACTCACCGACATGGTCATGGCCCGCAGTGATGGGGGCGAGGCGAACTGGTCCGCATCGGTGCCGGCCGATGTGGAAGGCTTCTATGAACTGCAAACGCGCACGTCCGACCTGCTGGGCAATGTCAGCACCGAAGCCGACGAAGTGGTGACCTGGCGCGGCATTGTGGATAGCATAGCGCCGCGGCTGCTCAGCTTCACGTCCACGCCTTCGGGCAGCGGCGTCAACTACGTCCTCACGGTGGAGGACTTCGGCCTCTCCACCGATGCCGTGACGATGCCCGCGGCCTGCACCCAAGCCAATACCACCATCACGCCGCAGATCTACCGTTCGCCGTGGTATCTCTCCTTCGCGGCGCAGGCGGCGACGGCGGAAGAAGCAGCGCAGGTGGCCAACCGCGTCTACCAATTGACGATCCAATGTGCGGCGTCCTACGCGGTGACGAACGACACCTTCCGTGTCTGCGATCTGGCGAACAACTGCACCAACGCCGTCTACACGGGTCCTAACGTGGGCGCGCCGCCCACGGCAACGCCGACACCGACGGCCACGGCAACGCCGACACCGACGGCCACGCCAACGAGCACGCCGACGGTGACAAACACGCCTACGGCAACACCCACGGCGGCAAGCACAGCAACGCCAACAGCAACGCCTACCTTCACACCGACATTCACGCCCACGGCGACGGCCACAGCCACAGCCATGCCGACGGCAACCAATATACCGGTCCCGCCGACACCTACGGCGACCCCCACTCGCGCCCCCAATCCAGCGGACGTGTCGATGCTCTACCTGCCCAGCGTCCTACGCGGCGGGGCGGCGCGGGAGGTCACAGAGACGGTGGAGACGGTGGATTGGCTGTGGTTGCCGAGCTTATGGCGGTAAGGTGAGGGGGATCTGACTGACGAGGAGATAGAACGGTAGGCAAGTACGACGAAACCCACTGTGTCTATAATGGATGAGACCACTTGTTGTTGGAGATTAGTGTAGAATTCCAAACGACCAGGAGTCGAACATGTTCGTGAACAACCGAGCAAACGGACGGGTCATGGAAAAAGAAAGCGATCCCTAGTCCCCGATCCCCCCAATCACCACCACACACTCACCAGGCAGGACAATGCCGCCCTCGCCGAGGTGGACGTCTTCGCACGAGGACAAACGAATGTCGCCACCCCGCGCCCAGGGGATCGTTTGGGGGTGGGCGGCGAGGTTACAAATCAGCGCCGCCTCGCCTCGATCCACCACGATCCACTGGGCGTCTTCGTCAAAGTGGACGGTGACGCTGTCAAAGTGTCCGCTGCCTAGGGCGGGGATCCGGCGGCGCAGCGCAATCAGCGCCCGATACCAGGCCAGCATTTCGGCGTGGGGTGCGTCTGTCACCTCGGCCCAGTTGAGTTTGGAACGTTGGAAAGTCTCGGTGGACTGTGGATCGGGAACGTCCGCCGGATCCCAGCCGAAGGCGGCGAACTCGTTGCGCCGCCCTTCGCTGACGGCTTCGCCCAGTGCTTTGTCCTCAAAGTGGGTGAAGTATTGAAAAGGCGACGATGCCGCCCATTCCTCGCCCATGTAGATCATAGGCACAAAGGGCGCCGTGAACACCAGCGCCGCGCCGATTTTGCACTTCCCCAGGCTGACGAGGTGGTTGATACGGTCACCGCGGGCGCGGTTGCCGATCTGGTCGTGGTTTTGCAGATAGCCCAAGAAAGTGTAACCGGGCAACCCGCCGATAGGACGTCCATGCCGCCGACCGCGGAAGGCGGAGTAGTCCCCGGCGTGGACATACGCCTGTTGCAGCACCTTCGCCACATCACCAAGCCCGTGAAAGTCCACATAATAGCCGGATCGCTCGCCGGTGAGCGCCACATGCAAAGCATGGTGGAACTCGTCGCTCCACTGGGCGTCGATGCCGTAGCCGCCCACGGCAATGGGCTGGACAATGCGTGGGTTGTTGAGGTCGCTCTCGGCGATGAGGGTGAGGTGCCGACCAAGCGCCACTTCGAGTTTGTCTACGGCCACGGCCAGTTCTTCGAGGAAGTGGATGGCCGAATCGTCGAGCAGGGCGTGGACGGCGTCGAGACGCAGCCCGTCGATGTGGTAGTCGCGCAGCCACATGAGGGCGTTGTCGATGAAGTAGCGGCGTACTTCATCGCTACCGGCGCCGTCCAGGTTGACGGCGTCGCCCCAAGCCGTCTTGTGGTGGCTGGTGAAGTAGGGGCCGTAGACGCCCAGGTAGTTGCCGTCGGGGCCGAAATGGTTGTAGACCACATCGAGGATCACGGCCAGGCCGCGCTGGTGACAGGCGTTGACCAGTGCCTTCAGGCCCGCCGGCCCGCCGTAGGAATGGTGGGGAGCGTAGAGATCGACGCCGTCGTAGCCCCAGCCACGCGAGCCGGGGAAGGCGGCAACCGGCATCAACTCCACGTGCGTGATCCCTAGATCCACCAGGTGATCAAGCTTTTCGATAACGGCGTCAAAGGTGCCCTCGGGGGTGAATGTGCCCACGTGTAGTTCGTAGATCACCGCCGCCGCCGACGGACACGGCTGCCAACCGGCATCGGTCCACGTGAAGGCATTGTGATCCACCACCCGCGACGGGCCGTGGACACCGTGCGGCTGCCACGGCGAGCGCGGATCAGGGAAGGGACCGTTGCCGTCCACCACAAAGGCGTAGTCGGTGCGCACACCGGCCGCTTCGACATTTACCTGCCACCAGCCGCTGTCTGCCGCCCCGTCCTCGGGCGTCATTGGCAGGCGTTGCCGACCATTTAGTTCAATTTCCATCTGCTTCGCCTCGGGTGCCCAGACGCGAAATATCATAGTTTGCTCCTTCTGTGGTGGTGGTGGTGCCCCCCCTCTAACTCCCCCCGCACAGACCGCTGAGGACAGCGGGCGGGGGGAGAACTGTTGTCGCGTATGTGATGTGGGTCACGTTGTGGGTGTGTACCAATGTCCATTCATCCCCTGCACACGACAACAGCTCCCTCCCCGCCACCACAAAGTCAACGGAACCACAAACTCAACCATCGCGGGGAGGGTTGGGGAGGGGTTCTGCTCACTCCCTCCTCAGCAACGCCACAGGAAATCGCGCAAAGATCGTGTCCATTGCAACGCGTCCTTGAGCGCTTTCGCCGCTGAGGACGTTGTGCCATGTGCCGTCGGGCAGGTCGATGACGACGCCGGGGAAGTTGCGCCCGTCACGGTGGACGAACCGCGGTACGAGGACGATGACTTCTTCACGCTGATCTTCCCGGGAGGAGGCACTCCCCTTCGCAGAAGATGAACGCCCGCGCGCGTAGGCGATGATGCGCTCTGCGCCGGTGACGTCGATGGGCCGGTAGCTGCTTTCCGCCCCGAACAGGTGCGGACGTTGTGCCCGCAGCGCCAGCGTTTGGCGGATCAGCCAGAGTTTGGGCAGACCTTCATCCGCCCGCGCCCAGATTTCCTCGGGCGATAGGCTCTCTAGCACGTCGAGCAGGTCGCGACGCAGGGCGTAGTCCACGGGGCGGCGGTTGTCGGGGTCTACCAACGAGAGATCCCAGAGTTCCGTGCCCTGGTAGATGTCGGGGACGCCGGGCGAGGTCAGCCGCAGCAAAGTCTGCGCCAGCCCGTTGACCCAGCCGGCCTCTTTGATGTCGTCGACGAAGGCGGCCAGATCGGTGGTGAAGCTGTCGTCGGCGAGGATGGCGGTAACGAAGGCGGCGACGGCGTCCTCGTAGTCGGCTTCGGGTTGCCGCCAACTGGTGTGGACTTTGGCCTCACGCACGGCTTTTTCCATGTAAGCAAGCGCTCGCTCCTCGCGAATCGGCCATGCGCCCACCAACGTCTGGTAGAGCAGGTACTCGGTGTTGCGGTCGGGGAAGCCGTCGCGTTTGTAGCGCTCGTTGGCCTGCGCCCAGCGAGTCACCGCGGCGGCCCACTGCGCGGGGACTTCGGAAAGCACGTTGAGGCGGGCGCGCACGTCTTCGCTGCGTTTGGTGTCGTGGGTGGCGCCGGCCAGCATGGTCTGCGGCCAGTGCGCCTGCATGTGGGCATTGTGGGCGTGAAAGTCATCGAGCGTGCAGCCGAAGTGGCCGGGATCGCCGCCCACTTCGTTGAGCGAGATGAAGCGGTTGTAGGTGTAGAAGGTGGTGTCTTCCACACTTTTGGCCATCACCGGCCCGGTGAACTGTTGGAAACGGGAGACGAATTCGTTTTCGGCATCGCCACGCAGGCGCAGGCAGAGCAGTTCGGCCATGAAGTCGAAGAGATCGGCGGTGAGATCGGCGCGGCGCTCCTTGCCGGCGGCGATGACGGCATCAATGATAGCCCCGTCCTGGGTGCTTACAGCGTCTGCGGCAAGGCCTGCCTCCGCCTCGGGGTGGACGTAGGTGCGGTAGACAGGCATATTGGCGGCACATTCCATGATCACGCCGCGCAGTTCAGTGCTGGTGTAGTCGCGGTGCCGCCGGTGACGTTCGGCCACCGCGCCGAGCAGGCTGACTAGGCGGGCGACGTCGCTGCCAAGGAGTTCACGCATCACCTGGAACTTCTTGTCGCGCACCACTTCGGCGTAGTCGCCGTCTTCGCCGGTGAAGTCGGTGTAGAGCCGGGTGAGATCGTCCTCGGCGCGGGGATCGACGAAGATGCCATTGACGACGTTGAGGAAGTCGTAGCCGGTGGTGCCGTGGATGGGCCAGCGTTGGGGCAGTAGTTCCCCCTGTTCGAGGATCTTTTCGATGACGATCCATGCCTCGGGCGCAGCGCTGTGCAGGCGCGCAAAGTAACCACCCGGATCGCGCATACCGTCGGGGTGATCGATGCGCAGCCCGTGGATGCGTCCTTCGGCCAGCCAGCCCAGGATCAGGGCGTGGGTGTCAGCGTAGACCTGCTCGTCTTCCATGCGCAGGCCGATGAGGGTGTTGATGTCGAAAAAGCGACGGTAACCCAGCTCCCCACCGCTGATGCGCCAGTAGGTGAGGCGGTAGTTCTGCTCAGAGAGAAAGACGTCGAGTCGATCAACGTCGGCGTTGAGCGCGTTGACGGTGCGATCAATGGCGCTACGCACCGATGGTTCGTCCAGACAGAGACGGTGCAGCAAAGTCCCCAGCACGGCCTGGTCGCGGTAGCGGCGGCGAACGCTGCGCCTGTCGGTAGCGGTGGGCTGAGGCAACAGGCCGTAGCTGTCGGCCAGGAAGGCCAGCAGATCGGAGCGGGCGTCCGTGGCGGCGAGGGAGAGCAACGGCGCCAACGTCTTCGGGTCGACAGGATAAGCGTGATCGTAGTAGCGCACGCTAAAGTGGCGCCCGTCAAAGTCGAGGCGGATCTCGTTCGCTTCCAGCACACGACCGTAATGGTCACCGAGGATGGGGGCGAGCACCTGGTTTTCGTGACGCGACTCGGTTGGGTTCCATTCTACGTCGAAATAGGTGGCGTAGCGGCTGGCTGGTCCATTTTCCAGTAGATCCCACCACCATGGGTTTTCGGCGCCGGTGATGGCCATGTGGTTGGGCACGATGTCGAGCACGTAGCCCAGATCGGCGGCTTTCAGCTCCTGGGTCAGCCGTTCCAGGGCGTCGGACCCGCCCAGTTCGGTGTTGACGCGGGTGGGATCCACCACGTCGTAGCCGTGGGTGCTGGCCGGTGCGGCCTGGAGGATGGGCGACGTGTAGAGATGGCTGATCCCCAGGTGCGCCAAGTAGTCGGCCTGGGCGGCGGCATCGTTGAGGGTGAAGCCGGCGTTGACCTGTACTCGGTAGGTGGCGCGCAGCTTGGTAGGTTTAGGTGGCATGGCGTAGCACCACGATGGATCGTGCGTCAACGGCAAGCGGCTTGGTCGGCTTAAAGGGTGTGGCCTTTTCTACGAGCAGGCCGGTGCTTGTATCGAGCACCTTTTCCCAAGAGGCGCTCCAATCCTCAGGTGGCAGGGTGAAGGAGAGCGCTTCGTGGTGGCCGTTGAAGATGACGTAGAAGGTGTCGTCTTTGATGCGTTCGCCCTGTGCATTAGGGAAGCGCAACGCCGTGCCGTTGAGGAAGACGCCCAACGACTTGGCAAAACCGGCGGACCAATCTTCGTCGGACATTTGCTCGCCGGCGGGGGTGAACCAGCCGATGTCGTGTACGGCGCTGCCGCGGATCGACATGCCCTGGAACCATCCTCGCTGCCGAAAGACAGGGTGATCCTTGCGAAATTGGATGAGGCGACGGGTGAAGTCGAGCAGTTTTTCGTCGACGATCTGCCAGTCGACCCACGAGAGTTCGTTGTCCTGGCAGTAGGTGTTGTTGTTCCCCTGTTGGCTGCGCCCCATTTCGTCGCCGGCCAGGAGCATGGGCACACCCTGCGAGAGCAGGAGGGTGGTCATAAAGTTGCGCTTCTGTTTGGCGCGCAGTTGGTTGACGAGCGGATCGTCGGTAGGGCCTTCGGCGCCGCAGTTCCAGGAGCGGTTGTGGTCTTCGCCGCCGCCGGGATCGAAGTTGCCTTCGTTGTGTTTTTCGTTGTAGCTCACCAGATCGTTGAGCGTGAAGCCGTCGTGCGCGGTGATGAAGTTAATGCTTGCGGTGGGGCGGCGTCCTTCGGATTCGTAGAGATCGGAGCTGCCGGTAAAGCAGTAGGCGAACTCGGCCAGGGTGCTGTCTGCGCCGCGCCAGTAGTCGCGCACCACGTCGCGGTAGCGTCCGTTCCACTCCGTCCACCCCGGCGGGAAACGGCCTACTTGATAGCCGCCTTCACCCAGATCCCACGGTTCGGCGATGAGCTTCACCTGAGAGATGATGGGATCCTGGTGGATGATGTCGAAGAAAGCGCCGAGGCGATCCACCTCGTGTAGTTCGCGCGCCAGGGCGGCGGCCAGGTCGAAGCGGAAGCCGTCTACGTGCATTTCGGTGATCCAATAGCGCAGGCTGTCCATGATCAATTGCAGCACGTTGGGTTGCATCATGTTGAGCGTGTTGCCGGTGCCGGTGTAGTCCATGTAGTAGCGGGGATCGTCCTGCACCAGGCGGTAGTAGGCGGCGTTGTCGATGCCGCGGAAGCAGAGCGTCGGCCCCAGGTGGCTGCCTTCGGCGGTGTGGTTGTAGACCACGTCGAGGATCACCTCGATCCCGGCCTGGTGGAAGGCGTAGACCATCTCTTTGAACTCGCGTACCTGTTCACCGCGCACACCGCTGCTGCTGTAGCGGGCGTCTGGGGCAAAGAAGCCGATGGTGTTGTAGCCCCAATAGTTGCGTAGGCCCATGTCCACCAGGTGACGGTCGTCGACGAATTGGTGAATGGGCATCAGTTCCACGGCGGTGACGCCAAGCTGTTTCAGGTAGTCAATGACAGGTTCACAGGTGAGCGCCTTGAGCGTGCCACGCAGTTCCTCGGGCACAGCGGGATGACGCTGGGTGAAGCCCTTGACATGCATCTCGTAGATGACTGTCCTGTGTAGGGGGGTTTGGGGCTTGCGGTCGTCTTTCCAGTCGAATTCGGAATCGATGACCACACACTTGGGCAAGAAGGGGTCGCTGTCGTTCTCGCTGAAGGATAGATCGGCGGCAGGGTGGCCGATCTCGTAGCCGAACATCGAATCGTCCCAATCAATGGTACCGGCGACGGCCTTGGCGTAGGGATCGATGAGCAGTTTGTTGGCGTTGAAACGATGGCCCGCATGCGGTTCGTAGGGGCCATAGACGCGATAAGCGTAGAGCTGCCCTGGCCGAATGCCGGGCAGGTAGGTGTGCCAGATTTGGTGGGTGCGTTCGGTGAGGCGGATGCGTTGGGTTTCCTGGTTGGGGTTCTCCGCACTGTAAAAACAGAGTTCCACGGCGTCGGCGCTTTCCGAATATAGTGTAAAGTTGACCCCTTCCCCATCCCAAGTCGCGCCAAGGGGATAGGGTTTGCCGGGCCAGATTTCAAGTTCATTCAACATGCGGGTTCCTCTACTGCATAGGAAGAAGGCACAAATAACTCGGTGAGCGTACCATGCCGCGCAATGTGAAGAAATAGGCAGGGGCATAGGAAAAGGCACATTTGATTGTAGAAAGTTTGGGAGAGGACGGAAGACGAACGTTGAGGGTGTGCCTTGGAGATTGAGGTTTGTAAATGGACTAAAGTGGCACGATTCGTTCTTCTAAGACGTCTAGCACATCGGTCAATGAACGAACCTGTGAGGGGAAAATTTGATCATCCTTCATTTGCACAGTTGCCTTATACTGCTCGACGGTGCCTTTGAGTCGATGCTCAAACTCACTCTTAGAAGAAACCAGCGTATAGCGCGACTGAAGCTTATCCAACATGGCGCACAAAGCTTTGAAAAAGGGCCTGTTTTTCGTTGTAAACACTCTGCCAGAAAAACCAGTCGTTGTAGTCTTCGTGGGCTTCTAGGCTATCAAGTTTGGGGAGAAGTTCTTCTTCAAACTGTCGAAGTGAGCAATGGTACTGCGTTTCATAGCGTTGGATCTGCGCCATTGCCTCTTTAAGTTCTGCCTCGATCTCCTGAATCCGGGCGCGAATAGCAAGATTCATGCCGGCGCGAATCAAAGATTCTCGCTCAGATTCAGGCAGCGCTGCCAGAATATCAGGTAAGTCTACTGTGGTTGGCGTTGTCATCATTTCCCCTGACCCAAACATCGATATCGAACGCACTTCAGATGCATTTAAGGGCACTATAGCACACCAAAATCAAGCAACCAACCCTTCTTCAATTGGCAGGAGGAGACGTTGGATTGATTAATCCGCCGGGTTTTCTGAAACCCGGCGGGTCTCAGCTCCCTGGCACATCCACCAGCACGTAGGGTTGCTCTATGCTCACGGCATAGTGCTCGGCCACGTATGGCCCTTTGATGCGTCCGTTTTCAACATCGGCCGGGTCGACTTCCCCCACCGCGACCTCGTAGCTGCGGACGCGTGTGCGTGCCGGATCCCACCACGATTGGCCGGTTTTGACGTCGAACTCCCACCCGTGCCAGGGGCAGCGCACAATTTCCCCGCGCCGGGTGTAGGTGTACTCGCCGGGCACATCGGCCATGAGGAAGCCCGTGAGCAACCCTTCGCACAACGGCCCCCCCTGATGCGGGCAGGTGTTGCGAATGGCATAGTAGCCATTGTCTACATGAAAGACGCCGATAGAGCGGCCTGCGATTTCTACAATCTTGCGCCCGCCTAGTGGAATCTCGTCCACGGTGGCGACGATGTGTTTGGCCATGTGTGTGTCCATTCGTAACGACATAGAGAATGTAGGGGTTTGCATGGGCGGAAGGATCCCTCGCTAATGAAGCGAGGGATCCTTCCGCCCATGCAAACCCCTACGCGCCAGTGACCAATCCGTACAACCGCCGCGCATTCCCCGCCAGGATCTCTGAGCGCACGTCCGCCGACACCGAGGACGGCAACGCCCGATCCGGCGCGTCGAAGTCCCAGTGGGGATAGTCGGTGGCGAACATGAGGCGATCGTTCATGTCCATTTGCGCCAGCAATTGAGTGAAGAAGCGGGGCTGCGGCGGTTCCTCAATGGGCTGGGTCGTCAGCCAAAAGTGTTCTCGGATAATCTCCGAAGGCAGACGGGTGAGGTAGGGTGTCTCTTCTTTAAGCCGACGCCAGGCCTGATCAAGCCGCCACATGAGCGGCGGCATCCAGGCGAAGCCACCTTCAATGAGCACAATTTTCAGGGTGGGAAAATGCTCGAAGACACCTTCCGTCACCAGGCTGATGACCTGGGGCTGGAAAGCCTGCGGCATGCCCGCGTGATCCTCAATGTAATGCGAAGGCCAGCCGGTACCGGTGATAGGCCCACCGCCGGCACCGCCGAAGTGGATGCCGATGGGCAGGTTGTGGCGCACGGCGGCCTCGTACATCTTCCAATACTTGCGGTGGCCCAACGGCTCTCGGGTGCGCACCACGAGGAGCACCTGAACGTAGCCGGGGTGATCGCCCACACGGTCAATTTCGGCGGCGGCGGCGGCGCCGTCCTCGTAGGGGACGATGAGCGAGGCGCGCAAACGCGGTTCGGGTTCCAGCCACTCGGCGATCTGCCAATCGTTCACCGCGGAAGACAACGCCGCCGCAAAGGACGGGTTGGTGGCCCCACCCGCGCCGAAAAGACAGTTGAGGATGCCAAGCTCCAGATCCCAGGCGTCGAGCAACTGTGTGCGCATAAAATCAAGATCCCCACCCGGCGGCAACCCCGACGGCGGCCACGCGTCGTGGCGAGAGGCATTGGGCATGGCGCGTGGATAGGACGATCCTACATGTCCGCGTAGCCCCATCATCTCGTGGTAGCGTCGCCAGCGCGGCGACAGGTATTTGTAGAGCGTCTCGTTGTTGGGCATGGCATTGTGAATGTCACAATCGATCACCGAGACGCGACGATCCGCGCTTGCTTCGGCCTGACGAGTTGCGGTGAGTTCGGTCATTGTAGCCTCCTGACGTTGCAGGTTTGCACGTGTTCAGCCTACATTTTATCTTGAATTGGTTGTTGCGCTTGAGCCAGTTGTTGCCGTATCCAATCGTTCGTTAACGGCACCACGTCGTCTCTCCAGTCCCCGGTCCCCAGTCCCTAATCCCCAACCTATACCACGCCTGCGCATTCCCATGTAGAATCTTTGCCAACGTCCTTTCGTCCAGCGCCAGTGGCCATGCGTCCTCCGGCGCGTCGAATTGGTAATGGGGGTAGTCGGTGGCGAAGAGAAGCATTTCATCAGATTCAATCTGTTCGAGGATCTGGCGCAGTTGTTCGAGATCGGCGGGCGCGTCCAGGGGCTGGGTGGTGAGACGGATATGCTGACGCATGTAATCTGAAGGTAGGCGCTTCACCCAGGGCGTGTTGTAGCGCAGGCCTTTCCACTCTTTGTCAAGCCGCCACATGAGCGAGGGCAGCCAGGTGAAGCCCCCTTCGATCAGCGAGACGCGCAAGCCAGGGAAGCGATCAAACGCGCCTTCGATGATCAGGCTCATCACCTGCGACTGAAAAACCGACGACATGCCTGCATATTCTTCGAGGTAGGTCATCGCCCACCCCGACGGCGTGGACGGATGCCCCGGCGCGCCGCCATACTGGATGCCGATCACAAGGTCATGGCGCACAGCGGCGGCAAAGATCGGATCGTAGCGGCGGTTGCCGTAGGGTGCCTCAGAGCGGACAGGCAGCACTACCTGCACGAAACCGGGATGATCACCAAAGCGCTCGATCTCTTCTGCCGCCAATTGTGGGTTCTGGCTTGGCACCACCAGCGAAGCGCGCAGGCGCGGTTCCTTGTTGAGCCATTCGTCGATCTGCCAGCGGTTGATGGCAGTGGCCAATGCTGCGGCCAGATCCTGGTTGTGGACGCTGCTCACTCGGTAGGCGCAGTTGAGAACACCCATCGCCACAGGAAACGCATCCAGTACCTGTCGGCGCAGGAGATCGAGATCCGAACCGGCCGGCACGCTGGACTTCGGTTGCGTGCCCGGGCGCGTGGTGAGGGGCGAACCGGGCGGGTAGTCGTCGGCATCCGGCTCACGAAAAGCAGACTCGTTGCAGTAATCCACCCAAAAGTCAGGCAAGTAGGGGTAGAGCGCCGTCAACGAAGGTAGCGTATTGTGCAAATCGCAGTCAATCACAGGCTGCAAACCCCAAATAGACGAACCCTGAATTGACATGGTCAGCTCCTAGGCACGGATGCCGGTCAGTTTGCAGATTGATTAAGACGCCGATTGATGCAAGCAGAGTGTGGGTGAGGTGTGTACGAAAAGTATACGACAGCTAACGCTACAGAAAAAGTGCCACAAGTTTGCGGGGATGTAATTCAATCTTGACACTACCACAGTGCCAGCCACTGTTCATCTCAAGATGGTGACACGCCCGGATTTTGCCTCTCTTTTAGCTGTATGCGAAACTGCACGGATAGATTACAATAGGTGGAGCCCCAGCCTGGTCATCGCAAACTACATTGTTGCACACCCCAGGAGACCCTATGCGCTTTCGTTGGCCTACGCTGCGCCTCGAACTGGTGATTGTCGTCTTGGGCGCAGTATTGCTTTCGCTGCTTGGAATTGCTCAAAACAACGTGTGGATGGAAGAAAACTTCCAGCAAGGCGCGGCGACGGGCATGGTTGTCAAGCGTCCTCTGTCTGTGGTAAAACCAGTAGGTCACCGCGCCACGGTGCTCTATGCGCCGACAGATGAAACGGTCCCGAATCCTGAACGGGGATTCTACCGCTATGTTGAAACGCGTAGCAGTGCCGCCGTCAACTATGACATAGATCTGCTGGCCGGCTACTTCAACGATGGCATCCGCCTGCTCTACTGCATCCACTACCTCGATACCTTCGTCAACAGCCCCATCAGCGACCCATTCCTTGCACACGTTCAGGACAAGCTCAACGCCGTCCGAAATGCCGGGCTTAAGTGCATTCTGCGCTTCGCCTACACCGATGACGATCCCACCCAGCGCGGTGAAACGCCTCCTTTCGGCGACGCCGACAAAGAGCGTGTCGAAGCACACATCAGGCAACTTACGCCAATTTTGCGCAACAACGCCGATGTCATCGCTTTCGTGCAGGCAGGCTTCATTGGGGTGTGGGGGGAGTGGTACTACACCGATCACTTTGTAGACGAACCGGAAACGCCGTGGGTTGTTTCACCCGCCCAATATACTCGACGCCTTGACGTGTTGACGGCGCTGCTCAACGCTGTACCGATCACGCGCACGGTGGCGCTCCGCTATCCTTTCGCCAAACCGGCCATGTTCGGTGACAGCCCAACCGGCGACCAGGCCACCAATGCCGCCCACACCGGCTTCCACAACGACTGTTTCCTGGCAAGCGACACCGACTTCGGCACCTACCGAGCCGATCAAATTGAAGCTGACAAAGCCTATCTGGCCGAGCAGACACGCTCCCTGCCCCTGGGCGGGGAAAGCTGCAATCCCAACCCACCCCGATCCCAATGCGCCACCGCCCTGGCCGAACTGGAGCGCTTCCACTGGAGCTATCTCAATTGGGAGTTCCACGAAGAGATCCTTGCCGGGTGGCAAACAGAAGGGTGCTTCGCCGAAATCGAACGGCGATTGGGCTATCGGTTGGTGCTCAAGCAAGGACTCTTTCCTTCGTCCACGCAGCCGGGTGCGGCGCTCTCCATCGCGATTGATCTGGAAAACGAGGGTTTCGCTGCGCCGGTCAATCCGCGTCCTATCGAACTAGTGTTGCGCCACACAGCTAGCGGCGATGTCTACACCTTGGGTCTCAACAGCGATCTGCGCCAGTGGGTACCCGGCGCACTACTGCGCATCGACGAAACCCTCACCGTCCCCGCGGATCTGCCGCTGGGCGATTACGATCTGGCGCTGCACATCCCCGATGCCGACACAACCCTAGCGCACAATCCAGGCTATGCCGTCCGCTTCGCCAACGCCGATACCTGGGACAGCGAACGCGGCGTCAATCGGCTGCTCCACACGCTGAACGTTAAAGAAACTGTTGGCGGCCAAATCTACTTGCCGAGTTTGGAAAAATCAGAGGAATTTGGTGATTGGCCTTCACCGCGACGCCACCCGCTCCAAGACAATTGACCCTACGGTTTCTCTTCCTGCGCCAATCGCATAAGCCGCCTGCACCCGCGCTACGGCTGTCTGCGCGATCCCCTCATCGGCGGCATGGACCCAGGCCAGCGGCGCGCCGACTTCTACCACGCCACCTACTTTGGCATCACACATCACCCCCACCCGGTGATCAATCGGAGCGCCCTTGGCGCGACGTCCACCACCCAAAGCGACGACGGTGAGGCCGATTTCGCGGGCGTCAATGGCGGTGACCACACCCGCAACCGGCGCGGGGACAGGCACCACCACCGGCGCAGACGGCAACAAGGACGGATCATCGATCTGGGCCACGTCGCCACCCTGTGCCGCCACGAAGGCGCGCAGTTTGTCCAACGCTGCACCGGAACGGATCACTTCCTGCACCTGGCCTAGCGCAGCGGACCGATCCACGTTGTGCCGATGCCCCAACACCACCATTTCGGCGGAGACCTGCTCTACCAGTTCCTGAAAATCGGCGGGGCCATTGCCGTGCAGGGTGGCGATGGCCTCTGCTACTTCGAGGGCGTTGCCTACGGCGCGGCCCAACGGCTGCTCCATGGCCGTGATCAACGCCGTCACCGCGCGGCCGGCACCGTCGCCGATGGCGACCATCAGCCGCGCCAATTCCCGGGCATCGTCCAGCGTTTCCATGAAGGCGCCACGCCCGCACTTCACATCGAGGACAATGGCATCGGCCCCGGCGGCCAACTTCTTGCTCATGATGCTGGCCGCAATCAGCGGCAGCGAATTGACAGTGCCGGTGACGTCGCGCAGGGCGTAAAGGTGTTTGTCTGCCGGGGCGAGGTCGGCGGTTTGCGCCGCCACCACCAGCCCAATCTCGCGCAGTTGACGGCGGAAGCGCGGTTCGTCCAGTTCGGCCTGCCAGCCGCGGATGCTTTCGAGTTTGTCGATGGTGCCGCCGGTGAAGCTGAGGCCGCGCCCGCTCATCTTGCCCACAGGCAGGCCACACGCCGCCGCGATTGGACCAACCGCCAGCGTGGTCTTGTCACCAACGCCGCCGCTGGAGTGTTTGTCCACAATCAGCGCGCCGGCAGGCACGGCATCGTGGAGATCGAGGGTGTCTCCGCTTTCGGCCATGGCCAGCGTCAACTCGGTGATCTCGGCGTCGGTCATGCCGCGGAAGAAGACGGCCATCGCCCACGCCGCCAGTTGATAGTCGGGCAGAGACTCGTCCACAATGCCGCCGATGAGGGCGCGCAATTCCTCGCGGCTGTGCTCGCCGCCGTCTCGTTTCTTGATGATCAGATCGACTGGGTTCAGCTTCATCGCCTTACTCCCCGGGGTAGAGATGAATAAAGAATGATGAAAAAGTAGGGTTATTGTAGCGGGTTGGGGAGTGTTCAGGCAATCGTGGTACGTAGTGCGTGTACCGATGGAGGGTGTGGTTCCTGTATTGGCGTCAATATCTTGCACCTAAAACAGAGAATTTCCAATGTCGCACCAACATACTCTACCGGTAGACGCACCACGCGCTACGCACCACGATCTCTTTGACCCGTCAACGCCGCTTTGCTAGAATAAATGCCACCCAACGAACAGAGAGACTTTTCTGGAGGGCAGCAGCCCTTCATTTTTTTTGAGGAGGGACCGATGCAGCAGAAACAGGTGACGATTGTGGGCGGTGGGCTGGCGGGCACCGAAGCGGCCTGGCAGATCGCCGAACGCGGACACAAGGTTCGCCTCTTCGAGATGCGCCCCAAACGAGAGACGCCGGCACACATCACTGACCATCTGGCCGAACTGGTGTGTAGCAATAGCATGGGCAGCACCTTGCCCGATCGCGCCCTGGGCATCTTAAAAAACGAGATGCAGGCGATGGGCAGTATGATCATCCGCACCGCCTTCAAACACGCACTGCCCGCCGGTCAAGCCCTGGCTGTAGGCCGCGATGAGTTCGCCCAGGATGTGACCGAAAAGATCGGCAGCCACCCCAACATCGAACTGGTACGCGATGAGGTTACCACCATCCCCGCCGGGCCGACGATCCTGGCGACGGGGCCGCTGACCAGCCCGGCGCTCACCGCCGAAGTGCAAAATCTAACCGGTCGCTACCTCTATTTCTACGATGCCATGGCCCCGATTGTGACAGCTGAGAGCATCGACATGACCATCGCCTTCCGCCAGAGCCGCTGGGATCGCGACTCAGGCGAAGGGCCGGAAGAGGGCGATTACATCAACTGTCCGTTCAACAAAGAAGAGTACGAGGCGTTTGTGCAGGCGGTGGTGGACGCACCCAAGATCGAGTTGAAGGGGGCCGACGCCGAATTGGAACGCTACTTTGAGGGCTGTATGCCCATTGAAGTGCTGGCCGGGCGCGGCGTGGATTCGTTGGCATTCGGCCCAATGCGGCCCGTCGGCCTCACGGATCCGCGCACGGGACGCCGTCCTCACGCGGTGGTGCAACTGCGCCAGGACAACGTCGCCGGCACGCTCTACAACATGGTCGGCTTCCAAACCAACATTAAATGGGGCGCACAGGCCGAGATCTTACAGATGATCCCTGGCCTGGCCGAGGCTGAGTTCATTCGCCTGGGGCAGATGCACCGCAACACCTTTATCAACAGCCCCACGCTGCTCAACCCCACGCTCCAATTCAAGGAACGCCCCGATCTCTTCTTCGCCGGCCAAATCACGGGGACGGAAGGCTACGTGGGCAGCACCATGGGTGGCCTGGTGGCGGGCGTCAACATGGTGCGCCTGCTCGAAGGGCGTCCACTGCTTGAATTGCCACGCGAGTCGATGATGGGCGCGCTGCTCTACTACATCACCCACGCCGACGCCGACAACTTCCAGCCCATGAAAGCCAACATGGGCCTTCTGCCCGATCTAGAAAAGCGTGTACGCGGCAAACAACAACGCTACGGCGTCTACGCCGAACGTGCCGCTGCCGCGCACAAGATGGTGTTAGAAAATGCTGGGTTTGAGGCGATTCAGTTTGCAGAGGAGATGGTTGGGGTGTAAATAGTGAATGAAGAATAAAGAATGGGTAGAGGCAATTCTTCCTCTACCCATTCTTTATTCTTCATTCATTGCTACTCGACTTCATCGAGTTCTACGTTCGTATCCACCAGCCGCACCTCGTACACCTCGTAATCCCCGAAGTAGGCTTCTTCGTAGGCTTCGCCGTCGAAGGTGCCGGTAAAGAGCCAGCGTTTGGTGTATTTCATCGACAGCAGCATCCCCGTCCGCACATCGTGACAGGTCACGCCGTTGTAGCGCGCCGACCAGCCGTTCCCTTCGTCGAGGTCCACTTCCTGTTCGTCGCTACACCAGGTTTTCACCTGAGCGTTGTCGTTCAGTGCGAAAATGCTATTCACCGGCCCAGGTTCGACTCCTCCCCAGAAATTGAAGAGGAAGAGATCGGCGGTGTTTTCGTAGCGCTCGGTGCCGGCAATGCGGTCGATTTGATGTAGCCAGGTGGAATTTTCGCCACAGGCGTCGGCCCACGTGATTCTGCGCTCGATTTCGAGCCACTTGGGATCGTCCGCAGAGCGGACGTCGGCAACAATAGAACCGTCGCAGCGGACGACTTCGCAGCGCTCTGAGCCACAGGCGTAGCCGACAGCCCATTCCGCCTGAAGATCGTTGGGGAAGACTGCGCCGATAATCGACAGATCTTGGGCGACGTCATTGGCGGTGACCACCACTGTAGAAATCCACGCTTGTAAGGTGGCTTCATCTGCATCGTCTTCGGGGCCGCGCACACAGCAGATGCGCCACCAATTGTTGTCTTCGCTGCGGCCCAGCGCTTCGAAGATCCGTCCTTGTTGCGCACCGGCGACTACGTCGAAACTCAGCCCCGGGCCACTGCGCACATTGACGCTGCGATTGCTTACCGTCAACAGCGGCAGATCACTGGTAGCCGGATCGACTGCGGACAGATCAATTTCACGGGCGGCTGTTTGCGGCTCCAGCGCCGTGACACTGGGCGGGTTTATGCTGTCGTCTAATTCGGCAGTGTCGGCGTCAAGGCCCAAGAGGCGGGCGCGCTCTTCTTCCAGCAACACCTGAATACCGGGTGGCGGCGCATCGCCGAAGGCCGCCGGCAACAACGGAAAGATGTCGCTAACGCTGGTTGGCTGTACGGTACAGCCGGCGAGAAAAATTGCGATCAAAGTTGAAAGGATTGGAAGCAAACGTGAAGGTCGAGGAAGAACCAGCAAGACGGACGAAAGGTCGGGTCGATTGTGCTTGGGGTTTGCGATCATTGAGTGTGTCCAGAGATAGCAGCGGCATGAATACGAATGGCTCAGCCAAAAGCTGTGGCCTTGCCCAGGCAAAATACAGGGGCAGTATAGCTATCCTTGGTCGGTTTTGCAACTACTACCTGTGCCAGGGGTGCGTTTCAGAATAGGGGCGGACAGTGCCTGGCACGGGCCAGCCACAGAAAGTGTGGCCGGTAATTCGCCGGCCCGCACCAGGCACTGTCGCCGCGCGCCCCGCAATTGAACACCCCGAGTGCCGAGTCTTCTCCTGGCCGGTGGATCGCAGCTGCTTCGAGCGTATTCGCCTGCCTAGAGGACCTTAAGTCTGTTATCGATATCTGCATACTTGAGTTTTGAGTTGTTCAGGTTGGAACGAATCAGATTCTCTACATGTCGTTTTTCGCGCTCACTGTTGACAGTGCCGGATAACATCACCACACCTTTGTCACTGACTACGCCCACCGCACCGGGGTTGTTCATAACCGGGTCCTGGGCGATGGCGCGTTCCGCTGCCATCACCAGTTTATCGTCCTCGTAGGTGGAGCCAAATAGTTTACCGAGTACACCCATATTTCTACTCCTTTTTGTTTGTTAATGCTCTGTTTTACAGAAGCCTAATTTCACGAGGACTGTCAGTCCAGATCGTATCCCTGCTCAGCCCAATAGGTGCGAATGGACTCATCCCAACCAGGCTCGAAGAATGCAATTGTCTCGACTTCGGTTGCACGGATACGCGGGGCATCAGCGAGCAACGACACATCAATCGCCGGGTCGAGAGCGGCTACACTGGCAAAGGCTGTCGGGTCCATCGCTTCAAAGGGGATGACGGCCCAGTCTTGACCGTACAAGACTACATCGGTGAAGCCCACCAATGCATACTTAACCCGACCTTCTGCCAGGTCGACCACGTAGTCAAGAGTCGTACCAAAGCCAGGCGTCGCGGCGGCACCGGGAGCACCAAGCCCGAAGCCGACCAGTTGGGAAGCACGCCCAACGACGCCAGGGGCTGCACCTTCCAGGTTGCGAGTATTGAAGCCAGCCTCATTCCAGAAGACATTCAAGTCATCGTCCCAGGTTTCGTCTAGCCCCATAGGCCAGTCATCGGTTACTTCCACGTTGGGGAAGGATTCGAACGCGTCCTCTGCTAGGTTGAGGATAAGATTATTCCGTTCCGGCCCTAATGCCAGCGCGTTCAACGGCACGGCTGCATGTTCATTGCCAATGCCTAGAAAGCCACCATGTTCGATCAGAGCAAAGAGCACATTGCCTGTATCGAGTTCGATGAGAAAATCATCCACATGCCCAAGATCGGCCCCGTTGGGGTTTTCCACACCACGATCTAGAAGCGTGGAAGCCAGGATCATGGTCTCTTGATCGAGGCCGGTCAACCCCATGCCAACGGTTGCTTCGGTATCAGCATCGACAGGTGCCTCTTCCGCTTCCGTTCCAGCTTCTGGTGTAACTTCTTCTGCGACAACACCCTGCTCCTCGCCGGTCTCTGTTGGTAGCGGTTGGGCCTGATCGTCACCGCCAGGTTCCTCAATCACAACAGCGTCTGCTCCGACGCCTGTCATGTCTCGGGTTTCGGTTGTGCATGCCCCCAATATCAGGGCAAGCATCACCATCATTGTTGTCCAGATAGAGCGGCTTCGTATTAAATGTTTCATGCGTCTTTTCCTTTCTTAGACTGGAGATCTGATATGGCTCTGCTGCATCCATGTACATCGACAATCGATGTCAACACTGTCAATCTACATAAACTACCTAGGGAACCACCAAGATTCCGATAATTTTCAGCAAAGTTGCATCTCCTATGCATACCACCTCTATCATAGGAAAAGGACAAGAAGTGTGCCATAGCTCTAGGTACAAGAAGAGGTATTGGAGGCTGTACATGTTTCGCTGCGTAGTGGAAATCTCCTACTCTTTCGCCACACATTTGTCTTTCGCTACATATTCGCTACATAAACGTCCCATTTCCCTCCCCGTTTAATTGGACCGGCTTTGGTGGGCGTGCTACAATTTCGGATCTTGTGCGCCCGGCGCGTGGAACGTCACCGGGCGCTTCACACCAACGATTGAACTAGGACGTAGCATGGGCTCGATGCCGGCGACCGGCAAACTGCCCGCCGATTGGCAGGCGTGCGCGGTGACTGTCGTAATCCCAACTTATAATGAGGCAGACAACCTCGAAGAGATGACAAAAGAGCTCTTCGCGCTGCCGTTGCCCAATTTGCGTCTGCTCGTTGTGGACGACAATTCGCCTGACGGCACCGGCGCGCTGGCTGATCAACTAGCGACACGGTATGCCCTGCGCATGCAGGTGATCCACCGACAGGGCAAGGGCGGGCTGGGCACAGCCTATGTAACCGGCATGCAGCGGGCACTGGCCGAAGGCGCTGAATTCGTGGTGCAAATGGACGCCGATTTCAGCCATTCGCCGGGCTACATTGCGCAGATGTTGGGTGTGGCGCTTGCCACCGGTGCACATGTGATCATCGGCAGCCGCTATGTGCCCGGTGGTAGCCTCGACGAAGGCTGGAGTTGGTGGCGGCGCCGGCTGAGCTGGTGGGCCAATCTCTACAGCCGGGCGCTGCTGCGCATCCGCGTGCGCGACATGACAGCAGGCTTCAAGCTTTGGCGGCGCGATGCTCTCCTTAATATCGGGCTGGAAAATATCCGCAGCAACGGCTACATCTTTCAGGTGGAAATGGCCTACCTGAGCGAAAAACTGGGCTACCGCATTATCGAAGTCCCTATTCATTTTGAAGATCGTCGCATCGGTCAGAGTAAAATGGACGTGCCGGTAAAAATCGAATCGGCCCTGCGCGTGTGGGAAATACGCTGGCGACACCGCCATCGGGTGCGGGGTGGCACGCAGTAACTCAATGTCAGTAATTTAAAGGTTTCAGAACTCGAATATCTGCGCAGAGAGCACGCCTACGTGCGGCTGTTCCCGAGTAGACCCGCACCTGGGGGTGCTCTCTCCGCGCTTAACTTAAAGACATTGCGCAGTAACTGATCATTCGCCATTCGCCCCATGCAGTCCGTAACTAGCAACGCATCAGCAATTGAGGTTCTGCCTCAATCGCCTAATCTCTCAATCGCCCAATCGCTTCTTCTACTATGCACCGACTACGTTCACACAAGCGGGATCTAATGGCGCTGGCAGCGCTGATTGTGCTGCCGCTTCTATGGTTTTCGCCGGTCCTCTTTGGCGGGCGCACACTCATCCCCTTCGACAATCTCTATTCGTTTGAGCCGTGGCACTCGTTGCAACCCGGGGTGATCCCTCACAACGATCTGCTCAGCGATCTGGTGCTACAAAACACAGTTTGGAAATATCATGTTGTGCGCACGTTGGCGCAGGGTGAAATCCCGCTGTGGAACCCCCAGATTTTCACCGGCATTCCCTTCTTCGCCGGTGGACAGGCCAGTGTGGCCTATCCGCTGAGTGTACTCTTCTATGTTTTGCCCATCGAAGCGGCCTACGGGTGGTTCACAGCGCTGCAACTGGCCATCGCTGGCATCAACATGTACATTTTTGGGCGCGTGCTACGGCTGCGACCAGCGGCGGCGCTCTTCAGCGGCGTAGTTTTTCAGTTCAGTGGCTTTATGATCGTCAGCGTCGTCTTCACCATGATCATTGCGGCGGCGGCGTGGTTGCCCCTGCTGCTGGCGATCATCGAGTTCATCGTGCGCAAACAAGAAGAGAAGGGCGACGCGGCCTTTCATCCTGTGCCGTATGTGGTGGTCGGCGCGGCCGTCATCGGCATTGTAGCCTTGGCCGGGCATCCAGAATTTTTCTACTATACACTGTTGGTGGCAGGCTTTTACAGCGCAGTGCGGCTGGTGTTGGCGTGGCGGAGGTTAGCAGTTAGCAGGTGGCAGTTAGCAGGTGGCACGTGGCACGCGACAGATCGCAAAGGTCGCGGCGCAGCGAAACGCAACTCGCAACCCGCACTTCGCAACCCGCAACCCGCAATTCGCATCCTCAAACTCTCTGGCTGGTTGCTGGCGTTAGCGCTCCTGGGGATCGCCTCAGGCGCGGTGCAACTGGTTCCGCTCTACGAATTGGTGACGCTGAATTTCCGCGCAGGATCAGCCACTTTGCAGCAAGTGTTGGGGTGGGCCTGGCCGTCGCGGCATGTGCTGACTTTTTTCCTACCCGACGTTTTCGGCAACCCAAGCCACCATGCCTGGTTTGATCTTTGGTCGTTACGCATGGAATCGGCAACGGTCAACGCGCTGGGTGAACCGATCCAGACGGTCTTTTGGGGCATCAAAAACTACGTCGAAGGCGGCAACTACGTGGGCATCCTCACCTGGCTGCTCGCCGCCGTGGCCGTCGTCACCGCCCTGCCGTGGGCAATCAGCCATTCGCAATCCGCCATTCGCAACTCGCCCCTCGCCCGCCCCACCTGGATCTTCACCGCCCTCGCCGTCCTCTCGCTCCTCTTCGCCTTCGGTACGCCGCTCTACGCCATCCTTTTTTACGGGTTGCCCGGGTGGAACCAACTACACAGCCCCTTCCGCTGGGTCTTTCCGTTTACGTTGAGCATGGCCGTCCTCGGCGGGATTGGACTGGAGCGGCAGCTTGCAATGACGGAAGAATCAAGATTGAAGATTGGGCGGCTCACGATCTCGCACCGTTCATTGTTCTTCGTTCTTTCCTCGTCGGCCATCCTTGCCGGGGTTGCCGCTTTGGCCGCCGTTGCGATTAGTTACTTCGTCCCTGCGCCCTTCCTCGCGCTAGGACAACGCATCGTCGACGGCAGCGATCTGGCGCAGATGTCCTTTGCCGACGGGCGCATGTTTTGGGGCTACCAGAGCTTGAATTTGCTCAAATTCGGCATCTTTGCCGTCCTCGGCGGTGTGGCGGTGCGGCTCATCATCTCATCATCTCGGTATCGGTTGGCATCATCCCTCCCATTCCTTGCCGCCGCGCTCGTGGTCGCCGATCTCTTCTCCATCCATGGGACGTTCAATCCTGCCGCCGATCCGGCGTTGTCACCGTTGGTCAATGTGCCGCCGGTGGTGCAGTTTATTCAGGACCGCGAAGCCGGCGAAGACGCCCCGCCCTTCCGCATCACCACCTTCAACGTCCCCGGCGCGAAGACGCTTAACGCCAATGTGGGCATGTACTACGGCTGGCACGATCTGCGCGGCTACGATTCGATCATCCCCCGCCAGTATGTAGAGATGATGAATCAGCTTGGCGATCAGAGCGGCGAACTGCTCTACAATCGTATCGCACCGCTCTACGCCGTAGGGCCGAACCCCTACGCGGTGATGGAAAACCCGCTGCTCGATCTGCTCAACGTCAAGTATGTCTTCACCGAGCATGTCATCCCCAATGCGGCGACGTGGCAAGAAATCTACGACGACGGCGTGATCACAGTCTACGAGAATCTGGAAGTGCTGCCGCGGGCCTTCATCGTGCCCGAGGCGCAGGTGATCCCCGCGGGTGAGCAGCCGCTGTTGACGGCGAAGCTGCGCGATGTCGTCTTCATCGAAGAGACGCCTGCCGCGGCCAACGCGCTGACCCGCGCCAGCCCGCAGATCGCCGAAGCCAATATCAGCCGCTACACAACAGACACCGTCTTTGTGGACATCAACCTGAGCGACCGTGGCTGGCTGGTGCTCTCCGACGCCTGGTTCCCCGGCTGGAGGGCGTACATCCGTCCTTTCGGTGGGGACGAAAGCCAAGAGACAGAGTTGACGATCCACCGCGCCAACGGCGCACTGCGCACCGTCTACCTGCCCGAACAAGGGCAGTGGACGGTCCGCTTTGTCTACACGCCCATGAGTTTCAAAGTGGCGTTGTACGTCTCATTCCTGGCGGTGATGGCGTGTGCGCTGCTGCTGCTCTGGTGGCTGTGGGGCCGCTACTACCGCCCAGACGAATCGGGCGACGAAGTGCGCACGGTAGCCAAGAATTCGCTGGTGCCCATGGCGCTGAACATGGCCAACAAGGCCATCGACTTCGCCTTCGCCCTGCTCTATGTGCGTCTACTTGGCCCTGAAGGCACCGGCCAATATGCCTTTGTGGTGACGATGTACGGCTTCTTTGAGATTGTGAGTCGCTACGGGTTGGGTACACTCCTCACCCGCGATGTGGCGGCGGACAAGAACCAGTCGAGCCGCTACCTTACCAACGTGCTGGGGCTGCGCACGATCCTGTGGTTGGCGAGCCTGCCCGTGTTGGCGCTGATGACGGGGGGATTCCGCATTTGGGGCGGCATCAGCATGGCCGAAGTGCAGGCCATCGCCATTTTTGCGGCGGCGATGCTCTTTGCCAACTGGGCCGACGCGCTGAGCAGTCTCTTTTATGCCTTCGAAAAGATGGAGTACCCTGCCGGTTTGAGCAGCGCCACGGCCCTGCTGAAAGTGGCCCTGGGCGCACTGGTGTTGCTCTTGGGATGGGGCTTTGTGGGATTGGCGTGGGTGAGCCTGGTAATGAACATTGTGCAGTTGATCTGGCTCTACACGCTGGTACGCTCCACGCTTTTCAAACCCGAGTGGAAGTGGGACGCCTCTTTGCAGCGCTGGATGTTCAGCACCAGCGGGCCGCTGATGCTCAATCACCTGCTGGCGACGATTTTCTGGCGCATCGACGTCTGGCTGTTGCGTCCCCTGGCGGGGGCGGTGAGTGTGGGGCTTTACAGCGCTTCGCTCAAATATTTGGACGGGTTGAACATCATCCCCAGTACCTTTACCTTCGCCATCTTCCCGCTCATGGCTCGCTACGCCAAGAAAGAAGGCGAAGGGCTGCTGCGTTCGTACATCCTGAGTGCGCGGCTGCTGTTGATGGTCAGCCTGCCCCTGGCCATGACCATCACCGTGCTGGCGGAGCCGCTGATCTACATCCTCGGCGGCGCGGAGTTCCTCAACGTGCCCGACACGATTCAGGTGCTGGGGCGTGAAATCAGCTACCGGGGCGGCTCGGCGCTGGCGCTCCAGGTGATCATTTGGAGCATTCCGATTGGCTTTGTCAACAGTGTGACACAGTTTGTGCTGATTGCCGTCAACCAGCAGGGCTACCTCACCAAAGCGTTCGTGCTGGGCGTCGTCTTTAACGTGGTGGGCAACCTGCTCATGATCCCCACCTTCGGTTACCTGGGCGCGGCGGTGGTGACCATCCTCAGCGAGTTCAGTCTGCTCATCCCCTTCTACTGGAGCGTCAAACGCCACGTGGGCCATGTGCCGTGGCTCGACCTGATCTGGCGACCGCTGCTGGCGGTGTTAGTGATGGGAATTGCCATGCATCTATTGATCGGTGCGGGCATTAACGTATGGCTGGCGCTTGTCCCCGGCGGGTTGGCCTACCTGAGCGTGTTGGCACTGACAGGGGCGTTTCGGGGGGAGGAGATGGGGGTGATTTTGGGGCGACTGTTGAAGAAGAGTAATGCGTAATTCGCAGACGAAGTCACCAGCCATTTGGCGACCAATTTCGTAGACCAATTACGCATTACGCATTGCGTCTCATCCCACCGTAAACAACCCCTCCACATCCGCCAAAATCGCATCTAGTTCCTTCAGATCCATTTCATCTAGATATTTGCCCGGGGCGCGGCCGGCGGTGGTGTTGAAGATGCCGCGGCGTTTGAGCACTTCTTTGTAGGTGGCAACGCCGTGCATGCGCTCGAAGTTGATCAGCGGCAGGAGCTGGTTGAAGATCGTGCGCGCCCCGGCTTCGTCGCCCGCGGTGAGTTTGTCCCAGATGGCGACGTGGACCTCGGTAGACTGACAGGCGGGCATGTTGCCATGGGCGCCGCGCCGCCATTCGTCGATCATGTAGACGCCGCCCTGCCCGCCGAAGACGCCTTCGCAGGCGTCGCCCGCAGCGGTCAGGGTGCGGCTGATGGCGCGTGGTTCGGGCAGGGTCTCCTCTTTGAGGTAGCGCACGTTTTCCAGTTCGCGGCACATGCGCGCCAGCAACTCCGAGGACATGGGTGTGCCCGCCGGCCCGGCGTAATTCTGCACACAGACTGGGATGTCCAACGCGTCGGAGAGAGCTTTGAAGTATTGGTAGCAGCCATCCGGCCCCGGTGACAGGATCGACGGCGGCATGGCCATCACCCCGTCCGCGCCGATGTGTTGGGCAAAGAGGCTCAGCTCTACGGCAGGGATGGCGTGTCCTGAAGTGGTAGCGGCCACAACGGGGATCTGTCCTCCGGCCTCGTGGACAACGATCTCCATCCAGCGTTTGCGTTCATCGTCTGACAAGGTGGGGAACTCGCTGGCGTTGGCCGGGCCGACCAATCCGGTTGCGCCCGCTTCGATGCAGAAGCGCACCTCACGGCGCAACGAGGCTTCGTCTAGTTCCAGGCTTTCGGTGAAAGGGGTGACGACGATCACAAAAATCCCGCGCCAGGGTTGGCTCATGGTCTTTTCTCCGTTGGTTTGGTGTTGGTTCTGACTGACTACCCAGAAATTCACAGCAGCCTGGCGAGTCACGCCAATGTAAAGCAGAAGTGCTGCTGCGCACTGTAATTTCAGGGTAGAGACAACATGTAGTAGGGAAAGTAGATTGGACAGACCAATTCAGGATACAATGCAGCCGGAGCAGTGTCAAAGATGTTTTGGAGCAGCAAATCACACGGGTATAATGAGCAGAGATGATCCACGAAGATACACAAAGAATCGCGAAGAACAGAGAAAAGAGAAAACTATCCACAGATTACGCAGATTAACAGGATTTCCAGAAGATTGGCGTGCAATCTGCTTCTGAATCTTAAAAATCTGTGTAATCTCTGGATCAATTCTGCCTTCGTATGGCTTGGATAGAATCTTGGTTTCCACCCATCCCCACCCCACGAGGAGAGCACCATGAAGATCACGGCTGTGCGCGTCTTTGAAGTGCAAGGCACCATGCAGCACGACGAGGACGTCTTCTGGGAAGAGCGTCTGAATCGCCCAGTGGACATTTACCCCGAGCACAAAGCGGAAGGGACTGTCTGGATCTCCGCCGAAGCCAAAGGAAATTACCACATCAAGTCCTACTTCGTGCAGATTGAGACCGACGCCAACGTCTACGGCATCGGCGGCCCCATGCCCGAGGAGCAAGCTTGGATCGTCGACAAACAGCTCAAGCCGATGCTGCTCGGCCACGATGCCCTGGCGATTGAGCGCCTCTGGGATCGCATGTACCGCCACTCCGTCCACGGGCGCAAGGGCGTCAACATGATGGCTATGAGCGTGGTCGACTGTGCCCTGTGGGATCTGAAGGGGAAGTGGTACAATGCGCCGGTCTACGAGTTGTTGGGGGGGCCGACCCGCACCGAGATCCCTACCTATGCCAGTGCGCTAGGATACTCTCTCGATCCCGAACTGGTGCAAGAACGGGCGCAACGCATGGTGGCCGAAGGCTACACCGCCACCAAGTGGTTCTTCCGCGACGGCCCCACTGACGGCAAAGCCGGCATTGAGCGCAACATGCGCTTGGTGCGTACGCTTCGCGAGAGCGTCGGCCCCGATGTGGATATTATGCTCGACTGTTGGATGAGTTGGGACGTGCCCTACACGGTGCAGATGGCGCGGCGCATGGAAGAGTACGCGCCCCGCTGGATCGAGGAACCGGTCCTCCCCGACAAGATCGAGCAGTACGCCGAGATCCGCGCCGGCATCAACATTCCTGTGAGCGGTGGCGAACACGAGTACACCCGTTGGGGCGTCAAACAACTGCTCGATGTGCGCGCCGTCGATGTGCTCCAGACCGACATTTATTGGTGTGGCGGCATTTCCGAAAGTATGAAGATCTGCGCCCTGGCCTCTGCCTACGATATCCCCGTCATCCCACATGGCCACTCGACGCCGGCCAGCGCCCATCTCATCGCGGCATGGCCTGAACCGACAACGCCGTTGCTCGAATATTTGATCAAATGGAACGAGATCCACCAATACTTCCTGGCAACGCCGCTTAAGCCGATCAACGGCGTCGTCACCCTGCCCACTGCCCCGGGCCTGGGCATGGAGTTGGACGAAGCGAAGATAGAATCGAAGCGAGAGGTGAGTTGGTGATTGGGGACTGCACTAAGTTTGACGTTGCGCAATCCCCAATCCCCTCCCCAAAAAATCATGCCACATTTGAAACGCGGGAGAGAACCTGCATGAGTGAATCTATACATCCAACGATGGATCCCCCATTGAAAGCCGCCACCGGGATCGAAGGTTTCGACGAGATCACCAAGGGCGGGCTGCCCTACAACCGCACCTCTTTGGTGATGGGTGGGCCAGGCACGGGGAAGACGGTCTTTGCGCTGCAATTCCTTGTCAACGGGGCCAAAGACTACGATGAACCAGGCATCTTTGTCACCTTTGAGGAGACCTCGCGACGCATTATTGCCAATGCAGCCGGTTTTGGCTGGGATTTACCTGTGCTGCAAGAACAGAAGCTCTTCTTCCTCGATGCCCAGGTGCTGCCCGATGTGATCCATGTCGGCGCATTTGACCTGCAAGGGCTGCTGGCCGGCCTGGAAGCCAAGGTCGCCGAGATGGGAGCGAAGCGTATCGTTTTTGATTCCATCGACGTGTTGCTGAACCTGCTTGGCGACCCCACATTGGAAAGGCACGAAATCTACCGGCTGCATCACTGGTTGTCGGAAAGCAACCTCACCAGCATCATCACAGCCAAACTCGACATTAGCAGCCCCACCGGCTTCAGCGATCTACTACACGGCTATAACTACATGCAATACATGGTCGACTGCCTGGTGCATGTCAGTCATAGTGTCAATGATCGGGTGTCGCTGCGCAACCTACGGGTGTTAAAGTATCGCGGATCCGATTTCGCCGAGAACCAGGTCTCCATGGTCATTGGCCCGCATGGACTCGAAGTGGCGAACCTGGGCGAAGCCAGCTACGACTACGAAGTCTCGAGCGAGCGGGTTTCGACCGGGGTGGATCGCCTTGATCAGATGCTCATCGGCGGCTACTACCGAGGATCGTCGGTGCTGATCACCGGCGCGCCCGGCACAGCTAAGTCGACACTGTCGGGGGCCTTGGCCGCAGCCACCTGTGCGCAGGGTGAACGTGTGATCTACGTGAGCTTCGACGAAGCCGCCAACGAGATTGTGCGCAACTTGACCTCTGTCAACATTCAACTAAAACCTTATCGAGAGGCCGGCCTGCTGCACATGTACTCTGTGCGGTCGGAAGCGCGCAGCGCCGAAGAACAATTGCTCTACATCCGCAGCCTGATCGCCCGCCATCGCCCTTCGTGTGTGATCATCGATCCCATCTCGGCGATGATCAAATCGGGTGGTGAACTAGAGGCGCGCCAGGTGGCACAGCGTCTGTTGCACAGTACCAAAGCGCAGGGGATCACGCTACTCACTACCAGTCTACTCGAAGTGACAAGTACTGAGTTGGAGGCCACCGAGATGCAGGTATCCACCCTGGCCGATACCTGGATTCATCTTTCGTATGTGGTGATGAGTGGTGAACGCAACCGGGCGCTGAGTATCGTCAAAGCGCGCGGCACCGCACACTCGAACCAAGTGCGCGAGCTGCTGTTGTCAGACGACGGCATCACATTAGCCGATGCCTACACAGCGGGTGGCGAAGTGCTCATGGGCACTATGCGCTGGGAAAAGGAACAACAAGCTGCCCAGCAACACACAGAACAGCGGCGTGAAATTGAACGCCGTCGTCGCCAATTGATCGCATCTGAAACAGAACTTCAGGCGCGCATTGCATCCCTAGAGGCGGAACTAAACTCGCATCGGGCCGAACTGACCGATCTAAACGAAATTGAAGTGAGCCAGGAGCAACAGTGGGAACAGATGACTAGTGACATAAGACGATTGCGCGGCGAAGAGGAATAGGCTGCATGACCCAAATTTCAATCATCGAGCTAAGGTTGTACAAAGCCGGTAATGGGCCAAACTCCATACGTGCAGTAGCCAATGCCCTGGCACTCTGCAACGAGCACAACACAGGGCAGCAGTGCAGGCTAGAAATTGTTGATATACTCGAAACCCCCTGGCGCGCCTTACAGGATGGTGTGCTGGTAACACCAACACTCCTGCGCATTTCACCTAAACCCACGGTGCGGGTCATCGGCGACTTAAGCGAACGGGCTCACGTACTTGTTGCACTCAACATGGGGTAGCCTTATCACCGAAAGAGACATGAAACAACCTACAGCGACACCACAAACAGCGACACCACAAACAGCGGACGGTACATCTTTAGATGTCTTCTCTGAAATCCAACAACTGGTACAACGTCTAGCCGGGTTGGAACAAGATCTGCAGAAATTGGTACGCGGCCAGATCGATGCCGTGATCGATCCAAATAGTGGGCACATTATCCTGTTAAGGCAGGCGCAAGAGGCGCTGCACAGCAACGAACGTCAACTGCGTGCGCTCTACGAGTCTGCACTCGATGCCATTGTGATTGCAGATGATGAAGGGCGCTATGTCGATGTCAATCCTGCCGCCTGTGAATTGTTCGGCCTTCCCCGCGCATCATTGATTGGCCGCAGCGTCGGCGATTTTACCGCAGACGAACTTAATGTAGACCGTGCCTTGCAGAAGTTCCGTGTGCAAAATCAAGCGGAGCGGGGCATCTTCCGCCTACGCCGCCCCGATGGGTCGATCCGTGAAGCAGAATACTCGGCCACCCCCGACTTTCTGCCTGGCCGCCATCTTTCCGTCCTCCGCGATGTGACGGAACGACGCCGCACCGAGGACGCGCTCAGGCGCAGTGAAGAACGCTTCCGTTCACTCATTGAATATAACAACGATGTAATTGTGCTGATCGATGGCGACGGTCAACTCACCTATGTCAGCCCCAGTGTGGAACGCATTCTTGGCTTTGAGCCTGCCGTCCTACTTGGCCAGTCTGCACTTGAAAAAATATGCCCAGACGACGCGGCACAGGCCGCCTGTATGCTGGCCAATCTACTACAAAAACCAGGGACCATCGTGTCGGGGCAGTTGCGCCTGACCCATGTCGACGGCAGTCAGATCTGGATCGAAGGCGTAGGCAACAACCTGCTTAACGTGGAGAGTGTACGCGCCATTGTCGTCAACTTCCGCGATATTACCGTCCGCCGCAAAACCGAAGAGGCGCTGCTCGAAACAACCACCACTCTGCAAACGATGATTGAGTCTTCGCCGTTGGGCATCATCGCCATCGACAGCGAACGCAAGATCACCACCTGGAATCCAGCGGCGGAACGCATCTTCGGCTGGCAAGAAAAAGAAGTGCTGGGCCGTCCCCTGCCCTACATTCCACCCACCCACGAAGCAGAATCAGAAGCAAGGCTGCATCAGCTTTTTGAAGAACGTCGCTTCGGCCTTTTTGAAACACAACGCCTGAGGCGCGACGGTACACTAATCGACGTGAGCATCGCCTCAGCGCCGATTATGAAAGGAAGCGAAGAAGTTGTAGGTAGGATGTCGATTGTCACCGATATCACCGAGGTAAAACAGGCAGAGCGTACACGCGAAGCTGTGGCAACGATCGCCACCGCGCTGCGCTCAGCACGCACAAGCCACGCAATGCTATCTATCCTCTTGGCGGAGATCGGCGCACTGCTACACCCCCAGGGCAGCGAAGTGACCATCTACAGCCACGACGATCACGTCCACCTCCAACACAGTAGTGAGCGGCACCACCTTGCCCCTACCGATACCTTCCCTGCCCTGCTCAATGCTGCGCTACAAGAAAAACGCACCTTTGCCTCTACCAACATCTACCTCGATCCACGCTTTGGGCCGGATCTGCCCCCTAAGCTAACGCAGGCACAAATCTACATCCCACTTTTGGTAGATGACGAACCCATCGGGGTGATGCAACTGGGGCGCGCCACCCCCTTGTCAGAGGCAGAAATCCGGCTTTTAAACGCAGTGACAGACATTGCTGCCACCTCAATTCAACGCGCTATTCTCTATGAAGAGGTGCAAAAATCGCTAAGTCGCACCAATGCACTCTACAACGTGGCCCAACAGCTTATCTCTACCAAGGATCTGCCTCAACTTTTGGGATCAGTTGTAGACGGCATTGAAGCCGTGCTGAATGCCGACTGGGTGAACCTGGCGATCCTGGGGCAGGACTTACATACAAATACAGAGCCTATCGGCGCGGGCAATCTCGACGATGTCACCCAAACGCCCCAGTTTCAGGCATGGATGGCGAGCTTGATGGCCAAAGTAATCGAGCAGCGCGAGGGAATGGTCCTCAGCGGCGCGGTGTTGGGCGACGACTCGCCCGACGAAACAAGTTGGCCCGCGATTGGTTCGGTGATGGTGACGCCGTTGCTCTACCAGGATCAGATCCTGGGGACGTTGGTGGCAGCCAATCGCGCCGCCACCAAGGAGTTCAGCAGCGACGACCTAACCGTGCTGACGGCGCTGGCCAACCAAGCTTCGGTAGCCATTGCCAACACCCGCTTCGTTAACCAGATTCAAGAGCAAGCAGAACAGCTTCAACGTGTCATGGACGGTGTCGCCGATGGGTTGGTTTTACTGTCGCCCGACCAATGCATCTTGTTGGCCAATCCAGCTGCCGAGCAGATGCTGGCCCGCTTTGGGGAAGTCTCGGAGGAGGGTCGGCTGAAGAGCTTCGGCTATGTGCCTTTGGAGACGCTGCTAACGATACCCAGTGCAGGCCGAACTGCACACGAAATTGAATCTCATGACGATGCCACGGCAACTTTTGAGATAATGAGCCACATCATGGGGTCAGGCACCGCAAGCGACGGTCGGCTACTGGTGTTGCGCGACGTCACCGAAGAACGCGAAAATCGTCAGCGCGCCATGCAGCAAGGGCAGTTGGCCGCTGTAGGGCAGTTGGCCGCCGGCATCGCCCACGACTTTAACAACATCATGGGCGCAATTGTCATCTATTCTCAGTTGATGCGAAACACGCTCAACCTGAGCGGCAAAAATCGCGAACGGCTCGATGTGATCCACCAACAGGCCCAGTATGCGGCGGAACTCGTCCGTCAATTGCTCGACTTCAGCCGCACATCCGTATTAGAACGGCGGCCACTTAACGCTGTGCCATTCTGCAAAGATCTAGTGAAGTTACTCGAACGCATTCTGCCGGAGACGATTGAAATTGCATTTACCACAGCCAAACCCGACTATCAGGTGACGCTCGATCCAGCACGTTTTCAGCAGGCACTGATCAACATGGCCGTCAATGCACGCGATGCCATGCCCAACGGCGGCTTTTTGCATCTGCACCTTGAAGATTTTCGGCTGCATGAGCAGGACAAACCCCCTTTGCCAGACATGCCGCCCGGCACCTGGCTTAGCATCGAGATCAGCGACAACGGCGGCGGTATCCCAGCGTCAGTCCTTGGCCGGATTTTTGAGCCTTTCTTCTCTACTAAGGAGCATGGCAAAGGCAGCGGCCTGGGGTTGGCACAGGTTTATGGAATTGTTCAGCAACACAATGGGTACATTAAAGTCCACAGCAGCATCAACGAAGGCACTACTTTTATCATCTACCTACCAGTGGTAGATGACGCAAAACCGAAGGATCAGCCGGTCATGACTCAAAAGGCAGAAAACAGTCGACATAGGTGCATTCTTGTCGTCGAAGACAATGTGGCAACGCGAGACGCATTGGTCGACTTTTTAGACATCAACGGCTACGAAGTGCTTACGGCCAAAGACGGGCAAGAGGCAGTCCACGTCTTTCAAACCCACCAAGACAAGATCGATCTCGTACTAAGCGATATGATCATGCCAAGACTTGGCGGGCTTGAACTTAGCCGTGAACTGCGCACAGTCAAGCCCAATGTAAAAATGATTCTGATGACCGGGTATCCGCTCCAAGAGGATGGCCGCCAAACGCTTGAAAAGGGCGGTATCGCCTGGTTACAGAAGCCCTTTGAGGTCGAAGCGTTGATCTCGATGATGCAAAAGCTCTGGTAATCCGCGCCGAAATTGTTCAGCCGTCTGGAGGGGATTGGTGATTGGTGATTAGGATCTCTTTACAGCATCAGATCCTCCACAAGATCCTAATCACCAATCCCCAATCACTACGCCGTCAAGGCGTCGGCAATGTGACCAGTGGTACGCAGCAGTGTTTCTTGTACCAACAACTCGTGCTCAGGCAAGCGATCCGGCGGGCGCCGCCCAGCGAGGACGTCGACGAAGGCGGCCATTTCGAGATCGTAGAGTTCCTGGCGCGATTGGGGCGTCACCGGGATGAGCTGCTCGCCTTTGGCGTAGCCATCCGCCGCTTCTTCGAGGCAGAGACGGATGGCGTGTCCTGGCTCAAATGGCTCCAAGAGGATGGCGCTGCCGAAACTGCCATAGACTTCGAAGCGACGCGCCATAGGCCGCGGTTCCAGCGCCGAAATGTCCACAAAGGCGAGCGCCTGCTCATATTCCAGCACACCCAGGGTGTTGTCGGCAAAGGCCGGCACTGCGCCGCTGTGGTTGTGCAAAAAGCCTGTCGTGCGCAGCGGACGCCCCAGCAGCCAGACGACTTGATCCAGCATATGGCCGGCAAGATCGTAGAAGATGCCGCCCTGGTGCACGCTGATCACCTCACGTTGGGCGTTGGAGAGATTCGTAGACATGTGCGCCCGCACCGAGTGGATCGTCCCCAGTAACCCCGCCCGGCTCCACGCCGCGATCTGGCGGAAGCCATTGTGATAGCGGAACATGTAGCCCATTTGAATGTACGTTCCATCCGCCTGTGCTCTGGCCACCACACGCTGCCACTGCGGCCAGTCCTGCCCGGCGGGCTTGTCGTACCAAACGTGCTTGCCGGCGTTGACAATCGCCTCGCTGAAGTCGAGGCTCTCCACATTCCACCCCTCCGACGATACCGCCACAATCGACGGATCACCGAGCATCTCGTCTACGTCTTTGAACCAGTGGACGTGTTCGTACGCGCCCGTTCCTTGCACCTGCTTGCGTCGTTCCTCATTCGGTTCAAAGACGCCCACCACGTCCACTTCGGGGTGGTTGAGCATCGAAAGCAGCTTGCCCTCGGCATGTCCGTGACCGGTGCCGTATTGGGCCATGCGAATTGTCATGGTTTGTGTCCTTCTGTCTACTCGTAATGGCTCCAGAGGCGCAGCACCTTCACGATCTGCTCCGCATCCAGAATTTGATAGACAATGCGATGTTGAATGTTGATGCGGCGGGAATAAGCGCCCGCTAAATCGCCTACCAGCTTTTCGTAGGGCGGTGGATTCTGATAGGGGTTCTGACGGAGAATTTCGAGCAGATGCTCAGCTTTGCGCCGTAGGCCGGCAGCGGAGAGCTTTTTGGCGTCCTTTTGGGCTTGTTTTGTGTAAACAACGCGCCAACTCACCACTCAACCTCGTCGCTGCATTCGTCAACGGGGGTCTGCATCCCATCGCGGATCGATTCACGCATACCCGGCACGGCAAGCAAATAAAGCGTCTCGTTGATCGCACGCCAATCATCTTCAGAAATGAGCACAGCGTTTGCCCTTTTGCCTGTGATCAAGACAGGCTCATGGCTATCGGCAACGTTGTCGACCAGTTGATAGAGCGAGCTTCTGGCTTCGGTGACGGTCATAGTTGGCATAATGACTCCTATAAATGTTCTACAACACTGCCCAAATTGTACGGAAAAGCGTACGCAAAGTCAAAAGAAAACGCTATAGAGAGGGTCGGTGCCAACAGTGCCCGGCACGGGCCAAGCCAGCAAGCTTTATCGACCAATTCACTGGCCCGTGCCTGGCACTGTTGCTGCGCATCGCCTAACTGAAGTGTACGAAACCCTCACGCGCACACAGGATTGTCCACGCTCCAGCGGTTGAATGCGCCCATGCCTTCGGTGGCAAGGTGGTGACGGGCCTGAACCCAGAGATCGGCCCACTGAGCAGGATCGTGCAATTCGCTTTCAGGATTAGAGGCGCTGCGCGCCACAAAGCCAGGGAAGGCGCTGCGGCCCGTCGCCTGACCAATCGGGTTGTAGCGTAAGTCAAAGCTCCAACGCACTTCGTCGCTGTTGTTGGAGTAGGACGCATGCACCGTCAACTTGTGCATGAAGAGCGCGCCACCTCGCTTCAACGGCACCGGCATGGCCTTGGCGCCACCCAACAACTTCCCTGGAATTTTTAACCCAATCGGGCTGGGGCAGTGATCGAGCAATCCTTGGCGGTGGCTGCCGGGCCACACACACAGGCAGCCGTTCTTCACCGTTACGTCATTGAGCGGGAACCAGACGGTGAGAATCTCGCTGTCGTCGGCTTCGGGGGTGACCACACCGTTGTCCTGGTGTACGGGCGTCTTGCCCAGTTGGGCGCGCCCGTCATCGTTCGTGGGCGTCAGATGTTCCGGCGGTTTCAGCCGAACATGCTGCACCGGATTCGAGTAGATCTCAGGCCCGATCAGCGACTCCACGGCGTCGAGCAGCCGCTGGTTGCGCAGCATGCGGAAGACGGCCGGCCCTACCCACATGGGCGTATCCGGTTGGACATTGGCCTGCGGCAACGAAAAGTCGAAATACTGCGCGTGGACCTTGCCGCTTTCGGCATAGATCTGGGTCAAACGGGAGCCGAAGGGCAGTTCGGCATAGGTCGAAGCAATCTCACCGCGGGCGAACAATTCATCGGCGAGGGTGTTGAGCACCCCCTGATATTCCTCGATAATCGGATCGAGGTCCGCCGCCGGATCAAAGAGATCCTCAACAATCAAATAACCGTCTTCGTGGAACTGCTGCACTTGTGCTGGGGTCAACGCGGGCATGGTCGGCTCCTTTTGAATAAGGGATTGGGGAGTGGGGACTTGGGACTAGGGACTAGGGACTGGGTTGAGCATATTGATTCGGTGACTGGCAGATATTGCGAACAAGAAGATGATGAGATGATGAGGATAACGGTCATCATCCCATCATCTCATCAACCGCAGAATGTCCAGACAACCGAATCAATATGCTCAACCCAATCCCTAGTCCCCGATCCCAAGTCCCCGATCCCCATTACACACTTGAATCATCCTTCGCCATATTTTCTCCGCGCAACAAGAAGGCGCGGATGTCGTAACGGCCTGGTCGTTCGGGGGCGAGGTGGCCCGATTCCACCATGAGATCGAGGGGATTGACGCGCGTGCGCATGGGCATGACCACCTTTTCGTGCATGCGCGCCGATTCGTAGACGGCGTGGATCATCTCCAACGCTTTGTAGCCGTTCTCGGCCGCGCCCCGGTGCGTGGGGACGACGCCCTCGATCCAGTCGGCCAATTCGTCGGCCTGGGCTGCGCCGGCCTCCAGCCACTCGAAACGGTCGCCCTGTTCGGCCACTTTGTAGAATTTGCCGTCGGGCGCGTAGCGCTGCCACTGCCCGCCCGTGGATGCGTTCATCAATTGCAAATCCTTGGTGGTCATGTTGATCATGCCCTGACTGCCCACGATCAATGCGCCCTGATAGTAGTTGGGGATGAGATCGCTGAGGATCAGCGCCCGTGGTCCACTACGAAATTGAAAGACGGCCATGGCGCTGTCTTCGATGCGGGTGCTGCGCTCGTACTGATCGGTTTTACGCTCGATGTTACCCATCACCCACTCGCACTCGTCGTCTCCCAGGAGATAACGGTACATGTCGGTCTGATGTGAGCTATAGTTGGGCAGGCCGGCCCCGCCAAAGCTTTGGATCAGATGGACAGAGCCAATCTCGCCCTGGGCGATGAGGTCCTTGGCCAGGGTGTAGGCCGGGAGGAAGCGGCGTTGATGGGCAATCACCAGCTTCACGCCGTTGCGCCGGCAGGCCACCATCATCTGTTCGGCTGCGCCCACGGTGTCGGCCATGGGTTTCTCGCACAAGATCGCTCGTGGACCGAAGGCCGCCGCCGCAATTGTCCACGGTGCGTGGCCACCGTGCCAGGTGCAGATCGAAATCACATCGAGACGTTCGGCTTTCATCATCTCGCGGGCATCGGTGTAGTGTTTGGGCGAAATGTTGAACTGACGATCCACCTCCTCCATGGCATCGAGGTTGAGATCGGCCAACGCCACAATCTCATAGCGCCTTGTGTCAAGATATCCTCGAATGTGGTTGCGAGACATGCCCCCGCAGCCGAGAATCGCAGTGCGTAGTTTGGCGGACATAGAAGCCTCTCTAAAAGTGTGTGAGCGGATAGCGATGAATGAAGAATAAAGATTGGGTAGAACGAGGATCGCCGCTACCCAATCTTTATTCTTCATTCATCATTAGATTGCCGTAAAGCCACCATCTACCGCCAACACCTGCCCCGTCACCATGCGGGCGCCATCCGAGGCGAGATAGACGACGGCTGCAGCCATTTCGTCGGGTTCGGCGAGGCGTCCCATCGGCACTTTTTGCAGATTCTTGGCGAATTCGGGATTCTTGACGGCTTCTTCGAGCAGCGGCGTGCGCGTGAAGGTGGGTGCGACGGCGTTGACAGTGATCTTGTGTGGCGCCCATTCCGCCGCCAACGAACGGGTGAATTGACCGACTGCGCCCTTGGCCGCAGCGTAGATCGCCCGCAGCGGACCGCCCACAATGCCCACCTGTGAGCTGATGGTGATGATGCTGCCCTCGATCTTGCGGTCGATCATGCTCTGGGCCACGGCGGTGGCAATGAAAAACGCGCCCTTGAAATTGACGTCGGAGATGTAGTCGAATTCATCTTCGGTATAGTCGAGGGCCGGCTTGGGCGAGTTGTACCCGGCGTTACTCACAAGGACATCAATGCGACCGTAGCGTTCCAGCACGTTGTCCACAAAGGCACGGATACTCGCCACACTGGAGACGTCTAGAGACCACGCTTCGGCCTCGACACCTGCTTGACGGCAGACTTCCGCCGTCGCCTCAGATTCGGCCACGGTGCGGCTACCCAACGCCAGCTTGGCCCCGTACTCGGCGCAGACTTCGGCAATCGACTTGCCAATCCCGCGCCCCGCGCCGGTGACAACGACAACTTTATCGGTTAGTTCAAAGCTTACTCTACGTGACATGGTTGCTCCTTTCAATGTTGCGTGTTTTGGAGAGGTAGTGCGTAGTGCGTAGTGTGTGAACGCTGTTCACGAAGTAAGCACGTCATAGCACGCAACATTCTAAACGGACTACGCACTACGCACTATCGAACCTTCAAACCGAATCCCAATCTACCATCACAAACTCAAACACCTATCTCAAATTCTCGCTGACAGTACCCCGAAACCGCTGCATGGTCAAGCTCGATCCCCAGCCCAGGACGGTCGGGGACGATGGCGCCACCGTCGGCGTAAGACATGTGTGGTGTGATGAGCGTATGTTCGCGCACCCACTCACTTTGCATGTCGCTACCGAGGACACAACTACGCGAGCAGGCGGCGGCGTGCAGGCGCACATGTTGCCCCACACCTAGTTCCAGCGAACTGCCCTGCCAGCAATCTTTGTCCGCTGCTTCGATGACGCTAGACATCTGCAAGAAGCCGTAGGTGCTGCCCAGCCCCAGGTTGTAGCCGTCGGCCATCTCCTCGCGCAGGGCCAGGCGCAAGTTGGCTTCCCCGCGCGGGTGACAGATGATGGTGATGGGCGAATAGTGGCGGGCACGCTGCCAATCCTCGATGGCCTGATGCGGGAAGGGATCTTCGATCTGGATGTCGCAATCGAGCTTGGCAAGGGCGTCGAACCAACGAGCGCTCTCACGCAGAGATCGCCACGCCGTCATCGGGTCGATGGTAACACGAAAACCGGCGGGCACGTCGGCGGCAATCGACAGCAACGCCCGCGCCGTGTCGCCGCTACCGTCGGATTTCATCTTGATGCCGCGCAGGCCAAGATCCTGGGCTTCGGCGATCAACTTCGCCATCACCTCCGCCGAAGGACGGTTTGCCCAGAAGTCGGTGGGCACCACTTTGCGCACCGCGCCGCCCAACAGCGTGTGGGCAGGCAGACCCGTCGACTTGCCCACGGCGTCGAGCCAGAGCGATTCCATGAGCAGGTAGCTGCGCACCCCCGATACCTCCCAAGACCAAAAAGGATAGCGCGAGGGCAGGCCCACCGTATCGCTATCGTTCATCCACATGGTGGCCGGTGTGGCGGCGAGCAGATTGCGCCCCAGCAGATCATGGAGCGTCGCTTCCAACGTAGCCAGTGGCGTGCCGCGATCGGCCTCGCCCACAGCCGTGATCCCCGTGTTGGTGACACCTTCCACGAGGAAGATGGGCAGATCCGGCCAGGAAAGATTGCCCGAATAGAGAGCATTTTTACTCACCGGCGCAGACAAAATATCATGTCGCGCCGGCACAACTACCTGGAAGACTCGAAATTTCTCAAAACATAGTTCTTTGGACATGGGGATCCTTTGCAGTTAGCAGTTAGCAGTTAGCCGTTAGCCGTTAGCGGTTAGCGGTTAGCAGTTAGCAGTCATTCGGCCAATACTTTGCAGTTGGGCGTCCAACGTTTCAACGCTCCAACGCTCCAACGCTTCCTCTACCAGTGCATCACCCATCCCCCGTCAACATTGACCGACTGGCCGGTGACACTGCCCGCCCGCGCCGAGGCCAGGAAGACGATCATGTCGGCGATGTCTTCGGGCTCCTGCCAGCGGTTGAGGGGGATCAATCGTTGGATCTTCTCCGACGCCCACTCCTGATAGCTAGGACGTTCCGCCTCAGGCAAATGGGCCACCTGCCCGGCGTAGACCCGCTCTTGCAGCGGTGTGTTGACCATGCCGGGATTCAAAATGTTGACACGGATGTTGTACGGGGCCAGATCCTTGGCGGCGCACTGGGTGAAGTTGAGCAACGCAGCCTTGGCCGCGCTGTAGGGTGGATCGGTCTGCGATCCGATCTGCCCTGCCACCGAACCGAGGAAAAGAAACGTCCCCTGTTGCCGTTCGCGCATACGTTCGGCGAAAGCATGCGCCGTGTTCACCACGCCGATCACAGCAACTTTAAGGACAAAGTCCCAGTCGCCCGGTTCCAGGTTCCAAAACGGAAAACCGCCTTTGCCCGATCCGACGGCGGCGGTGTTCACCACGTGAATCACCGGTCCCAGTTTTGCTTCCACAGCAGCGGCGGCATCGCGTACATCTTCGTAACTAGTCACGTTGAGGACGCGTCCTAGCACGGAGACGCCGAACTCGTCGCCGATCTGCTGCGCAATCGTCGCCACGTCTGGGTTGCGATCTAGCAATGCCACCGGCGCGCCTTCTGCCGCAAACGCCCGCGCCGTCGCCAGCCCAATCCCACTGGCCCCGCCGATGATGGCGGCGACCTGTCCTGAGAGTTGAAGATCCATTGGGTGTCCTTTCGTTGAGTGGACGACAGACGACGGACGACTGACGACGAGTTGTCCGTATTGTCGTTCGTGATTTCGTGGATTGCAATAGACGAACGACGAACCTTGGGCATGTGATGGGACATTTGCGTCTAGACGCCTGAGTCACCGAAACGGCGTTACGGCCCAATCCAGCGAAACGTCCTCGACACACGTCGTCTGTCGTCCGTCGTCCGTCGTCCGTCGTCTAAATCCTGCCTATCAACTCGCGCGCGAACAACTCCATCCCCGCGCGGTCGGGCACGTCCATGAACCAGAGCATGAAGTGGGTGATGCCCAGGTCGGTGTATTGCTGCATGCGTTGGCGGACTTCCGCGGGCGTGCCGATGAGGAAGGTCTCGTTGAGCGAGGACGGGTACTCGTCTTGTTCCCCCACCACAAAGGACGCCACGTCCGCGGCGGGTGAGTCGGTGGAGAGGGCGATCATGGCGCGCAGCCGTTCACGAATGGCATCCCGATCCGGCGCGATGAGGATTTGCGTCTCCAGGCTGCGCTCGATCTCGGCGAAAGGACGCCCAACCGCGTCACACGCTGCCGCCAGCGCGGCGATGCGCCGTTCCAACTCAGGCATCGCCACAGGGACGGTGTTCCAGCCGTCGCCCAGGCGCGCCACAGCGGCCAGCGTGTGCGGGTGCGCTTCGCCGAACCAAATGGGCGGGTGGGGTTGTTGCAACGGCTGAGGGGTGCAGGTGGCGGAGTCGACGCCATAAAAACGCCCCTGAAATGAGACAGGGCCGGACGCTTCCCACAGGGCCAGGGCCAGTTCCACCCCTTCCACCGTACGGGCGATACGTTCTTCCACGTCTTCGGGGTAGGGCAGGTGATAGGCCACATGCTCGGCGCGGCCAAAGGCCGGATCGGCAAAGAAGATGAAGCGCCCACCCGAAATCTGATCCAACGTCGCCATCATCTTGGCCGCCAACGCCGGGTTGCGGAAGAAGTGGGCCTGGTGGATCATGCCCAGTCGCGCCCGCCTTGTGCTCCCGGCCAGCGCCGCCAGCGTCGTCCATCCTTCGAGGATGGCGTTGTCCTTGCCTAGCATCAGGTGATCGGCCACCCAGATGTCGTCATAACCAAGATCATCGGCGTGCCGCGCCAACGTCATCGTCGTCTGTGCGTCCAGCGCGGCGTAATTGGGCGTGCGGAACAGCCGTCCACCAGGAGCGGCGAAGATGGGAAGAGAAAAACCGTATCGAATGGGCACGCGATGACTCCTTTGGGAATTTACGATTGACGATTTTCGATTGACGATTTTCGTGTCAACCGAATGAGCATTCCATTTACAAAAACTCCGTTAACAAAACTCAACCCAATGCAGCATCATCTCCTCAACGAGACAATCGGCAATCGTTAATCGGCAATCGTTAATCGGCAATCGTTAATCGGCAATCGTTAATCGCCCCTGTTTGCCTTCGACCGCGGCGTTAGATCGTAATACGTCTCGTGGCCGTGGAAGAAGCGCTCCACCTCGTCGACCATGAGTTGGAAGAAGTGGGGGTGTTGATCGCCGGTGTAATAGCCGATGTGCGGGCTGAGGAAGACGTTGGGCAGGTGGATGATGTCGCTGTCTGCCGGGATGGGCTCAGGATCGAAGACGTCGAGGCCGGCGAGGATGTCCCCGCGGCGCAGGCGGGCGACGAGCGCAGTAGAGTCGACAACGGCCCCGCGCGAGACGTTGACAAAGACAGCGCCGGAGCGGATCATCTCGATCTCGCGCTCGCCCAACATCCCCGTCGTTTGCGGTGTGAGGGGGACGAGACATACGATCACATCGCACTGCGAAAGGACGTTCTCAATCGACGTGGCGGTGAAACCCAGCGCCTCGGGCAGTTCACGCGGCAGGTAGGGATCGTGCACCCAAATGTCTACGTCGAAGGGGCGCAGCAGCTTGATCAGCCGCCGCCCCATGTGCCCACCGCCGATCAGCCCCACCCGCTTGCCGGTGAGCCGACCGGGCATACGGTCGCGTGCGTCCGCGGTAATGCGGGTGTTGCCTGCAATGATGCGGCGGAAATGTTCACCGGCGTTGCGCATGCAGATTAGAATCAGCCCCAACGCCCACTCCGCCACCGGATAGGACGAGGCGTTGGTCGTGTCCACCGTGCGGATGTGGCGCGCCCAGGCAGCGTCGAGGTCGATGCGGGTGGCAAAGCGATCCCCTTCCAATTCGCCGATGAAGCGCAGATTGGGTGCAGCGTCGAGGACGTCCGCTGTGATCGTCGGCGCGCCATGACAGACGATGATGCCGTCATACGCGCCGATGCGCTCGATCAGCGCCGCCGTCGCCGCCGGGTCCTCGTTGGACGAGTAGATGCCGCCGCCTTCGCACTCGAACCAATCCCAATTTGCCAACGCGTCCAGGCGTTCCAGGTCGCTGTGATCGAGATAGTGTTCGCGCACATGGCGATTAAAGGCCAGCAGGATACGTGGACGATGTAAAACAGGAGGTGTCATTGTCTTTGGCCTTCGATCTGTTTTTGGACACGGATTGGCGAGAACACGGATTCAACTGTTTTAGAAATTGATCGACTAGAAATTGATCGACTAGAAATTGATCGACTAGAAATTGATCCACGAAGGAACTGATCCACAAAAAAGGCAGAAACAGGACACGGATTACACCGATTATCAGGATTCAGAAGGAGAGGATGTCACAGCAAAGGAGGATTCCTTGTGGACCACGAATCACTAACGCCTCTCAGAATCCCTCAAATCCGCGTAATCCGTGTAATCCGTGTCAATCTTCTCTCCTCGTCTGCCTTCCAATCCGCCTCCACAACGCTGCTATTCCAATACCCGCAGCGGATCTTCGATCAGCGCGGCCAGCTCGGCCAGGAATTGTGCGCCGCGTGCGCCGTCTACCACACGGTGATCGCACGAGAGCGTCAATGTCATCATCGGGCGTACGGCGGGTTGACCGTTCACGGCGACGACGCGGTCGGCGATGCGCCCCACAGCGAGGATGGCGGCCTGCGGCGGATTGACGATGGCGTTGAAGTTGTCCACGCCGTACATGCCCAGGTTGCTGATGGTGAAGGTGGAGCCGGTAAGATCATTAGCGGTGGACTTGCCTTCAAGGGCGCGCCCCACAAGTTCAGCGCGACGGCTGGACAAATCCACCAACCCCAACTGGTCGGCGTGATGGATGACAGGCACAAGCAGCCCTTCCTCAATCGCAACCGCCAACCCGATGTGAATGTGTTCGCTGTAGAGGATGCTGTCTTCGATCCAGGACGCGTTGAGACGCGGATGGTGATCCAGCGCCACAGCGGTGAGCTTCACCAACAGATCGGTGTAGGTGACCATCTTCAGCCCACGCGCCTGGAGTTGGCCACGCCATACCTTCAGCGCAGAAGCATCCACCTCTCTGCTGAGGTAGAAGTGGGGCACCTCGCGCCAACTCTGGCTGAGCCGTTCAGCCATCACCTGCCACAGGCGCGAACGCCCATCGGAGCCGGTGGGGCGACTGCGCTGGAAGAGCGGCGGCGGCGGTTCGGCGGCAGACACCCGCGTGGTGACGGGGCGTTCGGGCTTCTTCACATTTTGCACCGGCGCGGAGGACTGCGGTGCGGCCTCCGGCACATCCCCCGCCAGGACAGCCCCATCGGGTCCACTGCCCTGGATCGCGCCAAGATCGACGCCGCGCTCGGCGGCCAACCGGCGCGCCTTGGGCGACGCCAAAGGATGGGCCGAAGCTTCCGCTCCGGGCGCTGTGGCTTGTTGCCTGCGCTCGATGTGGGCCAGCACGTCCTTTTTCTCGATGCGATTGCCGATGGGGACGATTTCGTTCAGGTCCACATTGTGTTCGGCGGCCATGCGCGCCGCCACCGGCGTCACAGTCACGCCGGCGGGTGGCGCAGCAGTTTCGGGCGCGGCGTTGACCGACGCTACTTCGACAGAAGGTGATGTTGGCGCGGCGGGCGCAGCTTCACCCGGGGCAAAGATCAGCGCGATCACCTGCCCCACGGGGACATCGTCCCCTTCGGCGGCGCTGATCTGTGCCAGCACACCGGTTGCAGACGCTTCGATTTCCACATCAACCTTGTCGGTGGCGATTTCCATAATCGGCTCGCCCTGCACAACGGCGTCGCCTTCTTTTTTCAACCAGCGCAGCAGCGTTCCCGTTTCCTGCGCCATTCCCAGCGCAGGCATGATTACTTCTTTGGGCATAAAAACCTCTTGGGAGAATTTTCGATTGACGATTTACGATTTACGATTGTCGCGTTAAGAGCACGAACACTTATTGGTTTTTTCTTCTCGATAACCGAAAAACATGCCAATCTCGACTCCATGTCCTCAACCAGACAATCGTAAATCGTCAATCGAAAATCGTAAATCGTCAGTTGTTTATTGTCTTCCGCACAATACTTTTGACATTGCCACCACGTCGGCCGCGGTGGGGATGGTCACGTCTTCGAGGACAGGCGAAAAAGGGATTGGCACGTTCATGGCCCCCAGGCGTTTGACCGGGGCGTCGAGGTAGTAAAATGCGCCGTCAGCGATAATGGATGCTATCTCGGCGGTGACGCCGTACTGCTCGTAGCCTTCGTCGATGACGATGGCGCGGCTCGTCTTTTTGGCCGAGGCGATCAGCGCATCTTTGTCCAACGGGACAGTGGTGCGCGGGTCGATGACTTCGGCGCTGAGGCCGAGTTCAGCCAATTGTTTGGCCGCGTCCAACGCCACGAGGACCATGCTGCTTGTTGCCACCAGGGTGATGTCCGTCCCCGCGCTCTTGATGTCGGCCACGCCGAAGGGAATGGTGTACTCTTCTTCAGGGACAGGGCCTTTGAGCTGGTACATCATCTTGTCTTCAAAAATGGCAACAGGATTGTCGTCGCGGATGGCGCTCTTCATCAAGCCTTTGGCATCGTAGGGGGTGGAAGGCAGGACGACTTTGAGGCCCGGGATGTGGCTGAGCCAGGCGTGTAGCGACTGCGAATGTTGCGCAGCAGAGCGGCGGCCGGCCCCCATCGTGGTGCGCAACACCAGGGGCGCTTTGAGCTTGCCGCCCGACATGTAGTGGATCTTGGCGGCCTGGTTGACCATCTGATCCATGGTCAGGGTGTTGAAGTCGCCGAACATGATGTCGATGACGGGGCGCATGCCGGTCATGGCCGCGCCGACGCCGATGCCGGCGATGCCTGCTTCGGAGATGGGCGAGTCGATCACCCGCTGTGGGCCGAACTCGTCTACCAGGCCGGTAAGCACTTTGAAGACAGTGCCCGCTTCGGCCACGTCCTCGCCGATGATGAAAACGCGCTCGTCGCGACGCATTTCTTCCACCAGCGCCTCGCGGATGGCCTGAGACATGGTGATCTCACGCATGGGGGTGTTTCCTGTGGATTGGCGCAACGCCTCAAGCGTAGACATGACGGGTTACCTCATTGGGGTCGGGGTAGGCGGCCTTGAGGGCAAATTCCACGGCGCGTGCCACTTCGCCGCGCACGTCTGCTTCGATGCTGTCGAGGACATTGCTTTCGCTAAGGCCGTTTTCAGTGAGCCAGTCACCGAGCAAGCCGATGGGATCGCGCTGCCGCCACTGGGCTTCTTCTTCGCGTGCCCGGTAGTAGTCGCGGCTAATGTCACCTACATGATGTCCGTGGAAACGATAGGTGTGGCAGAGCAGGAAGGCCGGTCCACCGCCGCTGCGGGCACGATCCACCAGTTCGCGTATGGTTGTGTTGACGGCACGCACATCCTGGCCGTCGACGTCGACGGCGTGGATACCAAAGGCGCGGGCGCGGGCGAGCATGTCACCGGCCACGGCTTCGGTGTGGTGGGTGTACTCGCCGTAGAGGTTGTTCTCGCAGACGTAGATCACGGGCAGTTTCCACAACTGCGCCATGTTCATTGATTCGTAGAGCAGCCCCTGTCCCAGTGCGCCGTCGCCGAAGAAGCAGACGGCCACCTGATCGCTTTTGCGCATTTTGATAGAAAGTGCCGCGCCGGTAGCGATGCCGGTGCTACCGCCGACAATGGCGTTGGCGCCCAGGTTGCCTGTCTCTTGATCTGCTATGTGCATGGAGCCGCCCTTGCCGCGGCAATAGCCGTCGGCCTTGCCCAACAGCTCGGCGAACATGCGATCCAATGCCGCGCCTTTGGCCAGGCAATGTCCATGCCCGCGGTGGGTGCTGGTGATGTAGTCGTCGCGGCGCAGCGCCTCACAGACGCCCACCGCCACCGCTTCTTCGCCAATGTAAAGATGGGCCAGCCCGGGCATTTTGGCGCTGGTGTAAAGCTCGTTGGCCGCGTCCTCAAAGGCGCGGATCTTGCACATCTGCTCGTACATGTGCAGCCACTGCTCAGTATCGATGGAAGGATTGGGGTCGGTCATGGAAAGTCCTTTGGGAAGATTGACGATTTACGATTTTCGATTGACGATTTACGATTTCACGTTGAGCAAGTGAACATTCAGGTGGTTGTTTTTCCGTTAACCAAGATACGAACTCACCTTGAGACGACGCACTCTACCAGGCAATCGAAAATCGAAAATCGCAAATCGTAAATTACGAATAGAATGCAGGCGAAACAATCTCGTAACTCCGCGTCGCCGTGGCCAGGGGATCGTAGCCTGGCCGGCGTTGGACCATCATGCTGATCTCCACCGAGAAGACACCGGTGTAGCCGTGGGCGCGCATGGATCGGAAGTAGGCGGCGTAATCGAAGTCCCCTTCGCCGGGGACGAGGTATTCGTGGTGCGGCGCACGGCCGCGTTCGTCTTTGATGTGGGTGTGAGCGGCGTAGGGAACCATCTTGGCCACCGAGTCCTCGATGGGGATGCCCATCACGTTGAAGTGGCTAATGTCGAAATTAACGCGAATGGCAGGCGACTCGACTTGAGAGATCAGGCCAATCGTCTGCTCCGGTGTTTCGGCGGCATTGCCCACGTGATGTTCCAGGGCCACGGTGATCCCCTGTGTTTCGGCGTAGCGTCCTAGATCGTTGAGCCTGTCTACCAACTGCGGCTGCTGCGTCCCCAGATCGCCCGGTTGGCCACCGATACCGCTGACAACGACAGGGGCATGACCGTCCTGTGTCCACTCGGCGGCTAGGCCAATGGCTGCCTTGACTTGCGACAGGTTGTGGGCGTAGCGGTCGGCGTCCTGTTCCATCATGGAGACGTAGTAATTCACCGCCGAGAGCGTCAAATTGTAGCGGTTTAGTAATTCGGCAATGCGGCCACGTTCGCTTTGATCCAGCGTCGGCAGCGCCGTGGCAAAGTTTGGCAGCACGCAGATCTCCACGGCGTCGAATCCTAGCGCGGAGAGGTGCGGTATGATCACGTCGATAGGGACGTTGGGCATACCCCAAGTGCTGTAACCAAGTTTCATGGTTCACTCGATTCTATTGATCCGAGACGGTGGGTGACAAACAACGGGCGATGTTAAGGGCACTCTACCCGAATTCCTGTGAAATGCGCAATTCCATCATCACATCATCCCTTTATCCCACTCAACACCACGCCGCGGATGTAGTAACGCTGCGCAAAGAAGAAGAGCACGACCATAGGCAGCGTCATCAAGAAGGCCACGGCCAGCATGTAGTTCAGTTCCTCGGTGTATGCGCCGCGGAAGAGATTGATGCCCAGCGCCAGCGTGTAGTTGTCTGCACTGGAAAGATAGATCAGCGGGCCGTAGAAATCGTCCCACGAACGTTGCACGGTGAAGATGGCAACGGTGATCAAAGCAGGCATGGAAAGTGGCAAGAAGATATACCACCAGATGCGCAACCGACTGGCGCCGTCGATGTAGGCGGCGTCTTCAAGCTCAGCCGGAATGCTAAGGAAGAACTGACGCAGCAGGAAGATGTTGATGGCGCCACCGCCAAACCAGGGGGGCACCGTCAATGGCAGCAGGGTGTCGAGCCAGCCGATGCGAAAGAAGAGAATGTAGAGCGGAATCAACGTCACCTGCGGCGGCAGCATGAGCGTCGACAGGGTAAAGACAAACCAAAAATTACGCCCTGGGAAGCGAATACGCGCAAATCCATAAGCGCACAAAGACGAAGTGAAGAGCACGCCAATGAGCACACTAAAGGTGACGAGGAGCGTGTTCAATGTCCACCGCGTAAAGCGCATGCCGGGATAGTTCCAGGCGTCGGGGTAATTTTGTAACTGCGGCACCTCAGGCCAGAGCGTTGGCGGGAAAATGTACACTTCGGGCTTGGTCTTCAGCGAGGTGATGATCATCCAGTAAAGCGGGATGATAGACAGAATAGTAACGGCAATCAGCAACGCATAGAAGACAATATTGCGCACGCGAATACGTTGCTTGTGCGCCTGTATGGGCTGGGTCTGAGCAGCAGAGACAGGTTTGGCAGAGGTCGTCATTGTCTCACCTCGTAGTAGACGTAGGCATCGGATCCCTTAAAGAGCCCTAACGTCAGCGCCAGGATGATGGCAAAGAGCAGCCAGGCCATAGCCGCGGCCAGCCCCATCTGCATCCAGCGGAAGGCCTTTTCGTAGAGATTCAGGTTGTACACGTAGGTGGAAAAAAGCGGCCCACCCTGTGTCAACACAAAGGGCGGCACAAAGTATTGGAAGGTGGCGATTAGCCCCATCACCAGGTTAAAGAAGACGGTGGGCGACAGCATAGGCAGCGTAATATAGGCGAAAAGCCGCCATTCGTTGGCCCCGTCGATCTTGCCGGCATCGTACATCTCTTGTGGGATGCCCTGCAACCCAGCCAGGAAGATGATCATGGTCGGCCCGATAGACCAGAGGCTAAGCACGGCCAGGGAGATCAACGCCGTCTCCGGTTCGGCCAGCCAGCGCATGGTGGGCAGCCCCATCCGTTGCAGGGTGGCGTTGACCAGGCCAAACTCCGGGTTGAGCAGCCATCCCCAAACAAAGACCATGGCCAGTTGCGGCACAATTGTGGGCAGGTAGAAGGCGGTGCGGAAGAAGCGAATACCGCGCAGATGCTGATTGAGCAGCAGCGCAGCCCCTAAACTAGCGACGAGCGTCAACGGCAGCGAGATCGCTGCGAAGATCAAAGTGACGCTTAGCGAGTGCATCACGCGCAGGTAGGGCGCGGTGAACATGTCCACGTAGTTGCGTACGCCGATAAATTCAGGCGACTTGAGCAGCGGGTACTCGGTGAAGCTCAGATATAGCGACGCGATCATGGGGCCAATCGTCCAGATAAGCAGGCCCAGCACCACCGGCAAGATGAAGAGATAGCCCTCAACTGTATCGCGCCAGAAACGGCGGCTGCGTCCGCGCCAGAAGGCAAAACGGCTGCCCTGAGAAAGCATCAAGACCTCCCATAAACAAAGAGCGCTGCCGGCGGTGGGTCACCGGCAGCGCTCACATTGTATCAAGCGATTACTGAGCGCGATCCAGGCAGGCCTGGATTTCCTGATCCACCGCAGGGAAGACCTCCTCAGCTGTCGCCTGGCCGCGGATGATCGTCTCCAGCGCGGCCTTCAACGCCGCGTTGACCTGGCCGGTGTAGAGGCTACCACATTCCACCGGGTAGTTACGCGGCAGGATGCCATATTCCTGGCCCTGGATAAAGGCCTCGAAATTGGCAGGAGGTGGTTCCAGCTCGTCAAAGATAGGATCACCGGCCATAGACTTAAGCAGCGGCATGGTGCGGTAGGTACGCAACAGCGCTTCCTGTCCTTCGCGGGTGGCAACATTCTTGACGAAGTTCCACGCTGCTTCAGGGTTTTGTGTACCGGCGCTGATGGCATAGCCGAAGGTACCCATGCCGGTGAATTTGCCCTGAGGATGGCCAGGGATCACCTGCACATCCCATTCAAAGGCACCGGGTTCGATGGTATCGCGGAAGATCCCCACGAAGATCGGAATCATGAAGTAGGTGGCGCAACGCTGATTGACGAAGCAGTTGCCCCCCAGATCCGAACCCAAGGGGATGGCCACCTCGTGCTCCACCCACAGATCGGCGTAAGCTTGCAGACCGGCGAGCGCTTCGGGGCTGCTCAAGGTAGAGGTCCGGCCATCTTCGCTCAACACGTCGCCGCCGTAACCGCGGATCCACGGCACAACATAGGCCCACCAATCAAATCCGCCGCCGCCGCTGGCGCCGCCGATGCCCATACAATGGACATCCGCCTTGGCTTCTTGAATGATATTACAGGCGACGATGAGATCATCCCAACTCCAGTCGGCTTCGGGCAGGGGTGCGCCGGCCTCTTCAAACATGCTCTTGTTGAAGAACATCTGCACATTGTCCAACGAAACAGGAATCATGTAGATGCCCGAATCGCCGTCCACCTGCCCCAGGCCCAGGATGCTGGGGTAGACGTCGTCCAGATCGAACTCTGGATCGGCCTCAGCCAACGGTCGCATGTCCAAGAGGACGCCGGCGTCGACGAAGGGTGCGGTGTAGATGTCCGCTGTGAGCATGACATCGGGCAGGTTGCCCGCCGCGGCCATGGTGAAGACCTTGTCGGCGTAGTCGTCCGCACCGTATTCGATTTCAACTTCGCCGTCTGGGTAACGTTCCTTGAAGCCGTTGACCATCAACTCGCCCGAGGCGATGGCGTGGTCGCCACTGCTGGTGTAAAAGCGCAACGTGACGCCCTCATCAGCGGCGGCGCTGCCACCGCCTGCGTCTCCGCCGGTGGGTGCGGGTGCGGCGCAGGCCGCCAACACAAGCACGATCAGGAGTGATGCCACTACTGTCCAAACTCTGCGTACAGGACCATCCATACGAGTTCCTCCCTCTCCCTTCATGGTGAATAGAAAACAGATACGACCAGATGTTGCGCACAAGCAAACCGGTGTACTGGCAGAGACGGCTCGCCGACAGGCGAACCGCCGGTGGCGTACACCGGGAGGTGGGGGTTCTGTTGCTTCAACTGTCTGTGTTCAGGAAAGAATAGATGAGAATACGCAGAAGTGTAGCAGAGGTACGGGAATCACACAACTCGAAAAAAGGTGACAAGGTGAGGGGGTAACAAGGTGATCGTGTCACCTTGTCACCCCCTCACCTTGTCACCCCCTCACCTTGTCACCCCCTCACCTTGTCACCTCTGGATCAGCGGCAAATACATCTCATTCGGTTTGCTCTCGTCGTAGACCACCACCGGCAGGTAAAGGACGCTCTGACTGCCTTCACTGGTGACGGTGAAGACGAAGGGGCCGGCGGCCGCGCTGTTGCCCGCCCGATCCACCGCTTCGACGTAGAGGGTGTAGACACCGACGGCGCTGTTCGTGAAAACCAACGACCACTGGTCGCCGTTGCGGGTGGCGTCCACCCAGTAGGGAGCGCCAGTGGGCGGTTCCACGCGCAGACGCACACTGCCGATGCCGCCACCGTCGCTTACGATGCCGCTGATGCCTTCTGCGCTGAGCGTGGCCGTCACAACGGGTGCGACGGTGTCCAGTTGGAAGGTGCGGGTGACGGGGAGAGAGCGATTGCCCGCACCGTCGAGGCCGGTGAAGCGCAACGTCTGGGTGACGCCGTCCGATTCGCCCAGCGGGATGCGGCGCGCCCAGTTGCCGGCGGCGCTGCCTGCCGGTTGGGTGTCGATCTCGGCACATTCGACGTAGCCGTTCTCGGCCACGGCGCAGAATTCGAGCGAAACAGCCTCGAAATTGTCGTTGACTAGACCCGCCAGCCGATCTTCACCGGCGCTGAGGAAGCCGTCGGCCAGCGCGTCCTCGGTGGCGGCGTCGAAGGTGACCGTCGGCGCCATGGTGTCCACGTTCACGACGAAGGTGGTCGGGGCGCTGGTATTGCCGTGGATGTCCGTCACCTGCACCTGGACGTTGACGCTAGTCGCCGCGCCTAGATCGCCGAAGTCGGCCAGACACGTCCACAGGTTGCTACTGCCGTTGCCGATAGGGCAAGTCGTTTGCACGCCGTTGACGATCACGGTGATACCGGCCAACGGCGACGCGTCTTTGACCTCACCCACCACAAGCTGTTTGCCTGATCCGGCATACTGCACCGGCGTCGCCAGGGAGACATCTCTGGGCGCTAGCGTGTCCACGGGGTGGACGAACCAGAACCAGTCGTAGACGCCGTGTGCCGTGTCGGCCACCTGCGCCTGCAACTCGACGCCGTTCACCGCGCCGTTGACATTGGCCGTCACCACCACCGAGCCGGACGCGCCGGGGGCCACGTCGCCCAGGTTCAGCGTGGGGTTAACCGACAGCCCGCCCAATCCAGCCAGTGACAGGGTGACGCCCCTGGCCGTGGCGCTACCGCTGTTAACGTATTGGATCGTGTACTGGATGCTATTGCCGTTGCCCAGAGACGCCGCCTGCGGGTTGCCGGGCAGCGCCACATCGGGGATGCCGTCGCCGTTGGCGTCCAGCGTTTGGCCAGGCTGGAGCAGATCGAGCAGATCGCTGTCCAGGAAGCCCGCGCCGGTGGCATCAACGTCGGCAGCGATGGTGAGGACGAGATCGCTGTCCGGCGCAAGATTGGCGTTGGGGATCTGTCCTAACGCCAACGAGGCCCAGGAATGGTAGAGCGTCAGACCGTAATTGCGCAGATCGCGGGTGGCCGCCGCCGGGTTGATCACCCGTTCACTGTTAAGCGGGTTTTTGTCGGGTGAGGCCGCCCAAAGTTTGAGCGCCCCCTCTTCGCTGGCCACCGCCACGATCCGCAAGGACGAGGCATTGCTCAGCCCCAGCAAGCTGAAGGGCAGCAGCAGGTCGGTCAGAGCGGCGTCGGCGCGGAAGTTGGCGCTGCCCAGCGTCGAGACGAGCGTCCACACGCCGCCGTTGCTCTGGTAGAGCTGCGCCGTGGAGGCATCCTTCACCCAGACGACGAAGTTGGCCGTCATGCCCGCCGGCAATGTGATAGCCGCCGGCGTGGCGAAGGGATTGTAAAGCGTCGTCGCCCCGCCCGCCGCGGTGTCGAGGTAGACGAAGAGATCGCCGTCGCCGTCCCAGTTGGCCCCGCTCCAGGCCAACCGTAGCGCCTGACTGTCCCAAGAGGCGAAGAACTTCTGCGCCGCGCCGAAGGAGGCGTTGGCGAAGGGACCGCGGTTGACTTCCCAGTCGGTGCTCAGGTGCGAACCGCCGGTGGTGAGCCAGCTTGTGTCGTCCAGATCGCCCACGAAGTCGGGCGTTTCGGGGCTGTCCACCGTCAACGGGCCGACGCTGCGCACGGTCTGGTTGCCGTAGGTATCAACGACGACCACATGGCCGTAGACCACCTGCGCTTCGCCGATACTCTGGCTGTGGCTGCCTGCGCCGTTGTAGAAGGTGAGCGCGCCCAGGTTCGGCGTTGCGCTGGTGGTGAAACCGACGTAGTAAGCGGAGATGCCATTGGTGTCGCTGGCGGCTGTCCACGAGATGACGAGCGTCTGATTGAGCGCAACGGCCCGTTCCACGCTGCGGCTGTTGCCTGCCTGATTCACCGCCACCGCGCCCATCTGCGGCCCAACGCCGTCGAGGACGAAGGTGCGCGTGATCGTGGTGGTGCGTCCAGCGCGGTCGGTGGCGCGGATCATAGCCGGGAGCGTGCTGTCGGCCAGATCGGCAGCGACCGACCAGGGCAGCAGCCAACGGCTACCCGTGATGATGGCGGTGCGCCAGGCATCGTCGCCGATCTTCACTTCGACGCTGCCCATGCCGCCGCTTTCGGTGATGCCGCCGCTGATCCCCAGTTGGGTGTCGGCCAGCAGATGTGTCTGTGTGAAGACGGTGCGATCCACCGACACCACAGGCGCGGCCAGATCTACGAAGACGGTGATGGGATAGGTGTTGGTCTGAACCTGGCCCGCCGCGTCGCGCACACGGGATTCCAGCGTGTACGCGCCCTCCGCGCCCGGCGTCCATGTGGTGGACCAGTTGCCGCTTGCGCTGAACGAGGTGATCACAGGCAGAGCCACGCCGTTGACGGTCACCGTCAGCGCCGTGATGGGCGCAGTGCTGGTGAAGCTGCCACCCGCCAACGCAGTCGCCCCCACCGACGTGAGCAGCGCGCCATCTGCCGGGGTGATGATGGTGCTGCCCAGCACGCCGGGGACATGGTTGACCGGGGCCAGCGCAGGTAGGCGGGCAGGCGCTGTCACCTCGGCCACGTTGACGCGCACTGAATAGCCGCTGTCACAGGCGGTGACCGCGGCGGCCTGCTGGTTCGTCACCTTGAGGTAGTGGACACCATCGACGCCGGCATCGTAGGTGATGCGGCTATCGACGAGGCCGCCGCCGTTGTCGTCCGTTGCAAGCAGCGTTGTGCCGTCGCCTGCGTAGAGTTCGAGCAGCGTGTCGGCCTGGCTGCCCGCGGCCTGGGCGTCGATGACATAACGCAGGCCACCGGCCAGGGTGACGGCGTACCAATCCACGTCACCGCCGGTGTGGAAGTTGTGGTTCACACTGGCCGTGCTCACGGTCAACGCCGTGGCAGTGCCAAAGCTGTTGTTCGGCTCGTAGACGTCCGCCGGGCAAGGGATGGGTGTGGGCGTTGGGTATTGCAGCGCCAGATCGAAGGGTTCCTTGGCCTCGCTGCCGTCCATGTTCTGGATCAGCGGCGTGATGGGTTGGCCGGAGATCGGCCCTTCGGCAAAGCTGCGCTGAATCAACGTCGGCAAGACGCCGTCGCCGGGCAGGTCGTCGTGGGTGCTCCAGTAGAGGTTGAAGCTGTTGACGTCCGCACGTACGCCGCGCGGGGTGCGCCCGCCGTCGAAGACCAGATCACCGGCGTCGTCGCCGTTGAGGCTGATCCAGTGGATCTCACCGGAGAAGCCATCGAAGATGTCGGCGTCGGACCAGTAGATGCGCCCAATGCTTTCGTTGACGCTCAGACCGGTGATCTCGAAGCCGAGGTCGATGTCGGCAGGGTTGCCGGGCCAACTCACGAAGAAGTCCACCAGATTGGTACCGTCCACGTTGACACGGCGGATCTTGCGATCATCGCGGTTGTCCTGGGTCTGGTTACTTTCCACAAAGTAGAGTTGACCGGCGTTGGGGGCCAGGTCGATCCAGACCGGCTGCGTGAGGCCGGTGACCAGTGTGATCACGTTGCTGCCGTCTACATTGGCGCGCTGGATGGTGCCCGTGCTGTAGTTTGTCCAGTAGAGCAGGCCGTTGCGCTCGTCCAGCGTGATGCCGGTGGGATCGCTCAGGCTGTCCACGAGGATAGACGGATTGGCCCCGTTGAGGCCGGCGCGCTGGATGCGGTTGTTCACCGGGTTGACCCAGTAGATGGCGCTGCGCAGCGAATCGACCACAAGATCGCCTGCGCTTGTCCCCGCGCTGGGGGTGAGGATCACCTCGATGCAAGCACCGTCGGCGCAACCGGCGATGGGGGCGCGCAGGATTTCGCCGCCGTTGTTCGACCAGTAGATGCGTTCCGCCGCGGGCAGGCCGCCGGGGACGGGCGTTGGGATCGGCGTGGGCGTGCTGGCCGGGATCGGCGTCAGCGTGGGCGACGGCGTGGGCGTGGGCGCGATGACGGCGTTGGTGTAGGCGATGGCCAGTTGCGACGTGGGCCGCCCGCTAGTGTCGCCCAGGGCGGTACTGTTGCTCCCGTCCAACTGCGCCCGCGACAGGTTGCCCACCACCGCACCGTCTACCCAGTAGAGCGCATCGTTGGCGATGTCCAGCGCCGGTCCATGCGCGCCGGTGCCAAGGACAAGCGTCGTCAGATCCGCGCCGTTGCGCTGAATGCGCAAGATGGCGCGGTCGTTCACCGTGCGGAAGTAGATGCGGTCGGCGTAGGGATCGACGGCCAGATCGTAGGCGTAGACGTTGCCGGCGATGGTCTGGGCGTTGCTGCCGTCAAGGTTGGCGCGGCGCAGCAGCCCACTCTGGTCGGACCAGTAGAGTTCATTGCGCAGGGGGTTGATCCCCAGCCCCTTGTTGTTGACGAGGCCGCTGAGCACCGTCACCTCGCCGCTGCCGTCGAGGTTGACGCGGCGGATGGCGTCGCCCAGGTTGAAGTAGAGGTGTCCATTCGTCGGGTGGACGGCCAGGGCGTTGGGCCACGGTGCGGCGGTGTCGGTGTAGATGGTGGTCAGCCCGCTGCCGTCGAGATTGGCGCGGCGGATGTAGCCGGTGCTGCTCGATTCGTCCCACGGGACAGACGACCAGTAGACCCGGTTGTTGACGGTGTCGACGGCCACGCCCCGGATCACCTGATTGGTGAGCGCCTGCGGGAAGCCCACCACGATTTCGCGGCTGCCGGCCACGTCCACGCGCTTGCGGTAAAGGACGTCGTCGTCGCCCCAGTAGAGGTAGCGGGCGGTGGACGGCGCAGCGGTGGCCACAGGCAAAACCTGCACAGCAGCAAAGGTGACGCTGTTGTTCTCAGGCTTGGGATCGTTCTGTCCACCGCTAACGGTGGCGCTTGCAGCCAGCGAACTCCCCGCGGCGGCGTTGACCTGCAACTGGATCGTCAACGTGCGTTCGCCGCCGTCGGCCAACTGGTCGATCACACAGGTCACCTGAGATGCTGCCGCGGTACAACCCGCCGAACTGCCGCCGGGGACGAAGGTGGTGTTGGCCGGGAGCGTATTGACGACGGTCACATTCACGGCGCGCACAGGACCGTTGTTGCGCACGATCAGGCTGTATGTCAACGTGCCACCGGTGACAGCCACATCACCGACCGTCTGCTTCTCGATTTCGAGATCGCTCTGGTTGCTCACCAGGCCAGGGATCGTGGCGATGGCGGCGGCGCTGATCAGGTTGAGCGGTTCTTCGGCGGCAAAGAAGCTGGTGCTGTCGTCGGCCAGGTTGACCTGGTTGATCACGCTGGCCTGGGAGAGATAGGCGTAGCTGTCCGCCGCGCTGAGGGCCAACATGCCGATAAAGCTCACATTGGCGGCCTGGGTCACGTTGACGACGGAGGGCGCGCCGCCGCTGACGGCGACGCTGCGCATGCCTGTGCCGCTGCTGGCTCTGCCATCGAGACGGGTGCGCTGTGTCCAATAAAGCTGGCTGCGGTCGGACGTGAGGGTGAGATCGATTACCACCACGTTTTGCAGGGCGGCGCGGTCGATCAGCACCTGGGGATTGGTGCCGTCGGCGTTCATCACCCAGATCTGCGAATCGCCGGTGGCGGCCAACGCATCTCCGCTGTTGGTGACGAGATCGATGGCGGCAAAGTAGATCTTGCCGCCGGTGCGGTCCACCACCATGCGCCCAATACGATCCACGCGGGGATCGTTGCCTGTGGGCAGGGTGAAGAGCGTGGCCGCGGCGGAGCCGTCGAGATTGGCCCACTTGATGCGGTCTTCTTCGCTCCAGTAGAGCTTGCCACCCGCCGGGTTGACCACCAGATCAAAGGTGGCCGGGAAGGTGACGCTCGAAGACATTACCGGCGCAGGCGCAATCGTCAGGGTGACGACGTTGCTGCCGTCGAGATCGGCGCGGATGACACGTCCACTGTTGCTCGTCGCCTGTTCCAGCCAGTAGATGTGACCGCGATCCGGGTCCACATCCAGCCCGGTGATGCGGTTGCGGTTATTGAAGAGGTCCTCACGCTCGAAGCCGCCGTTCTGGTTGGCACGGCGCACACCCGATACGCCGGTGGCGTTGCGCACGGTGGACCAGTAGAGCACGTCGCGGTTTTCGGTGACCTGGGTGCAGTTGCCGAAGATGTCACAGGCGGTGACGGTGGTGTAGCTCACCTCTTCGCCCCACACCGGCCAGCCGTTGACGGCGCAGGTGCTGCTGAAGCCGTCGAGGCGCTGCTGGTTGTTGCTGGCCGCGGCCCAGAAGGGCGACGTGTCGTAGCGGTAGTCGTCTTCTTTGATCTCACACGGGCCGGCATAACCTTCGCGGCTGAGGTTGAAATCTTCGGCAGTGATGGTGTAGAGCGTCTGCGCGCCGCTGCCCGGCGAGCCGACGTAGCGGCTGGAGACTTGGACGCGCGGGGCGGCGGTGTCGATCTGGCCGCGCCACTGTCGCCAGTCGCCGCGGGCGTTGTCGTTGCGGTTGCCCACCACGTCGGCGGCGCGCAGGTCGATCTGATAGAGTCCTTCCAGGCCGGCAGGCATGGTGTAGCTCCAGGTGGTGTTGACCACACCGGCACCGGCATTTGCCAGTGTCACAGGTTGCCAGCGACGGTAGAGCGACGCCACCCCGTCGGCGTCGAAGCCGCTGGGGTAGACTTCGACTTCGTCGATGCGCCCGTTGAAGTAGACGTTTCCACCGGCGCGGGTGCGGGCGTAGCCCACGGCGACCGACGTCTGCGCCGTCAGCGTGGAACTGTTGACTGTCCCCGCCGCTGCGCCCAGGTTGCCGTCGACGTAGAGCCGGAAGGGCGACGTCCCATCCACCACGAGGACGACTTGATGCCATTGGCCGTCGTTGTAGGGCGTGCCGGATGTGCAGATTTCGTCCTCTTGGGCACCCTTGACGTAGGCGCAGAGGTTGCCGTTGGTCAGGTAGATGGCGCGATCGGCGGCGCTGCCCACGTTCCCTGCGGTGGCGGCGAAGAGACCGCCGTTGAGGTTGGTGGTGTTGAACCAGAGGCTGACCGTCAGGCCGCTTTCAGGGATGTCCACCGGCGCGGTGATGACGTCGTTGACGCCGTCGAACTGCACAGCCCCGCCGTAGATGCCAGCGACGTCGTTGACCGGGCAGCCGTTGCCGTTGCACTGGGCAGGTGCACCTCCAGGCGCGGCGTTGACATAGGTGGCGACGTCCTCGGCCTCGTTAAGGTAGAGAAGCAGGCTGGGCGCACCGAGGCCGTCGAGCAGTTCGGCGGGCACAAAGGCGATCTCAGCGCTCTGCACACCGGCGGCAAATTCCCCCGGATCGATGACCGTGCCGGTGAGGACGAGGCTACGGGTGATGAAGAGCGTCTGTGTAATGGCGACGGCGTTGCCGGTGGTCACTTCTTCGGTCAACGAGTTGAGGACGGCACGCGGTGCCGTGGTGTCTACGCGCAGTGGGTAGTTGAGATAGCCATTCGCCGGCGTCTGGTTGTTGACGTTGTCGGCAGCGCGCACGGAGACGGTGTACTGGCCGGTGGCTTCGCCGTTGAAGTTGTTGTCGCCGTCGATGTTGGAGAGGGCGTATTCGATCTGCCATTGGCCGCCGGTGACGGTGGCGCTGCGCCAGCCGCTGCTGCGCGGCGTTACGTCCACTTCGACGGCGGCCACGCCGCTGCCTGCTGCGCCGCCGCTGAGGGGATCGGTCACCGTGCCGCTGAGTGTGATCACCCACTGGCCGGCGGCGTTGCGACGGGCGGAGACGATGGGGTTGCCCGTCTGCGATGTGGTGGCCTGCGGCGGTGTGCCGTCAACGATCACCTGCACGCTGTTGACAGGATCTTCGACGTAGCCCACCACATCGGTGGCGCGGGTCTGGAGGGTGTGCGGTCCTTCAGTCGTGGGTACCTGCCAGGTGTAGGCCCAAGCGTTGGTGCCTTCGGCGCTGGTCCAATCGCCCTGGCCGTCGATGCGCACGTCCACGCGGGCGACGGGCGAAGTCGGGTCTTGGGAACGGCCGCCGATGATGCGGAAGCCGCCCGCCTGCACGTGGGTGCCAGAGGTGAGGCTGGAGGTGGGCTTGTCGGCGTCGATGGTGATGGCGTAGGGGATCTGCGCCTGATAGCCGGGTGTGCCGGTGGCCGCCTGTTCCAGTGTGAGGAATTCAGCGGCGATGCTGTTGTTGATGGCGGTGCGCGCCGAGCCACCACTGGTGGTGATGGTGTCGACGAAGGTCACCTCGTTGTTGGGAAAGAGGGTGTAGACGCCGGTCTGGCTGAGGCTGCCCAGCACAACGCCACTGCTGCGCAGGATCGATCCCTGGGCGCGAAGGTCACCGGTGGTGAAGTTGTTGCGCAGCGTGGTGGTGTACATCAGCGTGCTGCCGGTGGCGACGTAGCGGTCGAAATCGCTGCTGATGGCGTAGAAGCCCAGCGGGCTGACGTTGAAGACGCCCGGGTGGAAGGGATAGGCGGCAGGATCGGACAGGTGCAGATCCCGCTCGGCCTTGTCGCTGATGCCATCACCGTCGCTGTCGTAGCTCAACGGATTAGAAGAGACGCGTGTCGTCAGCGATTTGGTGACGTTGTAGGTAAAGAGCCAGCCGCCTTCCCATTCGCCGGTTTCGCAGTTGAGATGGTAGACCTCTTCGCCGTCGCTGAGGCCGTCGCCGTCGGTGTCTGGATTGTTGGGATCGGTGCGCAGGCGGAGTTCGTCGGCGTCGCAGAGGCCGTCGCCATCGCTGTCTTTGGCGTTGGGGTTGAAGTTGTAGGCAAGGGGCTGACCGGTCTGCGGGTCGGTGGGGGATAGCTCAAAGCCGTCGCTGAGGCCGTCGCCGTCGCTGTCCCAGGTGGCGTCGTTGGGATCGAGGCCGAGGGGGAAAGCCTTGAGGCCGTCGTTGTCAAAGTCCTCGGCGGCGGGGAAGGGGACGCCCATCGTCTTGCCGTCTTGCGTCCACGTGCCCCAGTTGCGGGCGTAAAATTCACCGATGGTGGCCGGGAAGATGTCCAGTTCTAGGCCGTTCATGCGCGTGGCGTTGCCACTCTCGGAGAATTCCTTACCATAGGAGCAGAAGCCGAAGTTACACTCGTAGAGAGGCAGTTTGAGTGCGAAGTTGAAGTAAAGATCGAAGGGCACATTGACGCCGGGGTGGGTCAACGAAATTGGGGCGGATTCCAGTAGACGATCGTCCAGGGTGATGATATAACGATCAAAGTCAAAGCTGTAGGAGCCCACAAACGAGTACTGGGTGAAGCGCAACGGCGGCTGGACCAATTGGATGCTGGTCCAATTGAGGGGAAGCACCTGCGTGGTGGCCAGTGTGCTGGTGATGTCGGTGCGGGGCTGGCTGCTCAGTTCGGCGTAGTAGCGGGTGGTGAGCAGGTTTTCCGGCTCGTACGCCTTCTGTACGCCACTCTTGGGCATGCTCGGCCCCAGAATGCCGCCCAGGACCGCCTGGTAGCGCATCTGGTTGCCTGCCACCGCGCCGGCCATGGCGTCGGTAAAGGAGATGCTGAAGTTGTTCAACTGTGGGAAACGCCGCCCGGCAGCCACCAACGGCGAACTGAGGTCGAAGACGATGTCCTTTTGGTAGAAGGCAGGCACCAATGTCTCAGTGAGCCAGGTGCTGATGCCGAAACATTGGCCTCCCTCGGTGCGTGGGACCTTGCGCGGGGCGTTGGCCAGTTCGGGGTTCCTCTCGACAATGGCGTTTTCGATGGCGCAGGCTGCGCTGAAGATGGCGTCAAGCAGGCCCAGCAATGCCACGATGATCTGCCCCACAATCGGGATCAACCCAATCGCAGCGTAAAGTATGGCAACAATGGTTGCGGCTATGGCAAAGGCCAGCAGCAGCCCCAGATCCAGATTGCCCGCCGCCACATCCCCCCAGAGGACGCTGTAGAGTACATATCCCCACAGCAGGCCCAATTCGATGATCAGCCCAATCGCGCCCGTCAGCTTGGCTGCCTTGAGATTCGCCGAAGACAACATAAAGGTAGTGAGTTTCGCCCCCTGCAAGGCGTCTGAGCCGGCTTTCACGAACTTGATAGCTGCCTTCACCACCGTCAAGGTGTCGGTAATGGCAGATTTGAGGCCGGCAATTGCCACCACCGCCAGGACAATCATTACGGCGGGCTTGATAAAGCCAGTCCCTGTGCCGCCGGTCAGCTTGTCGCCCAGAAAGAGCGCCGCGCCGGCTACTGCGGCAAGGGCGACGCCGATGCCAAGCAAAATGCCACCGCCCTTCAGTCCTGCAATGACACTGCCCTTGAAGACAAATTGACGCGCCAGGTAGGAGCCGGAGGCGTCGGTTAAATCATAGATCCCTTCGATCAGGTTGTACATGGCCTTAAATAAGGCAAATTGGTTGTTGCCCCAGATAAAGGGACCAGTGAGTACACCGACAATGTGCAGATTCAGCAAGAACTTACCCGCAGAGGCCAACCCGCCGGCAGCGGCTTTGCCCAGGATCAACTCGCCGTCGCGTTTGGCGTCAACGCGGTCGAGGATCTGATTGCCAATCTGCACGGTGGCGCCGACGCCGTTGAAGATCGCCAGATAGTAGAGCTGCACGGCAATCACCTTGCCGCCTGCCACTTGCAGGTCGCTTTCGTCGGCGAAATCAGGTTGCAGGCGCGTTTTCAGTTCGTCCCAGTAGTCGGCAATGTTGAAATCGTTCCATGCGCCGTTTTGATAGGCATAGGGCAACCACTTGATTGTGTTTTTGGTGATAACGGGCGACTCCGTCCAATCGATGGAAATCTGACGCGTCGCAGGATTGTAGGTGATGCTTTCGTCTTTGCCGACGCCGTCGAGATTGAAGGCGCGGAACTGCCATTCAAAGGCGTTGAGCAGCGTAGGTGTAATGGGTCGGCTCGTCGACCAACTGCTGGTGAAATTGTCATCGAGGATCTTCTTTGCGCCGTTGACGCTGCCCACTGTCATCTGATCCAGCGTAGGAAAGGTGCTGGTGATGACACGCAGGTTGTTGGGGATGCCCCAGCGCTCTTCTTCACTGACGGCGCCGTTGCTGGTGCGGTCGAAGCGGCGTGCAATTTCGGCCACGGTGACGTCGCGCACATTCGACGCGTTAGTGCGCCCTGCCACAAAGGTGCTACCCAGATCGCCGGCCAGCGCAGAGAGCACAATGTCGGAATTGAGGTTATCGTCTACGGTGGGATCTTCGTAGATCTGCGCCAGGGTCACAGAGTGATCTTCGCGCAGATCCAGGCCGGTCAACTGCCACGTTTCGGGGTAGGAATAGACGACCTGTGGCACGTTGTCCTGCGTTTCGGCGCATTCGTAGGCAATGCCGTTTTTAATCGGCTTTAGGCGGCTGGAGACGCAGACGTCGTCGTTCTTCATCTGCACCGACCAGACCATGCGCACTTGCTGCTCCAGCGATTCCCCGGCCTCCTGTATCAGGAAGGGAATCTGCGCACCAAAGGCGACACGCGCACCGCCATCTTTGTCCACCACCAGTTGCAGCGGCGCGTAGAGCGCTTTGACCAGCCCGTCCTTGCTGACGTCGCGCACGCTGATCTGGTAGGGTTGGAGCGCGCTGCGATCCACCATCTGATCGCCCACAAAGGGCACGGCGGGGATCTCACCACAGCCGAGGAGCAGGCCGTTGTTGGCCTGTTCGGTGATCCAGATGCTGAAGCCGCCACGCGCCAGATCGGCCAACTTCCGCCCATTGAGCAAAAGCGGCACAATCGATCCATTGCCCGTGGTTGTCACGCTCAACGTCTGGCCCACAACCCCACCCACGGCCACACACGTTCCGCGGTGAATCGAGAGAAAGGCGGGGCGGTTAACATTGCCTTTAACTTCTACATTGTCGCCCGACTGGGTCAGGGTGAGAGTTCCGGAAACCGGCGCAAGCGGAAGCGTGGGCGAAAAACCTCCGCCCGGCTCTTGCACCCCGCGAATGGGGACAGAGACGCTGGGCGTGGTCAGCGGCAGGTGGTAGGGCGGCTGGGAGAGCAAAATTTCGAGCATGGGCGTCAAGGTGACGTCGTTGATGCTCTTGTCTATGTCTTTAAGCGCGCCGGCGCTGTCGTCGGGCCAATCGAGCGCGCTGAAGGCGTACCAGAGATGTTCGGGGTTGGTGGGACGCACCTGGTAATCAACGAAGACGGTCTTCCCCGGTGTCATGCCGGTGAGTGACAGTTGCAGCGGCGCGTCTGCCGAATAGGTTTCGGCGGGGGCGGCGAAGGGTGAGAGATCGTAGGCGTCGGGGACGCCATCGCCGTCGTTGTCGCGGTCTGCGATGTCGGGGATGCCGTCGTTGTCGGTGTCCCAGGTGGTATTGGGTAGATCTGGGCTGTTCCACTCGTTGGTGTCGGGGATACCGTCGTTGTTGGAGTCCTGTTCCAGCGGGTTGCTATACCACTGCTGCCCGCCCCAGGTGAAGCCCTGGATCTCCAGAGAGTCGATGATGCCGTCTCCGTCGCTGTCGGCGACGTCGGGCAGCGTACCCAGGAGGATCTCTTCTTGATCGGTCAAGCCGTCGCCGTCGCTGTCGAGGTTGGGATCGACGGCTTGCAGAGCACCAATCATCGTTTGCAACAGGAAATCATCATCCGCGGCAGCAAAAGGATTGGCTCCGATGATGGCCGCCTGTACGTCGGTGACGCCGTCGCTGTCGCTATCGCGGCCATCGTCCCCGCGGATCATTTCCAGCGAGGCAAGGGTGGCTGCCTTAGAGACGCTCTCTTGCGGCGTCATCATCTCCTGCAACGTTTCCATTTCTTGCTGCCGGGCCGTTTCGGCGGCCTGCTGGGCGTAAAGCCGTTCATCCGCCTGAGCCGCGTAGACGGATTGGAGCAGCGGCGCAGTCAGCATTGAGGCGATACAGGCCAGCGCCAACGCCGTGTAGACGAGGCGTGAGCGTCGACGTGCGATCACAATCAGCACAAAACCGCCGGTCACCGCGCCGGTGATGAGGAAGGGTAAGAGGCGCAGGAGCGCTTCCAGCCATGGCGAAAGCCAGGATGAGAGCACCGGCAAGGTGGGCAGCAGAAGGGCAGGGTCTGCACCGAAATCATGGAAATTCACAGTGATGTGCGAGCTACTCCAGACGCCTTCTTGGGCTGGGAAGCGCAGTTCCACCTGTTGGCGCAGCGGCCAGGCACGCCCGGATTCGTCTCGTGTTACCCAGAGTTCACCGTTTCCCGTCATTTCCGCCATCACTGGGGAGAGGCCGAGTGTGCGATCGGGCGCCAGTGAACCGGCGCCACGCAGTTCCGCTTCCATACGCTTGCGTACGATTTCGGCAAAGGTTTTGCCGTCGATCTGGAAGGTGTAGCGGGTGAATTGTACGCCGTTACGTGTCTCTTCGCCCTGCTTTTCCACGTGGGTGGCGGCAGTGAGGAAGGTGAGGAAGTCGCCCTGTGGCATCACGGACGGGCTCATGGCGCCGATCTCCTGCCAGGCTTCGCCCGTCTGCCGCGCCAGTGTCTTGCCGTCCTCTGCCTGGATTTCGATGCCTGTGCCCAGGTCGAGGATGTTACCGCCTTCGGACCAAAGGGTCATCTGGAAGGCGTTCTTGCGCAGATCGGTCTTGCCTTCCATGCGCATGTCCTGGCGCTCGCTGGTCTGTCCTACGTTGTAGACGTTGGCCACAGGGACGGTGTATTGGGTGATGTCGGTGTCGAAGGCATAGGAACCGGCGCGCTGTACATTGCGCTGGAGTTCGCTCAGTATGTCCGCCTGGCTGTGGGCCTGGCGCAGGCTGGTGAAGAGTAGGAGCAGTGGCAGAAATACCGCCAACGCCAGGACAAACCACATACGAACCGAACGGTTGGTGCGCAGCCAAAAACTATTATTGTGCATAGAAATTCCTGGAGTTGGCCGCGGATCGATGAGCCGCGCAAAGGTTACACGTGGAAGATATCAAACGCCCAATCGCCTGCAGCGTTGGCGCGTAGAACAGAGCATGACGCGTACGAAATGTCCTCCTTGTCGCTATCCTGAAATGACAGTGCGCAATTACACGCCCGATTTACATCGGACAGCCTTGCCGAGCCGCTGCGAATTTCGGGCTAGAACCTTGGAGTGCGGCTCACCTACAGGGTTCAATCTTAGTGCTCGTTTGTATTTAAGAGAAGAAAAAGCAGAAAAATCATAATGTTAATGTATATAAAATACCAAATAGATCTATAAAAAAAACTTAAAATACGCGGTTTAGCTTAACCAAACAGATGTTCTCACAGAATAAGCACAGGGTGAGGCCGACATCGTTAGCTGTGCAAGTCATCTCTATTGATATGCTACGAGATAGCAAAAACAGAAGTGAGACACAAAAAACACAGAGAACCCAAAGAAATCGCATGGAAGTCTTTGTGTTCTCTGTGGTCGAAAAGTAATTCGTGGTTATGTCAGAAGTGAATGGAGAGTCTACTCATACAGCGCCGCAATTTCGAACGCGATCTCACACACATCGGCGTCTTCGTAGTCCTGGTTGAAAAGAACGATGACGGAGAAATTTTGTTCGAGGTAATGCACGTAGCACGATTGGAAGGCAAGCCATGCGCCGGCATGCGTGATGTACGCGCCGTCTTTGTCCAATTCCCAGCCGAAGCCGTAGTAGGAGCTGCGTCCATTGTTGAGGCGGGCAGGTTTGAGCGCTTCGGCGAAGGTCTCTTCGCTCACCAACTCGCCGCCGAAAAGCGCCCGATCGTAACGCAGGAGATCGTCCACAGAGGCGTAGATTGAGCCGGAGCCGGTGAGGCCGTCGAGCGCGTCCTCGTCGTAGGCGACGAGTTCGTCGTCGTCATCCACAGTGTAGCTATGCACCACCCACTGCCTAGCGTTGCGCGGACGGTTGGGCGCGGAGAAACTGCGCGTCATCTCCAGCGGATCGAAGATCGTCTCTTGCATAAAATCGGCGTAGGATTGTCCACTGATGCGTTCGATGAGGATGCCTAGCAGGTCGTAGCCGGTGTTGCTGTACGCAAAAGTGCGCCCTGCCGTCGTGGTCAACCGCCGCCGCTCTGAGAGCACCGCCAGCAGATCATCGTTATTGGGGGTGTCGGAGCGGTCGAAGAGCGCGTCGTAGAGCGACGTGCTGGTGTCGTAGTCGGGGACGCCCGATGTGTGGTTAAGCAGTTGGCGGATGGTGACACGCTGTCCCCACGGCAGTTCGGGCAGGTAGTCGCCGATGGGATTGTCGAAAGCAAGTTCGCCCCGTTCCGCCAGGATCATAATCGCCACCGCCGTGAACTGCTTGCCCACGGAGCCGAGGTGAAAGCTCAGTTCCGGCGTGATCGGCGTACTGTCCTCGAGATCGGCCAGCCCGAAGCCGCCGCGGTAGACGAGTTGACCGTCCTTGCTCACCAGCACCGCCGCGCCGGGCGTGGTGTCGTCGATGAAATTGGTGAAAAGCTTTTCCACAGCGGCGGATTGGCGGGCATTGGGCGTGGGTGTGCGCCGCGCCTGCGCGTGGATGTCCTCGGCGGGTGTGGCCAGGAAGGTCACCGCAGCAAAGCAGACAAAGAAGGTCAATCCCAACGGCAACAAGTGTCTCCAAGACATAGTAACTCCTCACAACGAACGGAAACTTTGGATAAGCGTGACGAACAGCATGACGCCGATTACCGCCGTACAACTCAGCGCGTAGGTGTCCACACTTAGCGGCAACAGCGCCAGGACGACGGCGGCGATCACCGTCACCAGGCCGGTGGCGAAAAGCCAGCGTCCGGCCACGGCATTGGCGCGATACAAAACTGCGGGGTCGTTCAGCGTGCGTGAGATGCGGAAACCGTACCACCCGTTGGGCGCAATCTTGCGCTGGATCAGCGGCACCGCCAGCCCCATCAACAGCAGACCACTGAAAATGTAGAGCAACAGGATCGTCGTCATCGTGTCCTCCTTAGCCCAACACATACAAAGCGCAGACAGGAAGAAATTCACCGCAAAAACGCAAAGAGCACAAAAGAATTTATCCATGGATTACAAGGATTATGAGGATTCAAAAAAGAATTGAAACCCAAATCTTTTGGAACTAATAGGCAATTCGCCCTCTGCCTTCTTGCTTTCCAATACCAGTTGCGGATGGAAATTATGAGTTTTGTTTAGATGCCTAACCTACATAAACAGAATTAGGATGGCTTTACCGAACTCGCAATGTATTGTTCAGCATCAGTTATCAACGATGCGTCCTTTGCCCTATCCCGGGCATAATCGCCTTTCAAAAGCTCGTCGAGAATCTCCAGTGATTTTTGGTAGGTTCCTAGACCAGCGTCTTCATCTTCAAGAATGTCCTTCAATGGTTTACAGGTCTTTTCAAACTTGTTTGATACCATTGCTGGAAGAGCAATACCTAATGTTTGCATCCGCACTATGCCAAGCAAATGATATTTAAACGGTCTGTACTTTGATTCAATGAGTCGTCTTCGTGCGTAGAATTCAAATCTATATAAAGCAAGCGCACTCACATAGTAGGCGATAGGAGGATGCTCTGGAATGAAAATTTTGTTTTCAATGGACTTTAGTAGCGTTCCATAATATCGACTCGCTTGATGAGGCAATCGCAGAAACATTGAAGAAAAAGACCGGATTTGATTGGGAATGCTTACGATGCGAATTTTCTCAATGCCAGATGTCGAACGATACTGCTGAGAGCGTCGTTCATAGAACAATTGGCACTCACCCTTTATGGCTGCGTAATAATCCTCTAGCGATTTTTGGAAGTCAGTTAAGGCAGTAAGCTCCTCTGTCTTTACAGGCGTCTGACGATTTGTGGCCTTTATGACTCGATTCTTGACTTCGGTGTCTTGGGACACGATAAGCTTGACAGGAACTTGGAGTTTTGAAGACAGGAGTTCCTTGTTGTTAAACAGCACGTGGCTTGTTTGGCAACCATTAACAATTTGATAGTCTTCAATAGTGAAGGTATCACCTGTTATGCTTAGCGATTCTGAGACAATAGTTATGCCATTATTGAGCAAGACAAACAGATCTCGCTCGTCAGATTTTAGGGTGTCTTCAATTTCCTTGTTTACTGGGTTATCTCCTTGATAATCTCTAACATTGTCATAGAACAAACCCCGCAGGATATTGCCACCATCGTCGGTGATAAGTTTTAAGTACTCGTCGACGGGTAGATATCCGAGATACGACTCTTGAACGCCCGGAAGTGTAGGGAGAGTAACCTTACCTACAAACGTAATTGATTTTGATAGACGATTCTTGGCCTTGCTATAAAGCCTTTGAAGAGTGCGCGCATCAACCGGAGTAAATTCTACGTTTCGAAAAATGTTAAGATCTAGGAGAGTTTCTTTTTCATTGTCTATTCTCGACAAGAGTTTGCTATCTTCTTGCCATTTACCAGTAGTAACATAATACATACGTAGACAAGGATTACCCTTCTTGAACAGGCTACTCTTTTCATAAACAGCCTCGATAATATTAGCTTTTTCCTTTACTCGGTCATTCCGAGGTAGTGCAGGCTTGGTTGCAAACAAATCTTTTGCCCCGAAGAAAAAACTAGATATTTCTCCCCCATCAAAATTTGAACTCATTTTGGCCTGAGTAAATACAAACTCTACGTCTAGATATTTATTGACACCAGAGAGGTCGTCAACTTCCACTTGGTCTGTCACAAGACTTCCATTTACGATGATGGCTATTCCGTCAATCCCCAAATCATTTCCACCTCCAAGATGAATGTCACTAAGGTCAAACTCTTCACCATAGTTTGCCGAAACGACACAATAATTAACAAAATGCTCAAAAAGCACTGAGTCTTGCAGATCATCAGGCAACGATTCTTCGTTTCGGAATGCTGCAACAAGATTTTTTGTTACCAAATCCATGGTGGTTTCACTACCTTTCTTGAGTTAAAAACTTGCTCCGAAAATGTCTTAGAAACCGACGCCATGTTACAAAAACATCAATGTGAAGTCGGTGAAAAAGCAAAATAACATCGACAACTGTAAGAAAGTTACAAAAATAGTTTGTAGTAATTCCATCCTTGCTAACCGTGGATTGTTATCATATCTCACTGCTGCGGCAGCGGATGACTGAAACAGTAGTACAACCCCTGATAACCCTGGCGGAAGTCGATGACGTCTTCGACGACGCTTTCGGGCAAGCGATTGGGGGATTAGGGGATTTCAGATCGTGTACACGATCTGAAATCCCCTAATCTCTACCTCTCCGTCAATGCCGCTTCGACTTCGTCCAGATGGCTATTGCGGTGCCAGTCGCGCTCAACCCAGCGCTGGGTGTGGGCGTGGACCTGGGCAAGCAACGCTTGCGGGTAGCTTTCGAGCTGCGTATCCAGGCTGTCTGCGCTTTCGATAGCCAGACGGGCGGCTTCGCGAGGTGGAATCGCCGCCCATAACGGCAAGGACAGATCATTGGCCATTTGCATGTCCATATCCGGGGCCGAGACCTTGCCCTCACGCTGCGTCATCGACAGGACATAGCTGGCGCGCCGATCCCAAAAGGCCAGATGGGCCAGGGCGATGGCCACCGTCCAATGTTCGCCGACAGGATGTTGCATTTCGACATCGGTAAGGCGTTCGGTCAGGGAGCGGAGGCGCGCCGTAGACGCACGATTGCGTTCGAAGATGGACGGATCCATAAAGGCATCTCCTTTTCACAGAGATTTGATGGTTTCGGAGTCTGAATTTTATGGACTTGGCGATTGAGGGATTAGGCGATTTCAGATCCTGTACACGATCCCCAATCGCCTAATCACCCAATCTCCTAATCTCTATTTGTTGCCCGCCGCGGCGGAATCGTCCCCGACGCCGCGGCCAGATTGTAATAGCGCTGCGCCTCTTCGATCTGACCGACCTGTTCGTGCGCGTGGCCCAAGTTGACGTAGAGCGACGGGAAAAACGACGTGACCCGCTCGTCGTTCACCGCTTCGGCGTGCTTAAGCGCAAGCTGATTCCACGCCAGAATCTCCTGTGGCAACGTCTGGTAGCGGGCCACGTAGTGGGCGGCGATACAGCGTTCGTAGTCATCGGCGGCGCTGTTCCACGCGCGATGGTAGAGCGTGCAGGCGTCGACGTGGCGGTGATCGAACTCGGCCTGCGTGCCGTCCATGCACAGGCGCACGACGGGGTTTTCGACGTCAATCACGTGAAATTTTTGTGGTTGTGGTGAGCGGATAGGGTTGCACAAGAATATCGGTAGGCAATCGCAGCCCAGTGTGAAGTTTTCGGATCATTGCCAAAGAGAGTGGACGGCGCCGGTTCAGCACCTCAGAGACACGGGCGCGAGATCCCAGATATGGCTCAAGATCGTAGCGCGTCAAGCCGCGTGCGTCCATCACATGTAGGATCAACTCAATGGGATCTGGATCGGGGATAGGGTAGTGTTCTGCTTCGTAGGCTTCCACCAGCACCATCAAGACATCGAGCAAATCTGCTTCCGGCGAGCCTTCTTCCGCGTCCCACAATGCCTGAATTTCCTCCAGCGCGGTTTCATAATCTTCTTCATTGCGAATAGGGCGAATTGTCATAATGTCACCTCAGATCACGGCAGGATCAATCCCGTCATACTGGGCATGTGTGCCGACAAAGCGAATAAACAACCGGCCTTTCTGATATTCAGCCAGTACAACAAGCCGGTAATCGTTGCCTTTGATGTTGTTGACGGCTACTCACTATCCGGTGACGAAGAATAAATTGTCACAACAAAGGAGCAGCCCACAGCAGCGATGCCCTGCACCAGCAGCGACGGCACTTCGTGCTTGAATGTCCACGTTTCGCCGACGTCAAAGCCCAGATCGAACTCACGCCGTTCGCACTCACCCCACTGTATCTGCCCCTCAGATGAAAGTCCGGCAATGGCGATGAGCAGTGCAGTGATGTCTTCCGCGGCTGACTCACTACCCTCTTTACCAGCTTCGATGACAGCCTGCCAGTTGCCGTCTTCGTTGCGTTCGTGATAAAGGATATGACAACTTCGTTCAAACTCGGCACAAAGTGCAGAAAGCGGCTGTTTGGAGACCAAAACGAGATCAGTGTTGAGATATTGGGTAAACAGAGACCACTCCTTCTTAGCCCTGGCTATGGATGACCCGTTGCAGCGATGGTTGATCCTGGACAAGGTGGGCTGCCCCTGCCTCTGCCAACTCCGCGGCGGAGCCGTACCCCCACAGCACCCCAATCGCGGTGACACCATTTGCCACGGCCCCCAGGATGTCATGTTTGCGGTCGCCGATCATGACTGTCTGCGCCGCGGACAGTTCTTGCGTCTGCAAAATGTAGGCGATGAGATCGGCTTTCTCCTGGCGCGTGCCGTCCATCTCCGCGCCGTGGATCGCCTCAAAGTGGCGCGCCAGATCGAAGTGCTCCAGGATCTTGGTGGCAAAGTAGTGCGGCTTTGATGTGGCGATAAAGAGGCGATGTCCCTGCGCCACCAGCGTAGACAGCGTCTCGTCCATGCCCGCGAAGACTTCGTTCTCGTACATGCCCACCTCTAAGAAGCGTTCGCGGTAGAAGGTCACCGCCTGCGCCACGCGCACAGGATCGCCGTCGCCCAAAAACGAGGCGAACGTCTGCGACAGCGGCGGCCCGATGTAGGCGACCAATTCCGCTTCGCTCGGCGGCGTCTGTCCTAGCCGTTCCAGCGCGTACTGGATGCAGCGGGTGATGCCCGTCTTCGGCTCGGTGAGCGTGCCGTCCAGATCAAACAGAAGATTCATCGAAGACTCCTAGCAGAATAGAACGCTGCAGAATAGAACGCGGATTGGGCGGATTGGGCGGATCAGAGCGGATATGTTTTAGTTTTATCCGCTGAAATCTGCCCAATCCGCTCAATCCGCGTTCTATCTATCCTCGTCGGTCAAACGACAATCGAAACCGGAAGCGTGCATCGTCCTCGAACCACATGGGGAAATTGGTGCCCCAGACATTGTTGTAGAGGTTAAAATGCACGCCACCTTGGAGATCCGGCGTTTTGTTTTGGAAATTTAGCAACCTGGGTGAACCGGGCGACATGAGCGCGGCATCCCATGTTTCGAGGTTGAGCGCCCCATTGCGGACGGCATCGATCGCGTGCAATTCGTGGTTGCTGCGGTCGACGACGTCCAATGGTGAGATCCACTGGCCCAACTTGTGCATTTGCCAGGCGTCGGGGTTGTCCACGGCAGGGTTGAAGGTGAGCCAGAACGCTTCGGGCAGGCGGTTGGCCGGCTTGTCGAACCAGTGGACGGTCACCCCAATCTGTGGCACGTCGACGCCAAACGTGTAGCGGATCCACGCCGCGGCAGGCGCGCCGAACTGCTGTGTCGAGTCCGGCGGGAAGGCCAGGTGGGCGAGGACGGTCCATTCGCCGGCCCCTTGACGGAGGTACGTCCCCTGCAACGACGGCAACCACCACTGCGAAATCGCATCCGTCTTTTCCAAACCGGGCTTAGAGAAATCCAGAATGCCCCACCAATGGGAGCGATCCAGGTACTGGTCCATGAAACGTTCGTAGTCGTCGTTGTCGAAGCTCTGGTAGCGCAGCAGACCGAGGACGTTGGCCGGTGTGGCCCAAACGTTGCCCGCGGCGTCGACGAGATGGTTAATGGCGCCGGTCTCGTCGAAAGCAACGTCGAAGTGGGGCGTGCGCAGCGGCGCGGACGGCGAAATCGGCGTGAAGCCGTCGAGAACGGGGCGCTGTGTGCGCTCGGCGCGGTGATCGGTCAACGCTTCGTTCGCTTCAGCATGGAGCGGCGTCCCTTGCAGCGCGGCGACGGCGGCGTCTACGTAGGCGCGCTGCTCAGTCCACGACGCGGCAAAGGCTTGCCACTTCGGCGTATGGCGCACCTGCTCGAAGTCGGCGCGGTTGTAGTGGACGTAGTCGTCGAGGTGGGTCTTTTCGTCCATGCCCCAGGTGTGCTCAGGCAGGCAGAGCAGCGTGTCGGCGAAGCGGTTCCAGGCGGCGGGGTCGATGGTGGCGGGGGCGACGCCGGTCTCCGTCCACTGGTGGTGCAGGCGACGCAGCAGACGGTAGTCCGAAAGCTTGCTGGGGTCGGTCCCCGCGCCGTGGATCCAGGTGTCCCCGATTTCGCCGGTAACGACGGGCAGGTTGGCTTTCACCGGGCGCAGGGCGCGGGCGAAACCGTCGAGCGACGAGGCGATGATTTTGGCGTTGGGATACTCGTCCCGGAGTTGATCATAGGCGTCGCGCACCTGATCCGGCGTCTGCGGGCCGGCGTTGTCGTTGGTGTGGGCGAAGGCGATGGCCTCGTCCATACCGGGCGCGCTCTGCGTGGCCCCGTAGGCGTGGACGTACATCACCGTGATTTCGCTGTGCGTCTCCTCGTCGCGCCAGACAAAGACGGGCGGCACATTGGGCGGCGTCGACGCCTCGTTGACACCGATGTGCAGGAATTCGATGCCGGCCTCGGCCAGCAGCGGCACGATGCCCCGTGTGTGGCCGGGGACGTCGGTCATCTTGGCCGCAATCGTCTGCCGCCCGAAGCGTTGATCCAGCCGTTTGGCGATGCTCAAGCCGTGGCGAAAGAGGGCAGGATCGAGCAGTTCGCTGTGCATCGTAAAGGGTAATCCGTGCCAGATCAGGTCGCCGTCCTCGATGGCCTGTTCGATGTCGCGGCGCTGGGCGGGCGACGCCTGCGCCAAATACGCGTCCACGAGCCAGGAGGCCGTCGTCCACACAAAGCGGCGCGACGGGTCCTCGGCGCGTTGGATCCGCGCCGTCTGCATGGCCTGGGGGAAGTAGTGGGTAAAGTATTCCTGGGCCACGTCCCGAGCGTAGTGGGTGAAGCCGAGATCGAGATGGGTCTTAAAAATGAGGTGGAGGGTTTGGATGGGGGTGGTCATTGATGAGCCGGACCCACGTGAAGACGTAGACCCAACGCATCCATCACTTTCAGGACAGTCGAGAACTCAGGATTGCCCGATGTTGAAAGTGATTTGTAGAGACTTTCACGTCCTACCCCAGCATCACGAGCGATCTGAGACATACCCTTGGCGCGGGCAACGTCTCCCAGTGCGGCAGCAATCAGAATCGGATCGCCATCTTCAAAGGCAGCGTCTAGGTAAGCGATCATATCCTCTTCAGTTTCGAAGTGGTCAACCACATCCCATGGACGGATTTGAACTGTATCTTCACTGGTCATTGCGATCTCCCAATCTATGTGCCAATGCTTGAGCGGCTTCAATGTCTTGCGACTGTGTGCGCTTATCGCCACCGGCCAACAAAATGATCAACTGCTTTCCTCGTTGCATGTAGTACACTCGATAGCCCGGACCATAGTCGATCCGTAGCTCAGATACGCCACCACCGACCGCATTCACATCACCTGGATTCCCGAGAGCCAGCCGACGAATGCGCACATCAATCCGAGCGCGTGCATTGCGGTCGCGCAATCGAGTGAACCATTTTTCGTAGGTCTCTGTTTGGCTGATCTCAAACATATGGCTATTGTATCCCACAAGATACATCTTGGCAATAGCTAGTTTCGCTATTTACGTGACTTTGGCCACTGATTGTATCCAATGACAGGATCATTGGCTTTGTACTTCAAGATATACTCAACTTCCTTCTGGTTGACCTCCTGATCAGTCGCATTCTCAGACTCCCAAAGAATCTCTTTGCGAATGGTGAAATCTCTCTGCTCTTCTCTTGAGAAATCTCTTGCAATCAATTGACTGCCTGGCTCACCCCACCATCGGCACAACCTTCTCGACGAACAACCGAATCCCTTCAGTTCTCGGAAAATCGGCGAAGCGCAACATGAAATGGGTGACGCCCAGATCCAGGAAGGGACGCATCTGCGCGGCGATCTGCTCCGGTGTGCCGACGAGGGCGTTGGGGCTATTGTGGAGAGACGCCGCCGCCTGCCGCCGCGCCGTGACTTCGTCCTCGGCGACGGCGATGAGTTCGAGGGCGATGCTTTTGACGATCTCGTTGTAGTCGCGGCCCACCTCGTCACAGTGACGGCGCAACACGTCGAGTTTGTGGGCGTAGACGTCTACGCTGCCGCCGGGCAGGTTCCACCAGTCGGCATGTTTGGCCACGATGCGAAGCGTCACCTGTTCACCGCCGCCGCCGATGAGGATGGGCGGGATCGGCGACGGTTTGGGCTCACAGTAGGCGTCTTCGATGCTGTAGTGCTTGCCCGCGTAGCTTGCCGGCGTCTGCGTCCACAGCGCTTTGACGATCTCGACGGTCTCCTCCAGTTGGGCCAGCCGCACCCCGGCGCGGGGAAAGTCGTAATCGTAGGCGTGGTACTCTTCCTCGAACCAGCCTGCACCGATGCCGAAGATATAGCGTCCACCGCTGAGCAGTTGCAGGTTGGCCGCCATCTTGGCCAGCAGCGCCGGGTTGCGATACGACTGGCAAAAGACCAGGCTGCCGAAGGTCAACGCAGGGTTGCGCGCCGCAAAGTAGGCAATGGTGGTGGCACACTCCAGCGCAGGCGTCTCCCGCGGCACGAACGTCCCCCACGGGTGCACATGATCGTCTACCCACACCGAGGTGAAGACGTGGCCGAGCACGTCCAGCGTGCCCCCGATCTGGTCAACGAAGTCCGCGCCGCTGCTGTCGTCGATGGGAAAGGAGGGCATGTGCCAGCCGAAGTGTAGCTTTGTCATGGTGTTTCCTGTCGTGATAGATTTTGGTTTGTCACACCGCTTTAGAACCCCTCCCCAACCCTCCCCGTAGATACTGCCACGGGGAGGGAGCAGTTGCCGCGCAGGCACAGTGATCCCAGACTGGGGCAAGATGGTCCCCGAATCACCCAGTCACCAATCCCCAATCACCTTCTCTAAATCCCCAAACTCACATTGATCGACGCCTGATAATCCCCAATCTGCTCCGCCAACACATCCGCCACGTTGACAATCTGACCCGACTGCCCCGATTCCATCAGCGCATAGGAGACGGCCACAGAGCGGCTGCCCTGTTCGATGTCCACTTCGGCGGGGTGCTGCCCGGCAATGGCTTCGCCGAATTCGGCATATTCCACGGCGAGAAGTTTGCGATCCGTCTGCTCGAAGGGGAAATCGTAGCGCCAGAGGCGATCCCCGCCGAAGAGAGCGGACGTGGCTTCGTCCAGCCGGAAGTCAGGGACGAGATCGAGCAGGCGGCCATCGTCAACGGTTTCGCCGTTGGCCGTCATGCGGATGGGGCGACCGCTGCGGTCGTTGGGCAGATCAAACGATCCTTTGCTGCCGTGGATCTGGCGCGACCACAGGCCCTGGCCGTGCATGGCGTGGTCTTCGATGTACTGGGCCACCGCGCCGGAAGCAAAATTGAGGGTGGCGTAGACGGCGTCGTCGGCGGTGGCTTCGAAGCGGGCGGGCATCTGCCGCTGCCACTTGCCGTAGACGCCTGCGGGGTTGGAGGTGGGTTCCTTGCCCTCGCCGGCAGGATTGTAGCGGATCGGCTCGTGTAGCCGCATCTGCGCGTAGACGGATGTGATCTCGCCCAGGAAGTACTCCATCATGTCGGCGTAGTGGACACCCACATCCAGCAGCACCCCGCTCTGATCCTTTTGATGGCGCCAGACGGAGATGGTCATGCGGTCGCTGCCGCCGCCGCTGTGGTGGATCATAAAGCGAGGTGTGCCGATGGCCCCGGCGTCGAGGAGCGCTTTGGCCAGCCGGTTGACGGGATCGCGGCGGTAGTTTTCGGCCACGCTAACCACGAGTCCTGTGTCGCGGGCGACGGTACGCATCTGGTTGCAGGCGCGCACAGTGAGGCCGGCAGGCTTTTCCACCATCACATGCCAGCCACGCTGTAAGGCGTCGACGGTGAGGGTGTGGTGGAAGCGGGGCGTGGTGGTGATGTCCACGGCGGCGATGCCAAGCGCAGCCATCTCGTCGTAGTTGGCCACCACGGTGGGCCGTTTGCCAAGCAACGTCGCTGCCTCGTCGGCCAGCGAATTGGCGTTGTCCGTCACCGGATCGCAGGCCGCCACCAGTTCAAACGGTGACAACCCGGCGCGCTGCAACTCGGCCAGTCCAAACAGATGGCGGTGTCCCATCCCGCCGCAACCGACGATGGCTAGAGGAATTTGGGGCATGTGTGGGGTCTCCTTGGTGTGGTTTGGTGGATAGATGCTGGACGAGGGACGACGGACGACAGGTCTCGTTAAGCCGGTTCCGTCATTTGACTACGTTGAATAGCACAAGAAGCACACTCAGCGAGATCTGTCGTCCGTCGTCGGTCGTCCGTCGTCAATTCCGTTCGATCCCTGCGTCTTCAAACGCCTTGGCGACAACACGATAGGTCACCGCGGCGGCGTCCATCGGATCGTAGTTGGGGCGGCGCTGTACCATGATGCTGATTTCGGGCGAGATGAAGCCTTCGTAGCCGTGACGGCGCATGGCTTTGAGAAAGGCGACGTAATCGAAGACGCCTTCGCCGGGGATGAGGAATTCGTAGTCGGGCTTGAGGCCGCGCTCGTCTTTGATGTGGGTGTGGACGCTCAGTGGGGCGACGGCCGCCACCGATTCTTCGATGGGGACGCCGATGACGTTGAAGTGGCTGATGTCGAAGTTGACTTTGACGTTGTCGCGTCCCACAAGATCGATGAGTTCGACCACGATCTGCGGTGTGTCGAGGATCGAGGCGACGTGGTGCTCAATCGCCAGGACGACCCCACGCTGTGCCGCGTACTCGGCCAGTTCCTGGATGCGTTCCACAAGTTGATGCTTGCGTGCGTCCCATTCGCCGGGTTGACCGCCTACCGTGGTGTCGAGGACAGGCGGGCCGTCGTCCTGCGCCCAGTCGACGCAGAGATCGACAGTGCGTTTGAGCCGATCCAGGTTGGCGACGTACTGCTCGGCGCTGTCGGTCAAAAATGGCGTGTGGCCCGCCACAGCAGGCAGCGCCAGTTTCAGATCCTTCAACAATTGCGCGATGCGCCGTCGCTCAGGACCGTCGAGCAGTGCCAGGTCGGTGGTGTAGCCAGGGATTACCGTGATCTCCACACCGTCGTAGCCCAGTTCGGCCAGATGGCGCAGCGCTACGTCGGCGGGTACAGTTGGCATTCCCCAGGTCATGTAGCCGAGTTGCATAGGTGTTTTCCTTTTAGAAATGACGACGGACGATAGACGATAGACGATAGACGATAGACCGATTGTCAAGTCCTGAAATATGTTGACAAAGAAAGAGCGAATGAATGAGCGGAACTGAGGGCATATTTCGGACTCAGGGGCGGTGCCGAGTGTAGTCGGGTTGTCTACCTGAGTCAAGGGCTGCGCAAGTTGGCCTAAACTGC